>NZ_JBIKNQ010000019.1:0-72470 GCF_044358605.1 Ideonella sp.
CCTACAACCATCGAATTCCTCAACGCGCCCTCAACCACCAGACCCCCATCGAGGCCCTGAAAAAATGGCACGCCTCACACCCCAAGCTCTTCACAAAACGTGTGAATGATCTCCCGGGGCTTGACATTTAGTCAAATGCGTTCTCGAATGAATTCTGCTTTCCCATGGGCGCTGTCCCTCGGGCTGGCTGCTGCTTGTTTGTCGGGTTGTGGCGGAGGTGGCGTTGAAACGGGTGGTACGGGCAAAGAGCCCCCCGCTTTTGCCAACGGCCCCATCAGCGGCTTTGGCTCCATCATCGTGGGCGGCGTGCGTTACGACGACAGCGCAGCCACGGTGCGCAACGATGACAACCAGAGCCTGAGCAGCGCCGATCTGCGTCTGGGCATGGTGGTGACCATCGACGGCAAGAACCTCGACCGAACCTTGGGCACGGGGGTGGCCAACAGTGTGGTGGTCAACAGCGAGATCGTGGGCCCCGTGAGCGCCAGCGTCATCACCACGGGCGATCTGACCGTCTTGGGTCAGGCGGTCAAAGTCACGACCTCGACCGTGTTTGATGACCGCTTGGTTGGCGGGCACAACGGCATCACCCTGGGCTCATTGCTGGAGGTCTATGCCGTGTATGACCCGGTGACTGGCACCTACATCGCCAGCCGGGTTGAGCCCAAGAGCAGCGCCTCGGCTTACAAGGTGCGTGGGGTGGTGAGTGCGAACAACACGACACAGCGCACCTTCCGCATCGGTGCCGCCACCTTCACCTATGCTGCTGGTGCAGCACCGGCGGGCTTGGCCGATGGTGTGTTGCTGCGCGTGAAGGTAGGCACCAGCACCGATGGCAATGGCTACTGGGTGGTTACCAGCAGCGACAGCGACCGCCCCAAGCCCGGTGAGGGCGTTGAAGTCGAGGTTGAAGGCGTGATTGCCAGCTACAGCAGCAATGCCAGCTTCAGCCTCAACGGCATCACCGTCAATGCCAGCTCGGCGGCACTCAGCCCAGCGGGCTCGGTGTTGGCGGCTGGGGTGCGGGTAGAGGCCGAGGGCAAGATGAGTGGCGGTGTGTTGCAAGCCACCAAGGTCGAGGTCAAGAAACGCGAATCGTCTGGCGGAGATGACGACGATGGCGGCGGCGACGACTCCAGCAAAGAGTACGAAATCAAGAGCACCGTGCAGAGCGTGGACACCGTGGCCAAGACCTTTGTGGTGAAGGCGGGCCTGCAGAAAGTCAACTACGCTCAGGCCAGCTTCAAGGATGGTACGGCGGCCGACCTGAAGGTGGGCGCCAAGGTGGAGGTCAAGGGCCGCATCTCTAGCGACGGCACGGTGGTGAACGCCAGCGAAGTCAAGTTCGACGATTGAGTCGCCGCTCCTCCGCCGCGCGGTGGAGGGCTACAGAAAAGGCGCTCACGACGAGCGCCTTTTTTATTTTGGTTAGGGAGCGCTCAAACCAAGCGCTTCAGGTGCCGCTCAATCTGCGCCTGAGCCTGTGCGGGCGCGGTGCCCCCCAGCACATTGCGGGCATTGAGCGAGCCGCGCAGTGACAGCACCTCAAACACGTCTTGCTCAATGCGGGCGTCAAAGCCTTGCAAGGTGGCCAGCGGCAGGTCGGATAAGTCCACCCCCAGCTTCAGGCCCTCCTTCACCGCATGGGCCACCACCTCGTGGGCGTCGCGGAAGGGCAGGCCCTTCTTCACCAAGTAGTCGGCCAGATCAGTGGCCGTGGCATAGCCGCGCAGCGCAGCCGCTTCCATGGCCTCGGCCTTCACCGTCAGGCCACCGCTGCGCGAGCCATCGGCTGCCACTTCGCCGCCAATCATCTCGGCCATGATGCGCAGCGTGTCCTTGACCGTGTCCACGGTGTCGAACAGCGGCTCTTTGTCTTCTTGGTTGTCTTTGTTGTAGGCCAGGGGCTGGCCCTTCATCAGGGTGATCAGGCCCATCAAATGGCCCACCACGCGGCCACTCTTGCCACGGGCCAGTTCGGCCACATCGGGGTTGCGCTTCTGCGGCATGATGGAGGAGCCGGTGCAGTAGCGGTCGCTCAGGTTGATGAAGCCGAAGTTCTGGCTCATCCAAATCACGATCTCTTCGGCCAGGCGCGAGACGTGGATCATCACCAGCGTGCTGAAGCTGGTGAACTCGATCGCAAAGTCGCGGTCACTCACGGCGTCCAAGCTGTTCTGGCTCACGGCTTCAAAGCCCAGGGTGCGCGCCACCCGTTCGCGGTCCAGTGGGTAGCTGGTGCCGGCCAGCGCGGCCGAGCCCAAGGGCAGGCGGTTGACCCGCTTGCGCAAGTCGGCCAGGCGCTCGGCATCGCGGGCGAACATTTCCACATAGGCCAGCAGGTGGTGGGCAAAGCTCACCGGCTGAGCCACCTGCATGTGGGTGAAGCCAGGCATCACCGTGTCGGTGTTGTGGGCTGCCACGGCCACCAGGGCGCGCTGCATGTCGGCCAGCAGCAGGGCGATCTGGTCGATCTCGCTGCGCAGCCACAGGCGCACGTCGGTGGCGACTTGGTCGTTTCGGCTGCGGCCGGTGTGCAGGCGCTTGCCTGGGTCGCCCACCAACTGGGTCAGGCGCGCCTCGATGTTGAGGTGTACGTCTTCCAGCTCCAGCTTCCACTCAAACGCACCCGACTCGATTTCGGCGCGGATCTGGGCCATGCCGCGCTGGATGTCGGCCAAGTCTTGCGCACCGATGATGCCCTGTGCCGCCAGCATGTCGGCATGGGCCAGGCTGCCTTCGATGTCGGCCTGCCACATGCGCTTGTCAAAGAACACGCTGGAGGTGTAGCGCTTGACCAGCTCGCTCATGGGTTCAGAGAACAGGGCCGACCAGGCCTGGGACTTCTTGTCGAGTTGATTGGTGCTCATGGGGAGGCGATCTGGAAGCGCAGGGCGTTGCGCCTGCAAAGAAGGGGGCGGGCCACCACAGGGCCAGCGCCGCAAGAGGGAAAGCCGTCATTGTAGGGGGGGACCTTGCCGGTGCTTGACGCGCACCGGCCTCGCGCCCCGCGCCCTTTCCCTGAGAATGGAGGGCATGAGCCAGCGCCCAGACTTTCAGCACAGCACCTTGTTCGAGGACCTGCAGCAGGTGTTGCAGGCCGCTGGGGCAGGGGGTGCGGGCCGTCAGGCGGCGGTGCTGCCTCTGTGCGGCACGGGTCCTCTGATCCGTGCCTTGATGCTGGTGCTCAGTACGGTGTATCTCGGGCTGCTGTTCGTGCAACCCAGCTACTCCGAGTGGTTGCTGGCGCTGCCCACGGCGGCCTTGGTGGCCATTCCTGCCACCTTGATGTGGTTGGTGCTGGCCTGCAGTGCGCGCCGCTTGTTGGCCACTTGGGCACCCCTGTTGCAGTGGTTGGCCGTCAGTCTGACAGGCGCCTTCGCTGCCCTGTCCGCCATGGGCTTCACCCATTGGCTGGGCCTGTGGCAGCCCACCGCCCTGCAACCACTGGCCGTGGGTTTGACGGGTGCTGCCATGGCCGCAGCGGTTTACCAGGTGGAGCGCCTGCGCGAGCGGGCGCGCCTGCCCACGGTGGCCACGGCACGGCTGGCCGACTTGCAAACCCGCATCCGCCCGCACTTTTTGTTCAACACTCTGAACACCGCCATTGCGCTGGTGCAACTCGACCCGCAACGCGCCGAAGAAGTGCTGGAAGACTTGGCCGAGCTCTTCCGTGCTGCGTTAGGCGCCCTGGACCAAGCCACCACCTTGGGCGCCGAGGTCAGCTTGACCCAGCGCTACATCGCGATTGAGCAACTGCGCTTTGGCCGCCGCCTGGAGGTGGACTGGCAGCTCGATCCCCAGGCCGCCGCCGCCCGCCTGCCGCCCTTGACCCTGCAGCCCTTGATTGAAAACGCCGTACGCCACGGTGTGGAGCCCAGCGACAAGGGCGGCGTGATCGAAGTGCGCACCTTGCGCCGCCGCGACAGGGTGCTGATCTCCATCACCAACACCCGGCCGACAAATCCATCACGCCCTGGCCATGGCATTGGCCTGGCCAGCGTCAAAGAGCGGCTGCGCCTGATGCATGATCTGGACGCCGACTTTCGCAGCGGCGTGATTGAAGATGGCCGCTGGCGTGTCAGCATCAGCGTACCAGCCTCCAGCTGAGCATCCAAGAAGGACAGTTGACCGTGAGTGAGCCCAAGCCCACCCGACTGCGGGTCTTGATCGTCGATGACGAGCCCCTGGCGCGCATGCGTTTGCGCAGCCTCTTGGCCGACTGCGGTGTGGCGGGCGTCGAGGTGGTGGGCGAAGCTGGCAGCGCGCCCGAGGCCCTGCATGTCTTGAGCATCTCGGGGGTAGATCTTTTGCTGCTGGACATCCACATGCCCGGCCTGAACGGCCTGGAGGTGGCCCGGCGCCTGCGCGAACAAGCCCAGCGCGAAGGCAGCCCCGCGGCACCGGCGGTGGTGTTTGTCACTGCCCATGCCGAGCACGCCTTGGATGCCTTTGAGCTGAACGCTTGCGACTACCTCACCAAGCCTGTACGCCGCCAGCGCCTGCAAGAAGCCTTGCAGCGCGTCGCTCAACGCCTGGGCCGCAGCTTAGTGGCGCCCCAAGCTACCGCAGCGCAGCCCGACAAGGTCTTGGTGGTCAGCGACCGGGGCCGCATCTTGCGCCTTCCCATCGCTGAGTTGGTGTCGCTCAAGGCCGAGATGAAGTACGTGACCCTGCGCACGCTCACTCACACCTATGTGCTCGACGACGCCTTGGTCGACCTGGAGCAGCGCCTGGGTGACGCGGCGGTACGCATCCACCGCAGCGCCGTGGTCGCCAAAGCGGCCATCCGCGCCCTTGAGAAACGCGTGCTGCCCGGCGCAGAAGAAGGCGACGCCACCGAATCCTGGGCTGTCCACCTGGCTCCCACCGACGAATGGTTGCCGGTGTCCCGGCGGCAGTTGACGGCGGTGCGTGAGGCGCTGGTGGTTCTCTGACCGTTGGGATGCGCATCGGTTCGCCCTCTCAAGAAAGCGTCGGGGGCCGGGACGGGCAAGCCCCAGCCCTTGGGGGTGCTCAGAACAGGGTACTGATCGCATCCACCACATTCAGCCCCTCATCCACCACCGGCATCCAGCGCCATTTGTCGAAGGTGGTGCAGGGGTGGGAGATGCCCAGGGCGACGCGGTCGCCGACCTGCAGCGTGGGGGCGCCGTCGGCCAGGCGCAAGTAGGCGTGTTGGTCGTTCATGGCGGTGAGGCTCCAGCCAGCGGGGGCGGCTTGGGCCGTGCGCGCGTCAGCGGGTGCCCAGGCCACGGGCACGGGCAGACCCATGTCGGTAGAGGCGTCGCGCTTGCCGGCGTTCAAGATCACCAGGCCGGGTTCGGGGCCGGATTGCACCAGGGTCCAGACGCGCAGCGCGGCGCGCAGGCCGTCACCATCAGCACAGCCCAAGCGGCGGTTGGCCACATGCACCAGGCGCTGGTAGTGGCCGTCGTCATGCGTCAGGTAGCAGCCTGAACGCAGCAAGCCCAACACCGGGCGAGAGAGTTTGGGCGTGAGGGCGCCAGAGACTTGGTCGAACAGGGCCGAGCCACCGGCGGTGATGATCACCTGATCGTGCTCGAACAGGCCTTCTGCATCACAGCGCTGAGCCAAGCGGTGCACAGCGTCGGTCAGCCCGTGGACCAGAGCCTGGTCGGCGGCGGAGTCCCCACTGCCCCACAGGCCTTCGTAGGTGGACAAGCCCACCAGCCGCACCGCCGGGCTGGCCTTGGCCGCACGGGCCACCGCCAGGGCTTCGGCTTCGCTGCGGCAGCCCGTGCGGCCCTGCGCCAAGCCCCATTCCAGCAAGACTTCAAAAGGCTCACTCAATCGGTGGGTGGCAGCCGTGGCTTCAATGGTGTGGAGCTGTGCCAGTGAGTCCAGCAAGAAGGGGGCACGCAAGCCTGGGTGGGTGGCCCGCAAGCCATGAAGCTGTAGCAGGTCAGCGGCTTGCAGTACTTGATTGGCGATCAAGGCCTGCCGCACGCCATGCTGCAGACCCAGCGCCAATTGATGCACCGAGGCAAAGGTGATGCCCCAGGCCCCGGCCTGCAGTTGTGCTGCAAACAGCTCGGGCGACAGCGTGGTCTTGCCGTGCGGGGCCAGCGCAATGCCGGCATCGTCCACATGCTTTTGCATCCAGCCCAGGTTGTGCCGCAAGGCTTGGCGGTGCAACACCGCCACCGGCAGTGGCAGGTCGCCTGCCAGCACGTTCCAGCCTTGGGCGCTGATCTGCGCACGGTCCAAGGCGGGTGCAGTCCAGGGGTAGCCTTTGAGGCCAGGGGCGAAATGAGGGGCTTGCATGGTTGAATTGCACCACATCGCTCACAGCCCGTTACGGGAATTGCGCGCTTAGCGTCTATGTAAAGACGCTTCTCGCATACCCTCTGGCCTGTGGTGACAACGGGGGTAAGGTGTGCAAGGTCGACGATGGGTGCTGGCGGTTCTGGTGGGCTTAACGGCCTGCGGTGGCGGTGGTGAAAGCGCCGCGCCCGTGCCACCGCCCGTTCCGCCGTCGTCCTTGAGCCGGGCCGATGCCTTCAGGTTGGCCGAGCAAGCCACCTTCGGCCCTACCGAGAGCTTGCTCACCAGCATGACCCAGCAAAGCGCAGCCGCTTGGGTCAAGGGCCAGATGAGCACCAACGGCTCGCGCTACACCTTGGGCCAAGGTGATGCCATCCACCGCGACACCTCGGGCAAAGACTTTTGCAGCTTGCCCGCTTATGCGGGGCCGAATTGCTGGCGGGACTGGTTCTCAACTCAGCCTCTGGCTTGGGACTTTTATCGCAACGCCACCACCCAGCCCGATCAACTTCGTCAGCGGGTGGCGCTGGCCTTGCAGCAGATCTTGGTGATCAACAACCAAGAGGTCGATGGCACCTATGGCTTTAGGCTGTACTACAACAAGCTGCTCGATCAGGCTTTTGGCAATTACCGCGAAGTGCTGCGTCAAGTGACGCTTTCGCCGGTCATGGGCGAGTTCCTCAACAACGTCAATAACGATAAAGCGGCGCCCAATGAAAACTTTGGGCGTGAGCTCTTGCAGCTCTTCAGCATTGGCACCTGCGAGCTGAACCTCGATGGCAGCCTCAAGGGCGGAGCCTGCCAAGCCAGCTACAACAACGAACAGGTCCGGGCCTATGCCTATGCGCTGACCGGATGGACCTATCCTGCGGGAGGTCAATCGGCCAAGACATGCTGGCCCAAGGGGGCGAACTGCCGCTATCTGGGCGGTGAGATGGTGCCGCTGCCGCGCTTGCATGATGAAGCGGCACGCACGCTGCTGTCAGGTGTCGCCGTGCCCGCAGGCAGCACCGCACCTCAGGCCTTGGAAAAGGTGTTGGACAGCCTCATGCAGCACCCCAATATGCCGCCCTTCATCGGCCGACAGTTGATCTTGCATCTGGTCAGCAGCAACCCCAGCCCGGCGTACGTGCAGCGGGTGGCCCAGGCCTTTGCCAGTGGCAGCTTCACCGCCCAAGGGCAGAGCTTTGGCGCGGGCCAGCGGGGTGATTTGGCCGCCACGGTGGCCGCCGTGCTGCTGGATGTGGAAGCGCGCGGTGACACCCCCAGTGCTGCCCAAGGCGGCAAGCTGCGCGAACCCGCGCTGTACTTCGCCGGGGTGATCCGGGCTTTGAATGGGCAAACCGATGGCAATGACTTCACCTGGTGGTGGGGCGAAGGCCTGCAGCAGCATCTTTTCAGGCCGCCCTCGGTGTTCAACTTCTACCCGCCCGACTTCCCAGTCGCGGGCACCACCCTGCGCGGCCCGGCCTTTGGCATTCACAACGCCAACACCGGGATGCAGCGCCTGAACTTTCTGACCTACCTCCTGTTCTGGAATGGCAGCGCGCCGGACAGCACGGTGCCAGGCGCCACGGGCACGCGCATCAACACCACAGCCTTTGAGCCCGATGCGGGCCAAAGCACGGTGCTGGTCGATCGGCTGGCTGTGCTGTGCTGCGGCGCTCGTTTGAGCGCTGCGGCCCGTGCCGAGGTGGTGCGTGCGGTGGACAGCATTGCGGCTGATGCGCAGCGCAACCCCGGCTGGGCGCGCGACCGGGTGCTGCAGGCCGCTTTTCTGCTGTGGGCCTCCCCCGCGCATCAGGTGCACCAATGACGAAAGCGCCCCACATGCCTACACGCCTCTTGGCCTACGACGAACAACGTCGCCGCTGGCTGCGTGCGGCCGCAGGGTTGGGAGCCACCTTGGGGCTGGGCGGGCTCGGCACCTTGCTGCTGCCGGCGCGACGAGCCTGGGCGGCTGACTACAAGGCCCTGGTGTGCATCTCGCTCTATGGCGGCAATGACGGGCTCAACACCGTGGTGCCCACAGATGCAGCCTCATGGGCCGCCTACAGTGCGGTGCGAGGGGCGCTGGCCTTGCCAATCTCCAGCCTGGGTGTGTTGCCGGGGACAAAGTTTGGCCTGCACCCCTCGTTGGCGCCTTTGCAGGCTGCGGCTCAAGCGGGGCGTCTGGCGCCTGTGTTGAATGTCGGCCCCTTGGCCCAGCCCCTCACCAAGGCTCAATACCTGGCTGCCCAGCCGAACGACGGCACGGTGCCGAATAGTTTGTTCTCGCACTCTGACCAGCAGATCGTGTGGGAGGCGGCAGACCCGGACTCTTTGGCCCGAACCGGTTGGGGTGGGCGCGCTGCCGCCACCCTGCGGACCACGAACCCGGTGATCTCAGTTGCGGCCAACGCTCACTTCGGCCTGTCGAGTGTGGGCGCGCCCATTGTGGTGCCCGCCTTGGGCGGAGGCTTCGGGGTGGAAGAGTTGTCGGGCGACCCGCCGCGAGACACTTATGCCCCTTATATCGCCCGCGCCGCAGCCCTGCGCGCCCTGCATGCAGAAGCGCAAGCCCATGCCTTGACGGGGGCCTACAGCCGCATGCAGGCGGATGCGTTTGAGCTTTCTGCGCGCTTGGGTGGCTTGGTAGAGGCCGCACCTGGCGATGCTTTGGCGGTGCCCGAGATTGACGCTGCCTTTGCCAGCCTGATCAGCAACAAGCGCGTCACAGAGTTTCTGGCCAGCCAGCTCTATCAGGTGGCCAAGCTGATTGCAGGCCGCGCCACCGTGCAGGGCCAGCGCCAAATCTTCATGGTGCGCCTGGGGGGCTTTGACACCCATGGCGGGCAGATTGCGGGCGATGCCTTGAGCGGAACCCATGCCGACCTGCTGGCCCGCTTAGGTAAGGCCATGGCGGCCTTTGACGATGCCATGCAGCGCCTGGGCTTGGGCGGCGCGGTGACCAGCTTCACCCAAAGCGACTTCGGCCGTACCTTCGCGCCCAATAACTCCAGCGGCACCGATCATGCCTGGGGCAACCACCACTTGGTGATGGGCGGCGCGGTGAAGGGCGGCGCAGCCTACGGTCGAGCCCCGGAGCTGGTCTTGGGCAGCGACGACGATGTCGGCGTCCAAGCCTGGGAGTTGCAAGGCCGCTGGATCCCCAGCAGCAGCGTGGACCAGTACGCCGCCACCTTGCTGCGATGGTTTGGAGCGGAAGAATCGCAACTGGATCAGATCCTGCCCCAACTGAGCCGCTTTGGTCAGCGGGACTTGGGTTTCATGGCGGGCTGAGCCGCATTCAACCCGTGTTGCGCAGGCCCGCCGCGATGCCGTTGATCGAGAGATGAATACCGCGCTGCACACGCTCCAGCGTGGGGTCCAGCGCGCTGTCATCGGCGCTGGCCTTGGGGCGCTTGCGGTAGCGGCGCATCAGCTCCACTTGCAAGTGGTTGATCGGGTCCAGGTAGGGGAAGCGGTGCTCGATGGAGCGGGCCAAGCTGGGGTTGGATTGCAGACGGTCTGATTCGCCGGTGATCAGGCTCAAGGCGGCTTGGGTACGCTCCCACTCGTCCTTGATGGCGGTGAAGATTTTCTTGCCCAAGCGCTTGTCCTCGACCAACTCCACATAGCGTTGGGCAATGCGCAAGTCGCTCTTGGCCAGCACCATGTCCAGGTTGGACAGCAAGGTGCGGAAGAAGGGCCACTGCTTGAACATGCGCTGTAGCAGCTCCAGCCGTTGGGCATGCTGCTTCTTGTCTTCGCCCAGGTAAGACTCCACGGCAGAGCCGAAGCCGCACCAGCCCGGCAGTGCCACGCGGCACTGGCCCCAGGAGAAGCCCCAGGGGATGGCGCGCAGGTCTTCGATGCGGCGGGTGGCTTTGCGCGAGGCCGGGCGCGAGCCGATGTTCAGCTCGGCAATCTCGCGGATGGGCGTGGCCGCGAAGAAATAGTCGGTGAAGCCCGGCGTCTCGTAGACGATGTGCCGATAGGCCGCCATGCTGCCCACGCTCAGCGCCTCCGCCGCCTCTAAAAAGGCTTTGGGGGCAGATTTGGTGGGGTGCAGCAAAGTGGCTTCCAAAGTGGCGGCCACCAGGGTTTCCAGGTTTCGTCGGCCGATCTCCGGGTGGGCATATTTAGAGGCGATGACTTCGCCTTGTTCGGTCAGCCGGATCTGGCCCTTCACCGTGCCCGGGGGTTGGGCCAAGATGGCCTGATAGCTGGGGCCGCCGCCCCGGCCCACCGTGCCACCCCGGCCATGGAAGAGGCGCAGGCGGATGCCGTGGGCGGCTTCCAGCTCATCAAACAAGGCCACCAGCGCGATCTCGGCGCGGTAGAGCTCCCAGTTGCTGGTGAAGAAGCCGCCATCTTTATTGCTGTCGGAGTAGCCCAACATCACGTCCTGCTCGCCACCGCTGCGGGCCAGTAGGCCGGCAATGCCAGGCAGGGCGTAGAACTCGCGCATGATGCGTCCGGCTTGGCGCAGGTCTTCAATGGTCTCGAACAAGGGCGAGACGATCAAGGCCGCCACCGCCGCTTCGTCCAGCGTGCCCACCAGCAAGCCGCTTTCCTTCTGCAGCAGCAGCACTTCCAGCAGGTCAGAGACCTCTTCGGTGTGCGAGATGATGGTGTGGCGGATCGCCTCGCGGCCAAAGCGCTGCAGGCTTTGCGCGGCCGTCTCAAAAATGGCCAGCTCGCCCAGGGTCAGCGCCGAATAGGCGGCGCCGGGGACGCGCAGGGGCCGGGCATCGCAGAGTTGGCGCAGCAGCACTTGGCGCTTGGCGGCTTCGTCCAAGCGCACATAGTCCGCCTCCAGCCGCGCGTGGCGCAGCAACTCCGCCACGACCAGCTCGTGCTGGTCCGAGCTTTGGCGCAAGTCGACCGTGGCCAGATGGAAGCCAAACACCTGTACCCCGCGCATCAAGGGCGCAAGGCGAGGTGCCACCAAGGCCTGGGCATGGTGGCTCTTGAGCGAGGCCTCCACGGTGCGCAGGTCGGCCAGGAAGTCATCGGGGCTGGCGTAGGGGTCTTGCGGGGCCACGGCATGGCGCAGGGCTTCGGTGCCGGTCAGCGCATGCAAGGTGGCGGCCAAGCGGGCATAGACGCCGATGAGCGCGCGGCGATAGGGCTCGTCTTCGCGGTGCGGGTTGGTGTCGGGCGAGCGCTGGGCCAAGGCTTGCATGGCTGGGGTGACGGGCGCCAGCATGGCCGACATGGACAACTCTGCGCCCAGGGCGTGCACTTCAGTCAGGTAGTGGCGCAGCGCCACTTCGCTCTGGCGGGTCAGTGCGATCTTCAGGGTGTCGGCCGTGACATTGGGGTTTCCATCGCGGTCGCCACCAATCCAGTGGCCCATGCGGAAGAAGGAGGGCACGGCGTGGCCGGGCAGGGCGCGCTCAATCTCTTGGTACATGCGCGGGATCTGGCGCAGAAAAGTGGCGGGGTAGTAAGTGAGCGCGTTGTCGATCTCGTCGGGCACGGTCAGCTTGGTGTAGCGCAGCATGCGGGTCTGCCACAGCTGGGTCACCCGGGCGCGGATCAAGGCCTCGTTTTCCTGCAGGTCACGCTCAGAGCGCAACTCGTCGCGCTGGCCCACCAGCTCGGCCACGGCCCGCTCGGCGTCCAAGATGCTCTTGCGCTGCACTTCGGTGGGGTGTGCCGTCAGCACCGGGCTGATGTAGGCCTGTTGAAGGGCCGCGGCAATGTCGGTGGCGCGGTGGTCGGCGCGGGCCAGTTTTTCAAAGCACATGGCCAGCGAGCCTTCGGCCAGGGTGCCTGCCGCCTCGTGGTGGGCGCGGCGCCGCACATGGTGGCGGTCTTCAGCAATATTGGCCAGGTGAGAGAAGTAGCTGAAGGCCCGGATCACGCTGACGGTTTGCTCGGCGGAGAGGTTTTTCAGCAGCCTATCCAGCACGCGTCCGGCACTGGCGTCTTTCTTGATGCGGTAGGCCACCGAGAGCTGGCGCACCCGTTCGATGAGTTCAAACGCCTCTTTGCCTTCTTGCTCGCGGATCACATCACCCAAGATCCGGCCGAGTAACCGAATATCCTCCACCAAGGGTTTGTTCTTGCTGGTGTCATCTTGGCGAGCCAAGGCTTTATCAGCAGACTTGCTCACTTTTGCGACGGGAGATCGGGTGCTGGACTTGGCTTGAGCGCTGGGCATGAATAGCTCCAATAATCGGTAACCTAATTACCAACCGCAAATACTAACCGATCTTCGGCCGGACGCGATAATCCGTGGCATGAATGCAGCATCTTCACTTCCAACGCCGGTGGTCATTGCCACACGGGAAAGCCGCTTAGCCCTGTGGCAAGCGGAACATGTCCGCGACCGCCTGCGCGATGAGCTGGGCCTCTCGGCCAGCCTTTTGGGCATGACCACCAAGGGCGACCAGATCCTCGACCGTGCGCTCTCCAAGGTGGGCGGCAAAGGGCTGTTCGTCAAAGAGCTAGAGACCGCGCTGGAGTCCGGTCAGGCCCACATGGCCGTGCACTCGCTCAAAGATGTCCCCATGGAGCTGCCCGACGGCTTTGTGCTGGCGGCCGTGCTGGAGCGCGAAGACCCGCGTGATGCCTTTGTCTCGCCCCACTATGCCGACGTGGCCAGCTTGCCCCAGGGCGCCTGTGTCGGCACCTCCAGCCTGCGCCGCGTGGTGCAACTGCTGGCGTTGCGCCCCGACCTGCGCATTGAGCCGCTGCGCGGCAACCTGGACACCCGCTTGCGCAAGCTCGATGAAGGCCAGTTTGACGCCATCGTGCTGGCAGCGGCCGGGCTCAAGCGCTTGGGCCTGGGTGAGCGCATTCGCAGCGTGTTCACGCCCGAGCAGATGATCCCCGCCGCCGGGCAGGGCGCCTTGGGCTTGGAGGTGCGCAGCAGCAGTGCGGGCTTGCTGGCCGCCTTGCAGCGTCTGGCGCACCAGCCCTCCGCCTTGGCCACTCAGGCTGAGCGCGAGGTCTCACGCCGGCTGGGCGGCAGTTGCAGCATGCCCTTGGCGGCGCATGCGGTGTGGCAAGACGGCCAGATGACTCTCAATGCCGCGCTGGGCCATGCCACCGAGCCCCAGCAGCCCTTGGTCAAAGTGGCCTTGCGGGCCCCGGTGGCAGACGCCGATGCCGCGCTGGCCTTGGGGCGCCAGGCGGCGGAAGCGCTGCTGGCCCAAGGCGGTCAGGCCTATTTGCCCTGCGGCGCGTGAAGCAGCGCCTCGCACTCATCACCCGGCCCCAGCCTCAGGCCACCCAGTGGGTGGGCAAGCTGGCGGCTTTGGGCTTGCATGCGGTGGCGCTGCCTTTGCTGGAGATTGCGCCTGCGCCCGAGCCAGAAGTGGTGCGAGCGGCAGCGGCCCAATGGGTAGCCGGTGACCTGGTGATGTTTGTCAGCCCGAATGCGGCGGCACAGTGCATGGCCTGCTTGGGTGCGGCGTGGACCTGGCCGGCCGGTGTGCAGGCCGCAGCCACCGGGCCGGGCACGGTGGCCGTGCTGACAGCGGCGGGCGTGCCTGCAGCCAGCATCGTGGCGCCTGACGCCGACGCCGCTCAACTGGACTCCGAGCATCTGTGGCTCAAGCTGAAGGCGCAGGCTTGGCAAGGCCGCCGCGCCTGGGTGGTGCGGGGCGACGGCGGACGAGACTGGCTGGCCAAAACCCTGCAAGCGGCGGGTGCCGAGGTGCAGTTTGTCCCAGCCTACAGCCGTCGTCGGCCTGAGTGGAGCCTGGCCCAACAGGCTGTGCTGGCCCAGGCGGTGGCCAAGCCTGAAGCACATGTCTGGTTGCTCAGCAGCAGTGAAGCGCTGGATCACTTGCTTCATATGGCCGCCGATGTGGCCTGGGCGCGCAGCGTCGCCCTGGCCTCGCACCCCCGCATCGCCCAGCGCGCCCGAGACTTAGGCTTTGGCCGGGTGGATGAGATTCAACCCACGCCCGAAGCCGTGGCTCAATGGTTCCATCACGCCAGTGTGGCGCCTTAGCAGCGCCCGACAAAGCAGGTCGGAACCGCTCTATACAATGGTTCGCACATGGTCAGCATGAACGAACCTACCGCCCCAAGTCCTGTGGCCGCCGCCGAGCCTGCGGAGGCTAACCCGCCCGTTTCTACGCCGCCGCCAGTCCCCAGCGCGGCCTCTGGCGGCCCGAACTGGCGCGTGGTGGGTGGCGTCGGTCTGCTTGTTTTGGTGGTGGGGTGCTTGGTCTTGGTCTGGAGCACCCAGCAGCGTGTGCGCAGCCTGGAACAAGAATTGGTCCGGCGGCAGCAAAGCAGCCAAGACCAATCCACCGAGGCGCGCTTGCTGGCCAAGCAGTCGCATGACTCCTCCACTCAGCTGGCCGCCAAGATGGCTCTTCTGGAGGCCCGTGTGGCCGAAACAGCCTTGCAGCGCAGCCAGGTTGAAGAGCTGATCCAAAGCCTGGCCCGGTCACGCGATGAGAACGTGGTGGCCGATATCGAGGCGGCCCTTCGCGTGGCGCAGCAGCAGTCGGCCATTACCGGCAGCCTGGACCCGATGGTGGCCGTGCTGCGCCAAGCCGATGAGCGCCTTGCTCGCTACGAGCAGCCGCGTCTGGAGCGTGTTCGGCGAGCCGTGGCCAAAGATCTGGACAAAGTGCGTGCGGTCCACGTGGCCGACCTGCCGTCGCTGTCCGCCCGCTTGGATGAGTTGATCCGCACCGTGGATGAACTGCCCTTGTTGTCGGAACCCGCACGCCGCATCGCGCCGGAACCCGTGCGTGCGGCCGCATCTGCTGCAAATGCTGCCAAGGCGGGCGGTTCCACCGCTCTGCCTGACACTTCGTGGTGGGGCACCTTGGCCTTGGGCAGCCAAAGGGTGATGGCCGACATTTGGCAAGAAGCGCGCTCCTTGGTGCGTGTGACCCGCATCGACCATCCGGAAGCCATGCTGGTCACGCCGGAGCAGGCTTTCTTTGTGCGCGAGAACTTGAAGCTGCGCTTGCTCAATGCGCGCTTGGCCCTGCTGTCGCGCCAGTTTGATGTGGCCCAGTCGGATCTGGCGCAGGCGCGCGCCGCGCTCGATCGTTACTTTGATCGCAGCACCAGGCGGGTCGTGGCGGCTTCTGAGCAAATGGCGGCGATCGCAGCCCAGAGTCGGCAAGTGCCTCTGCCGCGTGCGGATGAATCTCTGGCGGCCCTGGCTGCTGCGGCTGCGGGCCGCTGAAGGGTAAGCATGCGGGGCGTCATCTGGCTGGTCTTGCTGTTCACTGCGGCAGTGGTGTCGGCCTCGGTGCTCGGGCCTAATGACGGCTTGGTGTCCATCTACCAAGGCGCATGGCGGGTTGATCTCTCGCTCAACCTGTTCTTGCTCTTGCTGCTGGCCGCGGTGGTGCTGACCTTTGTGGCTTTTCAGGCCGTCACCGGTTTGCTGGCTTTGCCCACGCGTGCACAGGCTTGGCGCGAGCAAAAGCGTGAGCGGGCGGCTCATGCGGCCTTGCGTGAGGCTCTGACCGAACTGTTTGCGGCGCGTTATGCCCGCGCGCAACGGGCCGCTGATCAAGCCCTGCTCCTGCAATCGCATGTCCCAGAGTTGACCCACGACGCGCAGTTCGCCACCTTGTCGCATTTGATTGCGGCCAGCAGTCTGCATCAACTGCAAGATCGCACTGGCCGCGACAGCCGCTTGGCCGGCGCTTTGGAGTCGGGACGGCAGGCCGGTGGCTCCAGTGCCGATGGTGCGCAACTCTTGGCAGCGCAGTGGGCCCTGGACGATCGCGATGCGGAGCGCAGCTTGGCCTTGTTGAGTGCGCTGCCGCCTGGTGTGGCCCGCCGAACGCAAGCCTTGCGGGTCAAGCTCAGTGCCACACGACAGCAGCGCAAACCGCTAGAGGCGCTGCAAACCGCCCGTCTGTTGGCCAAGCACCAAGGCTTCTCGGCCTTGGCGGCCAAGGCCTTGCTGCGCTCCTTGGCCATCGAGGCGCTTGAGCAATCCTTAGATGAAGAGCAGTTGCGCCGCACCTGGGCGGCGCTGGATGCTGCCAATCGCAAAGATGCCTTTGTGGTGGCTCGTGCCGCGCGGCGGGCCAAAGCCTTGGGTCAAGTGAGTTTGGCCCGTGAATGGCTGCAACCGCTGTGGGACCACATGCCGCGTCAAGACGCCGAGTCCCGCCAAGAGCTGGCGCTGGCCTTGGTGGAGTGCGCTCAAGGCCTGGGCAGCGATTGGCTGCCACGTGTGGAAGCCGCTTTGGCTGCGCACGGCCATGATGCGGCCCTGCTGGCGGCGGCTGGAGCGGCTTTTGAGCAGCGCCAACTGTGGGGCAAAGCCAAGCGCCCGCTGGAGCAAACGGCCGCCAGCGAAGCCTTGCCCAAGTCCGTCCGCCGCCAAGCCCTGCGCAGCTTGGCCAGCATCGCCCGCAGCGAAGGCGATGAGCACAAGGCGGCTTCTATGGAGCGCCGCGCGGCGTTTCTTGAATAATTTTCCGAACAAAACTATGCAGATGAAAATAGCTGTGCTATAGTTCTATCTTTCAGCGGCTGTAGCTCAGTTGGATAGAGTACTTGGCTACGAACCAAGGGGTCGTGGGTTCGAATCCTGCCAGCCGCACCATACGAGAAAGCCAGCATGTGAAAGCATGCTGGCTTTTTTCTTGCCCGCTCCACATTCAGCCCCGCTGACTTGCACATGGACGATCAATCCGCCTTCATCCCAGAGAGCTTTTTGAAGCTCTATGCGGGCATGCGCGGGCGGCTCTTGCGGCCACTGCCTGAAGTGCGGGCCCGCTATGACCTCTGTGACGACTTGGCGCATCACCTGATGGCCAGCGCCCAAGCCCTGCACCACGACCAAGGGCTGAGCGAAGACATGGTCCTAGAGCGTTGCCTGCGTGGCTTGCAGACGCCCGATGCCGGTATGAACGATGGCGAGCCGCTGTGGGTGGTGAGGCGCTTGGCTGAACTCCTGAATTGGCCTTGCGAGGGCCTTGCGTCCTCAGGTTCGCCGTAGGGCGGAGATGCAAGCGCAGCTTCCACTTCGAGGGATCAAGTGGAAGCTCAGTGATCACCGCATGCGCTGGCGCGCCCAGCAAGCCGCCAAGCCCCGCCAAAAATGTCAGTGCTGACAGTCACTTGTTTTCAGCGCTAGGTGCTTTCACCAGGGGGTGCTGTTTCTGGCACGTCTCTTGAGACAAGACAAGCCACCGCGTGTCGCGGGCTTGATGTCTGGAGGAGACCCCACATGGAAACCTTTTACGAGGTGATGCGCCGGCAGGGCATTTCCCGCCGCAGCTTGATGAAGTACTGTTCGCTGACCGCCACCTCCCTGGGTTTGGGGCCGGCCTTTGTGCCGCAAATTGCGCATGCCATGGAGACCAAGCCGCGCACACCGGTGCTGTGGCTGCATGGCCTGGAGTGCACCTGCTGCACGGAAAGCTTCATCCGTTCGGCCCACCCGCTGGCCAAGGATGTGGTGCTGTCCATGATCTCGCTGGACTATGACGACACCTTGATGGCCGCCGCCGGTCATCAGGCCGAGGCCATCCTCGAAGAGATCATGACCAAGTACAAGGGTCAGTACATCTTGGCGGTCGAAGGCAACCCGCCCCTGAATGAAGACGGGATGTTTTGCATTCAGTCCGGTAAGCCCTTCATTGAGAAGCTCAAGCGGGTGGCCAAAGACGCCAAGGCGGTGATCGCCTGGGGTTCCTGCGCGTCTTGGGGCTGCGTGCAAGCGGCCAAGCCCAATCCGACCCAGGCGACACCCATTCACAAGGTCATCACGGACAAGCCCATCATCAAGGTGCCGGGCTGCCCGCCGATTGCCGAGGTGATGACCGGCGTGATCACCTACATGCTGACCTTTGACAAGGTCCCGGAGTTGGATCGCCAAGGGCGGCCCAAGATGTTCTACAGCCAGCGCATTCACGACAAGTGCTACCGCCGCCCCCACTTTGACGCGGGCCAGTTTGTCGAAGCCTGGGACGACGAGTCGGCCAAGAAGGGCTACTGCCTCTACAAAGTGGGCTGCAAAGGCCCGACCACCTATAACGCTTGCTCGACGATGGAGTGGAATGAAGGCACCAGCTTCCCCATCAAGGCGGGCCACGGCTGCATCGGCTGCTCGGAAGACGGCTTCTGGGACAAGGGCTCCTTCTACGACCGCCTGACCACCATCCACCAGTTCGGCATCGAAGGCACGGCAGACCAGATTGGCGGCGTAGCGGCGGGCGTGGTCGGTGCGGCCGTGGTGGCCCATGCCGCCGCGTCGGCCATCAAGCGCGCCGGCGTCAAACCCGACACCACCCACACCAGCGGCTGACCCCGCGCTAGCGCAGCAGCCCACGCCGTGTTTGGCACGGCACTCACTACCGAATCAGAAGGACCTCACATCATGGGTGTATCGAAACTCAAGGCTTCAAGCTCGACAACACGGGCAAGCGCATTGTCGTGGACCCGGTGACCCGCATCGAAGGCCACATGCGCTGTGAAGTCAACGTCGATAAAGACAACATCATCCGCAACGCGGTCTCCACGGGCACCATGTGGCGCGGGCTGGAGGTCATCCTCAAAGGCCGCGACCCGCGCGATGCCTGGGCCTTTGTCGAGCGCATCTGCGGCGTTTGCACCGGCTGCCATGCGCTGACCAGCGTGCGGGCGGTGGAAGACGCCCTGGGAATCAAGATCCCGCTGAACGCGCACTTGATCCGCGAGATGATGGCCAAGACCTTGCAGGTCCATGACCACGCCGTGCACTTCTATCACCTGCATGCGCTGGACTGGGTGGATGTGATCAGTGCGCTCAAGGCTGATCCCAAGAAGACCTCTGAATTACAGCAACTCGTCTCCCCCAGCCATCCGCTGTCCTCGCCCGGTTACTTCCGCGATGTGCAGAACCGGCTGAAAAAGTTTGTTGATTCGGGCCAGCTCGGCCCCTTCATGAACGGCTACTGGGGCTCCAAGGCCTATGTGTTGCCGGCCGAGGCCAATCTGATGGCCGTGACCCACTACCTGGAGGCGCTGGACCTGCAGAAGGAATGGGTCAAGGTGCACACCATTTTTGGCGGCAAGAACCCGCACCCCAACTACCTGGTGGGCGGTGTGCCCTGCGCCATCAACATCGATGGCAATGGCGCGGCGGGTGCGCCCATCAATATGGAGCGGCTGAACTTTGTCGAGGCCCGTATCAAGGAGATGATCGAGTTCAACAACAACGTCTACATCCCCGACGTGTTGGCCATCGGTACGATCTACAAGCAGGCGGGCTGGCTTTATGGTGGCGGCCTCTCGGCCACCAACGTGGCCGACTACGGCACCTACGAGAAAGTGCCCTACGACTACAGCACGCACCAGTTGCCTGGCGGTGTCATCTTGAACGGCAACTGGGACGAGATCCTGCCCATTGACCCGCGCGACCCCGAGCAGGTGCAGGAGTTTGTCTCTCACAGTTGGTACAAGTACGCCGACGAGACCAAGGGCCTGCACCCCTGGGATGGCGAGACCGTGCCTGACTACAACCCGAGCGGTCCCAACTTCAAAGGCACCAAGACCAAGATCGAAGCCTTGGACGAGTCGGCCAAGTACTCGTGGATCAAGTCGCCCCGCTGGCGCGGCCATGCGGTAGAGGTCGGCCCGCTGTCGCGCTACATCTTGGCCTATGCCCATGCCAGCAAGGGCAACAAACACTGCCAGCGTGTCAAAGAACAGGTCGATAGCGCGGCTGTGGCCATCAACAGCGCCATCCCCAAGGCCCTGGGCTTGCCCGAGACCCAGTACACCTTGAAGCAGATGCTGCCGACCACCATTGGCCGCACCCTGGCGCGCGCCTTGGAGAGCCAGTACTGCGGCGAGATGATGATGGACGACTTCAAGCAACTCATCGCCAACATCAAGGCCGGTGATTCCAGCACCGCCAACGTTGAGAAGTGGGACCCCGCCACCTGGCCCAAAGAAGCCAAGGGCGTGGGCACGGTGGCCGCGCCGCGCGGCATGCTGGGGCATTGGATCAAGATCAAAGACGGCAAGATTGAGAACTACCAATGTGTGGTGCCCACCACCTGGAACGGCTCGCCGCGTGACCACAAGGGCCAGATTGGCGCCTTTGAGGCCTCACTGTTGAACACGCCCATGGCCAACCCCGAGCAGCCCTTGGAGATCCTGCGCACCCTGCACAGCTTCGACCCCTGCTTGGCCTGCTCAACCCATGTGATGAGCGAAGACGGTGCGGAACTCACCACCGTCAAGGTGCGCTGAAAAGCGCACCCTCACCCCTGCTGTACGGAGAACACCCATGAAGAACAAGCACATCTTGCTGGCGGCGGCCCTGGGCGGCGCCACCACCTGGGCGTCAGCCCACACCGGCCACGACACCACGACCCTGATGCACGGCCTGGCCCACCCCTTCGGTGCCGACCATCTGCTGGCCATGGTGGCCGTGGGCCTGTGGTCGGCCGCCGCCTTGAAGGGCGCCCAGCGGGCCTGGGGCCCGGCCGCCTTCTTGCTCGGCATGATGGCCGGCGCTCTGGCCGGCATCGCAGGCTTGGCTTGGGCGGGCACTGAGATAGGCATTGCGCTGTCGGTGCTGATATTCGGCGTGATGCTGTGGGCGCGCGCTAGCTTGTCACCGCGCTGGGGCTTGGCCTTGATCGCCGCTGCCGCCAGCCTGCATGGCTTGGCCCATGGTGCAGAGATGCCCGTGGGTGCCAGCGTGCTGGCCTATGCCACGGGCTTCTTGGCCACTACCGCCGCCCTGCACCTGGCGGGCTTGGGCCTGGGCCAGGCCTTGCACCAAGCCCGTGCGGTGGTGTGGCGGCTGCTGGCTTTGGGCGTCAGCGGCGCAGGCCTGCTGCTCGTCAGCCGTCTCTGAGCCACCCCCACCACTTCGACGAGGAGGCAGCGCATGACCGCCGCAAACGCAGACAAGCTGGCCGATGTCACCGGGATCGACCCAGGTGCCATCGAGCAAGGCGCGACCATCAAGTCGGTCTATGTCTATGAGGCGCCGGTGCGCCTCTGGCATTGGATCAATGCCCTGGCCATCACCGTGCTGGCCATCACGGGCTACTTCATTGGCTCACCCCTGCCCACCATGCCGGGCGAGGCCAGCGACCACTACGTGATGGGCTACATCCGCTTTGCCCACTTTGCCGCTGGCTATGTGTTTGCCGTGGGCTTGCTGGGGCGCATCTACTGGGCCTTTGTGGGCAACCACCATGCGCGTGAGTTGTTCACCTTGCCGCTCTTTCAGAAGGCCTATTGGGCAGAGGTGCTGACCATGCTCAAGTGGTATGCCTTTCTCATCCCTGCGCCTAGCCGCTATGTGGGCCACAACCCCTTGGCTCGGGCGGCCATGTTCTTGGGCTTTTTCTTTCTGTCGGTGTTCATGCTGGTCACTGGGTTTGCGCTGTATGGCGAGGGCACTCAGGCGGGCTCCTGGGCCGAGGTGTGCTTTGGCTGGGTGATTCCGCTGATGGGCCAGTCGCAGGACGTGCACACCTGGCACCACATGGGCCTGTGGGGCATGGTGATCTTCGTGATGCTGCATGTCTATGCCGCCATCCGCGAAGACATCATGGGCCGCCAAAGCATTGTCAGCACCATGATCTCTGGCTACCGGACGTTTAAGAAATGAGCGCTTTGGCCTGGGATTCTGGATGGGCGTCGCCCGCGCGCCCTGCAGGTCGCCCCGAAGGGGTGCCCTTGCGTGCGCCCATCCACCCAGGCCGTTTTCTGGAGCGGCAGTATCTGCAACCGCTGGCGCTCTCTCAAACCAAGGCGGCTGTCTTGTTGGGCGTGTCGCGCCGCCGGGTCAATGAGCTGATCATGGGCCACCGCGCCATGTCGGCCGACACCGCCGTGCGCTGTGCCATGGTGTTTGGCACCAGCGCCACCTTCTGGTTGGGCCTGCAAGCCCGCTGGGATGCCTGGCAAGCCTGGCGCGATTTGCGCCTGCAAATGGCCACGCACCCTGATGGCTTGACCGCCACCCGCCCCCCGCAAGCGCCGACCTTGTCGCCGCGCTGCCCACCGGCCTCGCTGGCCCAGCCCTCGGTCGCCTGGGCCTGAGCCCGGCACCACGCCCTCTTTTGAAGACGAGGATCACCCCATGAGCCCCACCACCACCCCAAGTGCCTGTAACGCAGAAGGTGACACCACCGAGCCCACGATTGTGGTGCTCGGCATCGGCAATGTGCTGTGGGCCGATGAAGGCTTTGGCGTGCGCTGCATCGAAGCCCTGGACCGCGACTGGCAGTTCGCCCCGCATGTCCGCCTGATCGACGGTGGCACCCAAGGCCTTTACCTGATCCAGCATGTGCAAGAAGCGCACAAGCTACTCATCTTGGATGCCATTGACTACGGGCTGACCCCCGGCACGCTCAAGGAGGTCGAGAACGAAGAAGTGCCGCGCTTCTTGGGCGCCAAGAAGATGAGCCTGCACCAGACCGGCTTTCAGGAGGTCTTGATGCTGGCGCTGTTGACCGAGCGCTATCCCGCCGACGTGCTGCTGATCGGCTGCCAGCCGGAGGAACTGGAAGACTATGGCGGCAGCCTGCGCCCCTGCGTGAAGGCGGCGCTGGACGAGGCAGTGCAGCGCGCGGTGGCGCGGCTGGCCGAATGGGGGGCGGCGCCAGTGCGGCGCGAGGCGCCACCGGCCGAGGCCGAGATGGTGACGGTGCCCACCTTGACGCTGAGTGCTTATGAAGCCGGACGACCCGACGCCCAGTTGGCCTGCCGGGTGGGCGACGAGCGTTTCATGTTGCGCTGAGGGAGGGCCGCCACATGTGCATTGGCGTGCCCATGCAAGTGCTGAGTCTGGAGCCTGGCCACGCCCAGGTCTGGGGCCGCGGTGAGCAGCGGCGCATCAACACGGCCTTGGTCGGGGCGCTGCAGCCCGGTGACTGGGTGCTGGTGTTCTTGGAGGCCGCCCGCGAACACATCAGCCCGGAGCGGGCCGCAGAAGTGAACGCTGTGCTGGACCTGGTGGCCCACAGCATGGTGGGGGCCACGCTGTCGCCAGAGGCTCTGGACGACCCCGGATTTTCATTGCCCTCGGCCATGAGCGCTGAGCAACTACGGGCGCTGGCAGGCGTCCCCAAAGAGGTGAGACATGACTGAATCTGCAACGCTAGTCGCGCTTAGCGACAGCCCCGAAGCCTGGGCCCAAGAGCCGATCTTGGTGCAGCGCCTGGTCAGCCAACATGGCGCCCAGTGGGTGGATGCCCACAATGCCCTGGCGTTTGCCCAAGGCGCAGGCGAGCGCGTGCTCTTCTTCTGTGGCGACCCGGTGCGCTTCCCTGAAGGTGTGGATGTGGCCGTGGTGTTGCCTGAGCTGCAAAAGGCTTTCGAGAACCGCTTCACGGTGGGGGTGGTGCTGCGGGGAGACGAAGACGCCGTGGCGCGCCGCTGGGGCGTGCAGCGCTGGCCGTCCTTGGTGTTCCTGCGCGACGGCGCGTATGTCACCACCCTGGCCGGCATGCTGGACTGGACCGACTATCTGGCACGCGTCAAAGACGCGCTGGCCATGCCTACCTCGCGGGCGCCCAGTGTGGGCATCCCCCTCGTCAGCGCCACGGCTGCGTCTTCTTGCCACTGAGGCCTCTTCATCATGAACTCACCTTTTGCTGCCAAGCCCTTTCCCATTCCGGTGGTGGCTGCCGGTCCCGGCACCCATACCGAGGATGAGACGCTGGACTACCTGCACATGCCTCAGGGCATGTCCACCTTTCGGGCGCCACCGCTGCCCGAGCCCGAAGAGCTGGCAGGCCACGAAGGCGCGGTGGCGGTTTTGCAGCAGGTGTTGGACGCGGCCCAAGCGCTGCTTCGGGGCGAAGCGGTAACGCCGGTCACCGTGCAAGGCTTGGATGCAGCCAACCTCAAGCTGCTGAATCAGTTGTTAGGCGAGGGCGAGGTCAGCGCCCAGGTCTTGACCCAACCGGGAGACCCGCGTGCCCTGCAGCCCGGCGAAGCCGCACTCCGCGTTCGGGTGAGCGTGCAGGAGTCGGTATTTGCGGGCATTTGGCGCGTCATCACCACCGCCGATGACGGCGCGGTGAGCGACACCATTGAAGTTGCCACGGTGCCCGCTGTGCTCCAGCAAGCGGCCCGTGAAGACCTGCCTTGGGCGCCCGCAAAACTCCAGCCCCCGCCCAGTGTGCAGAACGCGCCCATGGTGCTGGTGGAGTTGGCCGACCATCGCCAGCATTGGCGGGCGGGTGACACGGCCCAGGTGGTCAACCTGACGCTCTTGCCGCTGACGGTGGAGGACATCTCCTTCTTGGACGCGCAGTTGGGCACAGGGCGGGTGTTGATCCTCTCGCGCGGCTACGGCAATTGCCGCGTCACCAACTGCTGCGTGGCCAACACCTGGCGGGTGGTCTATTACAACTCCCAAGACACCGTGATCCTGAACTCGGTGGAGGTGACTGACATGCCCGAGGTGGCCTGTGCGGCCCGAGAGGATCTGGTCGACTCGACCGAGCGCCTGGCCGAGGTCTTGGCCTGGGTTCGGCAAGGCTAAGCACCATGAGTGAGCAACCCCGCGCAGGCTTTGAGGGCAGCTATCTGGGCGACCGCGCACGCTTGCCCGCCGAGGCGCGCCTGGAGTGCAAGATCTGCTGGTGGGTCTATGACCCGGCCGAGGGCGATGCCCAGTGGCAGATCCCACAGGGTGTGCCGTTCGTGGACCTGCCCGCGCATTGGCGCTGCCCGCAGTGCGACTGCGCGGCTGATCAATTCATGGTCTTGTGAGCCATGCGTTTGAGCCCCACCGCCCAGGCCCGCATCCACCAGCTCGCGCAGGTGTTCGAGCACATCGCCCAGACCCGCATGCAGGGCCTGGGCCTGCTGCACCCAGGCTTGCGTGTGCAGGCGTTGGGCTTTACGGAGGCGCATGAGCCGGATGGCAGCGTGTGGCTGCAGGGCGTGTTGATCACGCCGTGGTTCATGAACCTAGTGCGCTTGCCCTGGGTGCGCGCGCAAGCCTTGGCGCCTGGCGTGGTAGCGGCCCGCCGCTTTGCCACCCAGCAGGCCGACTTCATCGGCGCGCACGAAGCCGCCCTGGGTGGCTTTGAGGCCTGCTCACTGTTCTCGCCCATGACGGAATTTGCCGACCAGACGGCGGCTGTCTTGACCGGCCATGAGGTGCTGAGGCAGATGTCGCTCACTGTTGAACAAGCGACTGCGACCGGGGCTGCGCCATCCACCCCATCACTGCCCTTGGCGGTGGCGAGCACGCTAGCGCCTGCGCCAGACGCTACGCTGCCGCCGTCTCGGCGTGGCTTCTTGCTGGGCCGCCCTGCGGCGGGGAGGGCCTTGCCTTGAGTGCAGACCTGGCCGGTCAAGTCTGGATCAGCCCAGGGGCGCCTCTGGGTAGGGCGCTGCGCAGCACGCGCCCCATGCTCGCCCCGCGCTTGCTGGAGGGCCGCCCCGCGCGCCAAGTGCCCGCGCTGGTGGCCGCCGCCTTTACGCTGTGCGCCCATGCTCAGCGCTGGACGGCGGAGCGTGCGCTACAGGCGGCCTTGGGTCACGAGGTGCAGGTCAGCAGCGCCGACCTGCAAGCACATCAGGCCGCGACGGCCCGGGAGCACCTGCTGCGCATCGCCCACGACTGGCCCCGTTGGTGGCCCGAGGTCACCCAGACGCTCGGTCTACAAGGCTGCCCTCTGTGGCCAGCTCGCGCCGACGTGCAGCCTGCACTCTCCCGCTTGCCCGATTGGCTGGCCCGTCACTGGCTGGATCAACCCGCCACAGACTGGCTCGCCCAAGTTGGCCCTTTGACGCCAGAGACCAAGCGCTGGGCGCGGCACGCCGACAGCCCCTTGGCGAGCATGCTGCACCGCCAAGCCAGCGCTGCGACGGCACTGACCACACCCGGCCTGAGCTTGGTGGCCGGGGCTGTGACCCAATCGCATTGGGCGAGCTTGGCGGGTCGCATGTTGGACGAGCCCCGCTTTTGTGCCCAACCCGACTGGTTAGGCCAAGCGGCAGACACCGGGCCTTGGTGCCGAGCCTGGGACCACCCCGGCAGCGCAGCGCTGCAGCCGCAGGCCTTGACGGTGTGGGACCGCTGGTGGGCGCGGCTGCGTGAGCTGGTGCACCTGGCACTGCCGCAAGGGCAAGGCCTGTTGGCCCACGGCACATGGCACGGCGATGAGCACACCGGCTTGGCCTGGACGGAGACGGCCCGTGGCCTGCTGGTGCATGTGGTGCAGCTCAGTGACGCGAGCCCCGAGGCTCGCGTCTTGCGCTACCGTGTGCTGGCGCCCACAGAATGGAACTTTCACCCCCAGGGCGCCCTGGGGCAGGCCCTGAGTGCGCTGCCCCAAGTGGGCAGCGAGCATGATGCCTTGCGGCTGACCACCGCGTTTGACCCTTGTGTTGGCTTTGAGCTGGCGCCCTTTGTCGGCGCCACCCCGTTGATGGAGACCACGCCCTGTGCATGAACTCAGCCTAGCCGGTGGCATCTTGCGTTTGGTGGAAGACGCCGCCCAGCGCGAGCGCTTCAGCCGCGTCTCCCACCTGCGCCTGGAAGCGGGCGCGCTCAGTGGTGTTGAGGTGAGAGCCTTGCGCTTTGCGCTGGAGACCTTGCAAGCTGGCACCTGCCTAGAAGGCGCCGATATTCAGATAGACGAGCCTGCAGGCACGGCGTGGTGCTTGCGCTGCGCCTGCACGGTGCAGATCCTGAGCCGCGCCGATGCCTGCCCTCAATGTGGCGGCCACCAAATTCAAGCCACCGGCGGCACCGAGCTGAAGGTGGTGGACCTCCTGGTCCATGACGACGAACCCATCCCCTGAAGGAAACCCCATGTGTGTTGTTTGCGGTTGCGCCACGGGCCACGAGCCTGCTCATCACCATCATCATCACGAGCATTCGCACGACGCTGCTCACGATGCCGCGCACGATGAAGCCCATGCCCGCGCCCATGCGCTGGGCCTGCCTCATCATCATGGCCCGCAAGAGGCAGCCGTCGTGGTTGTCCATCCCGAAACGGGTGACCTGCACTACGGCGCGGGCTCGGCCCGCGTTTCGGTGCCTGGCATGAGCCAAGCCCGCGCCATCAAGCTGGAGGCCGATGTGCTGGGCGCCAACAATGCCCTGGCGGCCGACAACCGCGCGCACTTCGGCGCCCATGGTGTGACGGCCTACAACCTGGTGTCCAGCCCCGGCTCGGGTAAGACCACCTTGCTGTGTGCCACCATCCAAGCGCTGAAGCAGCGGGCGCCCCAACTGCCCGTGGCCGTCATTGAAGGCGACCAGCAAACCTCGCATGACGCCGACCGCATTCGCGCCACCGGCGCGCCCGCCATCCAAGTCAACACCGGCAAGGGCTGCCACCTGGACGCTCAGATGGTGGGCGATGCTTTTTCAAGGCTGAGCTTGCATGGTGCAGCGCATGCCCACACGCAGGGCTCACAAGAGGCGGACGTTCAAGCCCTGCTCTTCATCGAGAACGTGGGCAACTTGGTCTGCCCCGCCATGTGGGACCTGGGAGAGCAGGCCAAGGTGGCCATCCTCTCGGTGACCGAGGGTGAGGATAAGCCGCTGAAGTACCCGGACATGTTTGCAGCGGCCAGCGTGATGGTGCTCAACAAAATTGACCTGCTGCCCCACCTCAACTTTGATGTGGAGCGCTGCATCGCCTATGCCCGCCGCGTGAACCCCAGCATCGAGGTGTTGTTGGTCTCGGCCACGCGCGGTGATGGCCTGGATGCATGGCTGGATTGGCTGTTGCAGGCGCCGTCAACGGCCGTCAGCACCATGCCCGAGACCACCGAAGCTCAGTTGCGCCGCCGTGTGGCCGAGCTGGAAGCCAAGCTGCAGGCCCTGGAGGCCGTGCGTTGAACTTGCAGCACCACCGCCTGCCCAGCGCCGCGCCTGCGCGCGTGCTGGCGCTGGGTGCTTACCTGAAGAACAGCGCCTGCTTGCTGCAAGGGCAGGATCTGTGGTGCTCGCCGGTGCACGGTGACCTGGGCGAGGCACAGGCCTGCGACGCTTTGTGGGCGTCGGCGCAGGCCTTGCAGGCAGCGGCCGATGGGCCGATAGCCGCAGTGGCCCACGACCTGCACCCCGACTTCGAGTCCACTCGTCTTGCACAAGCCTTGGCCGCCCAATGGGGTGTGCCTGCTGTGCCCATTCAGCATCACCAAGCCCATATCGCCGCCGTGCAGGCCGAGCATGGCCTGCAGGGCCCGCTGCTGGGCCTGGCGCTGGACGGCGTGGGCCTGGGCACCGACCACACGGCGTGGGGCGGCGAGCTTCTGCTGTTGCAAGAAGGCGGCGCTGCGTGGCAGAGGCTGGGCCATTTGCCCAGTCTGGCCCTGCCCGGTGGCGATGTGGCGGCACGGGAGCCTTGGCGCATGGCCGCTTCAGCGCTGCAGGCCGCTGGTTTGGCGCCCGAATTGCTGCCGCTGTTGGCACCCACGGCGGGCGAACCGGCGGTGCGCTTCTTGAGCCAGATGCTGGAGCGTGGCCTGAACTGCCCACCCAGCACGGCGGCAGGCCGCTGGTTTGACGCGGCGGCCGGCTTGCTGGGTTTGAGCGTGCGCCAAGGCCAAGAGGCCGAAGCGGCCATGGCCCTGGAGCAGTGCGCCAGCGCTTGGCGCGAGCAGCATCCCCAAGCCAGGTGGCCCGCTTTGGCCATGGCCCACGGCATGCCGGATCTGCGGGCCATGGTGCTGCACCTGCTGCAAGCGCGGCGAAATGCCGACCCCGAGGCCGTGGGGGAGGCTGCTGCCTACTTTCACGTGGCCCTGGCCGAGGGCTCGGCGCAGGTGGCCGTTGCGGCTGCCCGCCTCACCGGCGCCACCCAACTGGCCTTGGGCGGTGGGTGCTTCTTCAACCGCTTGCTGAGCCGCGAACTGGCCCGGGCGCTGGCGCCTAGCGGCTTGTCGGTGTGGCGACCAGCCCAGTTTTCGTGTGGCGATGCCGGTCTGGCGGTGGGCCAAGCTTGGGCTGCGGCTCACCACGTACTTGCCTCGACCCCCGCCATCTCCTCTGCCCCTGCGTTCACCTCTTCGTCTGCATTGGAAGCCTGACCCATGTGCCTTGCACTGCCCGCCCGAATCGTGTCTTTGACAGACACCGAACATGCCGTGGTTGACCTTGGCGGTGTTCGCAAGTCCATCTGCATTGCGCTGACGCCAGGCGTCGTGGTTGATGACTACGTCATCGTCCACGTGGGCCATGCCATCGGCCAAATTGATGCCGAAGAGGCCGCACGCACCTTGGCGCTGTTTGCTGAGTTGGCCGCAGCCCCCGCAGAAGGAGCGCTGTGATGAAGTACATCAGCGAGTTCCGCGATGGCGAGTTAGCCCGCCAAATGGCCGAGGCTTTGGCCCGCGAGGTGGAGCCTGACCGACGCTATAACTTCATGGAGTTTTGCGGCGGCCACACGCACGCCATCTCACGCTATGGCATTGCGGAGTTGCTGCCTCCACAGGTGCGGATGATCCATGGCCCCGGCTGCCCTGTGTGCGTGCTGCCCATCGGCCGCGTCGACCAGGCCATCCAGTTGGCGCTGGAGCAAGAGGTGATCTTGTGCACCTATGGCGACGTGATGCGGGTGCCGGCGTCTCAGGGCTTGTCGCTGATGAAGGCCAAGGCCCGGGGCGCCGATGTGCGCATGGTCTACTCCGCCGCTGACGCGCTGAAGCTGGCCCAAGAGAACCCGCTGCGCGAGGTGGTGTTCTTGGCCATTGGTTTCGAGACCACCACGCCGCCGACGGCATTGGTGATCCGTGAGGCGGCGCGCACCCAGACTCGCAATTTCAGCGTGCTGGCCAATCATGTGCTGACGCCCGCCGCCGTGGCCCACATCCTCAACAGCCCCGAAGTGGCGCAGTGGGGCACCGTGCCTTTGGATGGGTTCGTGGGCCCTGCCCATGTCAGCATCGTCATCGGCTCGGCCCCTTATGTGCCGTTTGCGCTGGGCTACCGCAAGCCGGTGGTGATTGCGGGCTTTGAGCCGCTGGATGTGATGCAGGCCATTCGCATGTTGGTGGCCCAGGTGAATGAAGGCCGTGCGGAGGTCGAGAACGAGTTCACCCGCGCGGTGACACCCGAGGGCAACCAGGCTGCGCAGGCGGTGGTGGCCGAGGTGTTTGAGCACCGGGAGAGTTTTGAATGGCGGGGGTTGGGCGTGGTGCCGGACAGCGCTTTGCGCATCCGCCCCGCTTTTGCTGCGTTTGATGCCGAGTTGAAATTCGGCCTTGTCTACACGCCGGTGCCTGACCACAAGCAATGCGAATGCGGCGCCATCTTGCGCGGGGTGAAGCGGCCCACGGACTGCAAGCTTTTCGGCACGGTCTGTACGCCCGAGAACCCAATGGGTTCCTGCATGGTGTCGTCCGAGGGCGCGTGCGCGGCGCATTACTCCTACGGACGGTTTCGGGATATTCCGGTGGTGGTGGAGACAGTTGCGCCCATCCCATCCTGAGGTCTATGCATGACGAAGTTGCCGAGGAGTCCTGGCGTGCGCGTGCTGATGCTTGTGCGGGAACAGGCCACTGGGGGGCGCTGTTCCGTTCATGTCCTCCGTTGTCGGCCTTCGGCCGCCGCCTCCCCCTTTACTTCACTACACAGCGCCCCCCAGCGACCTGTTCGTTCGTTGCGTTGCTTGACTCCCGCACATGGCAAAGGCAGATGCCTTGCGTTGATAGGCTCGAAAGAGCTGTTGGGCTTGGTGTGATGCAGTGCGGACACGCAACGACACCAAGTGATTGGGGGGACGGGCGCAGCGAAGTAAAGGAGGAGCCAGCGCCGCTAGGCGTTGGCGGGGGACATGAGCGGAGGCCGTCGCCACAAGCGCTTGGCCGCCACCCACAGTTGCAGTGGTTTCTCTGAAGTTGACGGACTGACTAACACGATATGAGCATCAAGAAAGACTACATCCGCCCTCTGGATATCAAGCAGGGCAGGGTGGACATGAACCACGGCGCGGGTGGTCGGGCCAGTGCGCAACTCATCAGTGAGCTGTTTGCCCGAGCCTTCGACAACGACTACCTGCGACAAGGTGACGATGGGGCGCGGATGCCCGCGCTGCCGCCGGGGCATGAGCTGGTCATGGCCACCGACGGCCATGTCATCAGCCCCTTGTTCTTTCCGGGCGGCGACATCGGCAGCCTGGCCGTGCATGGCACCGTCAACGACGTGGCCATGATGGGGGCGACGCCGCTCTACCTGTCAGCCAGCTTCATTCTGGAAGAAGGCTTCCCCTTGGCGGATCTCCAGCGCATCGTTCAATCCATGGCGGCAGCGTCGCGTGCCGCCGGAGTACCCGTGGTCACAGGGGATACCAAAGTCGTTGAACAAGGCAAGGGCGATGGCGTGTTCATCAGCACCACGGGTGTGGGTGCGGTGCCGGCGGGGCGGCGCCTCAGCGGCAGCTTGGCCCGCGCGGGCGACGTGGTGTTGGTCTCGGGCACCATGGGCGAACACGGCGTGGCCGTGCTCTCCAAACGGGAGTCCTTGGAGTTTGAAACGGCGATTGAGTCGGACTCTGCCGCCTTGCATACCTTGGTGGCCGCATTGCTCGCCGCCGTGCCTGAGGGCGCGGTGCGCACGCTGCGCGACCCAACGCGCGGCGGCCTGGCCACCACACTCAACGAGATCGCTCGGCAGTCCAGCGTGGGCATGATGCTTGAAGAAGCCGTCATTCCCATCTTGCCCCAGGTCGACGCGGCCTGCGAACTGCTGGGGCTGGATCCGCTCTACATGGCCAACGAAGGCAAGCTCATTGCCGTGGTCGATGCGGCCCACGCCGAGGCGGCCTTGGCCGCGATGCACGCCCACCCGCAGGGCAGGGCGGCCGCGCGGATCGGCCTAGTCACCGAAGACCCCCACAGGTTTGTGCAAATGAACACCGCCTTTGGCGGGCGCCGTGTGGTGGACTGGCTCAGCGGTGAGCCTTTGCCGCGCATCTGTTGACCCCTACACTAGCCTCAACTAAGCAGTACTCGTTGTGAACGCACCGCACCCCTTGAGCCCTGATGAGCTGCCCGTGGTCTTGCTGGTGGACGATGAAGTCCGCTCGCAAGACGCGATGCGCCGCACGCTGGACGAGGACTTTCGTATCCTCACCGCCAGCAGTGCCAACGAGGCGCGCGAGTGGCTGACCCGCCAAGAGGTGGCGGTGATCCTCTGCGATCAGCGCATGCCCGGTCAAATGGGCGTGGACTTCTTGAAAGAAGTGCGCGAGCGCTGGCCTGACACCGTGCGCATCGTCATCTCCGGCTATACCGACAGCGAAGACATCATCACCAGCATCAACGAGGCCGGCATCTACCAATACATCCTCAAGCCCTGGGTGCCCGACCACCTGCTGGCCACGGTGCGTACCGCCGTCGAAGCCCGTAGCTTGCAGCAAGGTTTAAGCCGCTTGGAGTTGGAGTTGCGCACGGGGGCGCCACTGCTCAAGGCGCGCCGCGCCCAGCGCTTGAACGAGGCCCAGGCGGTGTTCGGTTTTGAGCGCATCATCCGCGCCCCCGGCAGCCCCATGGAGGCCGTGTGCGCCATGGCCGCGCGGCTGGCCCGCTACGACCTGCCGGTGCTGGTGCTTGGCGAGTCGGGCACCGGCAAAGAGCTGTTGGCCCGCGCCATCCACTACGCCAGCCCCCGCCAAAGCGGCCCGTTTGTGATGGAGAACTGCGCGGCCATCCCCGACACGCTCTTGGAAAGCGAGCTGTTTGGCCACAAGCGCGGCGCCTTCACCGGTGCCTATGAAGACCACATCGGTTTGTTCCAGCGGGCCCATGGCGGCACGGTGTTTTTGGATGAAATTGGCGAGACCTCGCCGGCCTTTCAGGTCAAGCTGCTGCGGGTGCTGCAAGAGGGCGAGCTGCGCCCGGTGGGCTCCACCCGCGCGGTGCCGGTGGATGTGCGCGTGCTGGCCGCTACCCACCGCACCCTGGAAGACGAGGTCAAGGCCGGCCGTTTCCGCGAAGACTTGTACTACCGCATCGCCGGCACCACGCTGCACATGCCGGCCCTGCGCGAGCGGGCCGACGACATCGCGGTGATTGCCCAGCACGTATTGCGTCAAGTGGCGCAGGAGTTGGGCCGCCCAGAAGTGCATTGGACAGAGGAAGCCCTGGCCTGCCTTTCGGCCTATACCTGGCCGGGCAATATCCGCGAGCTGCGCAACGAAATCGCACGCGCCGTGGCGCTGTCGGACGAGGTGGCTTTGCGGCCGCAAGCGTTCTCGCTGCGGCTGCGCTGTGGCGATGGGCCTCTTGCCACGCCCAGTGCGCCCGAGCTGGCCAGCCTGCCGCGCAAAGGCACGCTGGCCGAGCGCCTGGACGCCGTCGAAGCCATGGTGCTGCGGGAAGTGCTGGCCCGTCATCAGGGCAACAAGACGCGTGCGGCGGCGGAGTTGGATTTGTCGCGCGTGGGCCTGCGGGCCAAGATGCAGCGCTTTGGATTGGACGACGCATGATGAACGTGCTCTGGCTGCAATCCGGGGGCTGTGGCGGCTGCAGCATGTCGCTGCTGAACGCCGACACGGCCGACTTTGAAGGCCAGTGGCGCCAAGCCGGTTTGAACTTGCTGTGGCACCCTTCGTTGTCGCTGGCCTCGGGCACGCAGGTAACGAGCGTCTTGGAAGATTGCTTGAGCGGGGCTACCCCGTTGGATGTGCTGTGTGTGGAGGGCTCGCTGTTGCGTGGGCCGCAGGGCACGGGCCGCTTTCATCTGCTGGCGGGCACGGGCCTGCCCATGATCGATTGGGTGCGTCGTTTGGCCCAGGTGGCCCAGCATGTGGTGGCCGTAGGCTCTTGTGCCGCCTGGGGCGGGGTCACGGCGGCTGGGGCGAATGAGGTTGAAGCCTGTGGTTTGCAGTACGAAGATGATCGCGTGGGCGGTCTCTTGGGCGCAGGCTTTCGGGCGCGCGGTGGCTTGCCGGTGATCAACATTGCCGGCTGCCCCACGCACCCCGCTTGGGTCACTGACGCGCTGATGGCGATGGCTGCAGGTTTGTTCGGTGAGGCTGATCTGGACCCTTTGAACCGCCCCCGCTTTTACGCCGATCAACTAGTGCACCACGGCTGCACGCGCAATGAGTTTTATGAGTTCAAGGCCAGCGCCGAGCAGCCCTCGGACATGGGCTGTTTGATGGAGCACATGGGCTGCAAGGGCACGCAGGCGCATGCTGACTGCAACACGCGGCTCTGGAACGGCGAGGGCTCGTGCACGCGCGGCGGCTATGCCTGCATCAGTTGCACTGAACCTGGCTTCCAAGACCCTGGCCACGCCTTCCACGCCACGCCCAAGCTGGCCGGCATCCCCATCGGCCTGCCCACCGACATGCCCAAGGCTTGGTTTGTGGCTTTGGCCTCTTTGTCCAAGAGCGCGACCCCCAAACGCGTGAAAGAAAACGCCACTTCAGACCATGTGGTGGTGGCGCCGGTGGTGCGGCGGACGAGGTTGAAGTAATGACTTTCGGTGCCTGTTTTGTTGGCGTAGGGTGGCATGTGTTTCATGGCTTTGGAGTCAATCGTTCGCCGAGGGCTGGGGTACTCTGCGCCGCTCATGTCCTCCGCCAGTGCTTGACAGCACTGGCTCCCCCTTTACTTCGCTCTGCAGAGCACCCCAACCCTCGGCTCAGCGCATCTGCTGTGCAACTGTTGAGCGAGATGCTGCACCCAAGCTTGGGAGCTGAATCGAACCTGCAGGCCGGCTCAACCCTGACTTTTGGCTTTCCCCTCAGTTGCTACCTACGCACCGAAGAGAACGTGGTGGCGGCCCGAGGGAGCGAAGTAAAGGAGGAGACAACGCCGAAAGGCGTTGGCGGGGGACATGAGCGGACTCGGGCCGGCGCCGCGTTCTCAACAAGCTGCCCTGTGCAGGCCTACAGTGGAGGGGTGGTTTCGTGAGCACCACCAACACCCGCCTCCTCGTCGGCCCCTTCAATCGCGTGGAAGGGGATTTGGAAGTGCAGTTGGAGCTGCGCGATGGACACGTGGCTGAGGCGCGGGTGACGGCCACCATGTATCGAGGGTTTGAGAACATCCTGCCCGGGCGGGACCCGCATGATGCGATGGTCATCGTGCCGCGCATTTGCGGCATCTGCTCGGTGTCGCAGTCGGTAGCGGCGGCGCGGGCCTTGGCGGATGCCGCGGGTGTGAGCCCACCGCCCAACGGCCTGCATGCCACCAATTTGATGCTGGCCTGCGAAAACCTGGCCGACCATCTGGCTCATTTTTACCTGTTCTTCATGCCCGACTTCACCCGCGAGGTCTATGCCCAGCGGCCTTGGTTTGCTGAAGTGCAGCGGCGCTTTGCCGCCCTGGGTAGCGGGGCGGGCGGTGGTGGCGTGCACGCGCGTGCGGCGGTGGCGGCACGCCAGCGCTGGTTCACCTTGATGGGCACGCTGGGGGGCAAGTGGCCGCACACCCAAAGCGTGCTGCCCGGCGGCAGCTCTCGGGCCATTGATGCGGCCGAGCGCATTCGGCTGCTGGCCAAAGTGCGGGAGTTCCGTGCCTTCTTGGAAGGCACCTTGTTTGCCGCGCCGCTGGAAGAAGTCAGCGCTCTGCAGAACGAGGCCGAGTTGCAAGCCTGGCATGCTCAAGCACCCGAGCGCGGCGATTTACGCCTGTGGCTCACCATTTCAGCCGACCTGGGCCTGGATAGCCTAGGCCCTGGGCCCGGCCGTTACCTGAGTGTGGGCGCCTATCGCCAGCCCGATGGCCAGCATGCCTTGGCGTCTGGGCTGTGGCGCGCCGGTGTGGGCTTGGAGGGCGTGGACCTGGCGCGCATCACCGAAGACGCCACCCACGCCTGGCTGGACGATGCGGGCGGTGCGCGGCACCCGGCGCAGGGCCACACTCGCCCGCTGGCCGACAAGCCCGGCGCCTACACCTGGAACAAGGCGCCGCGCCTGGGCGGTGAGGTCATAGAGACCGGCGCCATTGCACGCCAGCTGACCAGCGGCCAGCCCTTGATTCGCGACGCCGTGGCGCGCTGCGGCGGCACCGTTTACACACGGGTCCTCGCGCGTTTGGTGGAACTGGCGCGGGTGCTTCCGATGCTGGAGCAGTGGCTGGCGGCCATCACGCCGAAAGAGCCCTTCTTTGTGCCGGATGCGCTGCCCGACGAGGCGCAAGGTGTGGGCACCACCGAGGCGGCGCGTGGGGCTTTGGGCCACTGGCTGCAAGTGCGTGGCGGCAAGCTCAGCCACTACCAAATCATTGCGCCGACCAGTTGGAATTTCTCAGGCCGTGATGCAGCGGGCCAGCCCGGCGCACTGGAGGCGGCCTTGGCGGGCGCGCCCGTGCTGCCCGGCGAGACCACGCCGGTGGCTGTTCAGCACATTGTTCGCTCGTTCGACCCTTGCATGGTCTGCACGGTGCACTGATGCCACGCCCCAGCCCGCTCGCCACCATTCCGCCTAACCCAGAGATGGAGGGCGTGGATGAGTCCACCTGGATGGATGTGATCCACAAGATGGACGAGGTCTATTCGCAGCTGGTGGCGGATGAGATCAAGCTGGAGCAAAAGAACGCCGAGCTGGAGCAGTCGCAGCAGTTCATCTTCAGTCTGCTGACGGCCATGAGCGACGTGCTGGCCGCCTGCAATGAAAGCGGTCAGATCGAAGAGACCAATGCGGCGCTGTGCGAGCTGGTGGGCCGCAGCGACGCGCAACTGCGCGGCATGGTCCTGAGCCAACTGACGGCCGACGACAGCAGTGCGGCCCGCCTGCGCCATGTGCTTGGCACGCCTGCGCTGCAGCGCAGTGGCACCACGGTGGAGGTGGAGCTGCTGGACGCGCAAGGGCAGCGTGTGCCGGTGGACTTCAACTGCACGCCGCGCTTGGACGGCCAAGGGCGGCGGGTGGGCATGGTGTTTGTGGGGCGGCCCATGGGCGAGATCAAACGCGCCTATCACCAGCTGCGAGAGGCGCACGAGGCCCTCAAGCTGACCCAGCAGCAACTGCTGCACTCCGAAAAAATGGCCTCACTGGGCCGGCTCGTGGCGGGCGTGGCGCATGAGCTGAACAACCCCATCAGCTTTGTGCTGGGCAATGTGCATGCGCTGCAGCGCTACACCGAGCGCCTGCGCCAGTACCTGGGCGCGGTGCATGCTGACGAACCAGCGGCCGAGCGGGCCGCGCTGCGCGCCAAGCTGCGCATTGATCACCTGCTGGCTGATTTGCCTTCGCTGATGGAAGGCACGCTGGAAGGCGCGCAACGCACGGCCGACATCGTCAACGGCCTGAAGCGCTTCTCGGCGGTGGATCGGGAGGAGCGCAGCCTGGTGGACATGAACCGCGTGATCGAGCGCGCCGTGCATTGGGTCAAAAAAGGCACGGCGCCCGCCTTTGACGTGCATTGGCAGCCCGGGGCCGAAGCCCCGGTGATGGGCAGTGCGGGGCAGTTGCTGCAGGTGCTGATGAACCTGGTGCAAAACGCCTATGACGCGGCCTCGCAGCGCCCGGGTGCGCTGCCGGCACTTTGGATTGCCTGCGAGGCCTCAGACGGTTGGGTGCGCGTGAGCTTGCGCGATAGCGGCCCCGGCATTGCCGAGGCCGACCTCACCCGCATCTTCGACCCCTTTTTCACCACCAAGCCGGTGGGTAAGGGCACGGGCCTGGGCCTGTCCATCTCCTACGGCATCGTGGAGCAGCATGGCGGCCGCCTGCGCGCGACCAACCACCCGCAGGGCGGGGCCGTGTTCACGCTGGAGTTGCCGCAGGCTTGATTTTGACGCGCCTGGCTGAGTGTCATAACATGCAGACATTTGCTGCTTAGGAGCTTGCCATGGCCCGCATCACCAGCATTCCAGCGCGAGAGTTTGCGCGCAACCTCGCTGGCGCCAAGCGCGCTGCTGCTCAGGGTCCGGTACTCATCACCGACCGCGGCGAGCCGGCCTATGCGCTGCTGCGCATCGACGACTATTACCGCTTGTCAGGGGGACGGCCTTCATCGCGCTCCTTGCTGGAGGTCATGGATGGCTTGCCTGACACCACAGGGATTGATTTTGAGCCTGCTCGCCTGAAGGGCGAGGTGGCTGCGGCCGACTTGGAGTGAGCATGATCCTGCTCGACACCAACGTGGTTTCGGAGTTGAGGCCAGGCAAGCGCGAGTCCTCTGCAGAGGTTCGCGCATGGGCGGCCGCGCAGGCCATTGAGACCCTCTATCTCAGCAGCATCACCTTACTGGAGTTACGCGTCGGCATGGAGCGCAAGGCTCGCCTGGACGGCGAGCAAGGGCGACGTTTGAAGGCCTGGATAACCGCGCTCGAAGCCGAGTTCGAAGCGCGAATCCTGCCCTTCGGCGCGAGGTCAGCGCAATGTTGTGCGCCCTTGCATGTGCCCAACCCTCGCGAATGGGGCGATGCCGCGATTGCTGCCACGGCGCTGGAGTACGGATTCGCCGTGGCAACGCGCAATGTGCGCGACTTCGAGCACACGGGCGTGCGTGTGATCAACCCTTGGGAGGCTTGAAGGCGCCGCGGCTTGCCGCAGCGCTGAAGAGGGGCCTTACATGCCCGCGTAGTTCGGCCCGCCGCCGCCTTCTGGCGTCACCCAAATGATGTTCTGGGTCGGGTCTTTGATGTCGCAGGTCTTGCAGTGCACGCAGTTCTGGGCGTTGATCTGGAGGCGGTCTGACCCGTCGTCGCTCTTGACGAACTCGTACACCCCTGCGGGGCAGTAGCGGCTCTCGGGCCCGGCAAAGCGCGCCAAGTTGGTGGCGACGGGCACCGAGTCATCTTTGAGCGTCAAGTGGGCCGGTTGGTTCTCTTCATGGTTGGTGTTGCTGATGAACACCGAGGAGAGCCTATCAAACGTCAACACGCCATCGGGCTTGGGATAGTCGATCTTGGGGCACTGGTCGGCTGGCAACAGCTTGATGTGGTCGGGCAGCAGGTTGTGGGTGGTCCAGGGCGGTGTCGTCACGCCCACCTTGGGCAAGAACCAATGCTCGATACCAGTCATCAGCTTGCCCACCAGCGGGCCCTTCTTGAACCAGTTCTTGAAGTTGCGGTAGGTCCACAGCTCTTCATGCAGCCAGCTGGCTTGGAACTTCTCAGGGAAGGCGGCCAACTCGTCTTGGCTGCGGCCTGCAGCCAAGGCTTCGGCCAAGGCTTCGGCGCAGAGCATGCCGCTCTTCAGCGCGGCATGGCTGCCCTTGATGCGGGCGGCGTTCAAGAAGCCCGCATCGCAGCCCACCAAGGCGCCACCGGGGAAAACCAGCTTGGGCAGGGCTTGCGGCGTGCCGTTGTTCAGGGCGCGCGCACCATAGCTGATGCGCTTACCGCCCTCAATGTGGCTGCGGATGGCCGGGTGGGTCTTCCAGCGCTGCAGTTCTTCAAAGGGCGAGAGCCAGGGGTTGCTGTAATCCAGGCCGATCACAAAGCCCAGGGTGACCTTGTTGCCCTCCAGGTGGTAGAGGAAGCCACCCCCAAAGGTGTCGTCGTTCATGGGCCAGCCGGCGGTGTGCACCACGCGGCCGGGCTGAGCCTTGTCGGCGGGGATCTCCCACAGCTCTTTGATGCCGATGGCATGGGTCTGGGCGTCGCGCTCGGCGTTCAGGCCAAAGCGGGCGATCAACTGTTTGCCCAGGTGGCCGCGCGCGCCTTCAGCAAACACGGTGTACTTGCCCAGCAGCTCCATGCCGAGTTGGAAGCCCTCGTGCGGCTCGCCATCTTTGCCAATGCCAAGGTTGCCGGTGGCCACGCCGCGCACCCGGTCTTGTTCGTCAAACAGCACTTCAGCGGCGGTGAAGCCGGGGAAGATCTCCACGCCCAGGCTCTCGGCTTGCTCGGCCAGCCACTTGGTGACCGCACCCAGGCTGATCACATAGCAGCCGTGGTTATGGAAGTTGCGGGGCATCAGCCAATCCGGGGTGCGGCTGCTGCCTGTTTCATTCAGCACCAGCAGGTCGTCGCCGGTCACGGGCTGGTTCAGCGGTGCGCCGCGCTCTTTCCAGTCGGGGAACAACTCGGTGATGGCGCGCGGGTCCATCACGGCACCCGAGAGAATGTGTGCGCCAGGCTCCGAGCCCTTTTCCAGCACCACGACATTGATCTCCTGGCCCTTATCGGCGGCGATCTGCTTCAGGCGGATGGCTGTGGCCAAGCCTGCGGGGCCGCCGCCCACGATGACCACGTCGTATTCCATGGACTCACGGGGGCCAAATTGGGCCAAGAGGTCGGCAGAGGTCATGTCACAGTCCTGGGCAGAGGGATACAAATCGGGGAGGGTGCGGGCTCGCACCGAGAATTGGCGACGATTCTAGCGGTTGTTCATCATAAAAAGAACGGTCGTGCTATTTTGAAATCTACTCTTCCCATCACTAATCTGACAAGCGATAGTGTCGATGCTCCCCAGATCGACCGACCAAAGACGCACTAGCATGGTGCTGATCTGAGGGTCATCAGCGAGGCTGCCGCATGTTAGGCATGGTGTTCACGGAATTCTTGGAGATGGTGGAGGATGGTTTTGGCCCAGATGCGGCGGACGCTATCCTCTGCGCTGCGGTGCCCGGCCACGATGGGGCCTACACCGCCGTAGGCTATTACGACCATGCTGAGTTGGTCTCCATGGTGGTGGCCTTGTCGGAGCGCACCGGCATTGCAGTGCCGGATTTAGTCAAATCGTTCGGGCGTCACTTGTTGCTGCGCTTCACTCAGGTGCATCCCAAGATGTTCCTGGGCGCCGACAGTCTGTTCGACCTGGTGTCCCGCATTGATGGCCACATCCATGTCGAGGTGCACAAGCTCTACAGCGAAGCCACCTTGCCGCGCTTTACGGTGCGCGAGCGTAGCCCCGAGCGCATGACCGTGCTCTATCAATCCCCCCGAGGCTTGCACGAATTGGCTGTGGGTCTGTTGGAAGGCGCGGCCGAGCACTATGGCGAGCCTTGCATCATTCAGACCCAAGCCTGGCAAGACGATCAGGGACAAACCGGGACGATGATCACTCTGGAGCGCGTGGCCGCATGATGGACACCCAGCCCGGTCTGCTTGACGCGATGTCAACGTCCGACCAGATCGAGGTGATGAAGCGGCGCTTGGACCGAGAGCGGGCCGCGCGCAAGCAGGCTGAGAGCCTGCTGATGGACAAAAGCCAAGAATTGTTTGACGCTTTGCAGCGTGCCCGACAAACCGAGAACCGCCTTCAAATGGCCCTATGGGGCAGTGGCGAAGGCATTTGGGACTGGACCAGTGGGCAGGCTGCAGTGCATGTGCTGGGCCTGCGCTTAGGTGCGGACACCGTCGCCGAGGCCGACTATGAGATCCGCGCTTTGGCGGCTCGCGTGCACCCTGATGACCGCGAGGCGGTGCTCCTGGCCAGCCGCTTGCATTGGGCGGGCGCGCGCGAAGACATGGACATGGCCTGCCGCTTCCAAACAGTGGAAGGCTGGCGCTGGGTGCGCGTGCGCGGCCGTGCCATTGAGCGGGATGACGAAGGCCTGCCCATGCGCATTGCGGGCACCGTCAAGGACATCACCAATCAACGCGCCTCAGAGCAATCGCTGAACCTGATGGCTCAGGCCTTTGCCAGCACCCATGATGCACTGGCCGTGGTGGATGAACGTTGGCGTGTGGTGGAGGTCAACGACTCCTTGACCCAGATGATCGGTGCGGAAGCGTCGACCCTGCAGGGGCAGTCCATTTTGGATCGCGTGGACATTGACAAAGCAGGAGCCGCACGCGGAGGCTGGCGCGCCGAGCGCGTGCTCAAAGGCCACGACAACGACGTACCCGTGGAGGTGAGTGTGACCCCGGTGCAAGCGCTGGCTGGGCAAGGGCGCTGCTACATCATTGCCATGCACGACATCAGCGAGCGGCACTTGGTGGCCACGCGCCTGGAGCGCTTGGCGCTGAACGACACCTTGACAGGCTTGCCCAACCGGGCTGCGCTGGAGCAGCACTTGGCCGAACGCGTGAGCCAAGATGGCGCGGAGTGCTTTGTGGTGCTGTTCATGGACTTGGATGGCTTCAAGGGTGTCAACGACTCCTACGGCCATAAGGCAGGCGACGATGTGCTGCGCCAGGTTTCGCAGCGCTTGGTTCGGGCTTTACCGAACGCCTTTGTGGGCCGTTGGGGTGGCGATGAATTTGTCGCCGTCCTGCCGCCAGGCAGCGAGGACATAGCAGTGCGTGAAGGCGCACAGCTCCTGATGGCCGGCCTGGCGGCACCACTGACCCTGGGCGAAGGCCATGAGCTGGTCATCAGCCCCAGCATGGGGGCAGCGCAGTTCCCTCTGCACGATACTGACGCTGCAGGCTTGCTGCGCAAGGCGGATTCGGCCATGTACGCCGCCAAGGCCCAGGGCAAAAACCGGCTGCAGATCTACGAGCCATCCATTGATCAAGACTCGCTGCGGCGCGTGCGCTTGTTAAGCCAGTTACGGGTAGACGCCGAGCGCAGCGCGTTCACCTTTGAAGCACAGCCCAAGGTGGATCGTGAAGGCAAAGTCACCGGCGCTGAGCTGCTGGTGCGCTGGACCACCCGTGAGTTTGGCGCCATCTCGCCGGTGGAGTTCATCCCACTGGCAGAGCAGTCGGGAGCGATTGAGCTGTTGGGCCGCCAAGCCCTGTTGTGCGCTGGGCGCTTGGCTCAAGAAGTGGCGGCCAAAGGCTTGCGCTTGCACATTGCCGTCAACCTCTCCCCGCGCCAACTCCACAACATGGCCTTTGAGCGCATGGCGCTTCATGCCTGCGAGCGCTTTGGCATCAAGCCCGCCCAGCTCGAGCTCGAATTGACCGAGTCCGCCTTGGCGGATGCTTCGGTGCTGCCCTTGTTGCGCCGCCTGCGCAACCACGGTTTCACCTTGGCCTTGGATGACTTCGGCACCGGCTACTCCTCGCTGAGCTATTTGCTCAAGCAGCCGGTGCAAAAAGTCAAGATCGACCGCGCCTTTGTGCGTGACATCACCTCTGATAACGCCGCGAGTGAGGTCATCAAGGGCACGCTGCAAATCTGCCGCGGCCTGGGTTTGAAGACGGTGGCCGAAGGTGTTGAAACCTGGGCGCAGTTTGAGATGCTGCGCGACCTGGGGGTGGATGAATTCCAGGGTTACCTGTTTGCCCGGCCCATGCCCATTGACCAATGGCTAGAGCAACTCTCTGGCGAAGGTCTCGGCGACGTGGGCTAGGGCCTGTGCTGGGCCGAATTGGCGGCACTGCTTAACGCTTTGGTGACGGGGCCGCGTGATATGGTTGCTTCAACAGCTAGTCTCTAGCTGCCAGAGGCAACACCAACCCACGCGGTTCGTGCTGCATCCCCGAATTCTTCACGGCCCTTGCAGGCCCATTCATTCATGAGCTATAGCATTGATCTGTCGGGCCGCGTGGCCCTGGTGACGGGCGCCTCCAGTGGTCTGGGAACCCAATTTGCGTTAACCCTGGCTCGCGCTGGTGCTGCCGTGGTGCTGGCCGGACGCCGCACCGAGCGGCTCAAAACATTGCGTGCCGAAATTGAAGGTGCTGGTGGCGATGCCCATATGGTGCATCTGGATGTGACGGATGTGGCCAGCATCAAGTCGGCCGTAGCCCATGCCGAGACGGAAACCGGCACGCTGGACATCCTCATCAACAACTCTGGCGTGAGCACGACCCAGAAGTTGACGGATGTGACCCCCGACGACTATGACTTTGTGATGGACACCAACACCCGTGGTGCCTTCTTTGTGGCTCAAGAGGTGGCCAAGCGCATGATTGCCCGCTCTCGCGGTGCGGCGCCGGGCACCTTCACCGGCGGGCGCATTGTGAACATCGCTTCCATGGCGGGCCTGCGGGTGCTGAGCCAGATTGGCGTCTATGCCATGAGCAAGGCGGCGGTGGTCCACATGACGCGGGCCATGGCCTTGGAATGGGGTCGCTACGGCATCAATGTGAATGCCATCTGCCCGGGCTATATCGACACCGAGATCAACCACCATCACTGGGACACCGAGGGCGGCCAAAAGCTGGTGCAGATGCTGCCGCGCAAGCGCGTGGGCCAGCCTAAAGACCTGGACACTGCCTTGCTGATGCTGTGCGCCAACGAAAGCCATTTCATCAATGGCGCGGTGATTCAGGCCGACGACGGCTTTGGGGTCTGAACATGGGGCTGTAGCGGCTTGATAATCAAAGCCATCTGATTGGCTTTGAAGATCGAGTCTGACCATGACCTTGCGAGCATTGACGCCTCTGGAGGCGCGCGTTCTGGCGGTGCTGGTGGAGAAGCACCACACCGTCCCTGACACCTACCCGCTGTCCCTGAATGCCCTGGTGGCCGGCTGCAACCAAAAGACGGCGAGGGCACCCGTGATGGAGGCCTCTGAGTCCGACGTGATCGTGGCTTTGGATGGGCTCAAGCAACTCCACTTGGTGGAGGTGTCGGGCAGCCGCGTTGCCCGCTATGAGCACAATGCCCCGCGCGGCCTGGGTGTGCCCAGCCAGTCGGTGGCCTTGCTGACCACGCTGATGTTGCGGGGGCCTCAAACGGCCGCCGAGTTGCGACTGAACTCGGAGCGCCTGCACAAGTTTGCAGATGTCTCCTCAGTGGAGGCATTCCTCGATGAGCTGAGCAGCAAGGAGCCGGCCCGCGTGGTCAAGTTGCCGCGCGCCCCTGGCGCGCGTGAGGCGCGCTGGACCCATCTGCTCAGCGGAGAGCCCTCCGCCGAACTCTTAGCGCTCAGCGCCAGCACATCGTCTGCGGCTGACTCGGTTTCCGCCGGTGAACTGTCTGTGCTCAAGGCCGAAGTGGCGCGCTTGTCCGGCGAGATGCAGGCCTTGCGGGTCGAAGTCTTGGCGATGCAGCAGGCTTTGGGCATCAGCCCCAGCACGGAGGCCTGAGCATGCGCTTTGAGCTGCCCCAAAACAAGAAGCTGAGCTTCGAGATGACCATCCCCATTCGCTGGGGCGACATGGACGCGATGGGCCATGTCAACAACACCATCTACTTCCGCTACCTGGAGATTGTGCGGGTGGAGTGGCTGCGCCAAGTGGGCGGCCCACCCGACCCCAGTGGCGAAGGGCCGGTCATCGTCAACGCCTTCTGCAACTTCCTCAAGCAGTTGGAATATCCCGGTGACGTGCTCGCGCGGCATTACGTGGCCAACCCCGGCCGCAGCAGCTTTGACACCTTCATCACCCTGGAGCGGGTGGACCAGCCCGGTTTGATTTATGCCGAGGGCGGCGCAACCACGGTGTGGATGGACTTTCCCAGCGGCAAATCCGCCCCCATGCCGGACTGGCTGCGCCAACTGGTGAGCTGACATGGCCAGCGACGACGCCGCCCTGGTTGACTTGTGCGACACCTGGATTCGCAGCCGCCAGCACATCGGCCCCAAGCACCTGACGGAGCCCGCGCCGGATGAGGCGACCTTGCGGGCCTTGTTTGCCGCTGCTGCCGCCGCGCCTGACCATGCTCAGTTGCGGCCCTGGCGCTTTTTGGTCTTGGGCCCGGCCGCGCGCGAGCGCTTGTCTGAGGCCTTTGCCCAAGCCCTGCTGGAGCGCGACCCAGCCGCCCTGGACTATCAACTCAGCGAGGCCCGTCAAAAGGCCTTCCGAGGCCCGGTGCTGATCTTGGCCGTGGTGGATTTGCGCGCCGACCATGCCGATGTACCGCCCATGGAGCGGGTGTTCTCGCTGGGCAGTGCGGTGCAAAACCTGCTGCTTGCGGCGCAGGCGCGAGGCTTTGCCAGTGGCTTGTCCAGTGGCCGTGCTTTGAACAGCGACGCCTTGCGCCAGGCCTTTGGCATCGTGCCTGGCGAGCATGCGCTGTGCTTCATCAGCCTGGGCACACCCACGCGCCACAAAACGCCGCGTCAGCGGCCAGCCGTCGACGATTTCGTGCGCTGGGTCTAAGAACTTGTCCGCAAATAGCCGAGGTCGGCTGGTTGGCGATTTGGGCGTCGGGCGGCGTTGCAAATCCTCGCAATGCCGCCGGGCATTGCTGCGGTGTTGCGCCTTCCCCGTCATCCCAAAGTCGCTCAACCCTCCTCCGCCCGTCTATTGACGGACAAGTTCTAAGGCTCGCAGCGCGCATTCAGTCGGTCCCAGCCGCGCGCCACCTGCACGCCTTGCGGGCCGACGCACAACTCCACGCGCTGCGCTTCGGGCCATTGTTGATGAATGAATGCCTCCATGCTCTCGGGGGTGCTGACGCTGTAGCGGGGCTGATCGGGCTGAAGCAGCGGGTGCTCGTCGTTATGCAGCCAGGGGCTCAGCGCGGACACCCCCCACCAAGCGCCGACATTCACCACGCTGGGCTCATAGCCCGCCTCGCGCAACCAGGCCTGCGCTGCGGGGCGTGGTGGCTGCGAGCTGGGCGGTGCCACCGCGTGGGCCAACAGCTCTAAAGCCCACTGATTGCAGTTTTGTGAGCGGGTTGAAAACGCATAGGCGTTGGCGCTGTAGCGGCCATTCTGCAGGCTCAGCGCGCGGGCTTTGTCCGCCGCAGCCGCAGCCAGGGCCTGGGCCGGGCGTTCTGGCAGCCACACCAAGGAGATGAATGCCAACTCAGGGTCATCGACGCCCCTCACAAAGCCGGTTAGGCCTTGATCGAAGAGACGAGGAAACTGTTCGTCGCAGTCAAAGTAGAGCTGGCGCACGGCCCAGGGCAGGTCCGCACCAGCGCGCAGGCTCCAGCCAGCATGGGTGTAGCGCAGGCCAAAGCGCCCTAAGTTGAGCCCAGAGCGCGACACCAAGGCCACCGGGGCACCTGCGCGCTGCAACTCCGCTTTAACGGCGGCCGTGAGCAACAGCAGTCGTTCCTCTTGGGCGACCGAGCGGTCTGGGGGCAGGCCGCAAAAGCGCATGGAGGCCTGAGCGGGCAGGGCGGCCAGCACCGCCACTGCCAAGAGCGTGCGCCGCAATCCCGCGGCGCGCATTCAGATCACGACAGGGCGGCTGTCCAGCTCACGCTGCCAAGCGTCATCCAAGACCAGGAAGAAGGGCTCACGGGCTTGGGCGACAGCAAAGGTCAGGCCAAAGTCACGGTGCTGAACATCCACCCACACCCCTCGGGCCAAACCGGCCTGCTGCGCAATGTGCTGGGGCAACTTCAGCAAGACGGGTGCGTCTTGGTTGATTTGCAAAGCCACTTGCACGCGACCGTCAGCGCCCGGGGCGTCGGCCATCTCGATGATCTGATAGCGCCCTTGAGCGACGCGCTCCTTGCCGGAGGAGCTGTTGCTGGAGCCCTGCAGCGAATCGGACAGGCTACCAATGCCCTTCGATGCAGCGCTGGAGGCCGAGGACGCGCCGGAATCAGAAGCTTGGGCGCCGGCGACACCCAGTGCCAAAGCCGAAGCGGCGAACAAGGTCTTGAGGCTGAGTCGCGAAGAGTGGAGGGTCATGATGGCTTGTCCTGAGAGGGGCTTGATGCCCTATTCTTGCTCATATGCACCCTACTGCAGCGGCACAGGCAGAGAATTCGCCGCTGCGCGCAGCCATTGGCCCGGGTCGATGGTGGTGATCAAGCCCTCCGAGCGCATGCGCTCCAGCACACGGCGGCTGGCGGTAAACGGGGTGTCGCGCGGCCGCGAGAACGAATAAAAGCGTTGACGATCGCTCACCCAGTCGAGGCGCGCACTGGTCCAGCGGCCTTGCATGAAGATGCGGCACATTTGCCCTGCCGCCAAGCCGTTGATCCAGGCAGCGCGGGCTAAGCGGCCCGGGCTGTCCGGCGGGTCATCTTGCAAGACCTGTGGCACGGTTTCCAGCTCGGAGTGGTGGGCCCAGCGTGAAGACAGCATGTCTTCGGAGCCCGGCGTCGTGCCCTGGTCGCCTGCCGAGGCCAGGCGCTCGGTGGCGTCAGGCGCTGGCGGCGCCTCGGGGGCATCGTCAAAGCCCTGGTCTGCCACCACAGCAAAGGGCTCAGCCGCCGATTCAGGCGGCTTGCTCGGTGGCGCGTGCGGCAGAGGGGCGGGTGCGTTGGGGGCGGGAGCCGGGTGCACCGTGCGAGCACGGGGCCATTCGGCCAGGGCCGTCATCAAGTCTGCTTCATGGCTGCGAATGCGTTCGTCGGTGTGGGCGCCAGCACTCAGGCCTTCACGCACCTCCATCAGCAAGCACTCCAGCTCGGCGGGGCCCAGAGGCTGGCTCAAGTCTTGCGCGCTCTTCTCGATCAGCACGTCCACCAAAGCCGTCCAGCGTTGGGCTGCGGGGCTGTCTACGCCCTCCGTCGCACTCACGCGCGCCAAAACCTGTACCCAAGGGCCGAGCAAGAACTGGCGAATCTCCGGCTGAGGGTCTTGGCCACTCAAGCGGTCCAGCATTTGGAACAGGATCAGGGGCTCCAGCTCATCGCGGCGCACTTCCACATCCAGTTGAGCCTCGGGTTGGCGCTGCGCATCAGCAGCCGCCTTCAGGGCAGCCAAGTGCATTTGCTCGACGTGGTCCAGCACGCGCTGGTAGGCGCTGTCCTTGGCGGGCGACTTGGAGCGCTGCAGACGCTCAATCAGCGGTGCCATGCGCTGCTCCAGTGGCAGCTTACCGGGCTTGTGCAGTGGGTAAAGCTGGCCCAGCGCCACCAGCCGCTCCACCAGGCGCCACGTGACGCCCTGCTCATTGGCCAGCATCTCAGGCTGGGCTTCGACGCTGCGTTGCAATGCCACGGCAAGATCCGCCATCAACGCCGTCATGCCTGCGTCCAAGCCCGCTTGCTGGGCCATGCGCGCCAGCAAGGCGGGCACTTGGGTGGCTGTGATACCCACTGCAGCCTGGGGCAGGCTGGGGGGATAGGTTTCGAGCGTGGGGCGCGGCTTGTCAGTTTCGCTACTGGGCGGGGCGGCCAACTGCAGGCTGGTGGCTGAAGGCGCAATCGGGGGGGCGCTCACGCCTTGCAACTCCAGCCATTCCAACTGCCGCTCGTACAGGGGGTTGAGCAGGCGGGTCAGTGGCGTGGCGAGTTGCGACAGCACCTCCAAGCGCTGCTGAGGCACGCTGACGGACACGCGCAAGGCTTGGCACAAGGTATCGGCCAGCAAACCGGGGTGCAGCAAGGCTGCGTGTGGCCACTGGCCATCCGCCAATTCCGCGTGCCAGAGCGGCTCGCCGCGGGTTTGAAGCTCCACCAGCAACCAATCTGCAGCGGTGTGCATGTCTTGCACCAGGCGCTTCACGACAACGCCTTCGCTGACTTCGGCCTCCGACATGAGCATGATGCCGCTGGGCAAGCCGTTGCGCGCCGGGTGGCGCGTCAGGCCTGGGTCACTCAGCGCCCGCTCCAGCTTCATCAACCAAGCTTCACGCAAACCAGCCTGATGCTGCAGGCCCGCTGCACGCAGCGCACGCTGCACCAACTCCGCTGCATCGCTGCGGCAGCGTTGCAGCCAGTCCATAAAGCTTGGAGCGGTGATGGAATCGAGACGCATGGGGCCGAGAAGAGGGTTCTACTGCTGACTTGTTGAGCTAGCAGATTGTGGCGCTGTGCGGTGTGTGCTCGTTGGCCCCATCGGAGAAGAAGCTCTGCGGCGTGAAGCAGACCCGGCCATATTTCACACCTGCCAGAAACAACAAAGCCCAGTCTTGCGAACTGGGCTTTGTGCGGGGTGTGTGGTGCCGGAGAGAGGAGTCGAACCCCCGACCTTCTCATTACGAATGAGCTGCTCTACCAACTGAGCTACACCGGCTTGGAAGCCGCGCATCATAGCAGAAGGCGCGGCTGCCTCAGCGGCCGCTTAGGCGTCCTGGTGGTAGTCGTGGACCCGCTGGACTTCGTTCTTGGAGCCCAAGATGACGCTGACGCGCTCGTGCAGCTTGGTGGGCTGGATGTCCATGATGCGCTGGCGGCCGTTGCTGACCATGCCGCCCGCTTGCTCCACCACAAAGCCCATGGGGTTGGCTTCGTAGAGCAGGCGCAGCTTGCCGGGTTTGTCGGGGTCGCGCTTGTCCCAGGGGTACATGAAGATGCCGCCACGGGTCAGGATGCGGTGCACGTCGGCCACCATCGAGGCCACCCAGCGCATATTGAAGTCTTTGCCGCGCGGGCCTTCCTTGCCCGCCAAGCATTCGTCGATATAGCGCTTGACCGGGGCATCCCAGTGGCGCATGTTCGACATATTGATGGCGAACTCTTTGGTGTCATCGGGGATCTGCACGTTCTCTTCGGTCAACACCCAAGAACCCATCTCGCGGTCCAGGGTGAACATGGCCACACCGTCACCCACGGTCAGCACCAGCGTGGTCTGCGGGCCATAGATGCAATAGCCTGCAGCAGCCTGTTGCCTGCCTGGCTGCAGGAAGTCTTCTTCGCTGACGCCGCGCTGGTTGTTGACCTTGCGCAGCACCGAGAAGATGGTGCCAATCGACACGTTCACGTCGATGTTGGAGGAGCCATCCAGGGGGTCAAACAGCAGCAGGAATTCACCCTGCGGATAGCGATTCGGCACCACATGGATGGAGTCCATTTCTTCGGACGCCATGGCCGCCAAGTGGCCACCCCATTCGTTGGCCTCGATCAGCACTTCATTGCTGATCACGTCCAGCTTCTTCTGGACTTCGCCCTGCACGTTTTCAGAGCCGGCGCTGCCCAGCACATCGCCGAGCTCGCCCTTGTTGACGGAGATGGCAATGCGCTTGCAGGCGCGGGCCACCACCTCGATGAGCAGACGCAACTGGGCCGGGATGTGCCCGTGCTCGCGTTGCTGCTCAACCAGATACTGGGTCAGGCTGATCCGTTTGGTCATCTCAAAGTCCTCTTGATTTAGTCTTGAAGTGCGCGGTCGATGATCTCGCGTGCATCACCGCTGAGCTTGGGCGCTGCGGCCACGCGGCTGATGGCCTCGCGGGCGGCACTGCGGTAAGGCTCGGCCAGATTGCGCCAACGGTCCAGGCCGCGGGCAAAGCGCGAGGCGAGTTGTGGGTTGACACCGTCCATGTCCAACACCTTTTCGGCCCACAGCACATAGCCTGCGGCGTCGCTGCGGTGGAAAGCGGCCTGGTTGATCATCCAACTGAACAGCAGCGCGCGTGCGCGGTTGGGGTTGTTCAGCGTGAAGTCGGGGTGTTGCAGCAGTTGGCGCACACGGGCAAAGACTTTGCCGTCGCGCTCGGGTGCGCCAGCTTGCAGCATGAACCATTTGTCCAGCACCAGCGGGTCGTGTTTGAACTGGGCATGGAAGCGCTGCAGGGCAGGCTCGGCCAAGTCAGCATGGGCATAGACCAGGGCTGTCAGCGCGCCCAGGCGGTCGGTCATGTTGGAGGCATCTTTGCAGCGCTGATAGGCGCGGCCGGGCCAGACGGTGTCGCAGCTGCGTCGGGCGTCGCGCACCAACATGGCCAGGGCCAGGTTGGCCAGAGCGCGGCACCCGCTTTGAGTGGGTACGGGGCTGTAGCCCTCGCGCACTTGGTGGGCATTCCAGGCCCAGGTCCAGTCTTCATGCAGCTTCTCAGCCAATTGGTCGAGCAGGTGCTCGCGCGCCGCGTGCAGGGCTTGCGGGTCCACGCCTTCCGTGGCTTCCATCAAGAAGCGTGTGGAGGGCAGGGTCAGGGCCAGGTCTTTGAAGGCGGGGTCTAGGTCGGGGTGGCGCAGCACGCTGCGCAGGGCCTCCAGATAGGCCGTGTCCACCGGCGTGGGCTGGCCACTGGCGGCAGCGGCCAGCAGGCGGCTGGTGGCCAAGCGCTGGCTGGCTTCCCAGCGGTTGAAGGCGTCAGTGTCATGGGCCAAGAGCACCAGCAGGTCGGCATCGCTCAGGCCATCGTCTAGCACCACCGGGGCTGAAAAATCGCGCAGCAATGAAGGCACGACCTCGGTGCTCAAGCCGGTGAAGGTGAAGCGGTGTTCGTCGCGCGTCATCACCAGCACCCGCTCTGTGCCCTGTACTTGAGACTCATGCTCCAACTGCAAGGGCTGGGCTTGGCCGTTGCGGCCAAACAAAGCCACGCTGACGGGCAGCAGCTGCGGCGCTGCGCCCTTGGGGTTGTGCTGGCTCAGGGTCAGGGTGTAGCTGCCGGACTCGGCGTTGTACTCGCCGCGTGCGGTCAGGCGCGGTGTGCCCGCTTGGGCATACCAGCGCTTGAAGCCATCGAGCGAGGTGGCCAAGTGGCTGGACGGGTTGGCGTCTGCCATAGCCTGCGCAAAGTCGTCGCAGGTCACGGCCTGGCCGTCATGGCGCTGGAAGTACAGCGCCATGCCCGCCGCAAAGCCTTCGCGGCCGACCAAGGTGTGCATCATGCGCACGACCTCGGCCCCCTTTTCATACACGGTGGAGGTGTAGAAGTTGTCGATAGCCTGATAGGCGTCCGGGCGCACCGGGTGAGCCATAGGGCCTGCGTCCTCGGCGAACTGCACTTCGCGCAAGCGGCGCACATCGCCAATGCGGCAGACGGCGCGGCTGCTGGCGCTGCCCGCCATGTCGCGGCTGAACTCCTGGTCGCGGAAGACGGTGAGGCCCTCTTTGAGCGAGAGCTGGAACCAGTCGCGGCAGGTGATGCGGTTGCCCGTCCAGTTGTGGAAGTACTCGTGCGCCACCACGCTTTCAATGCCGTCAAAGTCGGCATCCGTGGCGGTGGCGGCGGTGGCCAGCACAAACTTGGTGTTGAACAGGTTCAGGCCCTTGTTCTCCATCGCGCCCATGTTGAAGTCGTCAACGGCGACGATCATGAAGCGCTCTAAGTCCAGCGGCAGCTTGAAGCGGGCTTCGTCCCAGACCATGGAGGCGATCAGCGAATTCATCGCATGTTCGGTCTTCTCCAAGTCGCCACGCTTCACAAAGATCTGTAGCAAATGGTCTTTGCCCGAGCGGGTGCGCACCCATTGCTCGCGGGCCACCAAGTCGGCGGCCACCACGGCGAACAAGTAGCTGGGCTTGGGGAAGGGGTCGCTCCACTTGGCATAGTGGCGGCCAGCGTCCAAGTCGCCTTGCTCCACCAAGTTGCCGTTAGACAGCAGCACGGGATACTTCTTCTTGTCGGCCCGGAGCGTCACACTGTAGACCGCCATCACATCGGGGCGGTCCAAGAAATAAGTGATGCGTCGGAAGCCCTCGGCTTCGCACTGGGTGAACAGGCCCGAGCCCGAGGCATACAAGCCGCTGAGCTGGGTGTTCTTCTCGGGGGCGATGGTGTTGCGGATCTCCAGCACAAAGCTGTTGGCCTCTGGGGCGTCCAGCACCAGCAGGCCGTCTTCATGGCGGAAGGACACGCTCTGGCCGTCGATCAGCACCCGCAGCAGGTTCAAGTCTTCGCCATGCAGGCGCAAGGCTTGCACGGGCAGGTCGGTGTTGCGCTCGATCTGCAGCTTGCTGGCGACGATGGTCTTGGCACCGTCCAGGTCAAAGGTCAGGTCGGCGGTTCGGATCCAGTAGGCGGGCGCTTGATAGTCGCTGCGCTGGATCACGGGGCTGGCACCTTCACGCATCATGATGGGTCATCCTTCAAAGGGGAGGGAGCGCGCGCAGTGGGGTAGGGCGCGCGCTGGGGTGGCTTAGAGGCCTTGCTTCAAGCTGGCAGCAATAAAGGCATCGAGGTCGCCGTCCAACACCTTTTGGGTGTTGGAGATTTCCACATTGGTGCGCAGGTCCTTGATACGGCTTTGGTCCAGCACGTAAGAGCGAATCTGGTGGCCCCAGCCGACATCGGTCTTGGTGTCTTCCAGTTTTTGCTGCTCTTCCATGCGCTTGCGCATCTCGTGGTCGTAGAGGCGCGAGCGCAGGCGCTTCCAGGCCACATCGCGGTTGCTGTGCTGGCTGCGGCCGTCTTGGCACTGCACCACAATGCCCGTCGGGATGTGGGTCAAGCGCACGGCGGAGTCCGTCTTGTTGATGTGCTGACCGCCCGCGCCCGAAGCGCGGAAGGTGTCGGTGCGCACATCGGACGGGTTGATGTCGATCTCGATCGAGTCATCCACTTCCGGGTAGACAAACAGCGAGGCAAAGCTGGTGTGGCGGCCACCGGCCGAGTCAAACGGGCTCTTGCGCACCAAGCGGTGTACGCCAGTTTCGGTGCGCAGGTGGCCAAAGGCGTACTCACCCTCGACCTTGATGGTGGCGCTCTTCAAGCCGGCCACATCACCCGGGGTTTCGTCTTCCATCGTCGCCTTGAAGCCCTTGCGCTCGCAGTACTTCAGGTACTGGCGCAGCAGCATGCCGGCCCAGTCGCAGGCCTCGGTGCCACCGGCACCGGCTTGAATGTCGATGAAGCAGTTGCTGGGGTCAGCCGGGTTGGAGAACATGCGGCGGAATTCCAGCCGCTCCACGATCTCGCGCAACGAGGCAGTTTCGGCCTCAATGGCTTCCAGGCCGTCGAAGTCTTCTTCGGCCTTGGACATGTCGAACAGCTCGGTGTTGTCCGACAGATTGCCGGTGAGGTGGTTGATGGTGCCGACCACGTCATCCAGTTGTTTTTTCTCTTTGCCCAGTTCTTGCGCCCGCTTGGGGTCGTTCCAGATGTCTGGGTTTTCGAGGGTGGCGTTGACTTCGTTCAGCCGCAGGATTTTGCGGTCGTAGTCAAAGATACCCCCGTAAATCGAGGGTGCGCTGGGTCAGGTCCGAGAGGGTGGTCCCGATCACGTTGATGCGCTCGATGTCCATGATCAATTCCTTGTAATTTGTGGGTTGCCAGCGGCAAACGGGCGATTTTCTCATGTTCCTGCTGGCTTGACGTTGTGCGGGTAAGTCCCGCCCGCTCAGACCCTTGGTCGCCCTACGCGTGGCGCGGGATTGCCCCGACAATGACAGCCTATGTCTTGCCCAAAGCGCTCGGCTTTGGGCCGTGCGAGTGCAGGAGAGGCCCATGTTGATGGCGGCCATGTTGATCAAAATGCTTACCGAAGTGGCTTTGCTGGCTTTGCTGGCGTTGCTGGGGAGGTGGCTCCTGGGCCTGCTGGTGGGTGTGGGCCGCGAACACAACGTGTTCTGGCGCTTGCTGGACGTGGTGGTTTCGCCCGTGCTGAACGCCGTGGGCCGCCTCAGCCAAGGGCGTTTAGGGCCAGGTGGCCAAGCCCGCGCAGCGGCGGCCCTGCTCTTGCTGCTGTGGGTGCTCGCCACTATCACCAAGATTTATCACTGCCTGGCCTTGGGGCCGGGTGCCTGTCGTTGAGTTGCCGCGACATTCATGTCTAGCCCTGCTGATGCCCCCGCCGCACCCTCCCACCTGCCCAATGCGGCGGTGCGGCGGCGCTATTGGCTGCGCAACCGTCGGCTCACGGCAGGGTTGTTGTTCCTGTGGATGGCGGTCACTTTCTTGGTGGCCTTCTTCGCGCGTGAACTGAGCTTCGATTTTTTTGGCTGGCCCTTCAGCTTTTGGATGGCGGCTCAAGGTGCGCCTTTGATGTACTTGGTGCTGGTGCTGGTCTATGCGGCAGCCATGAACCGGCTGGACCGGCGCTATGGGGTGGATGAGGATGACTGAGCCCGCCTTGCCTCCCCTGCCTCCTCGCCGCCCGCCCGGGCCCAAGGCTCAGGCCAGCATGGTGTTCAGGCGCAAGCTCAACTGGGTTTATGGCGGCTATGCGCTGGCCTTCTTGCTGTTTGTGGTGGCGCTCGCCATGCTGGAGCGCTGGGGCTTGTCGCGTCAGCACATTGGCTTCATCTTCTTGGCGGCGCCCATGGTGCTGTATGCCGTGATCGGCGTGATGTGCCGCACCACCGACGCCACCGAGTACTACGTGGCCGGGCGCCGCGTGCCTGCCATCTATAACGGCATGGCCACGGCCGCCGACTGGATGAGCGCAGCCTCCTTCATTGGCATGGCCGGCACGCTCTACCTGACAGGCTATGACGGCCTGGCTTTCATCCTGGGTTGGACGGGCGGCTATTGCTTGGTGGCCTTGCTTCTGGCGCCCTACCTGCGCAAGTTCGGTCAGTTCACCATCCCCGATTTTTTGGGAGCCCGTTATGACGGCAACCTGACCCGTTTGATCGGCCTGTGTGCCACCATCTTGTGCTCCTTCATCTACGTGGTCGCCCAGATTTATGGCGTGGGCCTGATCACCACTCGCCTGACCAGCATCGCCTCATTTGAGGTGGGCGTCTTTCTGGGCTTGGGGGGCATCTTGGTGTGTTCGTTCCTGGGCGGCATGAAGGCGGTGACCTGGACGCAGGTGGCCCAGTACATCGTGCTGGTGGTGGCCTATATGGTGCCGGTGGTGTGGCTGAGCGTGAAGCAAACCGGCAATCCCATCCCGCAGGTGGCCTATGGCTACCAGTTGCAAAAGGTCTCGGAGGCTGAGCAGCGCCTCAAGGTGGACCCTAAAGAGCTGGAGGTGATCGAGGTCTATGCCACCCGGGCCAAGGCCTTGGAAGAGCGCATGCGCGACGTGCCTGGCGCCATGGCGCGCGACCGCGCTGCCGCACAGCAGCGGGTGGATGCCCTCAAGCGTGCGGAGGCGCCCCAGCGTGAGATCCAAGCGGCCGAGCGCGTCTTGGTCGCACTGCCGCGCACCGAGGCTGAGGCCAAGGCCGCGTGGGCTCGCGAGCGTGCTGCGCTGCTGGAGCGGGCCAAGCCGCTGGGCGGCATGCCCGACCACGCGGCGCAGTTTGCGGGCGATCCCAACGGCACTCCCGAAGAGCAGCAGCAATACACCGAGGCGAGGCGCAATTTTCTGGCTTTGGTGTTCTGCTTGATGGTGGGCACGGCCGGCCTGCCCCACATCTTGACCCGCTACTACACCACGCCCTCGGTCAAAGAGGCGCGGGAGTCGGTGTCTTGGTCGCTGCTGTTCATCCTCTTGCTCTACATCACGGCGCCAGCCTTGGCGGTGATGGTCAAGTTCGAGATCTTCACGCATGTCGTGGGCATGCCCTTTGACGCCTTGCCTGCTTGGGTGGCTAATTGGCACAAGGTCGATCCGTCCTTGATGTCGGTCACCGATGTCAACGGCGACGGCTTTTTGCAGCTCGGTGAGATCACGCTGGGAGGCGACATCATCGTGCTGGCCACGCCAGAGATCGCTGGCCTGCCTTTTGTCATCTCGGGCATGGTGGCGGCCGGCGGTCTGGCGGCGGCCCTGTCCACGGCCGATGGCCTGCTGCTGACCATCGCCAATGCACTCTCGCACGACCTTTACTTCAAGGTGGTCAAGCCCGAGGTTTCTACGGGGCGGCGGGTGGTGATGTCCAAGCTGCTGCTCTTGTTGGTCGCTGGCGGGGCGGCTTCACTGGCGGCGCAACGTCCAGCCAACATCTTGTTCTTGGTGTCCGCAGCTTTTTCACTGGCTGCCTCGGCCTTGTTCCCGGTCTTGGTGTTGGGTGTCTTTTGGCGCCGAGCCAATGGCTGGGGCGCGGCCAGCGGCATGCTGGCAGGCTTGGGTGTGACGTTCTGGTACTTGGCCACCACCCATCCATGGCTACGCGGATTGTTTGGGGTGGAAGGCCCGGTGGAGCTATGGTGGGGCATTCAGCCCATTTCAGCCGGTGTCTTTGGGGTGCCAGTTGGGTTTGTGGTGGCCATCGTGGTCAGCTTGCTGACACCGCGCCCCTCCGCTCACACAGAGATCATGGTGGAGTCGCTGCGTTACCCGCGTTCATGAGACAGGGCGAGGCCTTGGGGTCAAAGAAACTGGCGCAGCGCCTGGGCCAAGGCCTCGGGTTGGTCGTGGTGCAGCATGTGGCCAGCCCTTTGCAGCGTGCAGCGCTCTAGCTGGGGCACCTGCGCCAAACGGGCGTCAAAGTCTGCTCTGGGGTAGCGAGCCCCCCACCATTGTTCAAAGGGCGTTTCATCGCCCTCCACCCACAGCGTGGGTGCGGTGATGCGCCGCCAAGCGGCCAACACCTCGTCCAGTCGATAGGGCAGGGCGCTGATGCGCCGGTGCGCGGGGTCTGCATGCAGGTGCCAGAGCCCATCTTCAGCAGGCGCTGCCCACTGCGTGGCCAGCCACTGAGCTCGGTCGTCTGGTAGGCGCGGGTTGGTGTGTTGCAGGCGCTGGGCCACCGCCTCTGCGCTGGCATAGGCCTTCAGGGTCTTGGGCGCTTTGAGGTCGTCCAGCCACTTGGCCAGGTGGGTCGGGGCCGCCTCGGGCTTGGCTTCGGGCAGGCCAAAGCCTTCCAGGTTGATCAGCCGCCGTATGCGAGTTGGGCAGGCCCCCGCATAGCTCATCACGATATTGCCGCCCATGCTGTGGCCGAGCAGGTCGATGGGCAGTTCGGGCGAGAGGGCATCGACCAAGGCGTCCAGATCACCCAGGTAGTCGGCAAAAAGATAATGGTCGCAGGCGGGGCCTTGCGTCAGGCCAAAGCCGCGCCAATCAGGGGCCACGATGGGCCGCTCGCCATCGCCCTGGGCTTGCAGTGCATCCACCAAGAACTGGAAGGACGCGCCCACATCCATGAAGCCATGGCCCAGCACCAGCAAGGGGCGCTCGGGCGTGGCGGTTTGCGGGTCGCCCCAGCAGCGCAGGGCATAACGCCAATGGCTGCGCACGGGCAGATGCAACACATGGGCTTGCCGCAGTGGGCGGTAAGGGGCGAAGGTGCTCAAGAGTTATCGGCCATCCAACGAGGAAGTGTGAGTCTAAAACGGCTGCCCACCCCCACATTGGACCAGGCTTCCAAGCGGCCGCCCATGGCGTCGGCATAGGCCTTGCAAATGCTGAGGCCAAGCCCAAAGCCGCGCGAGCCGGATTGCTCAGCCCCCAATCGGTTGAAGGGCTCGAAGAGATGGGCCAGTTGGGCCTCGCTCAGGCCAATGCCGCTGTCCTCGACCTCGACCCAACCCTCTTTGCTGTTGTGCCCTAAACGAATCTTCACTTGACCGCCTTGGCGGTTGTACTTGACGGCGTTGGACACCAAGTTGGTCAAGATGTGTCGCACCCGCCGCGAATCAGCCCGCAAGTCCGGGGCGTCTGCAGGCAGGTCGGCTTTGAGCGTCAAGCCCATGGGGTTCGCCATGGGTTCATGCTGGGCCAAGACGGTGGGCACCAGCACCGCGATTGAGGTTGGCCCCATGCACAGTTCTAAGTGCCCTGATTCTGCGCGGTTGAAGTCCAGCATTTCTTCCACCAACTCCAGCAGTTGTTTGCTGGCGGTGCTGATGTGCTGCAGATACTCGCTGCGCTTGTCTTGGCTGCCAGGCAGGTCCATTTGCAGCAGTTGGCTAAAGCCTTGCACGGCGTTCAAGGGGGTGCGCAACTCATGGCTGACGCGCGACAACAGTTGCGTCTTGGTCTGGGCTGCGTGCTCGGCCAGACGCCGCTCTTGCTCGGCGTCACGCGCACGCTCCTGTGCCTCGCGGGCCAGGCGGCGGTCTGTCAGGTCGACGATCACGCAGGCCAGTTCAATGGCCCGTGCGCCTTCGTCTCGGGGGCGCACGCGCGTCAGGCGCAACTCGGCCCACACCTGGCGCCCGTCCAGGCAGACCAGAGCCGCTTCGTCCAGCTTGGCCCGGCCTTGGCTGATGGCGGCCGTTAAGGCCAGGCGCAGGCGCACGCCCGCATCGCCTTCGGGGAAAAGGCGCGAGAGCAACAGCAAGGCGGCTGTCTCTTCTCTGATGTGCCCAATCAGGCGCAGGGCTTCGTCATTGGCTTCAATGATCGCGCCATGCCGATTCAGCAGCAGCACAGGCACTGGCAGGCCATGCAGCAACTGGGCCTGCCAGGCGCAGAACTGCTCGACCTGGGCCAGCATGTCGCGGGTCTGCAGCGCTTGCTCTTCAAAGCCTTGAGCATGCAGGCGCCAGGCTTCATCCATGGCCTGCGCGGGCTGGCTGTGGCCCTGTTCCAGCAGCGCGCGCGCGCGCTCTGGGGCATGCTCGCTCAGGGCATTCAAGGCCAGAGCCAGCAAGCCCACATGGGCATGGTCTTCCAGCTCTTTGGCGGAGGGCTCAGGCCGCATGGTGGCGGCCCAGATGCGGCCAAGTGCCGAGCGACGGAGAGACATCGAAGTGCGTCACCACCAAACCGTCTTCCACGCCGGACAAGGGGCGCACATGCATCACGAACCAGCGCTCTTGCTCAGGGCTGTGGCAAGGATAAGTCAGGGTGTAGTCCTGCTGACGACCCGACATGACCTCTTGCAGGTTGCGCAAGATCTCAGGCGCCTGCGGGTCGGTCGAGCGGGCCAGCACCGCCAGGTAGTTGGCGCCAATGCCGCAATCCAGGTCTGGGTTGCCGCCGTTCTGCCGCGCAAAAGAATTCCAGGCCCGGTTCACCAGCCGGATGGTGCCTTGCAAATCCACCACGGCCACATGCTCGGGCAGAGAGTCAATCAGGTCCTGCAGGCGCGAAGCGTCTCGCAAGCGGGTGATGTCGATGAAGCTCATCACCGCCCGGCGCCAGTTGCTGCCATTGCGCTGGCCGTAGGCCAGCACGCGTGCCAAGTACCAAGAGCCATGGGGGCCTGGCACTTCTCGTTCGACGACCTCACCCGTGGCCAAGGTCTTGCGCAGGTCTTCGCTGAGTTCGGGGTAGATCAACAGGCTGTTGAAGTCTTCAATCGAGCGGCCGACATCGCTGGGCCGCAAACGGAAGAGCAAGGTGGCCTCGGGGGTGAAGCGCACCAGCGAGAGGTCATTGTTGACGAACAAGGTCGCAATGCCCGTGGATTGCGCCATGCCTTCCAAGTCGGCGTTCAGGGCAGACAGCGCATCGAGCTTGGCGTTGTATTCCGCGTTGACGGTGTAGAGCTCTTCATTGACCGACTGCAGCTCTTCATTGGTGCTCTGCAACTCCTCGTTAGAGGACATCAACTCCTCGTTGGTGGCCTGGAGTTCTTCATTCGAGGCTTCCAGTTCTTCGATCGTGCTTTGCAGGCCTTGTCGCGTGGCTTGCAACTCGCGCTCGAGGGCGGCCAAACGGTCCATCTCCACGGCGTCCAGCGGCACTTGAGGTGCGCTGATGGCCATGTCCAGCAGTTCTTCGAGAGACAGCACCACACACAGGGTTTCGGTCTCTAAGGTCACCGGGTGCGCCACCACGCTGATGGTGCGCTCTTGGCCATCGACATCCACCTGAATGGGCGGAACCCGATGCGCCTTGCCCTCGCGCAAGGCGCATTGCATGGCATGTGCCGCCAGCGGCCCCAGTCGGGGCGGCAGCAGGCGCAAAGCATCGAGGTTGACAGAGCCTTCCGGCACCCTCAAAAAGCGCTGTGCCGGACCCCAGGTGTGCAGCAGTTGCCGCTGTGAATTGATCAACAAACAGGCCGGCAAATAGGCCTGCATCAGTTGCGATTGCGCGGCCTCCACCACGCTTTGGGCCAAAGGCTGCGGCGGGCTGGACCCATGGCGCAGAATAGTGGGCGGTGAAGCCCGGCCAAAGCCATCGTGCAAAGCCAGCGAGGTGATGACCGGCCGCTGCAAGCGATAGATCTTGTGGCTGCTGTCCAGCACTTCAAAGTCGGCCTGTAGCGGCCCCAAGGACTCGCTGGAGCCCAAGAAGAGCACGCCCTGGGCGTTCAGCGCATATTGCAAGCGGCGCATCACCCGCTCTTGGGCTTCGGCCTGAAAGTAGATCAGTGTGTTGCGGCAGACCACCAAGTCCATCTTGGTGAAGGGTGCATCGTCCAGCAAGTTGTGCCGGGCAAACAGCACGATCTGGCGCAACTCAGGCTTCACCACCAAGCGGTCATCTTGCTGAGTGAAGTAGCGCCCCACCCGCTCCGCGCCCAGGCTTTCGGCCAGCCCTGCGGGGTAGCTGCCGGCGGAGGCCAAATCCAGCACGCGCTGGTCTACATCGGTGGCAAACACTTTCACGCCGGGCCAGTTCTGCGCCAGTTGGCAGGCCTCCAGCAGCAAGATGCCCAGCGAGTAAGCCTCTTCACCCGTGGCGCAACCAGCACTCCAGACACGCAGCGGGCGGTTGGCGGGCTGTTGGCGCACCATGGGCACCAGCACTTGATGCAGCAAGATCTTGAAGGCTGCAGCGTCGCGGAAAAAGCTGGTAACCGGGATCAGCAGCTCCCGGCGCAACTGCTCGCGTTCTTCCTGCGACTCCGCCAGGCGGTCGGCGTAGTCGGAGACATCCATGCAGCCCAGCACCAGCAGGCGTCGCTCAATGCGGCGCAGCACGGTGGGCAGCTTGTACTGGTTGAAGTCGATGCCGCTTTGCGCAAACAGGTTTTCAAACACGCGCTGCAGGGCCGGGCGCATGCTTTGGGCCGGCAGCAGCTCGCTGTGGCCCAGGCGGCCGGTGCGGCCCCGCACAATCTCCAGGGCGCGTGCCGCCAGCTCTTCGGGCGAACCTACGGCATCGGCCTGGGTGGCCGCCAAGGCGCTGCGAGGCATGGAATCGAACTTGGCGCTGTCTGGCGCTTGCACCAGCACATAGCCGCCTTGGGCACGCAGGGTTGAAGCGCCGAGTGCGCCATCGGAGCCCGAGCCAGACAACACCACGCCCACCGCATGGTCACCCACGCTTTGGGCCAGCGAGATGAAGAAGTGGTCAATCGGCAGCGTGACGCCGTGGGCGGGCTTGGGCTCAAAGTGAATGCAGCCGTGCACCAGGGTCATCATGACTCCCGGCGGCAGCAGGTAGACCACGTCGGGTTGCAGGGCAGCGCCTTCTTCGCCGGTGGTGACGGTGAGCGCGGTGTGGCGCCCCAGCAGCTCCGGCATCATCGAGCGGTGATCGGCCGCCAAGTGCTGCAGCACCACAAAAGCGGCCTGCGTAGGCAGAGTCAGCGAGGAGAAGAACCGCTGCAAGGCCTCCAAGCCTCCGGCGGATGCCCCCACCGCCACCACCCAGGTTTCGCTCGCCATCTCGGCGGGCAAGGGTGCATGGGGGAGCTGGGCTGTGGATTCCTCTTCCATGGCACTCCGTTTTTTGGGATCAAGAGCGAATTCTGTCTGAATTCGACGGGGGGGTGAGGGTTTTTACGAGAGCCAGAGTTGAGTTGGGTCAGGAAGATCAGCGGTACGCTTGCATTCATGTTGACCCTTCAAGCTTCGTCCCGCCCTGCGCATCAGCGCTTGCACCAAGCCTTTGAGTGGCAGGTGCCCACTTGGTTCAATCTGGCTGAAGTGTGCTGCCATCGCTGGGCGCGCAGCCACCCTCGCGCCGTGGCCTTGCGCATTGAGCATGACAACGGCAGCACCACCCTGGTGCGTTTTGCCGCCTTGCAGGCGCAGGCCAATCGCCTGAGCGCGGGATTGCGCCGCTTGGGTGTGCGCCGCGGCGACCGCGTGGCCGTGGTGATGCCCCAGCGCGTGGAGACGGCGGTGGCTCACATCGCCATTGCCCAGTTGGGTGCCGTGGCCATGCCGCTGTCCATGTTGTTTGGGCCGGATGCGCTGGAGTACCGCTTCAATGACAGCTAGGCGGCCGTCGCCTTGGTGGACGAATCGGCTATCGCCGCTGTGCGAGCGGCGCGCCCCGCCTGTCCGGGCCTGAAGACCGTGGTGGCCGTGGGCCAAGCTGCCGGCCTGGGCGATATTGACTGGACGGCCACCTTGGCACGAGAGTCTGGGCAGTTCACCGCAGTGCGCACCAAGGCCGACGAGGCGGCGGTGCTGATCTACACCAGCGGCACCACGGGGCCGCCCAAGGGCGCCTTGATCCCGCACCGCGCCCTGATCGGCAACCTGAGTGGCTTTGTCTGCAGCCAAAACCTGTTGCTGGGCACTGGGCCGCGCGCGCCCACCACGCCGGGCCAGCGCACCCCGGCGCTAGCCCCCGGCGGCGTGCCCAAAGACGCCGTGTTTTGGAGCCCTGCTGACTGGGCCTGGACGGGCGGCCTGATGGATGCGCTCTTGCCCTGCCTGTACTTTGCCCTGCCCATCGTCGCCTTTGCAGGGCGCTTCACCCCACAGCGTGCGTTCGAGCTGATGCAGCGGCATCGGGTGACGAACACCTTTCTCTTTCCCACTGCGCTCAAGGCCATGATGAAGGCCGTGCCCCAGCCACGCCAGCACTTTGCGCTGCGCTTGCGCGCCGTGATGAGCGCGGGCGAGGCGGTGGGCGATGCCGTCTTCCATTGGTGTGAGCGCGAGTTGGGCGTGGTGGTCAACGAGATGTTTGGCCAGACCGAGATCAACTACATCGTAGGCAATTGCAGCCAAGGGGTGGGCACCAACGGGTGCCTGGGGCCTGACGGGGCGGTGGGCTGGCCGGCCAAGCCCGGCAGCATGGGCAAGGCCTATCCCGGCCACCGGGTAGCGGTGATCGACGATGCGGGCCAAGAATGCCCGCGCGGCACGCCGGGCGATGTGGCGGTGCACCGCCTGGATGTGCACGGCCAACCCGACCCCGTATTCTTCTTGGGTTACTGGAAGCGCGACGACGCCACCCGGGCCAAGTTCACCGGTGCGATGGACAGCAGTTGGTGCCGCACGGGCGACACCGCCGTGATGGATGAAGACGGCTACCTTTGGTACCAAGGACGCAGCGACGATGTCTTCAAGGCGGCGGGCTATCGCATCGGCCCCAGTGAGGTCGAGAACTGCCTGGTCAAACACCCGGCGGTGGCCAATGCCGCTGTGGTGCCCAAACCCGACGCCGAGCGCGGCGCGGTAGTCAAGGCCTATGTCGTCTTGGCCCCTGGGGTGGCGGGTGATGCGGCCCTGGTGGAGTCTCTGCAAGCTCATGTGCGCGGCCAGTTGGCGCCTTATGAGTACCCCAAAGAGATCGAGTTCATCGACGCTTTACCCATGACGACCACCGGCAAGGTGCAGCGCCGCGTGCTGCGGCTGCAAGAGGAAGAACGCGCCGCCGCGCGCCGCAGCAGCTGACAGGCCTGCGCAGTGTGGAAAGTGCACGCTTTCCGCACCGCTGGCGACTCAATCCAGAGAGGGCTGGCCCGATAGGGGGCGGTGATGAACCGCTCTCGCCCCTCCACCATGAATCGCCCGCTTCGCTTCGTTTTCTGCTCAACGGGGGAGGTGCGTCTATGAGCGCACCCGTGTTGATGGACGGCGGCGAGACCCATCACGCCAGCAGCGCACTGCTGAGTCGCCTGCAGTGGCACTCCAGGGGGGCGGTGATCTGGGCCACGCTGGGGGCCGTGGTGGCGGTGAACGCAGCCGCCTTTGGCTTGGCGCACACCGGCCTGACCGCCACCATGCAGACGCTGGCACTGGCGCTGTTCAGCGTGGTGGCTGCGGGGCTTGCCTGCGCTGGGGTGCTCCTATTCACGGGCCGGCTGCGCACAGACGTGCAGCAGATCGCCGAAACCTTGGATGAGCTGGCCTACAAGGACTGTGTGACGGGCCTGTTCAACCGCCATGCCGCCATGGCCCACTTGCAAGAAGCTATTCGAACCGGGTCCCCATCAGACCCAGGTTTGTCGGTTGTGACCTTTGACCTTGACGACTTCAAACTCATCAACGACACCTTGGGCCACGCCGTGGGGGACGAGGTGCTGCGCTTGGTCGCTTCGCGGCTGCAAGAAACCTTGCGGCCCGGTGCCCGCGCCTATCGTTTTGGCGGCGATGAGTTTGTGGTGATCTGCCCTTGCGATGTGGGCTTTGCAGACCCGCTGCGCTATGGCGGCATGGTGCAGCGCGCACTGTCGGGCTTGACCTGGCTGGACGGCCACGAGCTGAACCTCACCGGCTCGGTGGGGGTGGCGCGCTACCCGCTGGATGGCAGCAGCCCGCAAGACGTGGTGCGCGCCTCTGACATTGCCATGTACGAGGCCAAGTCACGCGGCAAAGGCCATTTGGTGGTGTTTGCTCAAGGCCTGCGCTTGGCCACTGAGCACCGCGTGCAGCTTGAATCCGAACTGCGCCGCGCCCTGCGTGAGGGCGAAATGCGGCTGACCTATCAACCCATTGTCGAGCTGAGCACGGGCCGTGTGTTGGCCGCCGAGGCCTTGATCCGCTGGCAGCACCCCGAGCGCGGCCTGCTGATGCCCAGCGACTTCATTGACGTGGCGGAGCGCTCTGGCCTGATTGTGGAATTGGGCGGCTGGGTGCTGGAGCAAGCGGCCTTGCAACTGGCGCATTGGCAGCAGTGCGGCTTGACCGAGCTGCATGTGGCGGTCAATGTCTCCGCACGCCAGTTGCGGGGCGGCTTCATCACCCGTCAGTACGAGCATGCCGTGGCGCTCTCACAGTGCAACCCGACCTGTCTGGAGCTGGAGCTGACCGAGCACACCCTCATCGAAGACCTGGAAGACAGCGTGCGCCTGCTGCATGACCTGCGGCGCCGTGGCGTGACCTTGGCCATCGACGACTTCGGCACGGGCTTGTCGTCGCTGGCTTACTTGAAGCGCCTGCCGGTGGGCAAGCTCAAGATTGACCGCAGCTTTGTGGCCGGCCTGCCGCAAGACTCGGGCGATCGGGCCATCGTGACGGCCGCTCTCTCAGTGGCCCGGGCCATGGACTTGACGGTGGTGGCCGAAGGGGTGGAGACCCCGCGCCAAGCGCGTTGCCTGCGCGAACTGGGGTGCGCCCAAGCGCAGGGCTTTTTGTATGGCAAGCCCATGAACCCCAGTGAGTTGATGGCCTTGGCCCTGGCCGGGGCGAGCGAGCCGCCAATTGACTCGCGGCCGCAGGCATTGCTGCCCGTTTGAGGCCGCGCTATTTGGAAGCGCACTTGCCTGCGGCGGCGGCATAGGCCAAGGCGGGCAGGCTGAGCAGCCCGCCACCACTGCCCGCAAACTCACCCTTCAGGCAGTCCCCTTTTGCGCCTTGCTTCACGCCCTCCGCCAAGGCCGTGTCTTGGCGTTGCAGGGCGATGTCGGTGGCTGCCTCTGCCCTCTCGGCCAGCAAGGGCTGTTGCCCCGTCTGCCGCAGGGCTTGTCGGGTGGCCTCGCTGCGCATCAGGGCGCCCATGCTGGTGCTGCTGGGCGCGGCGGGCTCCGGGGCCGAGGCTGCGGGCAGCAGGCTCAATGTGGTGCTTTGGGCCGGGGTGAGGGGCTGAGTGCTGGGCTCTGAAGGCCGTGTGGGCCGCTCGCGCGGCGCGGCTGCCTGCATAGATGGCTGGGTGCTGCTGGGTCGCTTGGGGCTGGCGCTGGGCGCCTGTGGCGCGGTGGTGGCAGGGGGAGGGGCCGGCAGCACCCAGCTCAGGGTGGTTCTGGTGGCGGGCGCGTGCGTGCCCACGCTGACCCGCCCGGTGTGCTGTAACCACGCTAGCAAAAGCAGTGCATGCAGCGCCAACACCACTGCGGCCGCCCGGTGGCGGCCTGATGAAGCGCGCGTGCCCCATTCAGCCCGGTGCGGGTGCATCGTCGTCTCCGGCTTGGTAGCTCAGCAGGTCGCCGGGCTGGCATTCCAGCACCGCGCAGATGGCGGCCAGGGTGTCAAAGCGCACCCCGCGCACCTTGCCCGACTTGAGCAGCGAGATGTTCACCTCGGAGATGCCGACCCGCTCGGCCAGCTCGCGCGAGCGCATCTTGCGGCGGGCCAGCATCACATCCAAGTTCACCAGGATGGGCATCAGACAAAGCCCTCGTTCTCTTGCGCGGCGCGGGCGGCTTCTCGCATCACCCGGGCCAGGGCCACAAACACCAAGGCCAGCAAGATCAGGGGGTAATCGTCGGTGCCCAGTGACACCGTCAAAACGCGTTGGCCCGGCGGGTTTTGCAGGGTGACGGCCACCCACATCGCGGCGCGCTCCATCGGCTGCAGCACCGCCAGCGCGGCCACGCCCCAGCCCCAGCGCTGCCAGCACTGCAAGGCCTTGTCCGAGAACAAGCGCCCGGCACGGAACTCTGCAAACAAGCCCCACAACTGCCACAGCAAGGCGCACTGCACCACCAGCACGGGCACGTTCACCAGCACCATGCGCTGCAGGGTCTCAAAGGTGGGCGGGCCACTCAGCTTGCTCAGCAAGCTGTTGCCCGCGCAGCTGTAATCGTTGCTCAACAGGTGCTGGGCATTCCACAGCGGTGACAGCGCCATGGACACGGCTGCAACGGCGCCAATGATGCACAGCACCTGTACGGCCACAGAAAGCGTGCGCAGGCGCTGGGCCAAGCTGCGGTGAGGGGTAGGGCTTGTGCGCTCAGAATTCATGATGTTTAATGTAAAACGATAAAAACATATCGTCAAACACTTTGACCCTGACCATGACACGCCTCAAACCCGCACGTTCACGCAGCGCTTGGCTCGCCCTCGTCTTGGCCCTGACCTTGGCGGCGTGCACGCAAGTGCCGCTGCGCTCGCTGTGGCAGCTCAGGCAGCTCGATTGGCAGCAACTCGACCCCGCCATGCTGCTGGCACTGGCCTATCTGCCCGATGGCATAGAGCCCCGGCCCGATGCCGCCGTCATCGTGATCAAGGCTGAGCGGGGCAATGCCGCCGCCGAGGTGATGGAGGAGCGCTTGCTGCTGCGCCCCTTGAACGCGGTGCCCCCAGATTTGCGGCCCGAGGCGCCTGGTCGCAAAGGCAAGTGGTTGGCCCTGGGCTTGGATGCGCAGCAGCAGGCCCGCTTCTTCGCCTTGCGGACCACCCTCCAAAGCTGGAAGGCGCAAGACGGCGCACAGGCCAAGCGCAAGCTGTCCCTGGCGCTGGAGCCTCAGTTCTGCCGCCGCACCACGGCCCAGATGCCGGATGTCAGCTCCTTGCGGGTCAGTGCCTGGCTGCGCTGGCAGGCACAGCAAGCGCCCGTGCTGCTCTTGGACGAGGCGGGCTTGGCAGATTTGTCTGAGCGCCCGGCCAGCACGGCCATGCCCCTGTGCTGAGATGCGGCACACTGAGCGGATAACAACCGCCTTCTGCCGACCATGCAAACCCTCCGCCTCGGCCTCAGCGACCTCCACATCACGCCCATCGGCCTGGGCACCATGACCTTTGGTGAGCAGGTCGGCACCGAGCAGGCCCATGCCATCCTCGACCGCGCCCTGGACCTGGGCATCACGCTGCTGGACACCGCCGAGATGTACTCCGTGCCGGCCCGGGCCGAGACCTTTGGCGCCACCGAGACCATCCTCGGTCAGTGGTTTGCCAAGCGCCCAGAAGTGCGCCAAAAAGTGGTGCTGGCCACCAAGGTGGCAGGCCCGTCGCGGGGCATGCCGTGGATCCGCGGCGGTGCGGCCGACCTCAAGCCCGAGCACATCATCCAAGCCTGTGAAGACAGCCTGCGGCGCCTGCAGACCGAGGTGATCGACCTCTACCAGATCCACTGGCCCAACCGCCATGTGCCGGCCTTTGGTGGCATTTACTTCGACCCCAGCAAGGTCAGCGAGCAAACCGGCATCGAGGCCCAACTGCGGGCACTCGACCAACTGGTGCGCGAGGGCAAAGTGCGCACTATTGGCCTGTCCAATGAGTCTCCCTGGGGCGTGATGAGCTTCATCAAAGTGGCCGAGCAGATGGGCCTGCCGCGCATTGCCTCGGTGCAAAACCCCTACGCTCTGGTGAACCGCACGTTGGACAACGGCTTGGACGAAGTGCTGTTCCACGAGCAAGTGGGTTTGCTGGCTTACTCGCCGCTGGGCTTTGGCAGCCTGACGGGCAAGTACGACGGCCCTGGCTTTGACCCCGCCCAGCCGCAACTCGGCCGCCTGGCTCAGTTTGAAACCATGCGCAAGCAGCGCTGGGCCCGCCCCGAGGCCTTGGTGGCTGCCCGCCGCTACAACGCCTTGGCGCGAGAGCATGGTCTGACCCCCGCACAGATGGCCCTGGCTTTTTGCTATCGCAACTGGCGCGTGGCCAGCACCCTGATCGGCGTGACCAGCCTGGCGCAGTTGGAAGACTGCGTCGCCGCCTGGCCCACCACCTTGTCGCCCGAGCTGCTGGCCGCCATCGACGCCATCCGCTGGGAGCTGCGCGACCCGGCGCAGTGAACATGAACAGCAACGACCATGGATTTGGACGCGCTTGAAACCACCTTAGCGGCCTGGGTGGGCCGCAGCGAAACCCGCCGCGACACACTGACCGTGACACCCGCGCTGGCGCTGGCCGCCACGCTGGACCACTCAGCCGACCGCTACGAAGCGGGCACGGCCTTGCCGCCCTTGTGGCACTGGCTGTACTTTTTGCCCCTGCACGCCCAAAGCGAGATCGGCCCCGACGGCCATGCCCAACGCGGCGGTTTCATGCCGCCCGTGCCTCTGCCGCGCCGCATGTGGGCCGGCAGCCAGTTTGAATTCCATCACCCGCTGCACCTGGGTGACGCGGTGGAACGCACCTCCACCATCGCCAGCGTCAAGGTCAAGCAGGGCCGCACCGGGCCGCTGGTGTTTGTGAAGGTCAAGCACGAGGTCCGCCGCCAAGGGCAGATGGAAGTGGCCATCACCGAGTTCCACGACATCGTCTACCGCGAGGCCTGGCGGCCGGATGATGTGGAACCTCCACCCATTGCAGCTTCGAGCGAAGCCGCTTGGCAGCGCCGCATCGTGCCGGACGACGGCCTGCTGTTCCGCTACAGCGCGCTGACCTTCAATGGCCACCGCATCCACTATGACCGCCGATATGTGACCGAGGTCGAGGGCTACCCCGGCTTGATCGTCCATGGCCCGCTGATCGCCACACTGCTGATGGACCTGCTGCGCCGCCAGCAGCCCAGCGCCGAGGTTGCCCGCTTTGAGTTCAAGGCGGTGCGCCCCACGTTTGATTTGCACCCCTTCCAGCTTCAGGGCCAACCCAGCCCAGACGGCCGCAGCGTGCACCTGTGGGCGCAAGACCATGAAGGCTGGCTGACCATGGACGCCACCGCCACCTTGCGTTGAGCGTTACAAAGCGAGAGAGATTCAGAGAGATAGACAGAGAGAAGCCGCATGGCCAAGAAAGACAAACACGTCAGCGAAACCCCCGCGACCCAATGGCTCAAAGCCCGGGGCGTGAGCTTCAGCACCCACCCGTATGACTACGTGGACAAGGGCGGCACGGCCGAGTCGGCCAAGCAACTGGGTTGGGACGAACATGCCGTCATCAAGACCCTGGTGATGCAAGATGACAAAGCCGAGCCGCTGATCATCCTGATGCACGGCGACAAGCAAGTCAGCACCAAGAACCTGGCCCGCGCCATCGGCGCCAAAAGTGTAGAGCCCTGCAAACCCGAAGTGGCCCAGCGCCACAGCGGCTATCTTGTCGGCGGCACATCACCCTTTGGCACCCGCAAAGACTTGCCGGTCTATGTGGAGCAAAGCATCTTGGCCTTACCCGCCATCCTCATCAACGGCGGCCAGCGCGGCTACCTGGTGGGCATTGCGCCCACCGTGCTGACGGAGGTGCTGGGGGCCAAGGCGGTGGAGTGTGCGATTTGAGGTGGCAGCGCAGATCCAGCCAAGGTCGTTTGCATAGCGATTCAATTTCGGGTCTACCTTGGAGAATTGCCGCGATTGCGGGCGCAGTATCCGCTCATTCAGAGGGTTAAATCTGCCGCTGATGCCATCCCTTCAAAGGGCGTCACAAGGCGACTTGAGCGGGCTATAGTGCCTCCAAGACCTGCAGCAAGTTGGCAGTTGAATGATTTCCAGCAAACATCCAGTCCACTTACCTTTGACGTTGAATGATTAGAACTATGCAAGCATTCGTAGTGGCAGTGCACAAGAGCCCCGAGCATGAGTTTTCCAAGGTTGGCGTCGATGAAATCTGCTTGATCGAAGGTCGAGGAGTCGAGGGTGATGCACATTTTGGTGAGACGATTCAGCATCGGTCTAGAGTTGCCAAAGATCCATCTCAGCCCAATTTGCGCCAAGTGCATCTGATTCACACTGAACTGTTGAATGAGTTGGCTGCAGACGGACTGCGGGTACAACCGGGCGACATGGGTGAGAACATCACCACGGTCGGAGTCCCACTGTTGCAAGTGTCAGCAGGAACGCTGCTCCGCATTGGCGAATCCGCTGTCGTGCGAATCACGGGCTTGCGCAATCCCTGCGCTCAAATTGAGAACTTCATGCCAGGCTTGCTTGCCAATGTCCTCGACAAACGTACCGATGGTGCGCTTGTGCGCAAAGCGGGTGTGATGGGAGTGGTTGTCCGGTCTGGTCTTGTGAGGGCCGGTGATGCCATTGCCTGCGTACATCCAGCGGAACACGTGCCTTTGGTGCCAGTCTAGTCCCCCGTCAAAGTCCATTTCTAGGAGTGCAAACTCAATGATCCGTTTCTCCTTTCCGTCTGTTGGCAGCCTTGACTTCCCCAATGCACCAGACGGCTATTGGGAGTTCCCGCTGAAGTTTGCAGATCGTGATGTGAGGCTGGACGTCAACGTCAGAGATGGTCAGATATCTGTGGCCATGTTTGAGAAGGTCAAGCCTTTTGTTGTCGACATTGCCCGCTTTGACTCAGCCGCAAGAAGCGCGATTCGAGTGGATTTCGGCGAGGATTCAGAAGGCTCAAGCAGTCTCTACTTGAGCCACCACGCCGAGGAATTCAGTGACGAAGAAAGAGCACAGCACTTTGGTTCGAGGGACGTGAACAGTCTCGGAGTTGAGGAGTTGCTCAAGGCTATTCATTTGAAGAGGATCGGCCTGTATCCAGAATCTGATGGCTACGTGGCGGTCTTCGACTACACGATAGGCGAAGGTGCGACACATTACGTGCTGGCGATTGAGTTCGGGGCAACTGG
>NZ_JBIKNQ010000083.1:0-16771 GCF_044358605.1 Ideonella sp.
AAGGTGTCGGCTCCGCGCATAGCTCTCTCTCAAATCGGATGCTCAGATTGTCCTCTCTGCGTCTCGCTCGACCATCAGAACCGGCTGGTATTTCAGCAGCCTGGTAGGTCTCGATGGCAAAAATATCGGAAAGGAATTCCGGATTTCAACCTCCAACGTCATTGAGAGTCGGCCGGCTATTGCTTACTGCCCCGGCCGAGATCGGTTCCTAGTGACTTGGGAAAAAGGCGTTAACTATGATTTCGATTCTGGTGACGCCGACGTGTGGGGACAGTTTGTGGATGGTGCGGGCACCCTGATCGGGGGAAATTTCGTCATTGCAGCGGCTGAGAAGAACCAGTTCAAGCCAGACGTCGCCTGTGATGTACTCAATGACCGCTTCTTGGTTGTCTGGGGGGATCAACGCACGCTCGCCACCAAAGACGACATCTATGGTCAACTCATTTCATCTGACGGATCGATGCTGGGTAGCAATTACCTGATTGCGCAAACGCCGAACATCGAAGGCCGGCCCGTGGTGGCGTCAAACTCCAGGGACGGTAGCTTCATCGCTGTGTGGGAGAGTGTGGACACCACCTTCCGCATGTTCAGCCAAATTTTGAACACCAATGGCAGGCCTGTCGGCACGCCGGTCGAATTGGGAACCGATCTCGGCGGCAATCGCAACCGCGCTGCAGTCTCTTATCTGAAGAGACAGAATTTGTTTTTCGTGGCCTTTGATAACTCAGAGTTCAACAGTGTTCCTGATGGGATCCACGGACAATTCATTGAGGCCAACGGCAGTTTGCGCCAAAGCTCTATCGCAGTGACCACGGCGGCCAATGGGCAGTTCCGGCCAGACGTGGCCGCAGGCAATAACTCATTCCTGACGGTGTGGACAGATTTCCGTACCAGCACCGGCTTAACAGGCAACGGCAACTCACCCACTAGAGCCGGTGTGTATGAATACTTCGGCCGGGTCATCGGCAATGACATGGCCCTGTCGACACGCTGGAAGAACCCTCAAAGCACAGACTGAGATGATCAAGGCGGGTAAAGCCCCGCTCAGTCTGTGATGAAACGCTATGAGCGCGTCGAGCAGAGCGATGCTCAGCAATCGCTTCAGAACAAGCGCCCGACGTTCATCAGCGTGAGGATGCCCAGCACCGCAAAGATGCCTGCGGCGATGGCGTGTACCAAGGTCATGGAGACCTTTTTGGCCACGGCATCGCCCAAGAACACGGCGGGCACATTGGCCAGCATCATGCCCAGGGTGGTGCCCATCACCACGGCCAGCAACTCACCGGTGTAGCGGGCGGCCAAGGCCACGGTGGCGATTTGAGTTTTGTCGCCCATCTCGGCCAAGAAAAAGGCCACGACCGTGGTGCCAAACACACCAAAGCGCTGCGTGCCACTGGTTTCTTCGTCGTCCAACTTGTCGGGAATCATCATCCAAGCCGCCATGGCTAAAAAGCCAAGGCCAATGACCCAGCGCAGCACGTTCGGCCCCAAGGCTTGAGCCACCCAGCCGCCCACGGCACCAGCAGCGGCATGGTTAAGCACGGTGGCGACAAAAATGCCCAAGATGATGGGGGCGGGCTTGCGAAAGCGCGCGGCCAGCATCAAGGCCAATAACTGGGTTTTGTCACCCATTTCGCCCAAGGCGACGATGCCCGTTGAAACGAGGAATGCTTCCATGGTGTGAGAACTCTACGGGCCGGACAAACGCAATGACCACAGCGCACTCTCCGGCCTGGCCGAGTGTGCTGTAGTCAAAGGTCTTGCCAGTACAGCCAGGGCGGCTGCAAGCTTCACGCCATGAGCTTTGCGCAGACACCCTCGGCTCAAGTATGTTGACGCGGGCCCCTGTTTGACATGAGCGCAAAACAGCTGCGGCACCATGACCAGGGCGGCTACTCCCCAAAGACAAGCCGCCATTCTAACGCGGGCTGAGCGTGCGCTGCGCCTCTAGCGCTTTCTGCCGCGCGACTGCCAGAGCGGCCGCTTGCCTTTGAGGTGGCGCTCAATGCCGTCGTTCAGGCGGTTGCGCAGGTCCAGCACCTCGTCCAAGTGGCCATAAATGCCGGGGAAGCGCAGGTCCAGCCACAACCACAAGGTGCAAGCGCGCAGGCTTTGTTCCATGCGGTCTAGGCGGCTGTGTTCGTCGACCTCGTCCAAGAAGTGCGGTGCCTCAACGCTGCCGTGTTTGGCATGCTGCCAAGCCCAATCCAAAAAGGTCTGGACGGCGTTGTCAGTGCGGGTGTCCACCGGCGCTTGGGCATAGGTGAAGCGCTGGCGCAGCTCCAGCCCACCGGCTTGGGTGTCCAGCTCCTGGGCCAGGGCCAGCATGCCTTCCAGCTCGGCCACCTGAAAGTGTGCGTTATCCAGACGCAACTGTTCCATGAACACCGTCAGCACTTCATGCAAGCCGTTCTTGCCCAAGCGACTGGCAATGGTGCTGACATGCCACCAGTTGGGCGCAACCGGTGCTTTGAAGTTGCGTGGGGCGCGGGGCGTGCGCGGCAGCAGGTCTCGCAGCGCCCGCATCGCCGTGGGCTCAGCCTCGTGCAGCACGCCGGTAAAGCCTTCTTCATGAATACCAAAGCGCCCTGCCCGACCGGCAATCTGGTGCACCTCAGATTCATTCAAAGGCCTGTCGCCCACGCCGTCGAACTTGGTGAGGGTTGAGAACAGCACGCGCCGGATCGGGAGGTTCAGGCCCATGCCGATGGCGTCGGTGGCGACCAGCAGATGCGACTCGCCGCTGGCAAAACGCTCGGCCTCGCGGCGCCGCACTTCAGGCGGCAGCGCGCCATAAACCACCGACACCGGGTGGCCATTGGCGGCGATTTGGTCGCGCAGCATCAGCACCTCACGGCGGCTGAAGGCCACCACCGCGTCGCCCTTCTTGAGCGCCGCAATCGGCACCGGTGACTTGAGCAGTTGCACTTGCTGCTTGCGCTCGAAGTGCTGGACTTGCACCGCCTCACCGCACAGGCCAAGCAGGCTCTCAATGGCCGGCACGGCGTAGGCCGAGCAGATGATGATCAGCTCGCGCGCGGGCACACCCACAATGGCTTGGGTCCAGGCCCAACCACGTGAGGCGTCGAAAATCATCTGCGCTTCGTCGATGACGGCCACATCGATCACTTCGCGCGTGTTGACCATCTCGATGGTGCTGGAGACTGCCCGCGCGCCCTCGACTGGCACGCGCTCTTCACCCGTCAGCAGTGAGCAGGGCACACCCCGTGCCACCAAGCGATCCCGCCCCTCCAGGGCCAGCAGGCGCAGCGGCGCCAGATAGGCGCCGTCCAAGGCCCCGGCGAGCTTCTCAAAGGCGTGATAGGTCTTGCCGCTGTTAGGCGGCCCGACAAACAAAGTGACCTTGCGTTGCAGGCGGCGGGCTTGCTCGAAGCTGTCTGGATAGCCTTGGAAGGCCAGCTCTTGGTTCAGACGGCTGAGCGTGTGTTGCTCGGCCACCTGGTGGGACCAGCGCTCTTGCGCCCGGGTGCAGGCGGCCAGCAGGCCGTCCAATGCCTGGGGCCGGGCACACTCGGCCTGCAGGCGAGCCAGCAGCGAGGGCAGTTGACTGGCGTCTTGCTGCGCACCGCGCTCGACCAGCGCGTCCAAATGCGTGGCCAGCACAGTGCCGTCCGGGTAGTCGGGCGCTGGCCCGAGCTGCGCCAGCAAGACACGCAAGTCGCCGGTGCGGAAAAAGGTCCACACAGCGTCCGCCAGCGCCGGGGCCCGAAAGGCCACCGACACTGCCCCAGCGGCGGTGTTGGCCACGCGGGCCCAAGCGGCATGCTGCACGGGCAAGGGCTGGCGCACCAAGCGCTCCCAGCCGTCGGCACGGCGGCTTAAGCCCTGGGTCTCCAAGGCGGCCGAGCGCTCCAGCATCAGGGCTCGGGTTTCGCGCCCCACACCCACCTCGTCCAAGTGGCGCAGCGCAGCGTCCAGCAAGGAGGGCGCAATCCAGCGGCTGGGGCGCTGGTGGGCCACCGCTTTTTGCAGCAGCACCAAGCCCATGGCGTCCAGTGTGCGCTCGGCCTCAGCCGCATCCTCGGGCAGAAGGTCTGCAGGCTTGACGACCTGGGGCAGGTTGTAGGCGCCCTGGCGAATGCGCTCTAGGGCTTCGGGGCTGATGTGGGCGGGGATACGGGCCAGATGGCTCGCGTTGGGCAGCCGGACGGCGCGGGGGGACTCAGCAGACATGGATGGGCCGCCAAAGCGGCAAGTTGAACCCCGGCATGATAGGCGCTACAGGGTTTGAGGGTCCGACTTGATGCACCAGCTGGCCATGCGCTGGCCGTCCCAGTGCAGAGCCACGTGCGCACACTGCACCACGGGCAAGGCCAGCGCACGCGGCCGAAACACGGCCACGCACTCTCCGCCTGGGCGGCGCACACTGCGGTAAGCCACGCCCCAAGACTGCGCCTCGCGCAGGCGGCGCGCCCACTGCTGGGGCGCGGCATAGTCATCGTGCTGGTGCAGGCTTTGCCAGGCCTTGCCACGCAGATCATGCAAGGGCTGCATCACCCGCGCACCATAGGCCCGCATGTCGACCTGCAGCGCAGGCTCCTGGGTGGCGGCCAAGAAGCGGCTGCGGTGGTGGCTGACTTCGGCGACGGCGGTCTCTAGGCTTTCTGCGCCGTAGTAAACGCCCCAGGTGCCGTCAGAAAAGCGGCTGCCCTCGGGGTTGAGGTGGCAAAACGCCGCCATCACAGGGGTGGAGCCCTCGCCGCTGACACGCTCATCAGCGGGCACCATGTGGATCTGGCCGATCTCATCGCGCAAGCGCGGGTTGGTCAGGGCTTGGATGGCGAACACGGCGTCTAGCTCTTGCGGCCGGGCCACCCGGTCGAACAGGCTGGTGGGCGGAAAGCGGCTGGGAATGAGCCGGTAGCATGGGTTCCAGCCCAGCTCTTTGGCACGCGGGGCGCGCTGCACGGGTAAAACCGTCATGAAAAGTCCCCGCCGCGCTGGGCGTCCAGGTATTGCGCCACCACCATCAGGTCCCCCACCTGCCCGCCCATGAGCCGCGCCAGGGCGGTTTGGCCGCCAAACAAGGGGGCGGCATTGGGCTTGTGCAACCAGGCCCTGGCGCGCTCAGGCACGGGCAGCAGGATCTCCAGCGCGGCGTAGATGCGGAACAGATAACTCAGGCGCTCCAGCACCACAGGCTCCAGCCCGCTGCGCACCCGCCCAGCTTTCCAGGCAAACAAGGTGGTGCGGCCCACCCCCAGCAACACTTGCTCTTGGGCAGGCTGCAAGCCCCACTCTTGCGCCATGCGAAAGAACACGACCAAGGCTTGAGCGGCGGCGTCTCGGCCAAAGGCGTCAACGGGGGCGGTGGGGGCAAGCAGGGTGGACATGGCAGCAGCGGCAGGTGTGATGTGGGCATAGTAGTACACCAACGGCCGATTATCAATATTTAGTTCATCAGAGAACTCATTGAAGAGATGCACCAAGACTGCGCATTCCTGCGAATTGGCACTATCCTTGGCAGACATGTTGACAAACCCATGAGGAGCTTTTGATGTCCCCCACGAAGTCGTCACGCCGCCAGGTATTGCTGGGCAGCATCGCCTTGGCTGCCGCCAGCTTGGCCGCACCTGCCTGGGCGCAGTCCGGCAAGACCATCAAGCTCTTGGTGGGCTTTCCCGCCGGGGGCGGCACAGATGCCATTGCTCGCCTGCTGGCCGAGCACCTGAAAGACGAGTTGGGCGCCAACATCATCGTGGAGAACAAGGCGGGGGCTGGCGGCCAATTGGCCGCGCAAGCCTTGAAGGCGGCGGCGCCCGATGGCCTGACGCTGTTTTTGTCTCACGACCACAGCATCTCCATCCTGCCCCAGGTGGTCAAAACACCGGGCTATGAACCGTCCAAAGACTTTGTGCCGGTGGCAGGATTTGCCAGCTTTGTGAATGCGCTGGCCGTCTCGGGCGGCACACCCGTGAAGGACTACAAGGACTATGTGGCCTGGCTGCGCGGCGCGGGCCAAGGCAAGGGCGCGGTGGGCATCCCCGCACCGGCCTCGACGCCCGAGTTTTTGGTCAAGGTCTTGGGCCAGAAAAACGCGCTGGACCTGGTGCCTGTGCCCTACCGGGGCAGTGCGCCCATGATGGCCGACATGCTGGGCAACCAAATTGCGGCCGGCGTGGGTTCGGTGCCTGATTTCATCGACAACCACCGTAACGGCAAAATCAAGGTGGTGGCCGTGGCCGGCACTAGCCGCCAAGGCGTGCTGCCCGATGTGCCCACCTTTGCGGAGCTGGGTGTCTCCGGTTTTGAAGAGGTGCCTTACTACGGCGTGTTCGCACCCACCGGCACCCCACGCGCCTTCATCGACAACTTCTCTGCCGCCATGGCCAAGGTCTTGAACAAGCGCGACGTACAGGCCCGCATGTTAGCCATGGGCCTGACCCCGGGCCATATGACGCCCGAACAATTGGGCCAGCGCGAGCGCAGCTACACCACGGCTTGGGCCCGCATCATCAAGAACAGCGGCTTTAACCCTCAGTAAGCCGGCGATCGCATGGATGGGACAATCGAGCCCATCCATGCCCGATTCATCAACTCCTCTCTCGCAGGCGACTGCCACGTCACCCGCAGGCGCCCAGAGCTTCAAAGTGTTGTCCGTCATCCCGCCGATGACGCAGCTCAACACGCCCTACCCTTCGACCGCCTACCTCACCGGCTTCCTGCGCAGCCAAGGCGTCGATGCGGTTCAAGAAGACCTGGCGCTGGCCCTGGTGCTGGCCCTGCTCAGCCCTGAAGGCCTGGACCAAGTCCGCGAAGCTGCTGAGCAGTTGCCACCGCAGAAGCACAGCGCCCAGGTGCAGCAGTTCTTGGCGGAGTTCTCCGCCTACCGCGCCACCATCGGCCCAACCGTCGCCTTTCTGCAAGGGGCAGACCCCACGCTGGCCCACCGCATCAACGCCCGGCGCTATCTGCCCGAAGGCGCACGCTTTGCCAGCTTGGAGGGCTATATCGCCGAAGACGGCGCTGACCCGCTGGCCTGGGCCTTTGGCGCCCTGGGGCTGCAAGACCGCGCCCGCCACCTGGCCACGCTGTATTTGAATGACCTGGCCGATGTGCTGCGTGACGCGGTGGATGCGCGCTTTGAGTTTGTGCGCTATGCCGAGAAGTTGGCCACCAGCCAACCCACCTTTGACCCGCTGGCCCAGGCCCTGGCCGCCGAGCCCAACTTGCTAGACCGCACGCTGGCGCGCCTGACCCGGGATGCCATGGCCCAGCATCATCCCCAGTTGGTGTTGCTCTCAGTGCCCTTTCCCGGCGCACTTTATGCCGCGCTGCGCATGGCGCAAACCATCAAGGCCCACCACCCCGGCGTGGCCATTGCCCTGGGCGGTGGCTTTGTGAACACCGAATTGCGTGAGTTGGCCGAGCCACGCCTGTTCGACTTTGTCGACTACGTCACCTTGGACGCCGGCGAACGCCCGCTGCTGGCCCTGATCGCCCACCTGCAAGGAAAGCGCTCGCGCGAGCGCTTGGTGCGCACCTTTGTGCGCGAAGCGGACGCGGTGCGCCTAATCCAGTTCCCCGAGGCCGACATTGCCTTCAGCGACGTGGGCACGCCCACCTGGGACGGCCTGCCGCTGAACCGCTATCTCTCGCTGCTGGACATGCTCAACCCCATGAACCGGCTGTGGAGCGATGGGCGCTGGAACAAGCTCACTGTGGCCCATGGCTGCTACTGGAAGAAATGCAGCTTCTGCGACGTGAGCCTGGACTACATCTCGCGCTATGACGCCGCCAGCGCAGAGGTGCTGGCGGACCGTATTGAGGCCATCGTGCAAGAGACCGGGCAGACCGGCTTTCACTTTGTCGATGAAGCGGCGCCGCCTAAATCCCTCAAGGCCTTGGCTGAAGAGCTGCTGCGCCGAGATTTGCGCATCTCTTGGTGGGGCAATATCCGCTTCGAGAAAACCTTCACGCCCGAGTTGAGTGAACTGCTAGCCGAGAGCGGCTGCATTGCCATGAGCGGCGGCTTAGAAGTAGCCTCAGACCGGCTCTTGGCACTGATGAAAAAAGGCGTCTCGGTGGAGCAAGTGGCGCGGGTCACCAAGGGCATGGCGGACGCCGGCATCTTGGTGCACGCCTACTTGATGTACGGCTTCCCGACCCAAACCGTGCAAGACACGGTCGATGCGCTGGAGTACGTGCGGCAGTTGTTTGAGAACGGCTGCATCCACAGCGGCTTCTTCCATCGCTTTGCCTGCACCGTGCACTCGCCGGTGGGGCTGCGCCCGCAAGACTACGGCGTGCAACTCCTGCCCCTGCCGCCCTCCCCGTTCGCCAAAAACGATGTCGGTTTTATCGACCCGACAGGCACCGACCACGATGCCCTGGGCCAAGGCCTGAAGAAGGCGCTCTACAACTACATGCACGGCATTGGCTTGGACGAAGACGTGCGAGCGTGGTTTGAACAGGTCAAGGGCAAGGTGCCCAAGCCCACGGTGTCACGGCATCGAATTGCCAGGGCTTTGCAGGCCGGAGAGCGGCGGCCTTGAAGAAAAGGCTCGGCAAGCACTTTGCCGCCACAGCGTGAGTCAAAGCGCTATGTCGGCGCCTGCGTGCTGTACAGACAAATCGCCGCCGCCGCCGCCACATTGAGCGACTCTTCCCCACCGGGCTGAGGGATGCGCACGGTGTGGCTGCAGCGGGCCATCAGGGCCTCGCTGACACCTTGACCTTCGTGGCCCATGACCCAAGCACAGGGCCAGGGCAGCGGGGATTGACCCAGCACCAGGCCTTGGTGTGAGCTGGTGGCGAGCAAGGGGACTTGAAGGGCGGCCAGATCGTCGTCTGAGAGGCCTTCGATCAACTGCATTGCAAAGTGCGCCCCCATGCCGGCGCGCACAACTTTGGGCGACCACAGCGCCGCTGTGCCCTTCAAGGCCAGCACTTGGCGTACGCCAAAGGCAGCGGCGCTGCGCAGAATGCTACCGACGTTGCCAGCGTCTTGCAGGCGGTCCAGCACCACGGTGAAGGCCTGCGGGGCCAACGCTTGCGCAGGCGGCAGGCTCATCAGCGCACCAATGCGCCCCGGCGTGTCCAGGGTGCTCAAGCCCGCAAACAGGGCATCGGGCACTTCCACGACGCGCCGCACCTCGGGCGCCCAACGGCGCCAATCCGCACGTTGAGCCCAGGCCGATTCGGCCACCACCAATTCTGAGAGCGCCACGCCCCGCTGCAGTGCAGCGCTGATGAGGTGGTCGCCCTCCAGCCACACCAGCCCTTGCTTGCGGTAGGCGCCGGAATCTGCCCCCAGCTTGCGGATGCGCACCAGCAAGGGGTTGTCTTTGGAGGTGATGCGCTCAGTGGAGGTGGTCATGCGGCAGCGGCCTTTGAGGCCAAAGCCTGGCGCACCGGGCCAAAACTCTGGCGGTGAACGGGCGATGCGCCATGCTCCTGCAAGGCCTTGAGGTGCATGGCGGTGGGATAGCCTTTGTGCGTGGCAAAGCCGTAGTGCGGCCACTGCGCGTGCATGTCCACGCAAAGCCTGTCTCGGTGGACCTTGGCCAAGATGGAGGCGGCAGAAATGGCCTGGACTTTGGCGTCGCCCTTCACGATGGCCTCGGCCGGGATCTTGAGCACCGGCAGCCGATTGCCATCCACCAGCACTTTGGCCGGCGGCAGGCGCAGGCCTTCAACAGCGCGCTTCATGGCCAACATCGTGGCATGCAAGATGTTCAGCCGGTCGATCTCTTCGACCGAGGCCTCGGCGATGCAGAAGCACAGGGCCTTGGCACGGATCTCGTCGAACAGGGCGTCGCGCTTGCGCTCAGTCAGCACCTTAGAGTCTTTGAGGCCCTTGATGGGTTGCAAGTCATCCAAGATGACCGCTGCAGCCACCACCGACCCGGCCAGGGGGCCGCGGCCGGCCTCGTCCACACCGGCCAGTAGACCGGAGGTGGGGAAGTGCAGCGTGAGCTGCTCAGGCGTTTTGGAGGAGCGTCGCGAGGGCATCGCTGGAGCGGGCTGCGGTGTCTTGCCGCAGGCTGAGGTGAAGGTCTTTGAATTGTCGCTGTAAGCGCTCTTGCCGAGGTGCGTCGTCCAGCCAAGCCAAGGCCGCTTGCGCGATGGCCTTGGGCTCGGCGGCGTCTTGAATGAACTCGGGCACGACAAAGTCTTTGAGCAAGATATTGGGCAGCCCAAACCAGGGCTGATAGGCCATGCGGCGCATGAGCTGCCAGTTGAGCCAGCCCAGGCGATACACGATGACCATGGGCCGCTTGTAGAGCGCGGCCTCCAGCGTGGCGGTGCCACTGGCAATCAGCGTCACATCGCAAGCGGCCAACACCTCGTGCGAGCGGCCATCCACCAGCTGCAGCGGCAAGCGGCTGGCACCCGCCTCCACCACGGCCTGCTCCACCAGGGGCCGCAGGCCCGGGGCGATGGGCAGCACAAAACGCAGCTCGGGCCGGTGCTGGGCCATCTGCACCGCAGCCTGCAGCAAGGCGGGCGCGATATGGCGAATCTCGCTGCGGCGGCTGCCCGGCAAAAGGGCCACCACGGTATCTTGCGCGGCCAGACCCAAGCTCTGGCGGGCGTCGGCGCGCGGGGGGTCGAGCGGTACTTTGTCAGCCATCGGGTGGCCCACAAATGTGGCGGCCACGCCGTGCTGGGCCAAGAGGGCCGGCTCAAAGGGGTAGAGGCAGAGCACGTGGTCGGCGGCCGCCGCCAACTTCTTGACGCGCTCGCCGCGCCAAGCCCAGATGGAGGGGCAGACGAAGTGCACCGTGCGAATGCCGGCGGCTTTGAGGGGTGTCTCCAAACCGAAGTTAAAGTCGGGCGCATCGATGCCAATGAAGACATCGGGGCGCTCCTTCAGCAGTCTCTCGCGCAATTGGTTGCGGATACCGACCAACTCGCGGTAGTGGCGCAGGGCGTCCACGAAGCCAAAGACAGAGAGCTTGTCGCTGGGCCACCAAGCGTCAAAGCCTTGCGCCCGCATCTGCGGCCCGCCGATGCCCACGGCGTGAGTGCCGGGCCAGCGATCACGCAAACCCGCCAGCAGCAAGCTGGCCAATTGGTCGCCGGAGGCCTCACCGGCCACCATCGCCAGACGGGGGGCCTGTGTCATCAGGGCCCCTGCCTCAGCGGACGATGCCGCGCTTGGCACCCGCCAGAAAATCCAGCATCACGGCAATGTCGCCATCGGCACTGGGCTCGCTGCCTTTGAGCGCAGCGATGGCCGCCATGGCCTCTGCCAGCGGCAACGAAGAGCGATACAGCAGCTTGTGCATGCGGCGGATGACGGTGGTGCGCTCGTCGGTGAAGCCGCGGCGCTTCAAGCCCGTCATGTTGACGGCGCGTGCTTGCAGGGGGTTGCCTTCCACCGTCATGAAGGGCGGCACGTCTTGTGCCACATGGCCTTGAAAGCCGATCATCGAATGCGCACCGATGTGCACGAACTGATGCACGCCGGACAGCCCACCCACAAAGGCCCAATCGCCGATGTGAACATGGCCCGCCAGGGTCACACCATTGGCTAACACGATGCGGTCGCCCATGCGCACATCATGAGCCACATGCACATAGGCCATGATCCAGTTGTGCGAGCCGATGCGCGTGACGCCCTCTTCCTTGAGCGTGCCCAGGTTCAGGGTGCAGAACTCGCGGATGGTGTTGTGGTCGCCAATCACCAATTCGGTGGGCTCGCCACCATAGCTCATATCTTGCGGTATGGCCCCGATGGAGCTGAACTGGAAAAATCGGTTGTGCTGGCCAATGGTGGTGCGGCCTTCCAGCACGCAGTGCGGGCCGATCTCGGTGCCCGCGCCAATGCGCACATGGGGTCCGATCACGGCATAAGGGCCTACGCGCACCGAGCTGTCTAACTCAGCAGCGGCATCTACGACAGCCGTTGGGTGAATCAAAGCCATGGGCAAGCTTAGAAGCGTTGGGTCAAGCGATCTTGCGCATGGTGCACATCAACTCGGCGGTGGCTGCGATCTCCCCGTCCACCGTAGCCTTGGCCTTGTACTTGTAGATGCCGCCCTTGACGCGGTCAATGCTGGCTTCGATCAGCAATTGATCGCCCGGCTCCACCGGGCGCTTAAAGCGCGCCGAGTCAATGCCGGCAAAGTACACCACGGTGTCATCACCCGGGTCCAACTCAGCCGACGCAAAGGACAGCAAGGCCGCCGATTGGGCCATGGCTTCCAGGATCAATACGCCGGGCATCACGGGGCGATGCGGGAAATGGCCGTTGAAGAAGGGCTCGTTGATCGTGACGTTCTTGATCGTCAGGATGCGGACGTTCTTTTCAAGCTCGCGCACTCGGTCGACCAACAGCATGGGGTAGCGGTGCGGCAGGCGTTTGAGAATCTGATGGATATCCATGATCATGATGCGAATTTCTTTTCTAAAGCACGCAGGCGAGCCCGTAGCGTGTGCAGGTGGCGCAAGGTGGCCGCGTTTTTCTCCCAGGCGCCATTGTCGTCGATTGGGAAGACGCCGCTGTATTGCCCAGGCTTGGTGATGGAACTCATCACCACGCTGGCCGCCGAAATATGCACATGGTCACCAATCTCAAGGTGGCCCAAGATCATGGCCGCACCGCCAAAGGTGCAGTGTTTGCCGATACGAGCACTGCCGGCGACTCCCACGCACCCTGCCATGGCAGTGTGCGCCCCGATGTGCACGTTGTGCGCGATTTGAATGAGGTTGTCGAGCTTGACACCGTCTTCCAGCACTGTGTCGTCCAAGGCGCCGCGGTCGACACAGGTGTTGGCGCCGATGTCGACATCGTCGCCCAAGCGCACCGCGCCAAGCTGCTCAATGCGGGTCCAAGCCCCGGCCTGAGGCGCAAAGCCAAAACCATCAGCGCCAATCACAGCCCCGCTGTGGATCATGCCGCGAGCGCCGATACGGCAATGTTCACCAAAACTGACCCGCGCCGCGAGGCGGGTGTGTGCACCCAGCGCCGCACCGGCGCCCACCACGGTGTGCGGGCCGACCACCACGCCTTCGCCAATGTTGGCACGGTCTTCAATGACGACAAATGCGCCAATACGGGCCGACGGATGAAGCACCACGCCCTGGCCGATGTGGGCCGTGGGGTGAACGCCTGCGGTCTGCAAGGCGCGCTGACGCTGCACCCACCACTGGGTCAGCCGGGCATAGTAGAGATAGGGGTCTGGGGTGAGGATGGTCGCAGCGCGCTGCTGTGCCAGTTCACGATGCTCTGGCCGCAGAATCACGCAGCCGGCTTGGCTGGCTTGCAACTGCACCAAGAGCTTGTTTTGCGCCAAGAAGCTGATGCTGTGAGCGTCGGCGCTTTGCAGCGACGCAATACGGTCCAGCCCTAGATTGGGGTCACCCAACACCTCACCGCCCAAGGCTGCCGCCACATCGGCCACTGTGGCCCGTGCTGCCGCACTGGCAGCAGCATGAGGGAGGCTGCTCACTTGCCGGCGTTCAGGGCGTCGATCACGCGCTTGGTGATGTCAACGCGAGGGCTGAAGAAAGCGGCTTCGGTGATGATGAGGTCGTACTTCTCTTGGTCAAAAATCTGCTTGATGACCTTGCTGGCGCGCTCGCTCACGGCGGCCAGCTCTTCACTCTTGCGTTGGTTCAGGTCTTCAAGCAATTCACGGCGCTTGCGCTGGAAATCACGCTCCTGCTCAGACAACTCGCGCTGGCGGCGGGTGCGCTCGGCCTCCGAGATGGTGGGCGCTTCTTTTTCCAGCTTTTCCATGGATTGACGCAGACGATTGCCCGTGTCGTTCAGCTCGGTTTCGCGCTTCTTGAACTCGGCCTCAAGCTTGGCTTGTGCCGCTTTGGCAGGAGCTGCCTCGCGCAGCACACGCTCGCCATTGACATAGCCAATCTTCAGTTCCTGCGCCGACACCATGCCGGTGGCCCCCAAAGCCGCAGTGAGGGCCAGGGTCTGCGCGATAGTTTTGAAAAGCGAGCTCATCGTCAGAATGCCGATCCGATTTGAAACTGGAAGCGTTGAATTTTATCGCCCTTGAAGGAGCGCAGCGGCGTGCCGTAGCTGAGTTTCAGCGGTCCCACTGGTGATATCCAGCTCAAGCCAATGCCCGCAGAAGCGCGCAAATCGCTCAAGGAATTGGTTTGTCCGCGCTCTTTGTTGTTCGCCGTTTCTTCGCCGAGATTATTTTGAGTGCGCCAGACATTGCCCGCATCGGCGAAGCCAAAGATGCGCAGCGATTTATCGTTGCCGCTGCCCGGAACCGGAACGTAGAGTTCCGCATTCAAGTTCAGTTTGCGCGAGCCACCATCATAAGCACCGGTGATGTCTACGCCGCCAAAAGAGCCTTGCTCAAACACCCGCACTGATCCCAAGCCACCGCCAGTGAAGTTCTTGAAGGTCGGATAGCTGCGGCCCATGATGCCGTAGCCCAAGCCCACTTCGCCATTGAGGCCCAACGTCAGCTTCCAGGGCAGGCCGATGTACTGCTGATATTGGGCATTCAGGCGCGCGTAGCGCAGGTCGCCCAGCAAGCTCATGTCCAAATTCAAGCGCTTGAAGGCCCCACGCGTTGGCGTGATCGGATTGTCACGCTCATCGCGCGACCAGCCGACCGTCAGCGGAATGGAGAGACTGTGACTGCCATATTGGCTGCGGTGCAAGACATAGCTCTGGGGCAGCCCAGACGCTGTACCAATGATGTTTTGCTCTGCGCCAATGCCCATAAAGACAGTGTCGTACTCGGTGAAGGGGACGCCAAATCGAATGGCTGTACCCGCCGTCGCCAACTGGAACTGCTCGGCCAAGCTGTTCAATGGGCGCGATGTCTTGTAATACAGGTCCAACGTGCGCGAAACGCCATCATCAGTGAAGTAAGGGTCGGTCGTACTGACCACCAAATTGCGACTGGTCTTGCCCGTGTTGACATCCAAGCCCAGACGGTTGCCAGAGCCAAAGATGTTCTCCTTTTGCACCGAGACGCTGATGGTCAATTTATCGGTTTGCGAGTAGCCCGCTGCCAGCAACAGACTGCCCGTGGGCTTCTCGGTGACGTTGATGGCCAAATCCACTTGGTCAGGCGCGCCAGGGACCTCATTGGTGTCGACCGTGACCTCGTTGAAAAAGCCCAGGCGCTCGACGCGGTCGCGAGACAGCTTGATCTTGGCACCGTCATACCAGGAAGATTCAAACTGACGGAACTCACGGCGGATCACTTCATCACGCGTCACGGTATTGCCCGCCACACTGATGCGCCGCACATTCACCCGCTGACCCGGCACACCTTGTAAGACCACGACCACTTGCCCTGTCTTGCGGTCGATCTCGGTTCGAGGCTCGACCCGCGCGAAGGCATAGCCATAGGTGCCGTAGTGGTCAGTGAATTGGCGCTGGGTGGCGGTGACATCGTCACCCCGATACGCTTGGCCTGGTTGAATCAACACGCGCTGGCGGAAGTCTAGTTCACGCCCGAGGTAATCACCTTCCAACTTCACCGATGTCACCACATAGGGCTGGCCTTCGTCGATGGTGATGTTGATGCTGATGTCTTGCTTGTCCGGTGAAATGGTGACTTGCGTCGACTTGACATCAAACTCCAAATAGCCCCGGTTCAGATAGTAAGAGCGTAGCTTCTCAAGGTCAGCGTTAAGTTTGGAGCGGGCATAGCGATCAGACTTTGTGTACCAAGTCAGCCAGCCACCCACGGTCAGGTCCAACTCGCTCAGCAAGGCGGACTCGGAAAAGGCCTTGGCCCCCAAAATGCGGATTTCCTTGATCTTGGCGACATCGCCTTCGACCACCGTGAAGGTCACGTCAACCCGGTTACGCTCAATCGGCGTGGCGGTGGTCACCACCTCTGCGCCGTACAAGCTCTTGGAAAGGTACTGGCGCTTGATTTCCTGCTCGGCCCGGTCCACCACGGCTTTGTCAAAAGGCAATCCTTCGCCCACGCCGTTTTCTTTCAAGGCCTTGGTCAACTGTTCCTTGTCGAACTCACGCAGGCCCACGAAATTGACCGACGCCACGATGGAGCGCTCGTCCACCACCACCACCACCACTTTGTCATCAATGTCCAGGCGAACATCTTTGAACAGGCCCGTTGCAAACAGGGCACGCAGAGCGGCAGCACCTTTGTCGTCGGTATAGGTGTCACCCACGCGGAAGGGCAAAGCGCCAAACACGCTACCGGGGTCGCCGCGCTGCAAGCCTTCAATGCGGATGTCCCGGATCTGAAAGGGCTCGGCAGCCAATGCAGGCAAGGCCTGGGCTGCGCACACCATAGCCACCAGGGCAGGAATGGGGCGCAAAGAATTCGGGTTGAAGAAAGAGGGCATCACAGGGGTGTGTTCAGGGCAGGCCAAAAAGGCGCACCAGGTCGTTAGAGAGGGCGATGGTCATCATCAGCAACAGGGCCAACGCTCCACCACGTTGCAGCCACTTGAGCCAAACATCGGAGACCGGTCGCCCGGTCAGCCCTTCGAAAAGATAATACATCAGGTGCCCCCCATCGAGCATGGGCAGCGGCAGCAGGTTCAATACACCCAGACTCAAACTGACAAGGGCCAGAAACTCTAGGTAATCTGAGAGTCCGCGCTGCACGGATTGCCCTGCGCCTTCAGCGATGGACAGCGGGCCACTCAAGTTTTTCAGTGAAGCTTCTCCAGTGAGCATGCGCCAGAGCATCTGGAGGCTGAAGGTGGCCATCTCGACGGTCCGTGTTACGCCTCGCTCTAAACCTTCAATGGCCCCATAGCTCACCACGACCGTGGGTGGCAGTGACCCGATGAAGGCCTCGACCTTGCCGAAGCGCGTCTCTCCCTCTGT
>NZ_JBIKNQ010000030.1:0-55666 GCF_044358605.1 Ideonella sp.
ACCACCAGCCGTTGACCGGCACGCTCGATCGTCCAGCGCATCGGGGCGGGGGCGTCAACATGAGCACGAATGCGATCTCTCAACCATGCAGCGTCGAGTACCATCTGATCGTCCACCAAGAGAACACGATCACCTTTTTGCAAACCTGCGGCGTGTGCTGCGCCGCCGTCCTTAACATCACCCATCACCGGCTCAGCATAGCCGCCACGCAATCCGATTCGGGTGATGGTCTTCAAGTCGAGTTGGGCACCCTCACCCAGGTGGGACAACTCCAGCAACACTTCTTGGCCTTGGCGACCATCTTCTTTACTCACGAGCAGGTGTAAAGACTGCCCTTGCAGAGCCGCTTGTCCCAAGGTTTGGAACAGATCCGCAAAAGAGGCTACATCGCGCCAGTCTTCTGTGTCAGCAGAACGGCTGGCCTTCACCTTATCACCAGCCTTCAGGCCTGCTTCCGCCGCCAAGCTGGCTTGCGGTGGCGTGGCAAGCACCGCCTCAGGCTCTTTCTTGCCACTCCAGGCCACAACCGAATAAAGCAGGACCGCCAGCAGCAAGTTCAGCAGGGGCCCGGCGGCCACAATGGCTGCCCGCTTGCGCAAGGGTTGGGCATCAAAGGTAGAGGCGCGCTCGGATGGCAGCACCACACTTTCCCGGCTGTCCAAAAAGCGCACATAGCCGCCCAGTGGCAAGGCCGACAAGGTGAATTCAGTAGCACCGGCATGGCGCTGGCGGCGCCAGAGCACCGTGCCAAAACCTAACGAAAAGCGCAACACACGGACCCCACACCAGCGCGCCACTTGGTAGTGGCCCCACTCGTGCACGATGACCAGCAGGCCCAGCGTGATGATGAAGCCGAAGGTGCTGAAAAAAAAGGTATTGAGCATGGTGGAGAGACTTCAGCCTCTCAGGGTTTGGGCAAGGTCGCCATGATGACCTTGGCCGCTTGCCGGGCACGCTGATCCAGGCTCAACAAGCCGTCAATGCTCTGTGACTCCTCGGACTGAGGCAACACCGCCGCAAGCACATCAGCATTGACCCGATGAATCGCATCAAAGCGAATCTGGCGATCCAAGAAGGCAGCTACGGCCTCTTCATTGGCCGCATTCAGCACCGTGGTGCTGCCCTCAGGCCCGCGCAGGGCGTCCCAGGCCAAAAAGAAACCGGGGAAGCGCGCGCGCTCCGGCGCCTCGAAGGTCAATGTCTTGAGACTAAGAAAATCCAAGGTGCTGGCGCCGGATTCGATGCGCTCAGGAAAGGACAAGCCGTAAGCAATGGGCACGCGCATATCAGGCGTCCCCAATTGTGCTAGCACCGAGTTGTCTTTGCAGACCACCATGGAGTGGATGATGCTCTGCGGATGGATGACAACCTTGATCTGCTCAGGTGTAAGGCCGAACAGCCAGCGCGCTTCAATGACCTCCAGCGCCTTGTTCATCATGGTGGCGGAATCCACCGAGATCTTTCGGCCCATCACCCAATTCGGGTGGGCACAAGCTTGCTCCGGCGTGATGTCGGACAGAGTGGCCGGATCACGTTGGCGGAAGGGGCCGCCGGAGGCCGTCAGCACGATGTGGTCGATCCGATCAACCCAGGTATGGCGATCCTCGGGCAAGCACTGGAAGATGGCGGAGTGTTCGCTGTCGATGGGCAGCAGGGTCGCGCCGCCCTCTTCGACCGCCCGCATGAACAGTGCACCGCCAACCACCAGGGCCTCTTTGTTGGCCAGCAGCAAGCGCTTGCCCGCCCGAGCCGCAGCGATGCAAGGTGCCAAACCCGCCGCACCAACGATGGACGCCATGACGGTGGTCACCTCGGAATGAGCCGCCAAGTCATTCAGGGCCTGTTCGCCGGACAGCACTTCGGTGGGGCAACCCTCCGCCTTGAGTCGCTGCGCTAAGGCCAAAGCAGCTTCTGGCTGCACCATCGCGGCATAGCGTGGGCGCCACTGCAGGCACTGCAGGGCCAGTTCCTCCACACGCTGGGCGCCAGTCAGGGCGAAGACCTCATAGCGGTCTGGGTGGCGCGTCACCACATCCAGCGTGTTCGAGCCCACGGAGCCCGTTGAGCCCAGGATGCACAAAGATTGCCGTTTGCTCATCGTCACCTCAAGAAGCGGCCGCCAGCGAGGCTAAGGCCATCACAGCAGGCAAGACGGGCAACAGCGCGTCCACTCGGTCGAGCACGCCGCCGTGCCCGGGCAAAAGTGCGCTGGAGTCTTTGGCGCCCACCGCTCGCTTGACTAAGGACTCCACCAGGTCGCCCATCACGCTGAGCATGCACAAGAAGGCAAGCGAGACCAGCAAGCCCATCGGCCCCAAGCGGCTCCATAGCAGAGCGAACACGCTGGTGCTATCACCGAAGACAGCCACTTCGACATTGAGCCACACCAAGGCCAGCAGCATCACGCCTGCCACACCGCCCATCACACCTTCCCAACTCTTGCCGGGGCTAATGGCGGGGGCCAGCTTGCGGCGCCCAAACAGCCGCCCGGCTGCGTAGGCAGCAATGTCCGCCATCCAGACCAAGCACAGCGCCGACAAAATGAAATCCAGGCCACGCAACTTGGCGCTGGCCAGTGCCAACCAAGCCACCACCAAGATGAAGGTGCCCAGCAGCAAGCGCAAAGCCTGAGACAGACGCGGCCAGCCTTGCGGCCCGGCCTTGAGAGCCAAAGCACCACCCAGAACCCAGCAGCCTGTGGTCAACCACCACAGCCAGGCCGGCACTTTGCCCACCCAACCTAGATCCCACAGCATCACGCAGGCCAAAAAGACCACGCCGCCTACAGCGAGCGCAGACACCAGCGACAGGCCGTTCAATCGCCCCCACTCCCAGCCCGCTGCGGCAATCATGACCAAGGTGATGGCCAAAAAGGGCATGGCATTGCCCGTGATGAGGGCCGGCAGCAGTGCTGCCAACAACACCAGCGCCGTCAAAATTCGAGGCAAAAGCATGTGGGGGACCTGTGTAAGGTCAAGCCGCTGGCCCGGAAGCCTCGGTTTTGACACCACCAAAACGCCGATCGCGGCGCGCAAAGGCCGTCAGGGCCTTATCCATCTCAGCCGCATCGAAATCGGGCCAGAGACAATCTGTAAAGTGAAACTCAGAATAGGCGATCTGCCACAACAAGAAGTTGCTGATGCGAATCTCGCCGCCCGTCCGAATGAAAAGGTCGGGGTCCGGTGCATGGCTCGATGCCATGCGGGCAGACAGCGCCTCTTCGGTGATCTGCTCAGGTGCTAGGCCATCGGACATGGCCTGGCGGCAGGCCTGGACCACGTCCCAGCGGCCACCATAGTTGAAGGCCACGGTTAAGGTCAGACCGGTGTTGTTGGCAGTGACGCGCTCCGCCTCGTTCCAGGCCTCGCGAACCTTGGGAGAGACCGCAGAGCGCTCGCCCATGACCTTGATGCGGACACCTTGCTCGGCCAAGCGCATCAGGTACTTGGAGACGCCCACCAGAACCAGGTTCATGAGACCAGAGACTTCTTCCTCCGGCCGCTTCCAGTTCTCGGATGAGAACGCGTAGAGCGTGAGAAAGCCGATGCCGCGGCGCTGGCAGTCGGCGATGACACTCATCACCGTCTCCATGCCCGCTTTATGGCCGAAAACCCGAGGCATAAAGCGCTTGCGGGCCCAGCGGCCATTGCCGTCCATCACGATAGCCACATGGCGTGGCACTTCTGCCCCTTCAGAAGCAGGCGCAGCAGGAGCGGGACTGCTGGAAAAGAAAGCCATACGAGGCGTCAGACCGCCAGGATCTCGGCTTCTTTACCCGACACCAGCCTGTCGATCTCGCCAATGACGCGATCAGTTAGCTTTTGAACGTCGTCGTGGGTGCGACGCTCATCGTCTTCGGTGGCCAGCTTGTCCTTGACCAGTTTCTTGACGTGTTCATTGGCGTCACGACGCAGGTTGCGCACGGCCACCTTAGCGTCTTCACCGGCATTGCGAACCACTTTGGTCAGCTCTTTGCGGCGCTCTTCGGTCAGCGCAGGCATGGGCACGCGCAGCAGATCGCCTTGGGCTGAGGGGTTCAAGCCCAGATCGGACTCGCGAATGGCCTTTTCAATCTTGGCACCCATGCCCTTTTCCCAGGGCTGAACGCTGATGGTGCGCGCGTCCATCAAGGTGACGTTGGCCACCTGGCTGATGGGCACCATGGAGCCGTAGTACTCCACCTGCACCTGGTCAAGGATGCCAGGGTGGGCACGGCCAGTGCGAATCTTGTGCAGTTCGTTCTTAAAGGCCTCGATGGACTTGGCCATCTTGGCTTCAGCGTTGTTCTTGATGTCAGCAGTCGTCGTCATGCATCAGCTCCTCAGACATGCACCAAGGTGCCTTCGTCTTCACCCATCACCACGCGCTTGAGCGCGCCGGGCTTGAAGATTGAGAACACTTTGATGGGCAACTTTTGGTCGCGGCACAAGGCAAAGGCGGTGGCGTCCAGCACCTGCAGGTTCTTTGCGATGGCCTCATCAAACGAGATGTTGGTGTAGCGCGTCGCGGTCGGATCCTTCTTAGGGTCCGCCGAGTAGACGCCGTCCACTTTGGTGGCCTTCAAGACCACCTGTGCACCGATTTCAGCCCCGCGTAATGCGGCGGCGGTGTCGGTGGTGAAGAAGGGGTTGCCCGTGCCCGCCGCAAAGACCACGACCTTGCCCTCTTCGAGGTACTGCAAGGCCTTGGGACGCACATAGGGCTCGACCACTTGGTCAATGGCAATGGCGGACATCACACGGGCCGTCATGCCTTCTTGGCGCATGGTGTCTGCCAAAGCCAGGGAGTTCATCACCGTGGCCAGCATGCCCATGTAGTCGGCCGTCGCGCGGTCCATGCCGACGGAGCCGCCAGCGACACCGCGGAAGATGTTGCCGCCGCCAATCACCACCGCCACTTCACAACCCAGCTGAGTCACTTCCTGCACTTCGCGCACCATGCGCACGATGGTGGCTCGGTTGATGCCGTAGGCATCTTCGCCCATCAGGGCTTCACCGGACAATTTCAGGAGGATGCGCTTGTACGCTGGCATGCGGTGGACCTTTGCGAAGTGGGATCTTGCGAATCAAATGCAGTGTACGCGTGGCACCCGGCTTGCAGGCACCAACGCGTACAGCGCGAGGGCTTATTGGCCCTTGGCAGCAGCGACCTGAGCGGCCACTTCAGCGGCGAAGTCGTCCACCTTCTTCTCAATGCCTTCGCCCACCACGTAAAGGGTGAAACCCTTGACGACGGTGTTGGCGGCCTTGAGCATCTGCTCCACGGTTTGCTTGCCGTCAGCGGCCTTCACAAACACTTGGTTGGACAGCGAGACTTCCTTCAGGTACTTCTGAACCGAGCCTTCGACCATCTTGGCGACGATGTCGGCAGGCTTGCCAGACTCAGCAGCCTTCTCAGCGGCGATCTTGCGCTCTTTTTCGACCAGGTCTGCGGGCACGTCGGATTGCGACAGCGACACAGGCTTCATGGCCGCCACGTGCATGGCCACGTCCTTAGCGGCCACATCAGAGCCGGTGTACTCCACAACCACGCCGATGCGGGTGCCGTGCAGGTAGCTGGCCAAGTTGCCGCCGTTGGTCCAGCGCTGGAAGCGACGGACAGACATGTTCTCGCCGATCTTGCCGATCAGGCCCTTGCGCACGTCTTCCACGGTGGGGCCGAAGCCGTCTTGGCTCAGCGGCAGTGCCGACAGTGCAGCGACATCGGCCGGGCCGTGCGCAGCCACCAACTCAGCGCAAGCCTTGGAGAAGGCCAGGAAGGAGTCGTTCTTGGTGACGAAGTCAGTTTCGCAATTGACTTCGATCATGGCGCCGGTGGTGCCCGACACGGAGGCGGCGATCACGCCTTCTGCGGTCACGCGCGAGGCGGCCTTGCCGGCCTTGGAGCCCAGCTTAACGCGCAGGATTTCTTCAGCGCGGGCCATGTCGCCCTCAGCTTCCGTCAAAGCCTTCTTGCACTCCATCATCGGGGCGTCGGTCTTGGCGCGCAGTTCTGCGACCATGCTGGCGGTAATCGCTGCCATGTGTATTCTCCGGTTCTATCGAGCCCGTGCATCACGGCTCGGATTGATGAATGAACTTCTCAAAGTTGTGAAAAAGGGGCCTTGAAGCCCCTCATTCACTGGCGCTCAAGCGCGCGAAACTCAGGCTTGCTCGTTGACTTCAACGAACTCGTCGCCTTCAGCGGCAACGGCTTGCACCAACTCGGTGGTGGCGTTGGCCTTGCCTTCGAGGACGGCGTCCGCAACAGCCTTGGCGTACAACGCGACAGCCTTGGCCGAGTCGTCGTTGCCAGGGATGATGTAGTCCACGCCTTCGGGCGAGTGGTTGGTATCGACCACGCCGATGACGGGAATGCCCAGCTTGCGAGCTTCAGCCACAGCAATCTTGTGGTAACCCACGTCGATCACGAACAGCGCGTCAGGCAGTGCAGCCATGTCTTGGATGCCGCCGATGTCTTTTTCCAGCTTGGCCAATTCGCGGTCGAACAGCAGGGCTTCCTTCTTGATACGCAGCTCAGCGCCGGTATCTTTCTGGGCTTGCATGTCCTTGAGCTTCTTCAGCGAACCCTTGACGGTCTTGAAGTTGGTCAGCATGCCGCCGAGCCAACGCTGGTCGACGTAAGGCATGCCGGCGCGCTGGGCTTCCAGGGCGATGAAATCGCGTGCTTGACGCTTGGTGCCCACCATCAGGATGGAGCCGCGCTTGGCCGACAGCTGGCGCACGAACTTCAGGGCTTCTTCAAACTTGGGGAGTGTCTTCTCCAAGTTGATGATGTGGATCTTGTTGCGATGGCCGTAGATGTACGGGGCCATCTTGGGGTTCCAGAAGCGAGTTTGGTGACCAAAGTGGACACCGGCTTCCAGCATTTCGCGCATTGAAACGGACATAATTTCTCCGAAGGTTGGGTCTAGAACTCCGGCCTTCATCGCCTTGTGCGCTGGATATCCAAACGCGCAAAGCAACACCTTGTAAGCCGGGTTCGCGAGTGAGATGCGCTTGAACCACTCGCTCTGTCACCAGAGCGCCAGTGCCAAGCTGCACCATTTGTTTTGCCGCGCGCTTGCCCCGTGGAGGGCCAAGTTCATTCAGCAAAGCCTGCGGATTGTAGCAGTAAGTTGCCCCCTCTTTGACACCGCTCCAGCGAGTCACCCGAGGCACCAGGGTGGCGCGGGGGCGACAATTCTGCAAAAGAGCCCCCCCTCGCTTCCAGCAAATAGGCGCACAAGCACCTATGATCGACGCCCACGCCGCCCCTCCCCCACTCTTTGTGAAGCGCCCCTGCGCGCATTTGTGTCGCTGTGCCCCTTCGAATTGTCGCTGCTTGCCTGAGCGCCCACCCTGTTGCCACACCGGCTCATCACTGCCTGACCGCGGCGCCTTGGGCGCGCTCGACGGCACTGCCCCCGCGAGACTGACGCCATGCGAATTGCAGTGATTGGCGCCGGTATCGTCGGCGTGGCGAGCGCACATGCCCTGGCGCGCGCCGGGCATGAAGTGACCGTGATTGAGCGCCGCGGCAGCGTGGCCACCGAAGGCAGCTTTGCGAATGCAGGTCTGCTCTCTCCCTCACTGGTGGCCGGCTGGGGCGCTGATGTCTTGCTGGAGCCCCAACGTGGCCGGGCAGGCCAAACCTTCAACACCCTGGCCCGCAGCCTTCGCCACCCGAGCATGACGGGCTGGTGGTGGCGGTCTTGGCTGGCGCAGCGGCCACATCTGGAGGCGGCGCGCCGCCCGCATGTCAAGGCCTTGGCCTTGCAGACCCTGGAAGAGCTCCAGGGCTTGAGCCTGAGCTTGGACCTTGGGCACGAACAGCGCCAAGGCTGCATGGTGCTGCTGCGCAGCAAGCGCGAGGCCGCCGCCGCCAAACTGGTGTGTGACCGCTTGACAGAAGCCGGCGACGCGGCGCGCTGGCTCTCTCCGGACGAAGCGCTAGAGATAGAGCCTGGCCTCAACCCGAAAGCAGGGCTGCAAGCGGCCGTGCATTTGCCCAGCGACGCGGTTGCCAACAGCCGACAAGTGGCGCATTTGCTCAAGGCCGATGCCCAGCGCATGGGCGCCGTCTTCCGCTTCGAGCACACCGTGGTCGACATCCAAAGCGGCCCACCGCTCACCGTGCTGCTACGCGATGAAGGCCAAGCACCCCAGTTGGGCAAAGAGTTGCCGACTGAGTCATCCCATTCTGTGACCGACACACTGAAAGCGGACGCCGTGGTGCTGTGTACCGGTCTGGGCTCGCCAAAGCTGCTGCAGTCACTCGGGCTGAATCTGCCCCTGCTGCCCATTCACGGCCACTCCGTCACCGCCCCCTTACCTCTGTTCGAAGCCATGCCCGACCCAGGCCCCCGCGCTGCTTTGGTGGACTTGGCGCAGCAGGTCTCCATCAGCCGCCTGGGCGACCGTATCCGCGTCAGCGGCGGCTTGCGACGCGGCGGCCAACTCCAGCAAGCCGAGGCCAGTGAGCTCAAGCGCCTTTACCGCGCGTTGGACCTCTGGTTTGAAGGCGTGGCGCGCACGTCCAAAGCGCAAGAATGGCATGGCGCACGGCCGTGCTTGCCGGACAGCCTGCCGGTGATTGGCCCCAGCGCCAAACCGGGTATCTGGCTGAATCTGGGCCACGGCAATTTAGGCTGGACATTGGGACTGGGCGGGGCCAAGATGCTGGCAGCCCAGATCTCGGGCCAAAGTGTGGCGCCTGAGGCGGCCGCATTCTCTACCGATCGATTCCGCTGATGGAGGGTGAAGGCCACCAAGTCGTGGCCTTACCTGATCACAGCCCAGCTCCATCGCCCTCTTATGCCCTCTTTGCGTCTGGTGCCGTTTTCTGAGATGACACCCGCAGGGGCGCTTTGGCTGCACGACACAGCGGCCTCGCGTGCCCTGGAGGCGCAAGCGCTGGCCGCTCACCCGCCCTATACCCTGATGGCCCGCGCCGGTTTGGCCGTGGCGCGCTGGACGCGCGCCCTCGCACCGCATGCCCGACAGGTCTGGGTGGCCGTAGGCCCTGGCAACAACGGCGGCGACGGCCTGGCTGCTGCCGCCCACTGGGCCGCCGCAGGCTGTCAGGTCACTGCATTCTTGTGGGGCCTGGCCAAGGAACTGCCGGCCGATGCGCAAAAGGCCTTGACCCTGGCCTGCCAAGCAGGCGTTCAGATCCGAGAAGCTGCGGCCCACTTTCCTAGGCCAGATGCCACCGACGTCAAACCCGATGTAGTGGTCGATGCGCTGCTGGGCTTGGGCCACAACCGTCCGCCAGACGAGCGCCTGCTCGGCTGGATCACTGCGCTTAACGCGTGGCGCACCCACTGCCCGCTCTTGGCCATTGATGTGCCGACCGGCCTGAGCAGCGACCACGGCACGCTCCTCGGTGCGCAAGCAGTAGAGGCGCATGCCACATTGAGCCTGCTCACACTCAAGCCGGGCTTGTTCACCCACAGCGGCCGCCAGCACAGCGGAGAGATTTGGTTCGATGGCTTAACTGCCCATGACCAGCCGCTACCCCCAGCCACCGGCGCGAGTGCCAGACTGACCAGCCCCGCACTCGCACGCAGCCTGCAAGCCTCGCGCCCCCACCAAAGCCACAAAGGCAGCTTTGGCGATGTATGGGTGGTGGGCGGCGCCACAGGCATGGAGGGCGCCGCCACGCTGGCGGCCAGCGCCGCCCTGCAGGCCGGTGCCGGCCGCGTGCTGGTGGCCCCACTGTCCGGCCAGCGTGAGTGGTCCGCGCGCCCAGAGTTGATGTGGCGGAACATGAGTGAATTGCTCAGCCCCGATGTATTGGAGCGCGCCACCGTGGTGTGTGGCTGCGGTGGCGGGAACGCGGTGGCCAGCGTCCTGCCCGAGCTGCTGCTGCGCGCGCAACGCTTGGTGTTGGATGCCGACGCACTCAATGCCATCGGCGCGGACCGCGCCTTGCGCCAGGCGCTGTCACATCGCGCCGAGCGACAACAACGCACCATCCTGACGCCCCACCCCCTGGAGGCCGCACGCCTGGCCCATGGCGACACTGCGCAAATCCAAAATCAAAGGCTGCACAGCGCCCAACGCCTCGCTGCCCAAACCCAAGCCTGTGTGGTGCTGAAAGGTTCGGGCACCGTGGTCGCACAGGTCGACCACCTGCCGTGGATCAACAGCACCGGTAATGCGCGCCTGTCCACGCCCGGCAGTGGCGATGTGCTCGCAGGGTGGCTGGGCGGGCTGTGGTCTCAATGGCCCCACCTACTGCGTGACGAGCTGTGCGACTTGGCGGCCTCGGTGGTGTGGCTGCACGGGTGCGCTGCGGAGTTGGCAGAGGACGCTTCGGAAAGCGGTGCGTCTGCCCTGCCCTTGCTGGCGAGCCAACTGCCCGGCGCGATGACCAGGGCGGTCGACGCCCTCTCAGCGGCGCGACCGTGAACCCGCCTTAGGCGCGCCCTTGGCATCGCGGCCACTCTTCTTGGCCGCAGAGGTGGAGCGTGACGCACCACCCGAACTGGACTTGCCACCGGCGCGCCCAGCCTTCGCCAGCACTTTGGTCGAACGCTTCATGGCGCGGTCTGCGTCCTCCACCGCGGCCAAAGACTCCACGGCCGAGGCGGGCTTCTTGCCTGACACCGTCGCGGGCCGCCCCTTGGAAAGCAAGCGCTCCGCATCGCCCTCTCGAACCAAGCGGAAGTCAATGCGTCGGCCATCGAGATCGACTCGGCTGACCTGCACACGGACCTTGGTGCCAACGACATAGCGCATGCCGGAGCGCTCTCCGCGCAGCTCTTGCCGCAACTCGTCGAAATGGTAGTACTCGCCGCCCAACTCGGTGATGTGGATCAGGCCTTCCACAAACAGGCTCTCCAAGGTCACGAACAAACCGAAGCTGGTGACGGCACTGACGGTGCCGACAAATTCCTCGCCCAAGCGCTCGCGCATATAGCGGCACTTGAGCCAGGCCTCGACATCGCGTGAGGCCTCATCGGCACGCCGCTCATTGGTGCTGCACTGCAGACCGGCAGCTTCCCAATGGCTCACCTCGGTGGCCTGCGATTTGCCTGCGCGCGCCTTACCTTTAGGGGCAGCAGCCAGCTCACCAGTTTCTAGGCGATAGCGCTTGCTCAGCAAGATGGCCTTGATGACCCGATGAACCAAGAGGTCGGGGTAGCGACGAATTGGGCTGGTGAAGTGGGTGTAGGCCGGATAGGCCAAACCAAAGTGACCGCTGTTGATGGGGGTGTAGATGGCCTGCTGCATGGAGCGCAGCAGCATGGTGTGGATCTGTTGATGGTCAGGCCTGTCCTTAGTGGCCTGCGCAATGGCCTGGAACTCTGCCGGCTTGGGATCGTCGCTCAAACTCAAGCCCAGCCCCAAGGCTTTGAGGTAGTTCTGCAGCGTCAAGCGCTTTTCGGGGGTGGGCCCCTCGTGAACGCGGTAGAGGCCCGGGTGCTCCGCCTGGGCGATGAACTCCGCCGCACAGACGTTGGCCGCCAACATGGCCTCTTCGATCAGGCGATGGGCATCATTGCGCATGCGGGGCACGATGCGCTCAATCCGACCGTTATCGTCGCAGATGATCTGGGTCTCTGGGGTGTCGAAGTCGACCGCACCACGCCGACCCCGCGCCTTCAGCAAAGCGCGATAGACCTCATGCAAGTGCAGCAGGTGCGGCAAGATAGCCTGACGCTTGGCCGCCTCAGGTCCGCGGGTGTTGCTGAGGGCCGCCGCCACCTCGGTATAGGTCAGCCGAGCATGCGACGAAATAACGGCTGGGTAGAACTGATAGGCCTGGACCTCCCCCGTGTCGTCCACCAGCATGTCGCACACCAGGGTCAAACGGTCGACCTCGGGATTCAGCGAACACAGGCCGTTAGAGAGCTTCTCCGGCAGCATGGGAATGACACGGCGCGGAAAGTACACCGAGGTGGCGCGCTCGATCGCGTCGTCGTCAATGGCCGAGCCCGGGGTGACATAGTGGCTCACATCGGCAATGGCCACCAGCAAGCGCCAGCCCTTGACGGCGCTGCGGCCACGCCCAGCAGCATAGGGTTCGCAATAGACCGCGTCGTCAAAGTCCCGCGCATCCTCACCATCAATCGTCACCAGCGGCACATCGCGCAAGTCCACTCGCTGCTTCATGTCGGCTGCACGCACCCGATCTGGCAGGGCCTCAGCCTGGGCCAATGTCTCCGTGGAAAACAGATGCGGCACTTCGTACTTACGGACCGCAATCTCGATCTCCATGCCCGGGTCATCGATATCGCCCAAAACCTCTTTGACGCGACCCACGGGCTGGGAGTGCATGGACGGCGCTTCGGTCAACTCGACCACCACCACCTGCCCGGCCTGCGCCTGGGCAATCGCGTTCTTGGGAATGAGGACATCTTGACCGTAACGTCGATCTTCAGGCGCAACCAGCCAGACACCGTTCTCTTGCAGCAAGCGACCAATGATGGGCGCCTTGCGGCGCTCCACGATCTCCAAGATGCGGCATTCGGGCCGACCCTTGCGGTCGTAACGCACGATACGAGCCCGCACCAAGTCCTTGTGCAACACCGCTCGCATCTCGTCAGGCGACACGTAGACATCAGGCTCGCCGTCATCACGTTTCACGAAGCCGTGACCATCCCGGTGGCCCATGACCACGCCTTCAAATTCGCTCAGCAAGGCCAAATTTTTTGGCGCCCCACTTGCACTGTGTTTTGTTTTGATGATATAGTCCTATCTTTCGTTGAGCAGCGCATTAAACAAATGTGCTGCAAGACAAAAAGCCCAGGTGGCGGAATTGGTAGACGCACTAGTTTCAGGTACTAGCGGGTAACTCCGTGGAGGTTCGAGTCCTCTCCTGGGCACCAAATATTGTGACAGGGCCGACGTGAAAACGTCGGCCCTTTTGCATTGCGCCGTCCCTTTGCGTGGCACGCGGGCCAGCAGGTTGAGCGCACCAAAAAAAACGCCGTCTCGTGACGGCGTTTTTTCGTTCGGCACCATGCACTGCCCCGCCGCAAATACGGCCAAAGCGGCAGGCACCAACATGAAGCTCAAGTCTTGAAGACTCACTCAAGCGCTTAGCGTTTCAGACTGCAAACTTCTTGGCCAAGCCATCAGGACGCAGATCGTCGTACTCTTCAAACGGCTGGTGAATCCAAGGGCTGGTGGCCAGCATCTCGACATAGTAGTCAGGGGTGTAGCTCGACACCGCCTTAGACCAGATCACGGCCGAACGCAATTCGCTGATCGAAGGCACCCCACGCAGGCGCTCCACCACCGCCTTCAGGGTCACGCCTGAATCCGCCAGGTCATCCACCAGCAGCACGCGGCCTGCCAGTTCGCCCTTGGGCATGGTGATGTACTTGGCCATGTCCAAACGGCCTTGGATGGTGCCGGCCTCAGCCCTGTAGGAGCTGGTCGACATGATGGCCAGCGGCTTGTCAAAGACACGCGACAGGACATCACCAGGGCGCATACCGCCACGGGCCAAGCACAAGATTTGGTCGAATTCCCAACCCGAGGCGTGCACCTTCAGCGCCAAGCGCTCAATCAGCAGGTGGTACTCGTCCCAGGAGACATAAAGATGCTTGCCGTCGTCAGTGAGCATAGGGGCTCCAGCGGTGGGTGTTGAATGAAGTGAGTAGGAAAGTCGAGTTGATCAAGCCTGGAAGGGATGATGCAACAAGATGGTGTGATCGCGGTCAGGGCTGGTGGAAATCACATGAATGGGCACGCCCGTCACCTGCTCAATGCGGCTCAGATAACGCCGCGCGGCCTCAGGCAGCTTGTCGACCTGGGTCACACCCACGGTACTGTCGCTCCAGCCGGGCAAGGTTTCATAAATGGGCTCACAGCGTGCGATCTCATCTGCACCCATGGGCAAAATGTCGATGGTCTCGCCATCCAAGGTGTAGCCCACGCAGAGCTTCAACTCGCTCAAGCCATCCAGCACATCGAGCTTGGTCAGGCACAGGCCCGACAAACCGTTGACCTGGGCTGAGCGTTTGAGCAGCGCGGCATCAAACCAGCCACAACGGCGCGAGCGACCGGTGGTCACGCCCTTTTCGGCGCCCACGGTGCTCATGTGGTAGCCCGGCGTGCCCGGCACTTCCCAATCCAACTCGGTGGGGAACGGGCCGCCGCCCACCCGCGTGCAGTAAGCCTTGGTGATGCCCAGCACATAGTGCAGCAAACCCGGACCCACGCCCGCGCCTGCTGCGGCATTGCCGGCCACGCAGTTGCTGGAGGTCACGTAAGGGTAGGTGCCGTGGTCCACATCCAGCAAAGTGCCTTGAGCACCTTCAAACAAGAGGTTCGCCCCAGCGGCGTGGGCTTCATTGAGCTCACGCGAGACATCGGCCATCATGGGTGTCAGCAGCTTGGCGTGGCGCATGGCTTCGTCATAGACGGCGTCGAACTGCACTTCACCGTTGACGATGTAGGGCTTGAGCGCGTCTCCAAAGGTGAAGTTGCGCGAGCCCAAGAAGGTGGTCAGCACGTGGTTGTGCAGGGCCAGCAGTTCGCGCAGCTTGCCGGCGAAGCGTTCTGGGTAGCGCAGGTCTTGCACACGCAGGGCGCGGCGTGCAATCTTGTCTTCATAGGCCGGGCCAATGCCGCGCCCTGTCGTGCCGATCTTTTCAGTGCCGCCTTGTTCACGGGCCGCTTCGCGGGCCACATCAAGTGCTGCATGGAAGGGCAAGATCAAGGGGCAGGCCTCGCTGATGCGCAGGCGCGAGCGCACCTCGACACCGGCCTTCTCCAAGCCCTCGATTTCTTCGAACAGCTTGGCGGCAGACAAGACTACGCCGTTGCCGATATAGCACTTGACGCCAGGGCGCATGATGCCGCTGGGGATCAGGTGCAGCGCCGTCTTGACGCCATTGATGACCAGGGTGTGCCCCGCGTTGTGGCCGCCTTGGAAACGGACAACGCCTTGGGCGCTCTCCGTCAGCCAATCCACCAACTTGCCTTTGCCTTCGTCACCCCATTGGGTGCCGACGACGACGACGTTGCGGCCGCGCAGAGTAGAAGGAGCAGCAGAAGTAAGGCCTTGTTGCATGGCTTGGAGGGGATGAACGAAAAGAGTTATCGGAAGAACTGGCGGCTCGCCTTAGCGCGAGCGCAGCAACCACTGACCATTGACCTCGACCAACTCGCGGTCGCAGTCGAATTCTTGGGCCTCGTGCTCATGGCCCGGCAGGATGCACAGAACAGTTTCGCCCCGTGCACGCAGTTCGCGCACGGCGGCACGCAGGCCTGCGGCCTCGCCCCAAGGTGCGGTGATGGCCGCACGCGCAGGTGGCACGGCGGCGGAAGATCCCAGGTCTTTGAGGTCCAGGCTGAAGCCGACCGCTGGGCGGTTGCGACCAAAAATGGCGCCTACTTCGTCATAGCGCCCACCGCGCGCCAGGGCGTTGGCTGCCCCTTGGGCATAGACCGCAAACCGCACGCCACTGTAATAGGCATAGCCGCTCATGTCGGAGAGGTCAAAGCCCAGGCAAACATCGGGATAGGCCTGCGCCACATGGCCGCTGATCCAGCGTAGATCAGCCAGGGCAGCCTTGAGCGCCGGCCGGTCGGGCAACACTCTTGCCGCTTCGTCGAGCACTTCGGCACCACCGTAGAGGTCCAGCAAGGCCAGCAAGGCCTCGCGCGTGGCTGAGGGACAGGCGCTGGAGAGTTCTTTGACCAGGCTCCGGTCTTTGGTGGTCAGGGCCGACACCAATCCGGTTAAGGCCTCCGCATGGAGGGGCAAGCCCGCCAAAACAGCACGCACAATGCGCGCGTCACCCAGGTCAATGGTCAAGGCTTTAGCACCGGCAGCCTGCAAGGCCCCCACAGCCAGTTCTTGAATCTCAAGGTCGGCTTCGAGGCCTGCGTGGCCAAAAATCTCGGCACCAAACTGCAAGGGCTCACGCGTCGCATGAGAGCCCTGAGGCTTGGTGTGTAGAACGGGGCCGCAATAGCAAAGCCGCGTGACGCCCTGGCGATTGAGCAAATGGGCATCAATGCGTGCCACTTGAGGCGTGGTGTCAGCGCGCAAGCCCAGGGTGCGGCCACTGAGTTGATCCACCAGCTTGAAGGTCTTGAGGTCGAGCTCACGGCCTGTGCCAGAGAGCAATGACTCCAAATGCTCCAGCATCGGAGGCATGACCAGCTCAAAACCGTAGGTGCGCGCCAAATCTAAGCATTGACGCCTAAGCTCTTCGATACGCCTCGCCTCAGAGGGCAAGACATCGGCGATGTACTCCGGCAACAGCCAAGCAGAGGACATGAAAATTGGACCGGGTTAAAACCGGCATTGTACTCGTGCCCTGAGCCCGAGATGGCATGAAGTCACAGCAGACTCCCGGGCCGCCAGCCCCCTGTCAGCTTTGCAAGAGCGCAAGCAAGGCCAAGCCGAGCAGCAGGCTGGCCAGCCCGAAGAATCGGAGCTGGCCGTCTGTCAAACTCAGCGCTTTCTCGAAGGCCGCGCGCCAAGCGCCAGGTGCCATCAAGGGCATCAAGCCTTCAAACACCAAGACCAGCGCCAAGGCGCTCCAGAGCACATCGCTCATGGCCTAGAGCAAGCCGACCTCGTCACCGCTTAGGTGCCGCAGCGGCGGCGGGTGCGCCACCTCCCGTGCCGCGCATGGCCTTGAAGAAGTCACCCGTTGGCTCAACCACCATCACATCAGACTTGCTGCGCCAGGTCGAGCGATAGGCTTCCAGGCTGCGATAGAACTGCGCAAACTGGGGGTCACGCCCAAAGGCTGCGGCATAGGTGGCCGAGGCTTCAGCATCGCCCTCACCCATCACCTTCTGGGCGTCACGGTAGGCTTCAGCCACGATCACTTCGCGCTGACGGTCTGCATCGGCACGGATCTTTTCACTCTCGGCTTGACCCTTAGAACGAAGCTCATTAGCCACCTGCTTGCGCTCAGATTCCATGCGTCGATACACCGATTCGGTGATGCTGGCCACGAAGTCGACCCGCTTGATGCGCACATCCAAGATTTCGATACCGAAGGACTTGGCTTCGTCGGCCAAGCGGGCTTGCACGCCCTGCATAACCTTCTCACGCTCAGTCGCCAACACCCCATCCACGGTGCGCTTGGTAACCTCTTCGTTAAAGGCCGCCTGCACCACAGGGCTCAGGCGATTCTCCAGGTTGCGGATGTCGGCACCGTTGTTACGGATGAACTGACGCGGCTCCTTGATGCGCCACTTCACCAGCCAGTCAATCACCAAGCTCTTTTTCTCAGCGGTGAAGATGGGGCGAGTCTCAGGACTGTCCAAGGTCTGGATACGGCGATCCAGAAAGACCACGTTTTGGAAGGGCGGCGGCAGCTTGACCTTCAGGCCAGGCTCGGTGATGACTTCCTTGATTTCACCCAAGGAATACACCACCGCGACTTGGCGCTGGTCCACCACAAACAAGGTGGCAGCCGCCAACATCAACAGGGCCAACAGTGCGCTGGCGAACATTGCAATGCGATTCATGATGTCACTCGTGTGCAACAGGGGGGATCAGCGGCTATCGCGGTCGCGACTACGGAGGCCTTCGCGGCCTTCGCGGGCTCGGGGGTCCGCTGCAGCGGGCTCAGCGTTGCCTGCGGGCGTAGCGGCTGGCGCCGTCGCCGCAGGCGTCACGGGCATAGCGCCCACACCACCCTGTCCCGCTTGTTGCATGATCTTGTCGAGGGGAAGATACAGGAGATTGGAGCCGCTACGGCTATACACCATCACCTTGGTCACGTTGTTGTAGATCTCGCGCATGGTGTCAATGTAGAGGCGGTCTCGCATCACACCCGGCGCCTTTTGGTACTCGGCATACACGGACAAGAAGCGCTGTGCATCACCTTCTGCGCGTGCCACGACACGAGACTTGTAGCCCTGCGCCTCTTCGGCCAAACGCGAAGCAGTACCCTGGGCTTTAGGGATCACATCGCTGGCGTAAGCCTGACCTTCGTTCTTGTAGCGATCGCGATCCGCACCGGCCTTAAAGGCATCATCAAATGCGGCCTGGACTTGCTCCGGCACTTCCACGTTCTTCAGGTTGACGTTCTTGATCGTCACGCCCGCGTTCAGCTTGTCGAGCTGGGCTTGGATCGACTTGACCAAATCTGCGGCAATGGCATCTCGGCGCTCGTAGAGCACGGAATCCACCTTGCTGCGGCCCACAATCTCGCGCACCGCCGACTCACTGGCCTGCGTGACCGCCTCATCCGTGCCTCGATTCTCAAACAAGAAAGCGCGGGCATCCTTCAGGGTGTACTGAACGGTGAAGCGAATATCGACAATGTTCTCGTCTTGGGTCAGCATGGACGAATCACGCAGACCCGTGGAGGCCGCCACCGATTGGCGGCCGACATCGACCGAGCGCAACTGGGTGACTTTGACGGTTTCATGCTGCTGGATCGGGTAAGGCAGGCGCCATTGCAGGCCAGCGTCCACCGTGCGGCTGTAGCTGCCGAAGGTGGTGATGACCGACTGCTCGCCTTCCTGCACGATGAATACACCGCTTCCGGCCCAGATCAGGGCCACAACACCAGCGATGAGGCCCACACCGACTCCCGCGCTTTTCATGTCGGGCTCGAAATTTGGGCTACCACCGCCGGAAGGCTGGTTGCCACCACCCCCACCGCCGCCGCCAAAGATGCCGCCCAGCTTGCGCCGGAAATCGCGCCAGAGCTCATCGAGGTCTGGAGGTCCGTCTTGCCGGCCGTTGTTCAGCATCCGCCACCCTGCACGGCTGCCTCGCTGAAAGGCACGGGTCATGGCTTGAGACAAAGCACTGAGGCGTGCCGTCCCGGAGGTGGTTGTCGTGGAATCGCGCATAGGTGATGCCGATGGTCTTTAGAAAAGGGTTGATCAGGCCGGATCTACAGGCGTCGAGTGCTCGCACTCTACCGCGCTGCCATCAGGCAAGATGGTGACAGTGTCTTGGGAATTCAAGTCCGCGGCACGCGCAACGTGCTGAGAAATCAACTGGCGAAGGGCATCCAATCCGTCGCCGTCTCGGGCACTGACGAACACCCGTGAAACCCGACCGGCTGCGCCGCGATCGACTTCATCCACGGCCTGACGAGGCCGCTGGGTTTCGTCCAATTGGTCCACCTTGTTGCAGACCCAAACTTGAGGAATATCCTGGGCGCCAATTTCAGCCAGCACGCGGTCCACCTCCTCGCACTGCTCTTGCAAATTGGGGCTCGATGCATCCATCACATGCAAGAGCAAATCTGCGTCGCAGGCTTCTTGCAAGGTGGCCTGAAAAGCCTCGACCAATTTGTGCGGCAAATCGCGAATAAAGCCGACGGTGTCAGAGAGCGACACAGAGCGGCCGACTTCGCCCAGGTAGAGCGAGCGTGTGGTCGTGTCTAGGGTCGCAAAAAGCTGATCAGCGGCATACGCCTTGGCCTTGACAAGCGTATTGAACAAGGTGGATTTGCCGGCATTGGTATAGCCGACGATAGACACCCTGAAGGTTCCGCTGCGTTCGCGAGCGCGTCGCTGGGTATTGCGCTGGCGTTTCACCTTGTGCAGACGCTCTTTGACCGACTTGATGCGATCGCCGATCATGCGTCGGTCCAGCTCAATCTGCGCCTCACCCGGACCACCACGGTGGCCCACGCCCCCACGCTGACGCTCTAGGTGGCTCCAGCGTCTGACCAAGCGGGTTGAAAGGTATTGCAGACGAGCCAGCTCGACCTGCAGCTTGCCCTCATGGCTTTGGGCCCGTGCCGCGAAGATCTCCAAGATCAATGCGGTGCGGTCCGCCACAGGCACGCCCAGATGACGCTCCAGGTTGCGCTGCTGCGCTGGGCTCAAAGCTTGATCAAAGATCACGCCATGCGCGCCATGCGCCTGAACCAAGAACTTGATCTCGTCAGCCTTGCCCGAGCCCACAAAGAGCGCAGGATCGGGCGACTTGCGTTTGGCGGTAATGCGTGCGACAGCCACATCGCCTGCGGACTCGGCCAACAAGGCCAACTCGTCGAGGCTGGGGTCGAAAGACGAACCCGGGCCGAAATCGACACCGACCAACACCGCTTTCGCGATGTCGGAATCGGACGCCGTGGCCTGCGTGGAAGATGCACTCAAGATGCAGCAGGCCTCTTCAGCCCGGTCCGTACGAGAGAGCGGGGGGCGCTCAGGGGGCGTCGCCCGGTTCAGCGGTGTGGAAGCTCACGGCACGGCCGGGCACCACGGTAGAGATAGCGTGCTTGTACACCATTTGGGTCACGGTGTTGCGCAGCAGGACGACATATTGGTCGAAAGACTCGATGTGCCCTTGAAGCTTGATGCCGTTGACGAGGTAAATCGACACCGGGACATGCTCCTTGCGCAGCAGGTTGAGGAACGGGTCTTGCAGGAGTTGTCCTTTGTTGCTCACGATATGCTCCGTGTTGGAAGAGAGTGTGGAAATCTCACGTTAACACAGGCCGCTCAGTTTCAAGCGACCAAGGTCATCGATAAAGGGTCAACCATCCACAAATGGGTTGTGGGAGCTCTTAAACTCGATGCGCAAAGGCGTGCCCACCAGCTTGAAATACTCGCGAAAGCGGCCTTCCAGATAGCGCTTGTAGGTATCGGCCACGTGCTCCAGCGAGTTGCCGTGGATGATGATGATGGGAGGGTTCATGCCCCCTTGGTGGGCATAACGCATCTTGGGCCGGAAGGCCCCTGAGCGCTTAGGCGCCAAGTGTTGCACCGCCTCCAGCAGCAGCCGAGTCAGGACTGGCGTTGGCATTTTGCGGCTGGCCGACGCATGGGCATCGATGATGGCCTGCCACAGCGGCCCCAAACCCTGGCGCTTGAGCGCCGAGATATGGACGATGGGCGCAAACTTGAGGAAAGCCAAGCGCTGCTCAATCGAGCGCTCCAGCATTTGGCGCTGGTAGCTGTCGATGGCATCCCACTTGTTGATGGCGATCACTACAGCACGACCAGAATCGAGGACATAGCCCGCGATGTGCGCATCTTGGTCGCTGACACCCTGGGTCGCATCGACCATCAACACCACCACATTGGCGTCGGCAATAGCCTGAAGCGTCTTGACCACCGAGAACTTCTCGATGGCCTCGAAGACTTTGCCCTTGCGGCGCAGGCCTGCAGTGTCGATCAGCTCAAATCGTTGGCCATTGCGCTCCAGCGGCACCTTGATGGCGTCTCGCGTGGTACCTGGCATGTCAAAGGCAATCAGCCGCTCTTCACCCAACCAGGTGTTGATGAGCGTGGACTTGCCCACATTGGGCCGGCCGGCAACAGCCAAGCGAATAGGAGCGTCGGGGTCTTCTCCACCGTCGTCTTCTTCGTCCTCGGGAAAATCGGCCAAAGCAGCTTCCAAGAGGCTGCGAATGCCCTGCCCGTGGGCCGCCGAGATGGGATGAGGCTCGCCCATGCCCAACTCATGAAACTCTGCCAGCAAGGGCGAGTCCACCATGCCTTCGGCCTTGTTGACGGTGAGCAGCACACGCTTATTGGCCTGCCGCAGGTAGCGCGCAATGTCCTGATCCTGCCCCGACAAGCCGGTTCGGACGTCCGTCACGAAGATGACGACATCGGCCTCAGCCACGGCCTGCCGGGTCTGCTTGGCCATTTCCTTGACGATGCCGGTCGTGCTGTCAGGCTCAAAACCGCCGGTATCCACCACGATGAATTCGCGCTGACCCAAGCGGCCGTCTCCATAGTGACGGTCACGTGTCAAACCCGCATAGTCCGCAACGATGGCGTCGCGGCTCTTGGTCATACGGTTAAAAAGGGTGGACTTGCCCACATTGGGGCGTCCTACCAGCGCGATGACGGGTTTCAAGCGAGATCAACCAAGTTATTCATTCCGGACGGAAGGCATAGATGCCCCCGTTACGAGTCACGGCCATCAGCGTGTTATCCCAGAGTGCCGGCGCAGCAACAATCGGGGAGCCGTCAGTGGGCAGGCGCAGCACCATCTCGCCGCTGTCGCGGGCTAAGAAGTGCATCCAACCTTCGCTGTCGCCAAAGACCACCGTCTTGCCCATGGCCGCGGGGGCAGAAAGGCCACGATGCAGCAAGGCCTCACTCGTCCACGCGGCTTCACCGCCTGCACGTTTGCGGGCCGTGATGCGGTCGCTGCCATCGGCACTGAATACAAAATCAGCATCGCCGGCCACGGCCGCAATGCCACCACCGTTTTGGCTCCAGCGCAGCGCGCCGCGCTCAGCGTCTACACAGCCGACAGCCGCCTGGAAGGCTCGCACGCAAAAGTTGCTGCCCTCACGTGCGGCTGGGCCGACCAAATCTGCCAAGCGCTCGACCTCATTGGTGCCGCGGGGGGTGGTCACAGCAACCTCCCAACGGACCGAGCCCTTCAGCGGGTCGACACCGAGAAGACGAGGACCCTGCCCTACTAACAATGTGTCCCGATAGACGGACAGCACACCGGCTTGCGACAAGGTCAACGAGTCGCCGGGGCGCTTCAGCACCCACAGGCGTCGACCGTCCAAGGCATCAAAGGCATGCACCACGCGGTCGACACCCACCACAAAGACTCGCTCACCAGCCACCAAAGGTGGCGTCGCCACCCGAGCGGGTACGCTGGCCCGCCAGAGCACGTTGCCACCTTCCATCACTACAACTTCATTGTCGCGAGTGACCACGGCGGCAAATCGGCCATCACTGCCCACACCAGCCGACAAGCGAGCACCGGCATTGCCCTGCCAGACCAAGGCGCCAGTTTGAGCGTCAAGCGCCTGAACGATGCCATCACTTCCTGCCACGTGGGCGCGGCCTGCCCGCACACTGATGCCCAAGGGGAAGTCCACCCCGTTGACCTTGGCCGACCAGACTTGGCGGCCTGCAATCTTGGGGCTCAACTCCACCAGGGGCGTGGGCTTGGGCTTGTCGCCACCAGCGCAGCCCGCCAGAACGGCAAGAGCGAGGCCCCCCAGCAGCACAGCGGACCGTCGGGCAATCGTCATGGTTTGGCTCCTGAAGCCGCCGCGGCCACGGGGGCTGCTCCGGCAGAGGTCAACTTAGCTTCCACAATGCGGCGGTACTCTGAGGTGTCGTCTAGCTTGTCCCATGCTGCACGCCAGGCCGTGATGGCTTCCGCCGTCTTACCTTGTGCCTTGAGGACATCGCCGCGACGGTCCTGGCTCAGCGCTTCGAACTCCGGCGACTTAACGCCTTCAAGCTGCTTAAGCGCCTCGTCATAGGCCTTCTTGTCCAGATGGACGGAGGCCAGATGCAAGCGGGCCAAGGCGGCATGCTCGTCATTGCCCTTCTCAGCCACCCAATTCAAGGACGTGATGGCAGCGTCGATTTGACCTTTGTCGAACTGTGTGCGCGCCGTCAACAAGCCCGCTTGCTGAGTCACCACTGCACCGGCATAGCGCTCTTTCATATCGCCAAACACTTTGGCGGCTTTGTCCGGCTCGCCTGCCTGCACAGCACGATCCAATTCGTCAAACATCAGGGCCGCCTTGGCGCCCTGCTGTCCTTGCCACCAGTTCCAGCCATTCCAGGCCGCAAACCCTGCCAAGACCAAGGTCAGCGTCCAGGTAATGAGGTTGCCCCACTGGTTCCAGAACGCCTTGAATTCGTCCAGCTGTTCTTGTTCCTGCAGATCGAGATTGGTTGCCATGCGTACGGGGCCCGCGGTTGTGCGAGTTGGTTGATGTTCGACCCCACACGCGCGTGTGGGACAAAGCCGGGATTATGCGTCCCTGCCAGCCTGCTTCAGTGTCTCAGCCCATGCCGAAACCTGATCCAAGGGCTGTAAAGTTTGTGGGGCGGCGGCGTCCCGCAGCGGCTTGACAGCCACCTGCCCTGCCGCAAGCTCGTCTGCACCAAACACCAGCGCATAGCGCGAGCCGCTGGCATCAGCCTTCTTGAACTGGGACTTCATGCTGCTTTGGCCGGGGTGCATGAGCACCGAAACGCCCGACGCCCGGAGCTGCTCCAGGGCTACCATCACGCGTGGTAGGCCTTCGGCATCCGGCACGATGGCATACGCATCGGGCACGGGCGCACCTGGGGCCACACCCACTTCTTCAAGCAAGAGCAACATGCGCTCGAAGCCCATGCCAAAGCCGACTGCAGGGGTGGGCTTGCCGCCTAGCTGCTCGATCAGACCGTCATAACGGCCACCGCCGCAGACTGTGCCCTGCGAGCCAAGCCGCTCGGTGATCCACTCAAAGACCGTCAGGTTGTAATAATCCAATCCCCGCACCAGGCGCGGGTTGATGGTGTAGGCCACGCCTGCGGCGTCGAGAATCGCCCGCACCCCGTTGAAGTGAGCCTGCGAAGCCTCACCCAAGAAGTCCAGCAACTTGGGCGCAGCGTTGGCCATCTCTTGCAACGCCGGGTTCTTGGTGTCCAACACACGCAAGGGGTTGGTATACATGCGGCGCTGGCTGTCTTCGTCCAGCATGTCCTTGTGCTGCTCCAGGTAGGCCACCAGCGCTGCGCGGTGAGCTTGCCGCTCGGCGGGCTCACCCAGGCAGTTCAGCTCCAAGCGCACGTGCTCACCGGCCACCAAACCCAGCTCTTGCAGCAGGCGGCTGCCCAGCAAAATCACTTCGGCATCGACATCTGGGCCATGAAAGCCCAGCGCTTCAATGCCCATTTGATGGAACTGCCGATAGCGCCCTTTTTGCGGCTTCTCGCGCCGGAACATCGGCCCAAAGTAGTACAGGCGGCGCCCGCCCTCACGCAAAAAGCTGTGCTCGATCATCGCGCGCACGACGCCGGCCGTCATTTCCGGACGCAGCGCCAAGTGCTCGGCCTGCCCGTGCTTGTCGGCACGGTCCTCAAAGGCGTACATCTCTTTTTCGACGATGTCGGTGACTTCGCCAATGCCCCGCACAAACAAGGCCGTCGGCTCCACGATGGGCGTGCGGATGTTCTGGTAGCCGTAGCGCTGCAGCACGCTGCGCATCTTGGCCTCCAGCCATTCCCAGCGCGCGGCTTCGGGCGGAAGAATGTCGTTCATGCCCTTCACGGCCTGAAGGGCTTGGTTCTTAGTCTCTGTCATGGTGTTGCGGCGTGGGCCCATCGAAAAGTCGAAAGGCCGAAACTCAAAGCTCAGGCATTGCCGCCGTAGCGCTTTTCGATATAGGTTTCAACCAGGGCGTGAAACTCAGCGGCGATGTTGTCGCCGCGCAGCGTAACGGCCTTGGCGCCGTCAATGAAGACCGGCGCCGCTGGGGCCTCACCTGTGCCGGGCAGGCTGATACCAATGTCGGCATGCTTGCTCTCGCCGGGGCCATTGACGATGCAGCCCATCACGGCCACCTTCATCTGCTCAACGCCTGGGTACTTGCCGCGCCAAACCGGCATTTGCGCCCTCAGGAAGTCGTCAATTTGCTTGGCCAGCTCTTGGAAGGTGGTGCTGGTAGTGCGGCCGCAACCCGGGCAAGCCGTGACGCTCGGGTTGAAGCTGCGCAGACCCAAGGACTGCAGAATCTCCAGGGCAACGACCACCTCTTGGGTTCTGGCTTCACCCGGCTGCGGTGTGAGTGAGACGCGGATGGTGTCACCGATACCTTGCTGCAGCAGCACAGCCAAAGCCGTGGCAGATGCCACCGTGCCTTTGGTGCTCATGCCAGCCTCGGTCAGCCCCAGATGCAAAGCGTAGTTACACCGCTCGGCCAGCCCCTGGTAGACCGATATCAGGTCTTGCACACCGCTGACCTTACAGCTGATGATGATCTGGTGAGCGGGCAACCCCAGAGATTGAGCGTCTGCGGCCGATTGCAGCGCCGACTCAATCAGCGCTTGGTACATCACGGGCTTGGCATCCCACGGCACAGCACGCCGGGAATTGGCATCCATCATCGCGGCCAGCAGTTCTTGGTCCAAGCTGCCCCAATTGACGCCGATCCGCACCACTTTGTCGTATCGGCAAGCCGCTTCGATCATTTGGGCAAACTGTTTGTCACCCTTATCGCCCTTACCCACATTGCCGGGGTTGATGCGATATTTGGAAAGCGCCTCCGCGCAGGCGGGGTGCTCGGTCAACAAGCGATGGCCGTTGTAGTGGAAGTCGCCCACCAAGGGCACATCAATGCCCATTTTGTCGAGCTGATCGCGGATGTGCGGCACAGCGGCCGCGGCTTCCGGCGTATTGACGGTGATGCGCACCATTTCCGAGCCCGCAATCGCCAGCTCTTTGACCTGGATGGCCGTCTCAATGACGTCAACCGTGTCGGTGTTGGTCATGGACTGCACGCGCACTGGCGCATCCCCACCCACGGTGACCAAGCGACTGCCCCAACGCACCTGCGCCTGCAGACTGCGGCGCGCCGCTGGTGCTGCGGGCGTGATGGGCTCGTCGTTGGAAGTGAAAACGGGTGCGTCAGTCATGCTGCTATTCATTTGAGTTCGAGGCGAGCCACATTGTCTCGGGTCACTGGTGCCAGATCCACCGCTTGGCCGCGTACGGATAAGGTGGTGCCAGCCGCATTGCCAATCTTGACACGCATCGGGAAAACCCCTTCGAGGCCAGCGATTTCGCCGGCTTCTAGTTGGCGACCAAACACCACCTTGCCCCGAGAGTCTCTGACCTCCACCCAACTGGTCTCTATCGCAGCAATTTGGATGGTCACACTGCTGCCCGGCGGCAATGGCGGCAGCCCGGGCGCTGACGCAGCAGGGGGCTGCGCCAGTGCCACTGCCGAGGCAGGCCCCGCCGGCACGTAGGGAGCCAATACCGGCGTAGAAGGTGCCGCCGACATCGCAGGCGCGGAGGCTGCGGAGGCCGCCGCTTGTGGTGCACAGAGGGCGAAACGCTAACGGCAGACGCAGTCAACTCAGCAGCCGCAACACCGGCCGAAGCTGCTTGCTCAACAGCCGCTGTCGCCGTGGCACGCAGACTGTTCAAGCCAAAACCCGGAGGAGCCAGGAACAATATCAAAGCCCCCAGCACCAAGGCCGACCCTAAGGCCAAGACCCATCGATTTTCAGACACCCACTGGGCGAGCACCCGATTGCCACCACGCTCCTTAAAGGGCGCGTTCAAACCGCCTGAGACCTGCTCCAAGGTACTGGATTCATGCCGCGGAAGCCTCGCTAACACTGGCACAGGGTCGATCTTCAGCACCCGACAAGCGGCCTGGGCCAAGGCACGCACAAAGGTCGGCCCTTGCAACTCTTCGAGTTGGTCATTCTCAAGCGCCTCTAACTTGCGAGGCGCGATCTTCAGTTGGGTCGCCAAGCTGACCAGTTGAATGCCTTGGGCCTGCCGCGCTGCCTTGAGCATGCCCCCGGCAGTGAACTGGGGTTCGGTGTCCCGTGGCGCTTGCTCACTCATCGATACGGCCCTTCGCGAGCAACTTGGCTTCTGGAGAGTCAGCCCAGCGTTGGCGGATCTGATCGCCCAACGCCTGCACCTGTGCAGTCTGACCCAAACGATTCTCGATGCGCAAAGCAAGCCAGAGGGTTTGAGCGTTGGCTAAACCCTCCTGCGCATTGACACGGCGAATGTAGAAGCGTGCACGCTCATAGTCACCGCGCTTATAGAGCACCTCTGAGAGATTGACCGCTACGGCGGGGTTCGACGGGTCCAGCTCATAGGCCTGCCCCAACGTCCGCTCGGCCAAGTCCAGCCGCCCAGAACGTGCTTGGCAAATACCTTGCGCCATCATGGTGCGCAGGGCTTCTCGGTAGGTGGGTTGAGCGACTGCCGCTTGGAACTGCGTATCGGACTCCACAAACCTGCGCTGCTGGCACAAGAACCAGCCGAAGTTGTGCATGGCATCAGCATCGCGCGGGTTGATCTGCAAAGATTGCTTGAAGCTTTGCTCGGCCAAAGCGGCCTCGTCCATGCTGGCGTAAATCAAGCCCCGCAGATTGAACGCTTCCCCAAGATTGGGGTCCGTGGCCAAGGCTTGCTTGACCTCGTCCAAGGCCGTCGTATTCTGACCGCGCCCGAAATAAGCGGCCGCCAGCTCCAGCCGAACCCGCGCACGGCGCTCGACCTCATTCTGGTTGGCGGTGGCTCGCGACTCGCGCTGCTCTCGGGTCGGCCCCCCCACACAACCCGCCAGCAGGGCCGCCAAACCCAGCACCAGCAGCGACTTGCGCCAAACGGAGTGGGCCAAGGAGACCGGGATAGCCGAAGCAGCGAAGCGAGAGGTCGTCATGCGATCCACTTTCAAGTGCAGGCGGGTCAGTGCTCGTGGGGCCTGGGCGCTGCCGCACCCAAAGCCACCACAGGAATGGGAAGGCGCTTCATGCGCTCTGCCGCGCGGGTGCGGTCTTGGACCTCACCGGCCAATTGGCCGCAGGCAGCATCAATGTCGTCGCCACGCGTCTTGCGGATGGTGGTGACCACACCAGCATCTTGCAAGACTTTGCCAAAGGCCGTGACACGGTCTCTGGGCGAGCAGGTCAGGCCAGACGCGGGGAAAGGATTGAAGGGAATCAGATTGAGCTTGCACGGCACGCGAGGCCCACGGCGCCCATCAATCAGCGCCAGCAATTCGCCAGCCTGTGCAACGCTGTCATTGACGCCGTCGAGCATGCAGTACTCAAAGGTGATGAAGTCGCGCGGCGCGGCGTCGAGATACCGCAAGCAAGCCGCCATCAACTCGTCCAGCGGGTACTTGCGGTTCAGCGGCACCAGTTCATTACGCAGTGGGTCCGTCGGCGCATGCAGCGACACCGCCAGCGCCACCGGGCAATCCACACGCAGCCGGTCCATCATGGGCACCACGCCCGAGGTCGACACGGTGACTCGGCGGCGCGAGAGCCCGTAGCCGAGGTCGTCGAGCATGGTGCGCAGGGCCGGCACCAAAGCGTCGTAGTTTTGCAGGGGCTCACCCATGCCCATCATCACCACATTGGTGATCACGCGCTCCCCTGCCGGCGTCTTCAGACGCACCCGCAAGGCATGTTCGGCCTGCCAAAGCTGGGCCAGGATCTCACCCGTGGTCAGGTTGCGCGAAAAGCCTTGATGGCCGGTCGAGCAAAAGCGGCAACCGACAGCACACCCGGCCTGCGAGGACACACACAAAGTGCCTCGGTCGTCTTCGGGGATGAAGACCGTCTCGACCGCATTGCCGGCGCCCACATCAAACAGCCATTTGATGGTGCCGTCGGCAGAAACATGCTCTGAAACCACCGGTAGTGGCCGAATCTCGGCCAGCCCGGTGAGTTTGTCGCGCAGGGACTTGGCGAGATCAGTCATCGCCGAGAAGTCCGCTGCACCTCTTTGGTGGATCCAACGGAAGAGCTGGGTGGCGCGAAAACGCTTCTCCCCCAGCCCTTCGCAGTACGCGGTCAGGCCATCCAGATCGAAATTGAGCAGGTTGACTTTGCTCACGGAGCCTGACACGACGCGATCCACCTTAGGTTGTGATCAACGTGCGTAGACGTTCATGCCAGGGAAGAAGAACGCGATTTCGACGGCAGCGGTTTCAGCAGCGTCAGAACCGTGCACGGCATTGGCGTCGATGCTGTCAGCGAAGTCAGCGCGGATGGTGCCCTTCTCAGCCTTCTTGGGGTCGGTGGCGCCCATCAGTTCACGGTTCTTGGCGATGGCGCCTTCGCCTTCCAAGCACTGGATCATGACCGGGCCGGAGACCATGAAGTCCACCAGATCCTTGAAGAAAGGACGTGCCTTGTGAACAGCGTAGAACTGCTCAGCTTCAGCGCGCGACAGATGCACCAGCTTGGCTGCAGCGATCTTCAGGCCAGCGCCTTCAAAGCGAGCATAGATTTGACCGATGACGTTCTTGGCGACGGCATCGGGCTTGATGATGGAGAGGGTACGTTCGATGGCCATGATGTGATCCAGTTGGTAATGAAGTTCAGCACGCTGCGCCTGACATGAAAGGCCAAGCGCAGAGGGACAAAGCCCTTGATTTTAGCCATGCGGTGTGCATTTAAGCCGCATAACCAGCGGCCAAAGTGGCTCTAGAGGCCACTTCAGCCTTACTTTCTGCGTCCGCCCCGGCCCTGCATCTTGCGGACAAAGGCATCCGCGCCGATGTAGCCCACCGAGGTTTGCATCGGATCGGGTTGACGGGGCGCACCGCCGCCGCCGCCCTTGCTGCCCCCCCGTGAGCCTTGCGGACGCTGGCTCTGGACAAAGCGCTTGTCATAGGTTTGCTGCAGCGGGTTGGGGATGGGGCCGTTCTCGTAGTCCACATCACGCCCACCGCTGCGCTGGCCCTGCATGGCGCGCTTGTCAAACGTCTGTTGCAGCGGGTTGGGAATGCGCGATGGATCGCCCGGCTCACGGAAGTCGCGCGGCAACTCATCACCCTCCCCACCGCGACGGCGCTGGGGGTTAGGGCCACGGTCGTTAGGCCGAGGAGCACCTTGGCCCTGAGGCGGCCGTGGGCCACGCTTGCCTGCGTCACGGCGCGGATCCTGGCGCGGCTCTTGGCGAGAATCAGGACGCGCGCCTTCACGCGGTTCGCGACGCCCCTCTTGCCTGGGGTCTTGACGGCCTTCGGCGCGCGGAGCGCCGCGATCACCTCGGTCGTTGCGATCGCCACGTTCGCGGCGGTTGTCGTCCCGATCATGGCGGGGCTGTGGCTGGCCAGAACCCGTCATGGTGCGCAGCGCCTTGACGTCGTTTTCGCTCAAATCGGCCCACACACCGCGCTTGAGGCCACGGGGCAAGACGACACAGCCATAGCGCACCCGGATCAGGCGGCTGACCGCCAAACCCACGGTCTCGAAGAGCTTGCGCACTTCGCGGTTGCGACCTTCGGTGATGACGACTCGGTACCAACGGTTCACCCCTTCGCCACCACCGTCTTCGATGGACTTGAAGCTGGCGACTTGGCCCTCAATGCTGACGCCATTGAGCAGCTTTTCTTTGGCCTCTTTCTCCAGCGTGCCCAGCACGCGGACCGCGTATTCACGGTCCACGCCAAAGCGCGGGTGCATCAGGCGGTTGGCCAGATCACCCGAGGTGGTGAACAGCAACAAACCTTCGGTATTGATGTCCAGACGGCCCACTGATTGCCACTTGCCTTGAGCCAAGCGCGGCAACTTACGGAACACCGTGGGGCGCTGTTGCGGGTCATCCAAAGTGACCACTTCACCCACGGGCTTGTGATAAGCAATCACGCGGGCCGGGGGCGGTGCGATGCGGACCTTGACGGGCTTGTCATCCAAGGTGACACGGTCGCCAAAGGAGATGCGCATGCCGGTGTGGGCGACTTCGCCATTAACCTTGACGCGGTTGTCTTGGATGGCTTGTTCCATGTCGCGGCGCGACCCAATGCCGGACTGTGCCAACACCTTGTGCAGCTTGGGTGCATCAGGGTCGGGCAGGAGTACGCGCTTGTCGTCGCCGACGGCCTCCTCGCCAACGGCCTCAGGCGCATCCGCTGGGGCGCCTGGCGCCGCAGCCTCAGCTTGCTCGCCAAGCTCGGCCGCCAACTCTGCCTCGGTATCAAACTCACCCGACAGCAGGCTGGCGAACAACTCTCCAGTGTCCACCACAGGCGCAGCGACGACGGGCGCCGGTGCAACAACTTGGCCTTCGCGGCCGTCGCGTTGGCCATCCTCTTGACCCCAACCACCACTGCCACGACGCCCACGGCGACGGTTACGGCTGCGCGCACCGCGCTCCTCATCGCCCTCGACCGGAGCACGTTCTTCGCGAGCCCCTTCCGAGCGCAGGGGTTCAACTCCTTCGCTGGCTCCTGCCTCAGGGTCTGCTGAGCGCGCTTCTGCCGGGCGCGCATCAGGCTCCGCCACCACGGCGGGCGCATCTGTCGCCTCTGAGGCACCCGACTCGGCGGCCTTGGCCACGGGCTTGCGCACCCTGGGTTTACGTGCGGGCTTGGCCGCCGCTTCATCGGCTGAAGCCGACGGCTCGGATGCTGCAGCCGCGTCCGCCTCAGGCTCGGTGGCTTCTGCCGCCGGCTTACGTGTTCGCGTCCGCTTCTTGGGCGCCGCAGCAGCCTCACCAGAAACGGCCGTGTCGGCCGGGCGGTGGTCCTCAGCGGAGGCGTCGGTGTCGGGCAGATCAGTGTTCATGGTGAGATTCAGGAGGAAGGGGAGCCTCAGAGCTCGACGGCTCTGACGGGGATTCAGGGGATTCGGATGGCGCCTGCGCCACGTCCTCATCAGAGGTCAAGACCTGCTGGGGTGGCAGCACCGTGCTTTCTTGGGGGTCATCGGGCTGCACCGCAGGATCTGAAACGTCCGCCGGGACAAGGTCAAGGCCTTCAGACACTGGCACTTCCAGCGCCAGCTCAGACTGGTCCTCCAAAAGTTCGCCCTGCTCGCTGGCCAAACTGGCCAGCACGGCAGCAGAGGGGCCGCTATCCAACAAAGGCAGGCGGTCTAGGCTTGGAATACCTAAGTCATCGAGGAACTGGCGCGAGGTGGCATAGAGCCCAGGGCGCCCCGGCGCATCACGGTGCCCGATGCATTCGATCCAGTTGCGATCTTCAAGCTGCTTGATGATTTGCGAGGACACCACCACGCCACGGATGTCTTCGATATCGCCACGGGTCACGGGCTGGCGGTAGGCAATGATGGCCAGGGTTTCCAACACAGCGCGGGAATACTTGGGCGGCTTTTCAGGGTGTAGCCGGTCTAGATATTCGCGCATTTCAGGGCGGCTTTGAAAGCGCCACCCGGAGGCGACGCTGACCAACTCAACGCCTTTTCCGTCCCACTCCTGAGCCAATTCATCCAGCAGGGTTCGCAAGGTATCGGGGCCTAATTGCTCCGCGAACAGCACGCGCAGCTCGCGCAGCGGCATGGGCTGTGTGGCGCAGATGAGCGCCGTCTCTAGAACGCGCTTGGCATCCTGTGTATTCATCCGGTCTGTGTCTCTGAGCGGCACCGCAGGGCCGCAACAACTCGGGGTAGGCCTTCAAGCTCTGGGGCAAAGCGCAAGGGCTTTTGCATAACGCCAGAAAAACTCGCTGGTGCATTTCACTTCGGGGCCGACCTGCCATCACACCGTTCTTGGCGCCGCATTCGGCAGCCCGTCAGGTTCTTGGAGGTAGCGACGCTGTTACCAACGCGGCTGTCGGGCATGGACTCTCGCCATTCGCCATCAAGTACCCGGCTATTGTAGCCACAGCCCAGGGGCACGCCGAACTGATTTCGTTAATCTGACACCACACTGGCCCATGCCTGGGCTAAATCTTGGGGTGGCTGGGCCTTGAAACTCAGTGGCTCAGTCGTCAAAGGATGGGTAAATGCCAATTCGGCCGCGTGGAGCGCCTGACGCGTCATACCCAGCAAACTGGGCCCACCATAGACCGCGTCCGCCACCAAGGGGTGGCCTCGATGCTGCATGTGCACCCGGATCTGGTGGGTGCGCCCCGTGTGCAATTTGCACCAAACGGCCGAAACCCCCGCGCGATAAGCCACAGGGCTGACATCCGTGCGCGCCTCCTTCCCGCTAGGCACCACGGCCATGCGCACGCGCACCTGCGGGTCGCGGCCGATGGGGGCATCCACACTGAAGGGCTCGCTCCCCACATCGCCCTGCACCAGCGCCATGTATTGGCGATGGACTTCCCGAGCTGCCAATGCACGCACCAAAGCGGTCATGGCCTCGAGGCTGCGGGCCACGACCATCAGTCCAGAAGTGTCTTTATCCAAACGATGCACGATGCCTGCGCGTGGCAGACGCGCCGCTGCCGGGTCTCGCGCCAGCAAACCGTTGAGCAAGGTGCCCGACCAATTGCCCGCCGCCGGATGGACCACCAAGCCCGGAGGCTTGTTGACCACCAGCAAGTGCTCATCTTCAAACACCACGTTCAGGTCCATGGTCTGGGGCGTGAAGGCCATGCTTTCAGCCGGCTGCACCAGGTCCACCAACACCCGCTGGCCTGCTTTGAGCTTGCGCGAGGCCTGCTGCTGCACCACCTCATTCACCTGGACATGCCCTGCCTGGATGAGGTGCTGCAGGTGGCTGCGGGAAAACTCTGGCGCCAGCTGAGTCAGCAGCTTGTCCAAACGCAGACCATGCTCCTGCAGCCCCAACGAGAGGGTGCGGCGCTCAGGGGCTTCCAGCCCTTCTGTGTCATCGGGGGTAAAGCTGCCCACAAGCCCTGGGGGGGCACCCATATAATCATTCATCAAGTTTCAGTACAGCCTGCAGCGTTGGTGGTCATCTGCCAACGTCGGCCCGTCCAATGACCGACAAGACCCATTCTCGCCTGTTCTCCCGTTCTGCCGTGGTGGCGCTTGCCTTGGTGCTGGGCGCTTGCGCCAGCGGGCCCAAGGATGGCGACATCCAAGGCTCGGCCGAGAAGCTCTACGCTGACGCCAAAGACGACATTGCCTCTGGGGCCTGGGATGCCGCAGCCAAGCTGCTAGAACGCGTGGAAGGACGGGCGGGCGGCACACTGCTGGCTCAGCAATCACAGCTTGATTTGGCCTATGTCTACTGGCGTGCGGGTGAGAAAGCCCAGGCGCTGTCGACGCTTGATCGATTCATCAAGCTCAATCCCTCCAGCCCCGGCTTGGATTACGCGCTTTACCTGCGTGGCCTAGTGAACTTCAACGACAACCTGGGGCTCTTGGGCTTCTTGTCTGGGCAAACCCTGTCTGAGCGCGACCAGCAAGCCTCGCGTGACGCCTACCAGTCCTTCCGCCAGTTGGCCGAGCAGTTCCCAGAGTCCAAGTACACCCCAGACGCCAAGCTGCGCATGGACTTCATCGTCAATGCGCTGTCTGAGTATGAAGTGCATGTGGCCCGTTACTACTTGCGCAAGGGCGCATTTGTAGCGGCGGCCAACCGTGCCCAACAAGCGCTGACCACTTACCCGCAAACACCCGCCACCGAAGAAGCCCTGTTCATCATGATTCGGGCCTACGACAAGCTGGGCCTCACGCCCTTGCGCGACGATGCGGATCGCTTGCTGCGCTTGAACTTTCCCAACAGCAACTTCTTGGCTGAAGGCAAAGCCGCCGACGGCAAGCCGTGGTGGAAGTTCTGGTGAACCACCGCTGATGCGCGGCAAAAAGGGGGCTCGATGCCCCCTTTTGCTTTTGGGCAACTCCCCTTAGGCCAACTCGCGCAGCCACGCCAAAGCCTGCTCACCCGACTTGAGGGGCGCCATCGGCGGCAAGGCTTGTAGCAGCCGCGCCCCATAGCGAGCGTGCAGCAGCCGGGTGTCGCAAATCACCAGCAGGCCTTTGTCTGACTCCGTGCGGATCAGTCGCCCCGCGCCCTGCTTCAGGGCGATAGCGGCCTCGGCCACAAAGTAGTCTGCAAAGGCATCTCGCCCTTGGGCTTTGAGGTGACGCACCCTGGCTTCCACCAAAGGATCGTTGGGCGGCGGAAAGGGTAGCTTGTCGATGATGACGCATTGCAGCGCGTCTCCGGGCACATCAATGCCCTCCCAAAAGCTGTGAGAGCCCAGCAGCACACTGCGGCCTTGGGCAAAGCGGGCCAGCAAGGTGCGCTTGGGCGCTTGGCCTTGCACCAGCAACTCCAAGTCTGCACCCAGGCTGGCCAACTCGGTCTTCATGGCTTCGGCAGCAATGCCCAGCGCTCGCAGGGTGGTGGTCAGCACAAAAGTACGGCCGCCCAAAGCGGCGGCGCAATGCGCGGCGGCACGCCCCACCATCACCAAGTGAGCCGATTCATTGGGCGCAGGAAAGCGTGGCGGCACATACACCCTGGCATTTGCGGGGTAGTCGAAGGGGCTGCCCAAGCGCAGCTTGTCGGCGTCCTCAAGGCCTGCGGCTTCGCAAAACCAACTCAAGCCTTCGTCATCACCCAGAGTGGCCGAGGTGAACACCCAAGCTCTGGAGCCTGCGGCGCGCTGCTCCGTCATCATGGCGCGGATGTCCAGCGGAGACTCGATCAGCCGTGCTTGATGCGGTGTCAGGTCGACCCAGCGCACGCGGTCATCGGCGGCTCGCATTTGAAAGCGTGCGGCCTGCGCCGCCAGTTCCATCGCGCGGCCTTGCAGGCGGCTGAAATCGGGCGCCGCACCCAGGTGGTCTTGCAACACGGTGGCCGCTTGCTTGAGCGCCGCCGCCAACTCCTCCAAGGGCGCTTGCAGCGCACCGTCAGCAACCACCTCTTCCCAGCGCCGCTTGATGATGGCACGCACGTCCCCTGCCCCTTCAGCGGCACTTAGACGCAGCTGGCGCGCCGCCAAGTCACAGGTGCCCGCCAAGTCGGCCCAAGGCGCCATGCCCCGCGCATGCTGCAAACCCGCGGCCAGCAGGTCCCGGGAGAAATCCAAGACCTGCCCGGTGCCCAGGTTTTGGCCCAAAAACTGAACGCCGGCCTCTACCATTTGGTGGGCCTCGTCGAACACTGCAATGTCCACGGTGGGCAGCAACTCGGCCACGCCACTGTCCTTGAGCGACAGGTCGGCAAAGAACAGGTGGTGATTGACCACCACGATGTCGGCGGCCATGGCCTCGCGCCGGGCCTTCATCACATGGCAGTTGTGATACTCCGGGCACTCACTGCCCAGGCAGTTCTCACGGGTGGAGGTCACCAGGGGGATGATCTCCGAGCGTTCATCCAGGCCTTCAAGCTCGCCCATGTCGCCGCTGGTGGTGGCCTGCCCCCACTGCTCAATGCGGGCCAGCGCGCGAACCGCCATGCGATCGCTCAGCAGCGCGCCCTCACGGGCTTGGCCCAGGCGGTGGCGGCACAAGTAACTGGCTCGGCCCTTGAGCAGCGCGATGCTGGCGGGCAAGGCCAAAGCGTCTCGCAGGCGCGGCAAATCTCGAAAGAAGAGCTGATCTTGCAGGTTCTTGGTGGCGGTGCTGACCAAGGCCCGCCGGCCAGAGAGCAAAACGGGCACCAAGTAGGCGAAGGTCTTGCCGACCCCGGTGCCCGCCTCCACCACCAGGGCTTTGCGGCCTTCAATGGCCTGCGAGACGCCTTCTGCCATCTCCAATTGGGGTAAGCGGGCCGAAAACCCGGCATCCGCACGCGCCAGCGGCCCGGCCGACGAGAACGCAGCCGCCACCGCCTCGGCCAAGCCGCTCAGATCATCATCAGGCAAGGCGCTGCTCATCAAGCAGGCTCAGGCGGCTCTAAAGAGGCTTCCAGCCGGGAAATCTGGTCCTTGAGGGCGAGACGCCGCTTTTTGAGGCGCCGAAGCGCCAGTTCGTCCAGCGCCACTTTGGGCTCGGCTTGGTCGATCAGGCTGTCAAGGTCAGCGTGTTCAATCCGCAACTCGATCAAACGTCGATGGGGAGAATGTAAATTGTTGGACATGGAGAGAGCGGCGGGCAGGGCTGCGACAGTTTATATTGCGCACCATGAACAGCGCGTCCCATGGTTTCCGAATTTCCGCCGCCACAGGCCTGCACAAGGGCGACCGCGCGTATCAGCAGGACCAGGTGGAAATCTTCACGCACCCCCGAGTATCGGGCTGCGCGCTGGCCGTGGTGGCCGACGGCATGGGCGGCAAGAGCGGCGGCAGAACGGCCGCAGACCAGGTGGTGATGACCGCCAAACAAGTGTTTGACCGCTTCAATCCGTCCATCGAAAACCCTGAAGTCATGTTGCGCCAACTGGTGGTGGAGGCGCACTTGATGATCAAGCTGACCGCCATCACCGCCGACGAAGAGCCCCACAGCACCATTGCAGCCTTCATGCTCTTGCCCAACCGCACCGCCTACACGGTGCATGCGGGGGACTCTCGGGTCTATCACTTCCGGGGCGCAGACATGCTGCGCCGCACCACGGATCACTCCTACGTGCAACGCCTGATCGACGAGGGCAAGATCACCGAAGCACAGGCCAATGCCCATCCACAGTCCAATTTGTTGACGGGCTGCCTGGGCACACAGCAAGACCCGCCTGTCGAAGTCATGGCCATTGAACATGTGGCCGTGGGCGACGCGCTGGTGGCCTGCTCTGACGGCCTGTGGCACTACCTCAGCCCCAAAGAGCTGGGTGCGATCACCAACGCCCTGAGCCCGCGAGAGGCCAGCGAAATGCTGATCAGCAAGGCCCGCCAGCGCGCCCGCGGAACGGGCGACAACCTGTGCATGGCCATCATGCGCGTAGAAGCACTGGCCCCTGGGCACTGAGCGGTCTAGGCAAGACAGCTCAGCCCCTCCCCTGGGCTGCAACGCGAAGGTCGGCTTGACCGCTCTGCGGTCTTGGGGCTGGACTCAGGTCAGACTGGTGTCCACCGTGCGGCGCTCCAGCGCCAAAAACTCCGCCGACTGCATCTCATTCAAGCGCGAGACCGTGCGCGGAAACTCATGCGACATCGGGCCTTCGGTATAGAGCTGCTCAGGAGGCACCTCGGCCGACAGGATGAGCTTGACCCGACGGTCATACAGCACGTCCACCAGCCAGGTAAAGCGCCTTGCTTCTGAGGCCAATCGCACCGGCATCATGGGCACGTTGGACAGCAGCAGCGTATGGAATTGGCTGGCCAACTCCAGATAGTCGTTCTGCGAACGGGGGCCGCCACACAGGGTGTCAAAGTCAAACCACACCACGCCACCCGCTCGGCGGCGCGCACGCAATTCGCGGTGCTCAATGCGCAAGATCGGGGACTCTTCCTTGGCCTCCGCCAAGTCTTGAAAGGCCTGAGTCATGGCCGAGTCAGCCTTGTCGCCCAAGGGAGTGTGATACAGCTCCACATGCTCCAGTGTGCGCTGGCGGTAGTCGGTGCCGTTGTCCACGTTGATCACTTCGAGCTTGTCTTTCAGCAGCTCAATGGCGGGCAAGATGCGGTCGCGGTGCAGCCCGTTCGGGTAGAGCCCATCGGGGTGAAAGTTGGACGTGGTGACGATGGAGACGCGGTTGTTGAACAGCGACTCCAGCAAGCGATGAAGAATCATCGCGTCGGTGACATCCGCCACATGAAACTCATCAAAGCAAATCAGGCGAAAACGCCGTGCGATGCGCTTGCCGAGCTCGTCCAGCGGGTTTTGCAAACCCTTCAAGTCTTGCAACTCGCGGTGCACCTCGCGCATGAACTCATGAAAGTGCAGCCGCGTTTTGCGGGTCAGGGGCACAGCCTGAAAAAACGCGTCCATCAAAAAGCTCTTGCCCCGCCCGACACCGCCATACATGTACACACCGCGCGGAATGGGCGGGCGCACCAGTATCTTGGTGATCGCATTGCTGCGTCTGGCCTTGTAGTCGGCCCACTCATCTTGGCAGCGCTGCAAAGCCGCCACGGCCCGTAGTTGGGCCGGGTCGCTGCGGTAGCCGCGCTCGGTGAGGAGTTGCTGGTAAAGCTCGGTGACGGTGGTCATGGCGAGACCACCTGCTGCGCTTGAAATTCAGTCCGGCGCGCGATCCAACATTCACGCCAAACCTGCTGCCCATCACATACACCTACCATCGCATCACCTTTCCTCCACTCAACGTCGCCGCCCCACACCTCCGAAACAATACTCCAAATAATATTCTTTAGAGAGCCGTCGAAATCGGCATTTTCAATCATCGCAATCCAACTTGGCAGGGGATATCTCTCTAGACAAAGCAACAATGGTTCAGGCCGAAAACTTCTCTGTTGACTTGTAGAAAAATCAATATTCAAATCAATACTTCCATAATGAACCACCAACTCCTTGTTTGACCTCATTATTTCAGCCAGTTCAGCGTTTTTAACATCACCGCCATTCATTGACCCTAAAATCAAACAATCATCCTTCCTGCCAAAGGCTGCCAACATTGCGGAATTTTTGATGTCCAATTCATGCCGTCGCAATAATTCATTTTTATAAGCCTCAGCCCAACACCTTATATCTTGCCAATCAACGTCAGGTATGGCATTTTTTCGAGTCAAATCTGATTGATCACGGCAGAACACGATGCCACTCAGACCACTCACCAATCCAGCACGCAATCCTTGAACTACTCCAACGCATACAGCCGATTCCAAAAAATTGAGGCCTCCCGATATATAAAACCCTCCCTCTCTCGCAACTCTACCAGCAACGACTGCAGATGAGGATTTGAGTATTTTGACAAAAGGGAAATCGAAGGCTTGTCCATAAATCCTACTACTGAGCTGTTCGCTAGAAAGTCCCGTCCAATCACCAGCCTTAACAACGACACGCCTACTATGGCTAGCCTCACGATAATACATATCAATATCAATAGCAGGAGCCAGCCACGCAAGCAATGAACTTAAATCTATCGACGCACAACATGGCATCCTCTCAAATTTATCTTTACTGACAAGAACTGAAACACGGGTGCCATGCTTCAATAATTTTTCCTCTGGGTGCGGGCTGCGCAATACTGGTCGAGCTCGGACACCGTCGGAGAACTCCAGCACATATTGATTTGACTCCCCGTCTATTTGCTCACATCGCCGTGTGGTCACTTTTACTTGTTGACCCAGCATGAACACCGAGAAGAATCCAATACCAAACTGACCGATGGCCTCAAACTTGGAGGCGGCGAGCCCTTGCCATTCCGCGCTGAGTTCAGGGCTGCGCCATAAAGATCGCCCAAAGTCCAGTAGCACCTGAGTCAATACATAGCGGCTCATGCCGATGCCGGTGTCGGTCACGTGCAACCAGCACTGGTCTTCATCAGCAGGAGCAGGCTCCAGCGCCACTTCAATCTCACCTTCCAAGCCTTCAACGCCAGCCACTTTGCGCCAGGCGTGTACAGCATCTAGCGCGTTTTGAAGCAACTCGCGCAACGCCCAATGTGGTTCGTCACCGTAGAGCTTGGCACCTCCAAAACTTTCCACCAAGCGGTGAACTTGGCTGATACGAACTTCCGTGTCTACGGGCAACCAGCCCTGTGCCGGCACAAGGTTGGCAAAGGCATGGGGGCTGCGGACACCCGCCACTTCACGCACGGCGAATGGAGGCAGGCCCTTTTCCCGCAGCAAGAGCCAGGCAGCGTCCAGCTCTCGATCTGCCAAGCGTGCAGCGTCGTAGGCCAGCCACCAGGCTTGCTGTTCTTCGGCCTTAAAAGGAGACCCCGTGATCTTGACCTCTTGCCGCGCCTCGTCCCGCTTCACCATGTTCAGTTTGGACTGGAACGTCCAATGCTCGGCGGAGACTCTGCTTTGAGGTGGCGATATCTGCATCAAGAACCGGGGCGCGCGCTTCGCGTCCATGTGCAGAGCGTCCGCCGTGCGAAGTATCAGTGCCAGCTTGAGTGGATTCACCTCCCAAGAGCAGGGCGATAGGCAAACCGGCGCGGTAATGCTCTGGGCGGCAAAGGGCTCCAACTCGTGGGGGCTTTGCCAGTGGCTTCTGGCAACTTGGCCGATGACATGGCCATAGGCATCGCGCAGTTCGTCATGTGGCAGCAATTGCAGTGTGTCGCCCGGCTGGTCGCCCCACGCAGCAAAGGGCAGATCCTCCGCCTTGAGCGGATGCAAAACCCTGAGTGCGTCAAACAAAACTCGCTGAAACTGTGGGTCGGTTTCAGACAAGGTTTGTCCATCGCAGCCCGCCAGGGCTGCCGCGTCCTGCCATTGAGGAGTCTGCCGGATTTCTTCAAGCCCCCCTTTGAAGAACGCCGCACGGCAATGGGCGGCGTCATGCAGCAGGAAGGCCCCGCCCAGCACAAAGGCCTCTGCGGGGTTGATGGGATAGTCGTCGCCAATGACTTCCGATGCCACACGCCACAGGGCATCCACATGGGTGATGTCATGCAGCGTCAGATCGGGGAGTTCCGTTTTGATGTGCGCGATTAGCAGGGCGACGCGATCACGGAAAGCCAAGAAGGCCTGCCTCAGTTTCTCGCGCTGAGGTTCCTCAGCGTCGTCTCGCCGTGCCAGTGTCCGCTGCCAGAGCGTGGTGCTTTCAAACTCGTGCATGACGCCCACCCCCTCAAACCCTTCGGCTCTCATGCAGGGCTTGCAACAGCTCTGCACGGTCCACACCGAGGTCAATGCCCCTAATGTCCAAGGGCGAGTGCTGGGTCTTGACCGGCATCAGCACAAACGCCCGCCCGTCGCGGTGGGTGATCTTCACTTGTCCTTCTTGCTCGGCGCACTCCAAGACGCTGGCAAACTGCTGACGGGCTTGTGAGAATGAATAGACTTTCATGTGTCGTCTCCTGGGGTGAGTATCCCCATCTCGCGGGCGGCTCGGTTCAGGGCCGCATCCAAGGTGAGCAGCGGTGACCTCGTGGCCTCGGCACAGGCCAGCAAGTAGGCGTCATAGGCATACATGTTCAAGCGGCCGGCCAACACCAAGGCTTTGTCCAGCGACACCTCTTGCCAACGAATGGGGATGCCTTGATAGGCCGAGATGCAGGCCTGGGCTTGCTCGGGTTGGATCCTCTGACGCTTGAGCATGGCGGAGAGCGCGTTACCGATTTCCCAATGCACGGACGGTGGCGCAATCAGGTTCGCTCCGATGGTCATGCTGACCAAGCGGGGTTTGCTGGGCTCGTTCATGCAGACAGCCAACAAGGCTGAGGCATCAATCGTCATGATCATTGTTCAATTGTACAAGTCCGCCTCGGAAATGGCGACAAGGCGCAAAAAAGGGGCCATCGGCCCCTTGCTGTGATCAAGCGATGGCGATCAGAAGTTCAATGTGCGCTTGTCAACGGCCAAGGCCGCTTCCTTGGTCGACTCGGACAGCGACGGGTGCGCGTGGCAGATCCGGGCGATGTCTTCGGCCGAGGCCTTGAACTCCATGGCCATCACGGCTTCGGCGATCAGCTCCGAGGCCATCGGGCCAATGATGTGGACGCCCAGGATCTCGTCGCTCTTAGCATCGGCCAAGATTTTGACGAAGCCGGTGGTGTCACCCAGGGCCCGTGCGCGGCCATTGGCCAAGAAGGGGAACTGGCCCGCCTTGTAGGCCACGCCGTCGGCCTTGAGCTGCTGCTCGGTGCGACCCACCCAAGCGATCTCGGGGCTGGTGTAGATGACCCAAGGAATGGTGTTGAAGTTGACGTGCCCGTGCTGGCCAGCGATACGCTCGGCCACGGCCACACCCTCTTCTTCCGCCTTGTGGGCCAGCATGGGGCCACGCACCACATCGCCCACCGCCCAGACATTGGGCAGGTTGGTCTTGCAGTCGCCGTCCACCACGATGGCACCGCGTTCGTCCAGGGCCAAGCCCACGGCTTCGACGTTCAGGCCAATGGTGTTGGGCACGCGGCCGATCGAGACGATCAGCTTGTCCACAGCCAGCTCTTGGGCTTCGCCCTTGGCATTGGCATAGGCCACCGTCACGCCCTTCTTGCCGGTCTTGACCTCGGAGATCTTCACGCCCAGCTCGATCTTCAGACCTTGCTTGGTGAATTGCTTGAGGGCTTCCTTGGCCACGCCGTCGTCGACAGCACTCAGGAAGGCGGGCATGCCTTCCAGCACGGTCACTTCAGCACCCAGGCGGCGCCACACCGAGCCCATTTCCAGGCCGATCACGCCAGAGCCGATCACGCCCAATTTCTTAGGCACTGCACCGATGCGCAAGGCACCGTCGTTGGAGAGGATGTTCTCTTCGTCAAAGGCGGCACCCGGCAGTTGACGGGCGTTGGAGCCTGTGGCGACGATCACGTGCTTGGCACTGATGACCTCTTCAGCGGCACCCGCCACCTTGACTTCATACAGGCCATCTTTGGCGGCCACGAAGGAGCCACGGCCGTGGAAGAAGCTGACCTTGTTCTTCTTGAACAGGTAGAGGATGCCGTCGTTGTTTTGCTTCACAACGGTGTCTTTGCGGCCCACCATCTTGGCCACATCGATGCTCACCTTGCCGGTGGAGATGCCGTGGTCAGCAAAATGGTGGTTGGCATGCTCGAAGTGCTCAGACGACTGCAGCAGCGCCTTGGAGGGAATGCAGCCCACGTTGGTGCAGGTGCCGCCCGGGGCTGGGCCACCGGCCGCGTTCTTCCACTCGTCGATACAGGCCGTGTTGAAGCCCAATTGGGCTGCACGGATGGCAGCGATATAGCCGCCGGGGCCGCCGCCGATGACGACGACATCAAATTGCTTACTCATGGAGGGGTTCTTTCCTGAGGGGAAAGAAGTGGTGCAGCCGCCGTAGCGAGCGGCCCGAGCTTGCGTTGAGCACCGCAGCCGTACACCCGTACGGCGAGGAGCGCAGGCGCGAGATCGGGTCGCGCAGTAGGCGGATGCGCCGCTTCTTTAGATGTCGAACAAGAGACGAGCCGGGTCTTCCAGCGCTTCCTTCATGGCCACCAAGCCCAGCACAGCTTCGCGACCGTCGATGATGCGGTGGTCGTAAGACATGGCCAGGTAGTTGATGGGGCGCACCACCACTTGACCGTTCTCAACCACGGCACGGTCCTTAGTAGCGTGAACGCCCAGGATGGCCGACTGAGGCGGGTTGATGATGGGGGTCGACAGCATGGAGCCGAAGGTACCGCCGTTGGAGATGGAGAAGGTACCGCCGGTCAGCTCTTCAATGCCCAGCTTGCCAGCCGCCGCCTTTTGGCCGAACTCGGCAATCTTCTTTTCGATCTCAGCGAAGGTGAGCTGGTCCGCATTGCGGATGATGGGCACCACCAAGCCACGGGGCGAGCCCACGGCAATACCGATGTCGAAGTAGCCGTGGTAGACGATGTCATTGCCATCGACCGACGCGTTCAGCACAGGGAACTTCTTCAAGGCATGCACAGCAGCCTTGACGAAGAAGCTCATGAAGCCCAGCTTGACGCCGTGTTCCTTCTCGAACTTGTCTTGGAACTTCTTGCGCATCTCCATCACCGGCGCCATGTTCACTTCATTGAACGTGGTCAGGATGGCATTGGTCGATTGCGACTGCACCAGACGCTCGGCCACGCGAGCACGCAGGCGCGACATGGGCACGCGCTGCTCAGCCCGGTCACCCAGGTTCTGTGCGGCAGGCGCAGCCACGGCCGGCAGGGGCTTGGCCACAGCGGCATTGACCGGTGCAGCGACAGGCGCGGCAGGCTTGGCGGCGCCAGCGGCCACAGCACCCAGCACGTCACCCTTGGTGACGCGACCGTCTTTGCCGGTGCCAGCCACAGTGCCAGCAGCCAGGCCGTTGTCGGCCATCAGCTTGGCAGCAGCGGGCATGGCCACGCCAGACTTGTCAGCGGCGGCGGCCGCCGGTGCAGCGGCAGGCGCGGCAGCAGGAGCGGCTGCGGCAGGTGCAGCCGCACCGGCCTTGGCTTCGGTGTCGATTTGAGCGATCAATTGCTCAGCCACCACGGTGCCGCCGTCAGCGACCACCAAGGCCACCAAGACGCCAGCAGCCGGGGCCGGCACTTCCAGAACGACCTTGTCGGTTTCGACTTCGATCAAGATTTCATCAATTGCCACGGCGTCGCCGGGCTTCTTCTTCCACTGCAGCAGCGTGGCTTCGGCCACGGACTCGGAGAGCTGGGGAACTTTGACTTCAACAATTGCCATGATGTGACTCGTATTCGGTGAGGTGGCGCCTGGGGCCGCCTGTCTGGGCTGTGCTCAACGGGGAACATTCAGCCCGACAAGGCGGCCGCCAGAGGCGCCCGCCTGGGTCTTACTTGGAGAGGACGAAGCCCTTGAGCTTGGCGAAGGCCTGATCCAGCAAGGCCTTTTGCTGCTCTTGGTGCAGGTGCGCATAGCCGCAAGCCGGAGAGGCAGAGGCCGGACGACCGGCATACCCCAGCTTTTGGCCTTCGACCATGTTCTCGTGGATCTGGTGTTGGATGAAGAACCAAGCACCTTGGTTCTGCGGTTCATCCTGGCACCACACGATATCGGTCGCGTTCGGGTACTTCTTCATCTCCGCGCCGAAGGCTTTGTGCGGGAAGGGATAGAGCTGCTCTGCACGAACGATGGCGACGTCGCTGGCGCCCTTCTCTTCGCGCTTCTTGACCAGATCGTAATAGACCTTGCCCGAGCAGACGACCACGCGCTTGACCTTGTCGGCCTGGATGCTGGCGTCGACCTCACCGATGATGGTCTTGAACTCACCCTTGGTGAAATCGCTCAGCGGCGAGGTCGCGTCCTTGGCACGCAGCAAGCTCTTGGGCGTCATGATGACCATGGGCTTGCGGAACATGCGCAGCATCTGACGACGCAACACGTGGAAGATCTGGCTGGCCGAGGTCGGCTGCACGATCTGCATGTTGTTGTCAGCAGCCAGCTGCATGAAGCGCTCGAGGCGGGCCGAGCTGTGCTCTGGGCCTTGGCCTTCGTAGCCGTGCGGCAGCATCAGGGTCAGGCCGTTGGAGCGGCCCCACTTCACTTCACCCGAGGCAATGAACTGGTCGATCACCACTTGTGCGCCGTTGGCGAAGTCGCCGAACTGGGCTTCCCAGATGGTCAGCGTGTTGGGCTCAGCAGCGGCATAGCCGTATTCGAAGCCCAGCACTGCTTCTTCAGACAACACCGAGTCGATGACCACAAACGGAGCCTGGTTGTCGGCCACGTTCTGCAGGGGGATGTAAGTGCCTTCATCCCAGTTGCTGCGGTTCTGGTCATGGATCACCGCATGGCGGTGCGTGAAAGTGCCGCGGCCGCAGTCTTCGCCCGACAGGCGAATGGCATAGCCGGACGCCACCAGCGAAGCAAACGCCATGTGCTCGCCCATGCCCCAGTCCACATTGATCTCGCCCCGGCCCATGGCCGCGCGGTCGGCGATCAATTTTTGCACCAGGTTGTGCGCGGTGAAGTTGGCCGGCAGTGTGGTCACACGCTCGGACAAACGCTTCCACTCGGCCAGAGGCACCGCGGTGTCACAGCTGTCCGTCCACTTCTTGCCCAAGTAAGGCGACCAGTCGGTCGCGTACTTGCTCTTGAAGCTGGTCAGCACCGGATCCACCGTGTGACGGCCTTCGTCCATGGCGGCACGATAGGCCTTGATCATGTTGTCGGGCTCGTCAGCCGCCAGCGCGTTTTGCGCCACCAGCTTATCGGCGTACACCTTGCGAGTGCCGGGGTGAGCGGCAATCTTCTTGTACATCAGGGGCTGGGTCAGCGCCGGGGTGTCCTGCTCGTTGTGGCCGAGTTTGCGGAAACAAACGATGTCGACCACCACGTCCTTCTTGAACTGCTGACGGTAGTCCATGGCCAACTGGGTGGCCCAGACCACGGCTTCAGCGTCGTCGCCATTGACGTGCAGCACCGGGGCTTCGATCATCTTGACGACGTCGGAGCAGTAGTGCGTGGAGCGCAGGTCACGCGGGTCGCTGGTGGTGAAACCGATCTGGTTGTTGATGACGAGGTGCACCGTGCCGCCCGTGCGGTAACCACGGGTCTGCGCCATGCACAGCGTTTCTTGCACCACGCCTTGGCCGCCGAAAGCAGCGTCACCGTGCACCAGCACGGGCAGCACTTGGCCGCCGGTGGTGTCGCCACGGCGGTCTTGACGAGCGCGCACGCTGCCTTCGACCACAGGGTTGACGATTTCCAGGTGCGAGGGGTTGAAGGCCAAGCTCAAGTGCACCGGGCCGCCAGCGGTGGAGATATCGCTGGAAAAGCCTTGGTGGTACTTCACGTCACCGGCGGGCAGGTCGTGAGCACCCTTGTGCTCGAATTCGGCGAACAGGTCGGCCGGCATCTTGCCCAGAGTGTTGACCAGCACGTTCAAGCGGCCGCGGTGGGCCATGCCGATGACAATTTCTTGCACGCCATTGGCACCAGCACGCTGGATCAGCTCGTCCATGGAGGCGATGAAGCTCTCGCCGCCTTCCAGGGAGAAGCGCTTCTGGCCCACATACTTGGTGTGCAGATAGCGCTCAAGGCCTTCGGCAGCCGTCAGGCGGTCGAGAATATGCTTGCGCTTTTCAGCGGTGAAGGCGGGCTTGGAGCGCACGCTCTCCAGGCGCTCTTGCCACCAGCGCTTTTCGGTCGGGTCAGAGCCGTGCATGAACTCGGCACCGATGGAGCCGCAATAGGTTTCACGCAGGGCCTGCACGATCTGGCGCAGGCTCATGGTCTCGCCACCAAAATAGGTGTTGGCGGCCGAGAACGAGATGTCCATGTCGGACTCGCTCAGGTCGTAAAACGCCGGATCGAGTTCGGGAATCTTGGGACGCTCAGCACGCTTGAGTGGGTCCAGGTCGGCCCAACGATTGCCCAGGAAGCGGTAGGCGGCAATCAGGGACTGCACATGCACCTGCTTGCGAGCCACAGCCAAGTCAGCCGAGCTGGCCTTGACGGCAAAGGCGTTGGACTTGGCACGCTGCGCGAAGGACTCGATCACCGGGGCGTGAGCCACGTCGCGGCTGTCGGACCCATCGGTCGCGGGAACGTGTTGAAGCGCGTCGAAGTAGGCGCGCCAGTTGTCGGGCACGGAGCCCGGGTTGTCGAGGTAGGCCTCGTACATCTCTTCGACGTAGGGCGCATTGCCACCGAACAGGTACGAGTTCGACCTGTATTGCTGCATCATTTCTCGCTCACCTTATACCCCGGTTTCCAGGGCGTGGATGGGTTGATCAACCTTCCGCGGCCCGGCTCTACCGGTTGGCGGATCGCGACCCGCCTTGCTGATTTGTCTCAATACCCAGCAAGGGGACACAGAAGGACCTGTTTGTCACAGTCAGCACTGTATCACTGCTGTAACTCGTTTTAGTAGGCAGTATTACAGGCCGGGAACCCTATTACTTTCCTGACAAAAAACTGCGTCAGATCAAAAAATGGCCGGTTCATGCGCCAAACGCCCCCTTCCATCACCCGGCGCCAGCGAGACGCCCGAGTCATCTTGTTGCGGCAAGAGGCCCCGGCGCAGCCGTCGCTAGGCCAGCCCTGCAATGGCTGCGGCGTGTGCTGCGCCGCCGAGCCCTGCCCTTTGGGCATCTTGGTCAGCAAGCGGCGACAAGGGCGCTGCCGAGCGCTGCGGTGGGACGCGGCATTGAGCCTCTACCGCTGCGGCATGGTCAGCCACCCGCAGCGGCTGTGGCCTTGGCTGCCCACCTGGGCCCGAGCCACAGTGTCGCGCTGGGCCCGGCGGTGGATCTCCTCAGCGTCGGGCTGTGACGCCACCTTGGTGGGAAGCCCAGCACAGCGCTGAAGACGATCAAGCAAGCAGACGAGCGCGCGCTGCCAGGTACTCGCGCTTGAGTTGGGCCACCAACTCAGCCGCGGGTTGAATCTTGTGGATGGCACCAATGCCCTGGCCGCAGCCCCAGATGTCCTTCCAGGCTTTTTTGGCGTCGCCGCCAAAGTTCATCTTGGAGGGGTCGCTCTCGGGCAGTGCGTCTGGGTCGAGGCCCGCCGCACGGATGGACGGCTTCAGGTAGTTGCCATGCACGCCCGTGAAGAGATTGCTGTAGACGATGTCGTCGCTGTTGCTCTCCACAATGCAGCGCTTGTACTCCTCGGCGGCACGGGCTTCGTCGGTAGCAATGAAGGCCGAGCCGATGTAGGCGAAGTCTGCACCCATGGCTTGTGCTGCCAACACCGCGCCACCGCTGGCGATGGAGCCCGACAGCGCCAAGGGGCCGTCGAACCACTGTCGAATCTCTTGGATCAGCGCAAACGGGCTCTTGGTGCCCGCATGACCGCCAGCCCCCGCCGCCACGGCGATCAGGCCATCGGCGCCCTTCTCAATGGCTTTGTGAGCAAAGGCGTTGTTGATGATGTCGTGCATCACCACGCCGCCCCAGGCGTGGACCGCATCGTTCACATCCGTGCGCGCGCCCAGCGAGGTGATGATCAGCGGCACCTTGTACTTGGCGCAGACCTCCAGGTCGTGCTCCAGGCGGTCATTGCTCTTGTGCACGATCTGGTTGATCGCGAAGGGCGCGGCTGGGGCTTCGGGGTGAGCCGCATTGTGAGCCGCCAGGCTCTCCGTGATCTCGGCCAGCCACTCATCCAACTGCGCGGCCGGGCGAGCATTGAGCGCGGGCATGGACCCGACCACCCCCGCCTTGCACTGGGCAATGACCAGCTTGGGGTTGGAGATGATGAACAGCGGCGAGCCGATGATGGGCAGCGGCAGATTCGCCAAAACGGTGGGCAGTGCCATCAGAAAGCCTCCAGCGCCATATCGGTCACGCCAGCAGCACCGTCGACGATGCTGTCGCGCAGGCCCGGCACGCGGGTCAGAATGTGGTCGCCATAGAAGCGCGCCGTGGTGATCTTGGCCTGCATGAAAGCCGCGTCCTCACCATCAGCCAAGCGGTCTTCTGCCACCAGCAAGGCACGGCCCATTTGCCACCCCGCCACCAGGTTGCCCGCCAGCATCAGGTAGTTGACGCCGCCTGCAAACACGGCATTCGGGCTGGCCTTGGTCTGCCCAGCCACGAACTCAACCACGTCGATGAAGGCCTGACGCGCGGCGCCAAGGCGGCGCGCAAAGGCTTTGGCAGCTTCGCTGCTGCGGGCGGCCAAGGCCTGCTCGGTGGCCTCGATCTGGGCGGCAATGGCTTTGGCCGTCTGCCCGCCGTCACGGGCCGTTTTGCGGCCGATCAGGTCATTGGCCTGGATGGCCGTGGTGCCTTCGTAAATGGTCAGGATCTTGGCATCGCGGTAATGCTGGGCGGCCCCCGTTTCCTCGATGAAGCCCATGCCACCGTGGACTTGCACCCCCAGCGAGGTGACCTCCAAGCTCATCTCGGTACTGTAGCCCTTAATCAGGGGCACCAAGAACTCATAGAAGGTTTGATTTTGCTTGCGGACCTCGGCATCCGGGTGGTGGTGAGCCGCATCAAAAGCAGACCCACCCACCAAAGCCATGGCCCGGCAGCCTTCGGTGAAGGCCCGCATGGTCATCAGCATGCGGCGGACATCGGGGTGGTGAATGATGGGCGCTGCCGCAGGCAGAGAGCCGTCGACCGGGCGAGACTGCACGCGGTCCCGTGCGTAAGCCACTGCGCGTTGGTAAGCGCGGTCGGCAATCGCCAGGCCTTGAACGCCCACGCCGTAGCGAGCGGCATTCATCATCACGAACATGTATTCGAGGCCGCGGTTCTCTTGCCCCACCAAGGTGCCAATGGCACCACCGTTGTCCCCGTACTGCAGCACGGCCGTCGGGCTGGCCTTGATGCCCATCTTGTGCTCGATGCTGACGCAGTGCACGTCGTTGCGCTCACCCAGCGAGCCGTCGGCATTGACCATGAATTTGGGCACGATGAACAGCGAAATGCCCTTCACGCCCTCGGGTGCGCCCACCACGCGGGCCAGCACCAGATGGACGAGGTTCTCGGCCATGTCGTGCTCACCCCAGGTGATGAAAATTTTGGTGCCGAAAATCTTGTACGTGCCATCGGGCTGGGGTTCAGCGCGGGTGCGCACAGCCGCCAAGTCCGAGCCCGCTTGAGGCTCGGTGAGGTTCATGGTGCCGGTCCAGGTGCCGTCGATCATCTTCGGGATATAGGCCGCTTTCTGCTCTTCGGAGCCTGCCGTCAACAGCGCCTCAATGGCACCGTCGGTCAGCAGCGGGCACAGCGCAAAACTCATGTTGGCGGCATTGACCATTTCTTGGCAGGCAGCGTGGATGAGCTTGGGCAGGCCTTGGCCGCCAAAATCGGTGGGGTGGTGCAGGCCTTGCCAGCCGCCTTGGGTGTACTGAGTGAACGCTTCTTTGAAGCCCGGTGTGGCCGTGACCTTGCCGTCCTTGAAGAAGGAGGGGTTGATGTCGCCGTCCCAATTCAAGGGCGCGACTACGTCTTCATTGAGCTTGGCGCACTCTTCGAGCACCGCCTGAGCGGTGTCCAGGCCAGCATCTTCAAAGCCGGGCAACTGGGCCACAGCGTCGATGTTGGCCAACTCCTTCATCGCGAACAGCATGTCCTTGACGGGGGCGCGGTAGGTCATGGGGGTCTCCAAAAGTCAAAAAAAGGGCGCCCTCTTCAGGCGCCCTTGTCAGTTCGATGGCCGGCTGAGAGCCGGCCCAAAAGGCGCATCAAAGCTGGCTGATCAGCTCAGGCACAGCGGTGAACAGGTCGGCCTCCAGGCCGTAATCTGCCACGCTGAAGATCGGGGCTTCCGGGTCCTTGTTGATCGCAACAATCACCTTGGAGTCCTTCATGCCAGCCAAGTGCTGGATGGCACCGCTGATGCCGCAAGCCACGTAGAGGCTTGGCGCAACGATCTTGCCGGTCTGGCCCACTTGCCAGTCGTTGGGTGCATAGCCTGCATCCACCGCCGCACGGCTGGCGCCCAGGGCGGCACCCAGCTTGTCCGCCAGCGGGGTCAGCACTTCATTGAACTTCTCGCTGGAGCCCAAAGCGCGGCCACCCGAGACAATGATCTTGGCAGCCGTCAACTCAGGGCGATCGCTCTTGGTGACTTCGCGGCCGACAAAGCTGGCTTTGCCATGGGCAGCCACTGCCGCCACCGATTCCACCGCTGCAGCGCCACCCTGGCCTGCGGCATCAAAGCCGGTCGTCCGCACAGTGATGACCTTCACCACATCCGCGCTCTGCACTGTGGCCACGGCGTTGCCCGCATAGATGGGGCGCTCGAACGTGTCGGCAGCCACGACCTTGGTGATGTCGCTGAGCTGCGCCACGTCCAACTTGGCCGCCACACGGGGGGCCACGTTCTTGCCACTCGCCGTTGAGGGGAACAAGATGTGGCTGTACGAGCCCGCAATGGCGAGCACTTGCGCCGCCACGTTTTCAGCCAGGCCTTCCGCCAGATGCGCTGCATCCGCATGCAGCACCTTGGCCACGCCGGCCACTTGGGCCGCCGCCGCCGCAGCAGCGCCTGCGTTGTGACCCGCCACCAGCACATGGACATCGCCACCGCATTGGGCCGCAGCCGTCACGGTGTTCAGGGTCGCGCCCTTGAGGCTGGCGTTGTCGTGTTCAGCAATAACGAGGATGGTCATGGTCAGATCACCTTGGCTTCATTCTTGAGCTTGGACACCAGGGCGGCCACATCGGCCACCTTCACGCCGGCGCCACGCTTGGGCGGCTCGCTGACCTTCAAGGTCTTGATCCGGGGGGCAACATCGACGCCCAGATCAGCGGGCTTGATGACTTCCAGCGGCTTCTTCTTGGCCTTCATGATGTTGGGCAGCGTCACATAACGCGGCTCATTCAGGCGCAGGTCGGTGGTGACCACCGCAGGCAGGCTCAGCTTCAGGGTCTCCAGGCCGCCGTCCACCTCACGGGTGACGGTGGCGCCGCCGTCGGCGATCTCCACCTTGGAGGCGAAGGTCGCTTGCGGCAAATCGGCCAAGGCCGCCAGCATCTGGCCGGTTTGGTTGCAGTCATCATCAATGGCCTGCTTGCCCAAGACCACCAAGCCCGGTTGCTCCTTGTCCACCAAGGCCTTTAGCAACTTGGCCACCGCCAGTGGCTGCAACTCAGCATCGGTTTCGACCAAGATGGCACGGTCCGCGCCGATGGCCATGGCCGTGCGCAGCGTTTCCTGGCACTGCGTGACGCCGCAAGAAACGGCGATCACCTCGGTGACGGCACCCTTTTCCTTGAGACGAACCGCTTCTTCGACGGCGATCTCGTCAAAGGGGTTCATGCTCATCTTGACGTTGGCAATGTCTACCCCCGTGCCGTCAGACTTCACGCGAACTTTCACGTTGTAGTCGACGACGCGTTTGACGGCTACCAGTACCTTCATGTCGCGTTGCTCCTGTCGGATCAGTGGTTTGAATTGACGTTTACGTAAACTGCCGATGATTCTAGTGGCAGCCAGCGCACTGCGGTGCGCCACTGTCGCCATTGGGGCCTCATGGAAGACCCGTATTTAGCCCTGGGCCACAGTGCTCGCAGGATAAATCGAACGGTCGTGCTATTTTAGAGCCAACGCCTCAGTTTGCACAAGCCCGCAGACGCAGCAAGGTCAGGAGGTAGACTGCGCGCCGCAATGAGCACGCTTGAGCACCGCCCCCCGTTGATAGGTATTTTCGATTCCGGCGTGGGCGGCCTCTCAGTCGTCAAAGCGCTGCAGGGCCGGTGCCCCAACGCGCCCCTGCTCTACGTGGCCGACTGCGGTCATGCGCCCTATGGTGAGCGGGACATTGCCCACGTCATCGACCGCTCGCTGCGCATCACCAACTTCCTGCTCGCCCAAGGTGCAGCGCTGATTGTGGTGGCCTGCAATACCGCCACCGCCGCCGCCATTGAGGCCATGCGCCATCAACACCCCGACCTGCCTTTGGTGGGTGTAGAGCCTGGCGTCAAACCGGCCGCGCAGCGCAGCCTCAGCAAACGCGTCGGTGTGATGGCCACCACCAGCACCCTGCAAAGCCCGCGGTTTCAGTCTTTGGTGCAACGCTTCGCCAACGACTGCTTCGTGCTGCCAGTGGCTTGCGCTGGTCTGGCGGCAGCCATTGAGCAAGGCGATGCCAACCACTCGACGGTGAGCCACTTGTTGGATCAATACTGCGGCGCGCTGAAAGACGCTGCTGTGGACACCGTGGTGCTGGGCTGCACCCACTATCCCTTTGTCGCTGACGCCATTGCTGAACGCCTTGGCCCCGGCGTGACCCTCTTGGATACCGCAGACGCGGTCGCACAGCAGGCGGCTCGCCTCTATGAAGGGTTGGGGCAGCCCGATCCAAGCCCCGAATCTTCCAGACTACTCAAAAGCCGCCGCATGACCATGATGTCGACGGGCGAAGTTGAAGTGCTAGAGAGGATCGCACGCGAGCGCTTGGGCTGGGATCAGCAGGCTCTGCGTATCGACATTTAGTGGGTGAACGCGCCACCGACCTGACATTCGGTGTGGTGCCCGGAACCGGGATCGAACCGGTACGCCCTGTTATGGGCGGCAGATTTTAAGTCTGCTGCGTCTGCCTATTTCGCCATCCGGGCAGGATGGAATTCACCACGACTTGCGCGCATTATCGCCATCGGAATGTCTCCTGAGGACAATCCCCGGCGCTAACGAAAAAGGGGAAGCCCAAAAGCTTCCCCTTTCGGGCCTGGAGCGGGAAACGAGGCTCGAACTCGCGACCTCAACCTTGGCAAGGTTGCGCTCTACCAACTGAGCTATTCCCGCAATGGTGGAGGCGCGTTCCAGAGTCGAACTGGACTAACCCGATTTGCAATCCGGGGCATAACCGCTTTGCTATCGCGCCGTCTTAACCTAAAGAGCGTTGCCGGTGAACCGACAAAAAAGGAAGCAGAAGCTTCCACAATCAAACCTGGAGCGGGAAACGAGGCTCGAACTCGCGACCTCAACCTTGGCAAGGTTGCGCTCTACCAACTGAGCTATTCCCGCATATCGCTGAGCGCTGCTTTGTTGGCGTTTGGTGCGCCACCGCGTTCAGTGAAGCTTTGCATTATAGGAAGAAAATCGGCGGTCCCGCAAGACCGCCGATTTTTTTGCACGCTCAGTGCGTGATGGCGTCCGTCGTCCCTGCCACCGGTGCGGCGGCAGGTGCCTCGGCCTTGACGGCGGCCGGGTCTTCATCGGGCAAAGCCACGGGCATGGCTTCGAGCGCCACTTCCAAGACCTTGTCGATCCAGCGCACCGGCACGATCTCCAACTCACTCTTAACGTTGTCGGGGATGTCTTGCAGGTCCTTGACGTTGTCTTCCGGAATCATCACCAGCTTGATGCCGCCACGGGCAGCCGCCAGCAGCTTTTCCTTCAAGCCGCCAATGGCCGTGACTTCACCGCGCAAGGTGATCTCGCCAGTCATCGCCACATGAGCCTTGACCGGAATGCCCGTGAGCGCCGACACAAAGGCCGTGGTCATGGCGGCACCAGCGCTCGGGCCATCCTTGGGCGTGGCGCCATCGGGCACGTGAATGTGCACGTCGCGCTTCTCGAAGAGTTCGTCCTTGATGCCCAAGCGGCGGGCGCGGCTGCGCACCACCGTGCGTGCAGCTTCGACCGACTCTTTCATCACATCGCCCAGCGAGCCGGTGCGAATGATGTTGCCCTTGCCGGGCATGGCGGTGGCCTCGATGGTCAGCAGATCGCCGCCCACTTCCGTCCAGGCCAAGCCGACCACCTGGCCGACCTGGTTGGTCTTCTCGGCACGGCCAAAGT
>NZ_JBIKNQ010000075.1:0-21182 GCF_044358605.1 Ideonella sp.
ATGGCTCATGCGATCTGGCTATGATGAACTCTCTGGGATCGAAGCCAGCAACTCGCTCAGGACAGCTCTGGCCTGAAGTAGCGGCCAGCTTCGAATCGGCCAATGATCACATGAGACGTGACACCTATAGACATTGCGTGCTGGAAAGCGCAGGTGGTGGACGGCCTGCAGCAGCGGCCCGGTGGACGACAGCAGCAGATAGGGCAAGCCCAGCGTGACCAGCAGCAGGGTCAACACGCCAGCGCTGGGGGACGAGTCGCTAGAAACGTCCGCGCTGCTGTTCAGAATCTGCAGGGGCAGGAACAGCAAGGAAGCCAGCAACAAGCCGATGTGCACCCGCACGCGACCCTGCGCACCGAGCCACGCGTTCAGGCGGTCCGCATAGGCATAGCCCAGCAGCAGTGTGGTCTGAAAAAACACCAGGCTGGTGACCCAGACGGCCGAGGTACCACCAAAGGTGGGCAGCATGGCCTTGGCGGCCATGGGCTGGATCAAGAACAGCAGGAACGCCGAGAGAAACACGGTCGTTGCGAGCAAAACAGTGAGCGCCATGCGGCCTCCCAGACGAAAGAGCCGCGGATGATAGCCAGCGCACCTCATGCGGAGTGCGCGAAAGACGGGGCTTACTGTGAAGTGCTGGGCGCTCGGCTCAGTTCGTTGTTGGCGTCCACCAAAGTGCGCAGCATGCGCATGAACTCTTTGCGCTCGGTCTTGGGCAAGGGCGCCAGGATGCGCTCTTGGGCGCGATGCATGTCGGGCAGCACGCCGGCCAGCAATTGCTCGCCCTCGTGGGTGAGGGTAAGCAGTCGCACCCGCTTGTCCTCGGGGGAGGCGTTGCGCTGCATCCAGCCACGGGTTTCCAGACGGTCCACCACATTGGCCAGGGTGGAGGTGTCCAGCCCAATGCGCGCCGCCAGGCTGCGCTGATCCAAACCGGGTGTGTTGGCCACGGCCTGCAAAGCCGCGAACTGCACGGGCGTGATGCCGTGGTCTTCGGTCTCTTGCAAAAACACGGCCACGGCAATCTGATGCAGGCGACGGATGTGGTGGCCGGGCAGGGTGTCGAGGTCAACAGCAGAGGCTGGCATGGCAGAGGGCAGGGTACGAGGCAGCGAGGGTCATCCCTAGTGGGGGCTCGCTTAATTATGACTACACTAATCATCAGTATACTGATTAAATGATTGGAGACACCATGCCGAACAGTGCAGAGCGCTCACCAGGGCCAGTGTTGGTGGCCGGTGGCGGCATCGGCGGCTTGGCCGCTGCTCTGGCCTTGACCCGCCAAGGCTTTGAGGTGCTGGTGCTGGAACAGGCGCCTGAGATGGGCGAGATCGGAGCGGGCATCCAACTCGCCCCCAATGCCTTCCATGCCTTTGATGCGCTGGGCGTGGGGGAGTTGGCCCGAAGCCGCGCGGTCTTCACCGACTACATGGTGATGCACGACGCCATCGACGAGTATCAGGTGGGCAAGATCCCCACCGACGAGCGCTTTCGCGAACGCTTTGGCAACCCCTACGCCGTGATCCACCGCGCGGATGTGCATGGCGCGCTGTATGAGGGTGCGCAGGCCACGGGCAAGGTGCGCTGCCTGACCAGCACCCGCATCGAGCGGGTGGAGCAAGACGAGCAGGGCGTGATTGCCATCGATCAACACGGCCAGCAGCATCGCGGCGTGGCCTTGATTGGCGCCGATGGGGTTAAGTCGGTGGTGCGCCAGCAGTATGTGAACGACCCGCACCGCGTCACCGGCCATGTGGTCTACCGCGCCGTGGTGGACAAGGCCGACTTCCCTGACGAATTGAAGTGGAACGCGGCCAGCATCTGGGTCGGCCCCAACTGCCACTTGGTGCACTACCCGCTGCGCGGCGGTGAGCAGTACAACGTGGTGGTCACCTTTCACAGCCGCGAGCAAGAGGAGTGGGGCGTGCGCGACGGCAGCAAGGCCGAGGTGGGGAGCTACTTCCAAGGCATCTGCCCCAAGGCCAGGCAGTTGATTGAGCTGCCCAAGAGCTGGCGGCGTTGGGCCACGGCCGACAAAGAGCCGATTGGCCAGTGGACTTATGGTCGCGTCACTTTGCTGGGCGATGCCGCCCACCCCACCACCCAGTACATGGCGCAAGGCGCCTGCATGGCCCTGGAAGACGCCGTGACGCTGGGCGAGGCCCTGCGTGTGCAGGGTAACGATTGGGATCAGGCGCTAGACCTGTACCAGCGCTCGCGTGTGGCCCGCACCGCGCGCATCGTGCTCTCCGCCCGCGAGATGGGGCGGATTTATCACGCCAAGGGCGTCGAGCGCTTGGTGCGCAACGACCTGTGGCGCGGTCGCAGCCCTGAACGTTTCTATGACGCCATGGAATGGTTGTACGGCTGGAACGTGGGCAACTGCCTGGCCATCCACACCGCCGCAGGAGCACCCGCATGAACGACCTCGGCAAACTCGAAGACCTGCCCCAAAGCTACCGCGATGAGCTCAAGGCTTTGAACCTGGTGCCGCTGTGGCCCAGCCTGCGTGCGGTGCTGCCGCCCAAGGTGCCCACCCGGCAAACCAAGCCCACGCACTGGCCCTATGCCAGCCTGAAGCCGCTGCTGCTTCAAGCGGGCGAGCTGACCCCGATTGAAAAGGCTGAGCGCCGCGTGCTGGTGCTGGCCAACCCCGGCCACGGGCTAGAGAAAATGCAGGCCAGCGCCGCCATCTACTTGGGCATGCAGCTGCTGCTGCCGGGCGAGTGGGCCCCCAGCCACCGCCACACGCCCAACGCGGTGCGCATGATTGTGGAAGGTGAGGGCGCCTACACCACGGTCGATGGCGAAAAATGCCCCATGAGCCGGGGCGACCTGATCCTCACCCCCACTGGCTTGTGGCACGAGCACGGTCATGACGGTGACGAGCCAGTGGTGTGGCTGGATGTGTTGGACCTGCCGCTGGTCTACTACATGGAGGCTAGCTACCACGTGAACGGCGAGCGTCAGGCCGTGAAGCCCGGCCGAGGCGACGCTGCCTTCCGTCGCGCGGGCGTGGCGCCCACACCGGTCTTTACCCGTAGCGCCCGGGCCTATCCCATGCTGCGCTACCCCTGGGTGGACACCCGCGCGGCGCTGGAGGCACTGGCCCAGGATCAACCGGATCTCGCCTGCGTGCAGGTCACCTACATCAACCCCGAGACGGGTGACGACGCCGAAAACATTTTGGGCTTCTATGCCCTGATGCTGCGTCCGGGCCAAGCACTGCGCCTGCCCGCCCGCTCGCCCGCCTGCGTGTTCCACCAGATCGAAGGCAGCACGGACATCGACGTCGAAGGCCACGCTTTCAACCTGGCCGAGGCCGACACGGCCTGTGCACCGGGCTACACCGCCGTGAGCCTACGCAACCGGTCTGACACCGACGCGGCCTTTATCTTCATGGCCGATGAATCCCCGCTGCACCGCAAGCTCGGTGTCTATGAAAATCGAGGCTGAACAGGAGACATCATGAGCAACACCAACTTTCTTTGGGCCCCGCCCGCGACGCCCTCGCTCGCCGTGCAAGGCAGCACCCAGCGCCTGCCGGTGCACCGCCTCCTTTTTGTGGGCCGCAACTACCACGCGCACGCCATGGAGATGGTGGGCAAGCCGGTGGACAAGGCCAATGAGCGCGCGTTTTACTTCACCAAGTCGCCGCACTCTTTGGTGGAGTCTGGTGCCACCATCGCCTACCCGCCGGCCACCGCCAACTACCACTATGAGATGGAGTTGGTGGTGGTGCTGGGCAAGGGCGGCTTTCAGGTGAAGGCGGCGGACGCGCATGAGCTGATCTACGGCTATGCCTGCGGCCTGGACATGACGCGCCGCGACCTGCAACTCGTGGCTCGCGACAAAGGCCGCCCTTGGGACTTGGGCAAGGATGTGGAGAACGGCTCAGTGATTTCACCCGTGGTGCCCATGCCCGGCGTGGTCGTCGAGCAAGGCACCATCGCCTTGCAGGTCAATGGTCAGTCCAAGCAATCGTCCAATGTCAATCTGCTGATCTGGAACATCCGCGAGATCATCGAAGACCTCTCCACCTACTACCACCTGCAGCCCGGCGACGTGATTTACACCGGCACACCCGAAGGCGTGGGGCCGGTGGTGGCGGGCGACAAAATCACCGGCCAAGTGGAAGGCGTGGGGGAGATTGCGCTGACGATTGAGCGGTCAGATTGAGAGAGTGCTTGTGGGGGGATTCACGCGCAAGGGAACTTGGGCGCGTGATTCCGCTCATGTCCTCCGACGGCGGCTGCGCCGCCGTCTCCCCCTTTACTTCGCTGCATCACGCCCCCAAGTTCCCTTGCTAGTCGGTATGTTGGTGCCGTGCGAAGAATCGGTACTGCTGCCTGATCAGCCGCTGGCTTCAGGCCGGTATCGTGGACTGATAGGGTGGCGACGCAGTGACACAGGCGTTCCCCAGAGCGAAGTAAAGAAGGAGGCCGAAGGCCGGATGACATGAGCGGCGGGGAATGCCTGTGGCGCTGCGTTCGCGTAAACCGTTGCATGAACTGCCCAACTACTTCTGGGTTGAACAGGCTGGTCGAGGGGCACAATGCTCACCCCGATGTTTGCCTTTCGTTGAGATCCCTCATCATGCTGAAGCCGCCCGTCACCCCTCCGGAACTTGTGGACGACACCCTGGCCCGCCAGGGTTATGCGGTGCTGGATGCGGCGGGTGGTGCGGCCTTGATGGGGGCGGCTGTCGAGGGCTTGGAGGACTGGCGTGCTTGCTGGGACGACCTGCCGCCCGACGCCTACCTCAAGGATGGCGGGCGGTACCGGCGGCGGCGGCACAGCTGCTTTGTGGTTGACGGTGACGCAGTGCGCCAGGTGCCGCACCGTGCGCACTGGCAGCCCGTGGAATACAACGCGCTGCATGGCGGCATCGAGCGCCAGTTTGAGCCCATGGACCCGGCCATGGCCCAGCACCCCTTGTGGGCGCGCTGGCTGGCAGCCTTGGGGGCGCGGGTGAGTGCGCTCAAGGGCGTTCAGCCTTGGTATGTCGAGGCCCATGTGTTTCGCATCGACACCACCGATGGCATTGGCCGTCCTACGCCTGAAGGCGCGCACCGCGATGGGGTCGACCTGGTGGCGGTGACCATGGTCGGTCGGCACCAAATCAAGGGCGGCGAAACCCGCGTGTTCGCGGCCGAGAGCCACGAGGGCCTGCGCTTCACGCTGAGCGAGCCCTGGAGCACCTTGCTGCTGGATGATGAGCGGGTGATCCATGAATCCACCCCCATCCAACCGCTGGCGGCGGACGGCAGTGGCCACCGCGACACCCTGGTTTTGACCTTCCGCGCGGGCCGCTTCCAAGGCCCTGTCTGATCCAGGTCAAACGCTGTGCAGGAGGGGTGCCACCGCTTTGCGCCAGCGCAAAGTGAGTGCCTGCCTGCAGGTGTCAGATAGGGGCATCGTTAATCGACGCCCCAAAGGAGGGGATCATGCACGCACTGACTGACTTCTTCACCACCGACTATGGTTTGTTGAGCGCCGCCGTCATCGCCATCACCTTGGGCATGGCCGGTTTTTATGCGCGTTATTTCATCACCCACATTCGCGAGGATGAAGCCCGCGAGCGCGCACGACTGGCAGCGCAGCAGCAGTGAGCATGGGGGCAAGGGGGAACTCGACCCTAGTTCGCCATCGAAGTGGGGCTTGCCCTAGGGGCGTCTCCCCACTTTCGTACCAACTCCGCACATCTGACGCGGTAGACTGAACCGAACAATTGTGAAGAAGCAGTGGCTCTCGAGGGAGGCGGCTGCGCGGTTCAGTCCCGGTGAACCGTCTGTGTTCGGAGGTGTTGAATGCCCATTTTTCGCAGGCTGAGTCTGGGTCAGCTGCTGACCGTGCCCTATGTGGTGCTGGTCTTGGTGTTGGCGGTGATCTTGGGCGCGTTGTCTTATCGCGCGGGTCGCAATGCGGTAGACAGCCTGTCAGACCAATTGCTGACAGAAACCGTGTCGCGCATTGCCCAGGCGGTGGAGCGGCATGTCTATGGCTCTGGTGCGGTGCTGGAGACGGCCTTTCCCAAGGGCGTGGCAGCGCCGCAAAACATCGCTAAAGATGTAGCGGCCCTGCGCACGCGCTTTTGGTTGGCCACCTCGGTGCATCGCGGGCTGAACAACTACGCCTACTATGGCGATGAGCAAGGCCACTTCTTTGGCCTGTGGCGCGACTCTGAATCTGAGGCCCAGTTGCGCCTGCGGGTCAGCGGCGAGGGGCCTCGCACGCTCTTCCGCTTCTCCGGCATTGATGGCGCATTGGGGCCTGCGGAGCAGGAGTCCAAAGTCTTTGAGCCGCGCCAGCGCCCTTGGTACAAGGCCGCAGCGGCGGCGGCCACAGACACCTGGACGTCCATCTACATTGACTTTCGCACCAATGAGTTGGTGGCTACACGGGCTCGGCGCGTGTTGGGGCAGGACGGCGACATGAAAGGCGTGGTCGCCACCGATGTGTCGCTCAAGTTGCTGAGCGACTTTGTCCGCTCTCTGCCTGTCAGCCGCCACGGCTTCGCCTTTATTGAGGAGCCTGACGGCAACCTCATTGCCACCTCACGCGGCGACTACCTGCGACGCGACGCTCAAGGTGTGCATCAAAGGCTGAACGCGGGCGAGAGCGACGACCCCTTGCTGGCGTCGGTGCACCGTGAAGTGCGGGCCTTGATGCAGGGCCAAGAGGGCGATTTGGGGGTGCGCGCCCGCAAGATCACCGGTCCAGACGGCGTGCCGGTCCAAGTGGCTTATGCACGGATCAGAGACACGGCAGGCCTAGACTGGATCATCGCAGTGGCGGTGCCCCGCAGCGACTTTCTAAAGACGGTGACGGACAACGTCTATCAGACGGTGTTGTTGAGCCTGTTGGCAGCCGTGGCGGTGGTGGGGGTGGGGATGTTCAGCCTTTCCATCGTGTCGCGCGACTTGCGCAAGCTGGCCACAGCGGCCAAAGAGGTGGGTGACGGCAAGTTCGACACGCCGCTGCGCATCAAGCGCTCCGATGAGATTGGTGATTTGGCCGAGAGCTTCTCTGCCATGCGCCACAAGCTGGCCACCGACCGCCTGACCGGGCTGGCCAGCCGAGAAGCCATGGTGCGGCGCCTGGAAGATCGGATCAAGCTGCATCGGCGCGGTGACGACGGCAAGCCCTTTGCCCTGCTGTTTCTGGATATAGACGGTTTCAAGGCCGTGAATGACCACTACGGCCATGAGGCGGGAGACCGCGTGCTTCGGGCAGTGGGCCAGCGCCTGCAATCGCAGCTGAGAGAAGGCGATTTGGTCGCGCGTTGGGCGGGTGATGAGTTTTTGATCTTGCTCGATGACATTGCCGAGCATGCCAGCCTGGCCCTGGTGATCGACAAGCTCAAGCAAGCCTTTGCCACGCCTCTGGATGGTGTGTCCACCGACGCCGGCGGTGTGGTCAGCGTGTCGGTGGGGGCCTCTCTCTATCCGGACGATGGTGCTGATGTCAGCAGCTTGGTCAGCAAGGCCGATGCGGCCATGTACCGCAACAAACCTGCCCACTGAGCACCAGGCTAAGGTGGGCGGCCGACGGCTTCATGGGCCGTCGCCCAATTCGTCCTCGTGGAGTTGTTGCAGCTCCACCAGGCGCCGATACACACCGTCGGTGATCTGCATCAGGGCTGCATGAGGGCCGCATTCCACGACCCGGCCTTGTTGCAGCACCAAAATGCGGTCTGCTTCGCGGATGGTGGAGAGGCGGTGCGCCACGGCGATCAAGGTCATCCGGCCGCGCAGGGCGTGCAAGGCCTGCTGCACCACTTGTTCGGTGGCGGTGTCGATGTGGGAGGTGGCTTCGTCCAGCAACAAGATCTTGGGCTGGCCGGCCAGTGCCCGGGCAATGGCAATGAGCTGTTTTTCCCCTACCGCTAGGCGCGCACCGCCTTCGCCCAGCAGGGTGTCGTAGCCTTCGCTAAGGCGGGCGATGAAGCCACTGGCACCGGCCTGAGTGGCGGCGAGCTCAATGGCTTCTTGGCTCAAGGGGCGACCCATGGCGATGTTGTCGCGCACGCTGCCCGCCATCAAAAAGGGCTCTTGTGGCACCAAGCCCACCGCATGGCGGAAGGCATCTTCGTCCAAGGCAGCAAGTGGCTGGCCGTCCACGCGAAGCTGATCGGGCTCTTGCAATGGGTAATAGCGCAGGAGCAGCGAGAGCAGGGTGCTCTTGCCGCTGCCGGTGGGGCCAACGATGCCGATGAATTCGCCCGGTGCGATGTCTAGGGACACCTTCTTCAGAATGGGCTGATCCGCCTGATAGGCGAAGTCCAACTCGTGAATGCTGACCGCACCGGCCGTGACCTGGCCTGTGCTGTGCGGCCGCTCCGCCTGGGCGTGCGCCAGCAGGGTGTGCACACGCGCCGCAGAGACAGTGGCTTGCTGCAACTGCGAGAACTGCATGGTCAACTGGATCAAGGGCTCGGTGACCCGGCCCAAGCTGCCCACAAAGGCATAGAGCAGGCCCACTTGCAAGGCATCCAAGGCCATGCCTTCGCTTTGGGCGCCCCAGGCTGCAATGACCACCGCCAGCACCAGCACATGAATCAGGTCTAAGGCCGGGCGCAACAGCCAGGCATTGGCCCGCACCTCGATCAGCCGGGAGTCATAGTGTGCTCGGTTGACCTCGGCATAGCGCTCGCCATAGCGTGCCGTCGCCCCCGTGGCTTGTAGCGCCACCATGCCGCCAATCGACTCTGCCGTCTGCGCATTGAGCTGGCTGCGCAGCTCGCGCGTGCGCGCCACGGCGGGGCCAGAGAGCCTGCCATAGCCCACGACCACCGCGATCACGGCAGGCACCATCACGGCGCTGATCAGCATCAGCCGCACATCCAGCAGCGCCATGGTCACCAGCATGATGCCCAGCATGACCACCGCATCCATCATCACGAACAGCACTTGCACATAAAGCTGTTTCACAGCTTCGGTGTCATTGGTCACCCGGCTCACCAACTGCCCGGTGATGGCCTGATCAAAAAAGCTCATGGGAAGCCGCAGCACATGGCCGTAGACCTGCTCTCGGATGCGCAGCACCGAGCGCATGGCCACACCGGCCAGCCGCGTGAGCTGCCAGTAGCGCAAGAGGCTGGCCAGGCTGCCGGTGAGGAAGACGCCGATGAGCAGCGCGGCCATGGTGCTGAGCATCGGGTCGCGCGGCAGCAAATAGCGGTCGATGAAGTACTTGCCCAGCACCGGGCCTGCAGCATCCAGGCCGGCGGCGAGGATCAACCACGCCAAGCCCAAGAGCACGGTGCGGCGATCTGGCTGTGCGGCGTTCCACAGCAGGCGGGTTGCCTGGGCCGTGGAGGACTCTGCGGGGGGGTTGTCGTGCTGGCTCATGGTGCTGCTCCCGCCCCTTGCAGCGAGGCCTCCAGTTGCTGAATGCGCCATTGATGGGTGTACCAGCCCTGCTCGGCGCCCAGGGCCAGCAGCTCGGCATGAGAGCCGCGCTCGGCCACGCGCCCATGGCGCATCACGGCAATCTCGTCGGCCTCAGCCACCGCCGACAAACGGTGGCTGACCACCACCACGCTGCGCTGGCGCGGGCCGCTGCGTAAGTGCTGGCGCAAGTGCTGCAGGATGCGGCTTTCGGTCTCGGTGTCCACGGCCGAAAGCGCGTCGTCCAGCAAGAGCACCGGGGCATCGCTCAGCAAGGCCCGCGCAATCGCGATGCGCTGCTTCTGCCCGCCCGACAAGGTCACGCCGCGTTCGCCCACAGGGGTGTCATAGCCTTGCGGTAACCGCAGGATGTCTTCTTCCACTGAGGCCATGCGGGCCACCACAGCGATCTCTTCTCGGCTGGCCTGGGGTTTGGCCAGCGCGATGTTTTCGGCCACGGTGGCGCTGAACAGCACGGGTTCTTGAGGCACCCAGGCGGTGGCTTGGCGCAGGGCCGCCAGCCGGTAGTCGCGGATGTCGTGCGCCCCCCAGCGCAACTGGCCCTGCTGGGGTGTCCATTGGCGCAGTAAGAGCTTGATGATCGTGCTCTTGCCGCTGCCGGTGGGGCCGACCAGGCCCAAGGTCTGGCCAGGCGGCAGCGACAGCGCAACCTCGTCCAGCGCGGGCTGGGCACTGCCGGGGTAATGGAAGCTGACCTTGTTCCACGCGATAGCGCCGGTGGGGGCGTGGGTGAGCGTGCCTTCGTCATCTACCGCCAACGGCTCATCCAGCACCGCACTCAGCCGCCCCCAGGCCGCTCGGCCGCGCTCCCACAGCGACAGCACCCAACCGGCCGCAAACATGGGCCAGATCAGCTGGGTCAGGTAGAGCCCAAAGCTGGTCAACTGGCCAATCGTCAGCTCTTGCTGCCATACCAGCCATCCGCCTAAGCCCAGCGATGCGGCACTGGCAAAGGCTAGGCTGATGCCTACGGCCGGCTCATAGCGGGCTTCCCAGCGTTGGGCCTCGAAGCCGGCTTGGGCGGCTGAGCGCGCCAGTTCTCCAAAGCGTTGCGCACTTTGGGCTTCTAGGCCCAAGGCGCGCAAGGTGCGCACGCCCGACAGGGTCTCTTGCACATGATCGTTGAGGTGGCCAAAGCGATCAAGCGCTGCTTTGGAGCGGTCGTGCACATGGCGAGAGATCCACCAAAAGGCCAGGGCCATGAAGGGAAAGGGCAGCAGGGCTACCGCAGCCAGCCGGGCATCTACGCCAAGGGCCATGGTGCCCACCACCAGCGCCAAGGTCAGGCTGCCATCAAAACCAGCCAACAAGGCTTCACCGGCCGCCATTTCGACGGCGTCCACATCATTGGTGGCCAAGGCCATCAGGTCGCCTGTACGGTGGGTTTGATAAAAGCGTGGCCCTTGCAGCGAGAGCCGTTCGTAAAGCTGGGCGCGCAGCTCCACTCCCATGCGATAGGCCGCCGCAAACAAGGCCATGCGCCATCCTGCGCGCAGCAGGTAGATGGCCAGCCCCGCGCCCAGCAGCCAGCCCAGCTCCACCCAGAGGGCTGTGCCGGCCAAGCGGCCTTGCACCAGGCCGTCCACCACCTGGCCGATCTGGCGCGGCACCCAGACGGTCATCAGGGCAATGCCCAGCAGCATGAAGCCAGCGGCGATATAGGCGCTGGCGTGGCGACGAACAAAACCTACAATAAGTTGCGTCAAGGTCATAGAGTCGGGATAGGTATTTTTCGATCGCCTTGACGACGAGGTGTCTGTGCGACACCAGATAAATCAGACTACGAGGAGAAATGATGATTTTGACCAATGTTCGCATCAGTGTTGCATGCGCTGTCTTGAGTTTGGCTGCGACCTTGCCTTCGGCGCAGGCTGCCGAGATCATGAAGTACGGTGTCACGGCGGGTCTAGAGATTCGGTGTGAGACGATCAAGCCCAATGAAACACTGCTGCGGTCCACATTCAATTACAGCAGTTATGGACGGGCCAAGTTGGCGGGTGACATCTATGGCAGAAGTGATTTGGTTTTCAATGGCCGCTTAACCATCAAGGTACAGCGGCCCGATGGCAGTGTGCGTGCCACCACGGTGACCAGCAGCCCCGATCGGCCATTTGTGGGTCCGGTCGATGTGACCGGACTGTTTTCGAATGGGGCCGTGTTCCCACCAGGCCCAGACACCGTCACCATCTCGTTGCGTGCCCCTGACGCACCGTCATCAGGGTGTGCTGTTGGAAGCATCTGGTTGACAGACGCTTATTGATTGACGCTTCTGAGCGATACGTTTCTACCTGCCGTCATCGCCATGAGGGGTATCGCCCCAGCAGTCCTTAAAGCTGAACTGGTAGCGTAGAACAAAAAAAATGCCTCTGAGGTACACTTGAGGGCTAACCACCGCTGCAAGGCCGTACCGGTCTCGTGGCGGTTTTCGTTTGGTTCGGACTCAAGGTCAAGGCTGCGGATCCGTCCGCCCCTTTCACCAGAGGCCGCCCTAGCGTGGGGTCTCTGTCCTGACGGAGTCCTCATTGCCCGGATACCTGCTGAAGCAAGAGTGCGTCGAGGTCACTGGTGTGGCCGATTTGCACATCCACTCTCTGCTGGATCGTCAGCAGTTTGCCGACCCAAGTGGCGAGGCAGAAGCACTGGGCATTTCGTCGGCGGCATGGCCTCTGTTTGGTTTGGTTTGGCCCTCGGGCGTGCATTTGGCCGCCCACATGGGCCGCAGGCCGGTGTTGGCGGGAGAGCGCATTCTTGAGGTGGGTTGCGGCCTGGGGCTGGCCAGTTTGGTCAGCCACCGCCGTGGCGCCTTGGTGACCGCCAGCGACTGTCATCCACTCGCGGAGGCCTTTCTGCAGCGCAATGTGAAAGCCAATGATTTGGCAGACATGACTTACCGGCACGGCAACTGGGCAGAGCCCGCGCCGCTGGCCGGTTTTGCGGTGCGCGCGCCTGTGGATGGCCGCTATGAAGTCATCATGGGCAGCGACGTGCTGTATGAGCGCGATGATGCCGGCGTGTTGTCGGGCTTTATCGGCCGCCATGCCACGTCGGCCGGCGAAGTGTTGATCGTGGACCCGAACCGCGGCAACCGGGCTCGCTTCACCCACCAGATGATGGCGCTGGGCTACACCTTGGTGCAGCACAGCTTGATGGATCTCGGCGCGCTCTCAGGCCCCTACCGTGGCACGCTGCTGCACTACAGCCGCAGTGCCCAGGCTTACGAGCGAACCCTGAACTGATGTGGGCGGCGCACGGTGCGCAGCCCTTTTGAATACTGCTCTTTTGGAGAATCGCGATGGCGAAAGAAGAACTGATTGAGATGCAAGGCGTGGTCAACGAAGTGTTGCCCGACTCGCGTTACCGCGTGACCCTGGAAAACGGCCACGTGCTGATCGCCTACACCTCGGGCAAGATGCGCAAGCACCACATCCGCATCTTGGCGGGTGACGCGGTGTCCTTGGAGCTGTCGCCTTACGACCTCTCCAAGGGCCGCATCACCTTCCGTCACATTGAGCGTCGTCCTGGTACGGGCGCACCTTCGGCCGCTGCGCCGCGCCGTCGCCCGTAATCACGCGTCTCTCACATCGCCCACGGGCTGGCTGCCAAAGTCGGCCCGCGCCAGATAGGCCAGCACTTTGCGAGCGGCCTCATCGGGGCTGGCGAGTTGGCCCTGGGCCAGCAGTTGCTCAAAGGCACTGCGGTCAGGGAACTGCACCGGGTCGGCTGAGCGCAACTGCACTTGCATGTCGGTGGCAATGACGCCCGGCGCAAGCGACACGATGCGTGCGCCATTGGGCTTGGCTGCTTCTTCCAGAGCCACGGCGCGGCTGAAGTGGTCCATGCCGGCCTTGGCCGCGCAGTAAGACGCGCTGCCCGCCATGGCGCGACGGCCCAAGCCCGACGAGATGTTGAGCACTTTGCGCTGCCCCGGCCAGTGCGCCGTAGCAGCCAAGAAGCTGCTGGTTAGCAGCAGGGTAGCTTCCAAGCCCACCCGCAAGGCGCCGACGGTCTCGGCCAGGGGCACTTGTGACAGCGGGGCCAAGGTGGCGATCACCCCGGCGTTGTTGATCAACTGCACTGAATCGAAGCGTTGCGCGCTCTGCTCATCGAGCCACGCTGCCAAGCGCTCTGCCACGCCTTGGGCCTCACTCAAGTCGACCTCCCACTGCGTGAGCTGTTGGGGCGCGGCCAGGGCGGCCAAACCCGCATTGGCGTGGCGCGCCATGCCCAGCACCTGATGCCCAGCTTGCAGGCATTGGCGGGCCATGGCTTCGCCCATACCACGGGATGAGCCGGTCAGTAATGTCAGTGTTGTCATGGGGGATATCCTATGTGGTTTGGGTGCCCGGGGCCTGAATTTGACAGGGTCGTGCAAGAGAGCCGAGGAGACAATCAGCGCATGAGTGAATTGTCGTCTGCATCTGAGGCTTCGCGCAGCACTTGGTGGCTGCGTCCCATTTGGTTGGCCACCGCGTTTGTGTTGTTTGTGCTGGCCGGTGCCTTGCTTTTCCCGGTCTGGACGCGCCCTGCGCCGGCCACTGAAGCTGCCGCGTCGGCGCCCCAAGGCCTGCCCTGGCAGGTGAAAGCCACGCCCGAAGGCAGTGAGGTCTTCGGTCTCTTGGTGGGGCAGTCTGGCCTGCCGCAGGCCCAAGCGCGCTTTGGCGACAACCTGCATCTGGCCTTGATCCAAGCCATCGGTGCCAAGGATGAAGACGCACCCGCCCTGGAGGGCTTTGTTGAGCGACTCGAAGCCGGTTTTGTGACCGGACGCTTGGTGTTGGCCTTTGAGGCCGATGACGCTATGCGGCGCAAGGCGGCGGAGCGTTCACCCAAACGTGAAGTGGGGTCAGGCGGGCGCGTGCGTCAACTCAGCCTGGCGGCTGAAGACCTGGACGTGCGCAACGCCGACAGTTTGGCGTCGCAAGCACGCTTGGTGGGCTTGAGCTTTACACCGTCTGTACGCTTAGATGAGGCCACTCTCGTGGATCGTTTTGGGGAACCTGCAGAGCGCGTGCGCGGTGCAGGCGGTGATGTTCAGTTGCTCTACCCGGCCACGGGAGTGGCTATTGCTGTGCCCGGCGCCAACTCGCCGGCCAACCGAGTTGTGATCCAGTATGTCGCGCCTGGCGAGTTCGAGGCCCGGCTGCGCCAGCCTTTGGCCGCAGCCTCTGCAGCACAGTAAAGCCTTACGCTTCAGTGGTGGCCGTCGACCTCTTGGCCGGTGGCAAAGTAATGCCCACCGGCCACATGGTGCAGGGTGCGCAAGCTGTCGTTGGCGGTGTCAAAGTGCCACCGACCATTGCTGAACACTCGGGTCCGGGCCCAGGCATGCGTGACCTCGGCCAGAAACAGGTCGTGGGCCTGTTCAATCTCCGGGCGCCGGATCAAGACGCAATCCAGCCACGCGACACAGCCCGCGATCAAGGGCGATTGGGCCAAGGGCTCATCCAAGACCTGAACGCCGTAAGCGGCCAGCTTGTCCTGCTCGTGCCCGCTGTGGGTGCCTAGCAGCGTGACGAGGCGCGCCTGCGCTACGCAGGGCACGCTGATGGCCAAGCGGCCTGAAGACTCCACCAAACCCCGCGTGAACGTATTGCGGTCAATCACCACCGCCACCTTCGGGGGCTCAAAATCGAGCGGCATGGCCCAGGCGCAGGCCATGGCATTGCGCTGAATGCCGTATTCGGCACTGATCAGCACAGTGGGGCCGTGGTTCAAAAGGCGATAGGCTTTGGAGAGTTCAACCGGCACGCGCATGGAGGTGAGCTTCCTAGAAGGGTGTCGGGCATTCGACCACGAAACGCAAGCCGGTGCCGGGGTGTGGCAATGCCAGTTGCGCGGCATGCAACATCAGCCGCGGCGAGGCAGCCGCCACCTCGGGTTCGGCATACAGCTCATCGCCCACGATGGCATGGCCCAGCGCCTGCATGTGCACGCGCAGTTGGTGCGAGCGCCCGGTGATGGGGAACAGCGCCATGCGGGTGGTGTGGTGGGCGGCGTCTCGGGCCACGACTTGCCAGCGGGTCAAAGCACGTTTGCCTTGATCGGTATCCACCATCTGGCGCGGGCGGTTGGGCCAGTCGCAGCGCAGGGGCAGGTTGACCTCGCCTTCTTCCGCTTGCACCAAGCCGGTGACCAAGGCCTCGTAGCGCTTGTCGGTTTGGCGGGTCTCGAAGGCGCGAGACAGCGCCTGTTGGGCCGCCAGGTGGCGCGCAAAAATCAGGATGCCGGAGGTGCCCATGTCCAGACGGTGCACCACGCGCGCATCGGGGTAGCGCTGCTGCACTTGCACCACTGCGCAATCGGCATTCTCTGGGCCGCGCCCGGGCACCGACAGCAGGCCCGCTGGTTTGTTGACGGCGACCAGCCAGTCGTCTTCATGCAGCCACGCCAACTCGCCCATCAGGCGCGGTGGCGCAGGCTTGTGCATGAGCAGCAGGGCGCCTATTGGCTGACGAAGGCCCGCTCGATGACGAAGTCACCCGGCGTGGTGGTGTTGCCTTCTTTGAGGCCACGGACTTCCATCATGGTCTTCAAGTCGCGCAGCATCTCGGGGCTGCCGCAGATCATCACGCGGTCTTCCGCAGCGTTAAGCAGCGGGATGCCAAAGGCTTCAGCGACCTTGCCTTCTTCCAGGGCCGTGGTCACGCGGCCTTGGTTTTTGTAGGGCTCGCGGGTGACGGTGGGGTAGTAGAGCAATTGCTTGCTGACCATCTCACCCAGGAACTCGTGCTGCGGCAGCTCTTGGGTGATGTAGTCGTGATAGGCCAGCTCTTTGACCTCGCGCACGCCATGGATCAGCACCACTTGTTCGAACTTCTCATAGGTGTCCGGGTCGCGGATCACGCTCATGAAGGGGGCCAGACCGGTGCCGGTGCCCAACAGGTAGAGGCGCTTGCCAGGCAGCAAATAGTCGATCAGCAGCGTGCCCGTGGGCTTCTTGCCCACGATGATGCTGTCGCCCACCTTGATGTGCTGCAGGCGCGAGGTCAGCGGGCCGTCTTGCACCTTGATGCTCAGAAACTCCAGTGTTTCTTCGTAATTGGGGCTGACGATGGAATAGGCCCGCAGCAGCGGCTTGCCATCGACACGCAAGCCAATCATGGTGAAGTGGCCGTTGGAGAAACGCAGCGAGGTGTCGCGGGTGGTCGTGAAGCTGAACAGCCTATCCGTCCAGTGGTGCACGCTCAGCACGCGCTCTTCATTGAAGGCACTCATCGTCGAAGTTCTAGGGAGAGCGGCAAAAACACAGGGTTTCGCCGACAGTGGGTTGGAGATAAGCCCGCTATTGTCGCTCACCTGGGCGGACCGTGCTGCAGGGCGGGTCCGGCTCAACCCTTCGGGCCATGAGCCTGGGGGCTCCCCACTCTTTTTTGAGGACCCTTCATCATGAAAAAACTTGTTCTGAGTGCAGCCACACTGGCTTGCGCCACTCTTTTTGCCCAAGCCGCTGTGGCTGGCCCCAAGATCTGGGTGTCCATGGGCGACGACGCATATCAACTGCTGCGTGCCGCGCATCCGCAAGCGAAGTCCGCTGAGAGCCATGAGGTTCAAGTGAGCGTGCCGCGTGCCGGCATGCTGGCCAAGGCCGTAGGCAGCCCAGAGAGCCTGACCACGCGGGCTGATCGCATTCACGTGCTGCTGGTCGATGAGGATCAACTGCATCGCCTCTCGACGGAGGTGCACGAGAAGCTGCACCGCTGCGGCGGCTATATCGTCCATGCCTCGCGTGCCGAGGCTCGCCAGTCGCTGCAGGAATTGCGCGGCCACCTGGCCCGCGCCCAGCAAGCCACAACCTTGGCGCCCAGCTATGCCATTGATAACCAGGCCACGGTCACGCCGCTGCTGACGCAGGTGCAGGAGAGCCAGGTCCTGTCCACCATTCAGAAGTTGTCGGACTATCAAAACCGCTTCTACAAGACCAGCCATGGCGTGGCCGCGTCGAATGATTTGTTCAACACCTGGAAGCAAATGGCTGCGGGGCGGACGGACATCACGGTCAGCCAGTTCGCGCACAAGAAGTGGCCTCAGAAGTCAGTCATCTTGAGCATCAAGGGGACCCACGCACCCGACGAGATTGTGGTGATCGGTGGTCACTTGGATTCGACCGTCGGCTTCCTCACGGGTGAGAACAGCCGCGCTCCGGGCGCCGATGACGATGCCTCGGGCATTGCCAGCTTGCAAGAAGTGATGCGGGTGCTGCTGGCCGGCAACTACAAGCCTAAGCGCACGCTGCAGTTCATGGGTTATGCCGCTGAGGAAGTTGGTTTGCTGGGCTCGGACGCCATTGCCGCCAAGTACAAAAAGCAAGGCAAGAAGGTGGTGGGCGTGATGCAGTTGGACATGACCAACTACCAAGGTGAGCCTACCAGCGACATCACCTTGATCACCGACTACACCAACGCGGCTCAAAACAACTTTGTGAAGGCCTTGGCCACCACCTATCTGCCTGAGTTGACGGTGACCCAGGACGCCTGTGGCTACGCCTGCTCCGACCACGCCTCGTGGACGAAGCGCGGCTATCCCGCCTCATTCCCGTTTGAGTCCAGCTTGGATGCGGACAACAAGCTGATCCACACGCCCAACGACACCCTGGCCAAGTCGAACAACACCGCCACCCACGCGGTCAAGTTCGCCAAATTGGGCCTGAGCTTTGCGGTGGAATTGGCCAGTGATGCGCCCGTGAAGGCTGCGCGTTAAGTGCGCCTTAGGCTTCACCGAGCCACTCGGCGAGCACCTCTTGGGTGTGCTCGCCGAGCGTCGGCGGCGCCCAGCGGTTTTGCACCGGCGTGGCGGACAGGCGGATGGGGCAGGCCACCAGGGGCACTTCGCCCAGGGTCGGGTGTTGCAGGTGTTGCAGCAGACCGCGTGCTTGCACCTGCGGGTCTGCAAACACCTCGTTGACGCGGTTGATGGGCCCACAGGGCACACCGGCTGACTCCAGGGATGCCACCCACTCGGCGGTGGTCTTCATCACCGTGGCTTGGCGCAGCAGTGGCGTCAGCACCGCGCGGTTCGCCACCCGCGCCGGGTTGCTGGCAAAGCGTTCATCCGTGGCCCATTCCGGGTGGCCCGCCACCGCGCAAAACTTGCCAAACTGCCCATCATTGCCCACGGCCAAAATCATGTCGCCGTCGGCGGTGGGAAAGTCTTGGTAGGGCACGATGTTCGGGTGCGCATTGCCCATGCGCTTGGGCGCCACGCCGCTCACCAGGTAGTTGGCCGCTTGGTTGGCCAGCGTGGCCACCTGCACGTCCAGCAGGGCCATGTCCACATGCTGACCTTCGCCTGAGGTCTGCCGGTGGTTGAGCGCCGCCAAAATGCCGATGGTGGCGTAGAGGCCGGTCATGATGTCCACCAGCGCGACGCCTACTTTTTGAGGGCCCGCCCCGTCTTCGGTGTCGGCGCGTCCGGTCAGGCTCATGAGCCCGCCCATGCCTTGAATCAAAAAGTCATAGCCTGCGCGTGGTGCATAAGGCCCTGTTTGCCCAAAGCCGGTGATGGAGCAGTAGATGAGCCTGGGGTTTAGCGCTTTGAGGCTGTCGTAGTCCAGTCCGTATTGTTGGAGCCCCCCGACTTTGAAGTTCTCCAGCACCACATCGGCCTGCGCTGCCAACGCTCGCAGCAGGGCTTGGCCTTCAGGCGTGGCCATGTCCACCGCGATGGAGCGCTTGTTGCGGTTGGCGCACTGGAAGTAGGCCGCTTGAGGGCCGGTCTCGGAGCTGGGCTCGGCTACCCAAGGCGGCCCCCAGTGGCGGGTGTCGTCACCAGCGCCAGGGCGCTCTACTTTGACCACATCCGCCCCCAAATCCCCCAGCAACTGACTAGCCCAGGGGCCAGCCAAGACACGCGAGAGGTCGAGAACTTTGAGGCCTTGGAGGGAGGTGGTGGTCATTCGTTGTGTCTTTGGCTGTCTGTTCGGTGCAATGTTTGAGTGCAAGGTCAGCGCTGGCAGAGGGCGCGGGGTGGCCCATTCCGCTCATGTCCCCCACCCAAGGCCACTGGCCTTGGGCTCCTCCTTTACTTCGCTACACGGGCCACCCCACGCCCTCTGCTGCAACGGTTTGCGTGCTCTCCGCCGAAAGGCAGCCAGTTGCCGAATGCATGGGGACCATGGCAGGTCGCGCCTATCGCCAAGCGGCAACTGTGAATGATCAGTGGATGGGGTATGCCGCGCAGTGAAGTAAAGGGGGAGGCGGCGGCCAAAGGCCGACGACGGAGGACTGAGCCCGGACATGAACAGTCCTGTGGACTGTTCATGCCTGGCGAGGGCCAAGGGCTCTGCCCTTGGCATGAACGGAGCGGCATACCTCGCCCACTGATCCGCTACAAACTTCGCCACTAACGCCGCATCAAAACGAGGCATCAGAACGCCGCAATCCCCGTCATCGCGCGTCCCAGAATCAGGGCGTGGATGTCATGCGTGCCTTCATAGGTGTTCACCACCTCCAGGTTCACCAGATGGCGGGCGATGCCGAACTCGTCGGAGATGCCGTTGCCGCCCAGCATGTCGCGGGCGGTGCGAGCAATGTCCAGTGACTTGCCGCAGGAATTGCGCTTCATGATCGAGGTGATCTCCGGCGTGGCTGTGCCCTCATCCTTCATGCGGCCCAGGCGCAGGCAGCCCTGCAGGCCTAGCGTGATCTCCGTTTGCATGTCAGCCAGCTTCTTCTGGATCAGCTGATTCGCGGCCAGCGGCTTGCCAAACTGCTTGCGGTCCAGCGTGTACTGCAAGGCGGTGTGCCAGCAGAACTCAGCCGCGCCCAAGGCGCCCCAGGCGATGCCGTAACGTGCGCTGTTCAAACAGGTGAAGGGGCCCTTCAGGCCGCGCACGTCGGGAAAAGCGTTTTCCTCGGGGCAGAAGACCCTGTCCATCACGATCTCGCCGGTGATGCTGGCGCGCAGGCCCACCTTGCCGTGGATGGTGGGGGCCGACAGGCCCTTCCAGCCCTTCTCCAACACAAAGCCGCGAATTTGGCCGCCGTCGTCCTTGGCCCAGACCACAAAGACATCGGCAATCGGGCTGTTGGTGATCCACATCTTGGCGCCGGTCAGCTCATAGCCGCCATCCACCTTGCGGGCTCGGGTCACCATGGAGCCGGGGTCTGAGCCGTGGTCGGGCTCGGTCAGGCCAAAGCAGCCAATCCACTCACCCGTGGCCAGCTTGGGCAGGTACTTTTGCTTGGTGGCTTCATTGCCAAACTCGTTGATCGGCACCATCACCAAAGACGACTGCACGCTCATCATCGAGCGGTAGCCCGAGTCCACGCGCTCCACCTCGCGGGCCACCAAGCCGTAGCAGACATAGTTCAGGCCTGCGCCACCATAGGCCTCGGGGATGGTGGGGCCTAGCAGGCCCAATTCGCCCATCTCGCGGAAGATGGCCACATCAGTTTCTTGGTTGCGAAACGCGTTCAGCACCCGAGGCGCCAGCTTGTCTTGGCAATAGGCCCGAGCGGCGTCGCGCACCTGCCGCTCGTCGTCGGTGAGCTGGCTGTCCAGCAGCAGGGGGTCTTCCCAGTTGAAGCGGGCTTTGGTGGCGCTGGCGTTCATGAATCTGTCTCCGTCAAGTTCGATTCCTGCATCTTAGAATCAGACCATACCCCGTAGCAAACGAGAATTTCGCACCCATCTGTGCGCTGAACGCATTTCGAAAGCCTTATGCGCCGCAAAATCCCTTCCACCGCTTCACTGGCCGCCTTTGAGGCCGCCGCCCGCCACCAGAGCTACACCAAGGCGGCGCATGAGTTGGCCGTCACCCAAAGCGCCGTC
>NZ_JBIKNQ010000104.1:0-6842 GCF_044358605.1 Ideonella sp.
CGCGCCGCTGCCGTCTTGCAACTGCGGCCGCCAGGGGATGGCGATGCGGCTGGCTTCAAACTGGTTGGCATAGCCACGCTCGTGGGCTTGTTGGCGCAGCTCTGGGGGCAGCCATTGGGGCAACTGGTCTGGGCCTGCTTCCCAGGGGCCGGTGGCGGGTGGGCGCCAGCCTTGGCCCAGGGCTTGGTGGATGCTGCGAGCCAGGTCTTTGGGCAGGTTGTTCACGCCTGCGGCGTGCACCTGGGTCAGCAAGAAGGTTTTGCGGTCGGGGGTGGTGCTCGTCAGAGCATCCAGCGCGTCCAGCATGCTGCTGCCCAAGGTAAAGCGCTGCCCGGGGCTGAAGCTGCGCACGGTGCTGCGGCCCAGCCAGCGTTTGGCGCGGGCTTCGTGGGCTTGTTGCTGCAGCTCGGTGGCGCGCTGGGCGGCCGTGCTGCTGCCAAAGGCATAGGCGCCTGCGGCATCAAAAGCTTGCAGGCGGGCGGCGTGCGGGCCGCCGTAGCGGCTGGCGGTGGGGGTGCTGCCGGCCACGGCGCTTTTGGCTCGGTAGTCCCAGGCCAGGGCCACGGTCTCGGCCACGGGCAGTTGGCGCGAGCCCCCAAAGGCTTGGATGGCGTCGCGGGCCTCCACGCTCTCGGCGCGGTGGTAGGCCACGCCGCCGTTCAACAGGCTGCACACATCTTCAGGGCAGGCGTCGGCGCTGCTGCTGTCGGCAAAGATCACCAGGGTGTGGCCTGCGGGGGCGGTGCCGTCGGGCTCAAAGCGGTAGTTCAGGCCTTCTTCGGTCAACAGGCGCTGCACAAAGGCGAGGTCAGTCTCGCGGTATTGGGTGCACAGGCTGCGCAGGCCATCCGCCCCTTGCGGGCTCTGGGCCAAGTGGGGGGCCACGCAAGGCGCCCAGCGCCAGGCGGCGGCGGGGTAGTGGGCAAAGACGCTGTCGAGGATGTCGACCACGCTGCGCTCTTGCCAGACCTGGCTGCGCTGGGTGTGGGCCAAGAGGCTGAGCCAAGGCCCGAGTTGCAGGCGGTAGCGGGCCAGGGTGCCGTCGGTGTCGCCGTAGTGCAGGCCCAGCAGCAGGCCGGTGTGCTGGTGCTCGCCGCCATCGGCCAGGCGGGTCAGCAGGCTGACGGGCTGGCCCAGCACGTCATCCAAAGCCAGCGCGGCGTCGGCCGCCACGCAGCCCACGTCCAGCCGCCAAGGCTGGTTCACGGCCGACTGCAGCGCAAAGGTCTCTACCAACAGCGGCGCCAGCTCTGCCGGGCCTTGCAGCCGGTACAGGCGGGTCTGGTCTTGCAGCAGGCGTGCTAACGCACCAACGATGGAGACGAGGCTCACGCGAGGGGTCCCTTTTTATGCATGTCAAGGGATGCTAGCAGAGCGACCTCCCTCGGCCGCCCCCTCAAACTGAGCGTCAGCGTCTGAAGTTGGCGATCAAGGGGAAGATTGCAGCATTTTCAGGAAGCTGCTGGGGCTGACTTGGGGCAGGGCGTGGCAGCGCGGGCTGACGCGCGGTTCCTGGGGTGGGCAGGGCTGGTCTCGATCAAGTGACCAATAGTGCAGGCCTGCCAGACCAGCGGCTCTGGCTTCGCGGGCCACGCGCTGGGCATCCTCCACGGTGAAGATGTTGGCGGCCACGTCGTTTTCGCCCAACATTGGGGTGAGAGCGATGCGGTTCATCGGGACGCCATACTTGACGTGCACATTGCGTGCCGCCTGCAGGGCCGATGCCCCCATGTCGCAGCGGCCCTCGCGCAGCACGCAATGGGCCGCCTTGGCCGGGCCGTAGTTCATCACCATCAGGTTGAGGATGGCGGCCTCAAAGCCATGGCGGCGCAAGCTGCGCAGCACGGTTTCGCCCAAAGGGTTCAGGCTTTGCTGGCTGCCGTTGGTGGCCGCGTGGGTGGCCACGGTGAAGCTGATGCGCAGCTCGGGGCGCTGGCGTTGCAGCGCGGCGGCACGCTGCACCAAGTCGTCAATCTGCGCGGCGGTTTGCTGGCGCTCGATGTCGAAATCCAGGCCCTTCAAAAAGGGCGAGTCATAGCGAGCCAGAAACTGGGCAAAGCCGGCATCAGAGCCACAGGTGAAGGAGCCGGCCTCGCCGCCCGTCGACACCACATACGGGCGCTTGGCTTGCACAAAGGCGGCGACATTGGCTTGGGCAAAGCGGTCGGTGTCCACCTCGCCCCAGCGCTCTTGGCCGCATTCGCCGGTCGCAAAGGCCCAGATCAGTGCCGGCCATGTCGATGCAAGCAGTGGTTCGGCGCCTTGGCCTGCGAGGGCTTGCATGCGGCCCGTAGAGGCGTCCAGCATCAGGCTGGCATCCTTGTAGGGCGCAAAGAAGAAGTCGGCACTGCGAGCCAGGCCGCTGTGCAGCAGCAAGGCAGCCGTGGCCGACAGGGTGGCGATCAAGCGCATGGGTGAATTCTCTCAATCTTGTGGGCAAGAAAAAGGGGTGAGCCCGAACTGCAGCTCACCCCCATCCCGACAGCCTTATGGGCTGTTTTGCGATTACAGCTTGGCGCGCAGGGTCAGGTAATACTGGCGGCCGTTTTCGTACATGGAGCGGGGCTGATCCTTGCTCAGCGCGTAGTACTTCAGCTTGGTGTTGCCGAGGTTGTGGCCGTCCAGCGAGATCGTGAAGCGATCATTGATCTTGTAGCCCAGCGATGCGGCCAAGTTCGAGGTGTCGTCTTGCGAGAACGCGGTGTTGCGGTCCAGGCCACTGTAGAAGCTAGAGCGGAAGTTGTAGGCGACGCGGGCATTGAACTTGTCGTCTTCGTAGTAGGCGCCCAGGTTGTAGGTGTGCTTGGAAGCACCCACCAGAGGGCCACCGCCAGCTTCCTTGGCATCGGTGTAGGTGTAGTTGGCATTGGCGCCAAAGTTACCCCACAGCGGTGCTTCCCAGGCCAGCTCGATGCCATTGACTCGACCCGTGGTGTTCACTGGCACGGTCAGCAGGTAGTTGACCAACTCGCCTTGCGGCACAGCTGCGCTGTAAGTCATGAACTGCTTGTTGACTTGACCATAGCCGACATAGCTGCTCAGGCCCATGTGGAACAGGCCTGCCGAGACCAAGGAGCGCGGAGCGTAGTAGTACTCCAGCGTCAGGTCCAGATTGTTGGAGCGCACTGGCTTGAGGTCGGGATTGCCACCTGAACCAGAGCCCACACCCCCCGCCACAGCCGGCGGTGCCAAGGACACCGAGCCCGCCAAGGCCGAGTAGTCAGGACGGGTCATGGTGCGCGACAGCGCCAGTCGAGCCACCATCTCCTTGTTCAGCTTGAACTTGACGTTCATGCTGGGCAGTACATCGGTGTAGCTGTGGTTGGTGGTGGTGGGCAGGTAGGGGCCAAAGGCCGAGGTCGTGATGGCCCCGGGCGTGTTGGCCGACACCGCCACATTGTTGGTGACCGCGAACTTGGTTTGCACCAAGCGCAAGCCCACATTGCCGCTCCAGCCCGCGCCTTCCATGTCCGACTGCACATAAGCGGCCTGCGTCTTCTCGGAGAGTCCGTACTGGGAGGTCCAGTTGTCACGTGAGCCGTCTGTCGCCCGATTGGCCAGCTTGTTGTAGGCAGTCAGCTGCTCTGGGGTGTGGAACCAAACATCGCGCGGGAAGTTGCCGCCCAAGCCGGCTCCAAAATTGCCTGGGTAGTTTTGGGTGCCCACTGGGAAGTTGGCGGGGTCTGCGGGCGACTGCGTGCCCACGGGGCACCAATAGGCCTGGCTCCAATCCCAGGGGCGGTTGCTGCCATCGGCGGCCTTGCACCCTGGTGCTTGGCCGACCACGCCGCTGCTGCTGCGCGAGTGGCTCGTGCTGCGCGCGCCAAACTTCAGGGTGGTGAACAGGCCGCTGTCCAATGCGTACTCACCATCCAGCTGCGCAAAGTTTTCCTTGTCTTTGACGTAGATGTTTTGGTCGCCAAAGATCCAGCCCAAGGAAGCGGCGCCGGGCTGCTTGTGGTTGGTGTTGCCGAGCGACCAGTCTGCGGCGGTGTCAACACCGTTCAGACGCCATGCGGCTCCGCTGCCAACCCCGACATTCCATTCGGCAACGTCTTGGGTGGGGGTCTTGCCGGTGCCTTTGGTCGTGCCGGCCAGGCCGCTGAGCTTGAGCTTGTCGCTGACGTTCCATTGACCGTCTACGGTGAAGAACGAGGAATCAGAACCGGCATCCGGACGAGAGATCTCATCGTAGACGCCATAGGTCGTCCCGGCCACCGGTGCAAAGCTGGCGGAGACCAGGGTGTTGTTGCGCACCACATAGCCTGCCTGCGGGCCTTGGCCTCGGCCTTCGTCCAGCACGCGTGAGCCCCACAGCATGTAGTTGCGGTTGTAGTTGGCCGCCTTCATCTGCGAGGTGAAGGCCGTGGCACCCAGCGTCACGTCATTGTTGAGCTTGAACTGCATCCCCAGCAGGCCGCCTTCACGCTCGCGCTTTTGTTCAAACAGCGCCGAGCCAATCAGGCCGGGATACCAGACACCTGCCAAGTCCGGGTTGGCAGTGGCCACCGCGCTGCCGGGCTTGATTTGGCTGTAGAAAAGGACCTCTTGGCCATCGCGGCGCAGGTGCCTGTGCTCTGCAAAGGCCTGCAGCATGACACCAAAGCTGCTGTCGTCGTTCTTCCAGTTCAGCAAGGCATGGAACTGTGGGTCGGTTTTGCCCGGCAGATCCGCGTACACGCCGCCGATCTGAGCGTCCATGGTCAAGGGCTTCTTGAACTCCAGGGGCTTGCGGGTCACGATGTTGATGGCACCCGCCACACCGCCTTCAACCAAGCGCGCTTCTGGGCTCTTGTGGACGACCACTTCCTTGACCAGCGTGGAGGGCAGCAAGGAGTAAGACACGCTACGGCCTACGGTACCGGTCTGGTTCAGCACGAACCAGTCGCCAGAGGAGATGGCATGGCCGTTGACCAAGGTTTGGGTCAGGCTGGGGCTGGTGCCGCGCATGCTGACGCGGTCGTTTTCGTCGAAGCCGCCTTCGTTCGCGCTGGCGGAGCTGATGCTGAGGCCAGGCACGCGCTGCAGGGAGTCGGCCACGTTCTTGTCGGGCATCTTGCCGATGTCTTCGGCGGTGATGACCTCTACGCGAGATTCTGCGTCGCGCTTGCTTTGCAGTGATTTCTGCAGCGAGGCGCGGATACCAATCACCTCGACGCGCTCGGTCTCTGCAGCAGAGGCCGCCGCTGCGGGCTTGGCGGGGGCAGTTTGGGCGTGCACGGCAGTGCCGGCCAAGGCCAGCACGACCGCAGATGCGATGGGCGTCAGGGAAGTCTTCATGGTCTCCTCACTCTCTAGCAGGGTGGTGGGCGCCGAGCAGGCGGCCGGTTGACGGGCGGGTGCAGGCGCTTACCGTGGCGGCTTGGACTGCACCCATTGGGCTGAAATTCAATGCGTACCACTGTACTACCAATAGGTACCAATTGGCTACCAGTTTCCTTGCGCCAAGCTCGGAAACGAGGGTTCTTCCTGAGAAGTTCGTTGCTGCAACACCGCAACGTGGCATGGCAGGGCTGCACGGGCGCCGGCGCTTTATGCAGGGTGAGTGCGTGGCCCGTGGTGTTCTATTGGTATTATTCGCAGCCCATCACCCCCGCCCTGTGGCCTTGAGGTTTCATTCATGACTGCGTTGGCGCATCTCTTGCGCAATTTGGATCCCAACAGCAGCCAGCCGCTGTACCAGCAACTGCAACGCGCCTTGCGCGAGGCCATCGAGCTGCGCCTTCTTGGCCCGGATGACGCGCTGCCCTCCGAGCGCCAACTGGCGGCAGATCTTCAAGTCTCGCGCATCACGGTGCGCAAAGCCATAGAGGGCTTGGCAGAGGAGGGCTTGCTCTCACGTCGCCAAGGGGCGGGCAATTTCGTCAACACCCGCATTGAGAAGAACTTCGCCAAGCTGACCTCGTTTTCTGAGGACATGCGGGCGCGTGGGCGTGAGCCGCGCAGCGAATGGCTCAAGCGTGCTGAGGGCACAGTGACGCCTGAAGAGGCGATGAAGTTGGCTTTGAGCCCGGGCACGCTGGTGTATCGCTTCAACCGCCTGCGCTATGCCGACGACGCGCCCATGTCGATCGAATACGCCACCATCGTGGCCTCGGCGCTGCCGTCGATCGACGTGGTGGACACGTCTCTGTACGAAGCCCTGGAGCGTGCTGGGCAGCGCCCAGTACGGGCCTTGCAGCGCTTGCGTGCGCTGCTGCTGGATGAGGAGCAAGCCAAGCTGCTCGATGCTGAAGTGGGCGATGCGGGCTTGTTGGTCGAACGCCTGGGTTACCTGCGCGACGGCCGAGCCATAGAGTTGTCGCAGTCCATCTATCGAGGCGACACCTACGACTTTGTGGCGGAGCTGAACGCAGGGGGCTGATAGAGGTGTAGGCCGCTTTTTGCAGTGCTACTATGACTGCAGCCCGGCCAGTAGTTTTGAATGAATCACTGGGCTCACCTCAATGGTTGGCCTTCATTCAGAACCATGCGCCTTTCCCTTATTTCAAGGTTACCGAAGAGCAACTTTGTTCTCGCTTTGCGCGAGAGCTTTCTCTCAATGCTGCCGGTCTTTCTTGTCCTGCAGTGTTTGGGCCTGACCCTCTCTGCCATGGACTTGAGTGCGGTGGGGGCGACCAGCGTCTTCCACCACCTGCTGGGCTCGGTGCTTGGTTTCCAGCAGTATTTTTGGCCCGTGGCCATGTCGGCCTCGACGGCCATTCATCTTGCCAGAGCCTATGTGTCAAGCCCCGGGAGATCATTCACACGTTTTGTGAAGAGCTTGGGGTGTGAGGCGTGCCATTTTTTCAGGGCCTCGATGGGGGTCTGGTGGTTGAGGGCGCGTTGAGGAATTCGATGGT
>NZ_JBIKNQ010000020.1:0-69364 GCF_044358605.1 Ideonella sp.
TGGCTCATGCGATCTGGCTATGATGAACTCTCTGGGATCGAAGCCAGCAACTCGCTCAGGACAGCTCTGGCCTGAAGTAGCGGCCAGCTTCGAATCGGCCAATGATCACATGAGACGTGACACCTACTTGCATGTCCACAAGGCCCATCGTTCAGCCATTGATTACTCCACGTTCTTAGCCCTGCTGGCTTGTGCTCTGTAGTGCGCTTCAACACGATAGAAGCGCCGAATCAGATCCCTAGATTGATCTGTGCTGGATTTTTCAATTCGGCATGAATCGGCTTTTTCTGAAAATAATTATGCCCCACCACCACCCCCTACATTCAACTCCCATCGCCATTATTGGCATGGCCGGCAGATATCCCGGCGGGGCAAACTCTACGCAGGAACTTTGGTGCAATTTAGTCTCAGGGAAAGACGGTATCTCTAAAGCAAAGGGGGACCGCTGGGATGCAGGTTTTCACAATGCCAATCCAGAGGCCAATAACCGCTTCTACGCGTTTGAAGCGGGCTTCTTGGACCAGATCGACCAGTTCGATGCCGAGTTTTTTGGCATCTCCCCGCGCGAAGCGCGGCAAGTGGACCCACAACAACGCTTGCTGCTGGAGTTGGCTTGGGAAGCCTTGGAAGATGCTCACGTGCCGCCACGGCAATTGAGCGGCACCCGCACGGGCGTGTTCATTGGCCTGTCCAACCACGACTATGCCGAGCTGACCGGCCCGCAAAGCCCCGATGCCTACACCAACACAGGCATGTCCATGGCGATTGCGTCCAACCGCATCTCCTATGTGCTGGACCTCAAGGGCCCCAGCATGACCGTGGACACGGCTTGCTCGTCCGGCATGGTGGGCGTACACATGGCCTGCCAAAGCCTGGCCCAGGGTGAAAGCGATGTCGCGCTGGCTGGCGCCTGCAATATGTTGATCGGCGCCCTGCCCTGGCTGGGCTTTGCCCAAGCGTCCATGCTCTCACCAGAGTCGCGTTGCAAGAGTTTTGATGCCTCGGGCGCAGGCTATGTGCGGGCCGAAGGCGGCGGCATGTTGGTGCTCAAGACCTTGGCGGCGGCCGAGCGCGATGGCGATCAGATTTTGGGCGTCATCTTGGCCACCGGTGTGAACAGCGATGGGAAAACCATGGGCCTGTCCATGCCCAGCACCGAGGCCCAAGCTGCCTTGCTGAACGAGGTCTACGCCAAGGCCAACATCACCCCCGACGACCTCTTTTATGTGGAAGCGCATGGCACCGGCACCGCTGTAGGCGACCCGATTGAGTGCAAGGCCATTGGCGAAGTGTTGGGCCAGGCTCGGCTGCGGCCTGAGCCGCTCTACATCGGCTCCATCAAGTCCAACATCGGCCACCTGGAACCTGCCGCTGGCATTGCGGGGCTGACCAAGGTACTGCTGGCCCTGCGCCACCGCACGGTGCCGGCCAATCTCCACTTCAAGACACCCAACCCGAAGATCGACTTCGAGGGCTGGAAGCTCAAGGTTGTGGCCGAGCACCTTGAACTGCCTACGTCCGACAAGCCCTTGATCTTCGGCATCAACTCCTTTGGCTTTGGCGGCACCAATGCGCACGCCGTCGTCCAAGAGTACCGGCCCACAGGGTCCGCAGCTCCGGCGGCTGCGCTGACCGGACAGCCTGCAGAAATGGCCCAGGTGCTGATGCTCTCAGCCCAAACCGCCGAGGCTTTGCAGCAGCAAACCCAGGCTTGGGCCGCACGCTTGCAAGACGCACCCGAGGCCGAGTTCCCCACCCTGAGGGCGGCAGCCGCCCACCACCGCCAAGCCTTGCCCCAACGCTTGGCGCTTCAAGCCAGCTCAGCCGCGCAGGCACGAGCTGGGCTACAGGCTTTTTTGAGCCAGCAGCGTGGTGGTTGGGAGCAAGGCCGCGCCAGCGCCTCAGGCCAGGCCAAAGTGGCCTGGGTGTTCTCGGGCAATGGGCCGCAGTGGCAAGGCATGGGGGGCCAGTTGCTGCAAAGCTCGCCCCTGTTTGCGCAGACCGTGCGCGAGGTGGATGCGCTGTTTGCGCCCCAGGCAGGATGGTCCATCGAGGCGGCTCTGAAAGCCCCCGAGGCAGAGAGCCGCATGCACCTCACCGAGGTGGCGCAACCCACCTTGTTTGCGCTGCAAGTTGGTGTGATGGCCGTCTTGCGCAATGCGGGCCAAAGCGCGCAACTGGTGTTTGGCCACAGCGTGGGCGAGGTGGCCGCCGCCTACGCCAGCGGCGCACTCAGCCTGGCCCAAGCCACCCAGGTCATTCACCAACGCAGCTTGGCCCAATCCAAGACCGCCGGCCTGGGCAAGATGGCGGCGATTGCCCTTTCGGCTGACGAGGCCCAGGCGGTGATGGCCGAAGTGCTGGCTGGCCAGCCCGGCTTTTTGGAGCTGGCTGCGGTAAACGCGCCCAAGGCCGTCACTGTGGCGGGCGACCCCGCCCTGCTGGAGCGCCTGTGCGAACGGGTGACGAGCATGGGCAAGTTTGCACGTCTGCTCACGCTGAACTACGCCTTCCACACCAGCGCCATGGACGGCATCCGTGAGGACTTGGCCCACGCCTTGGCCGACCTGCAGCCCAGCGCTGCCCACACGCCTTTCCTCTCCAGCGTCGAAGGTAAAGCCCTGGACGGCGCGCAACTGAGCGCCGACTACTGGTGGCGCAATGTGCGCGAACCCGTCGCATTTGCCCAAGTGGTGGCCCAGGCCCTGAATCAAGGCATCACCCACTTCATTGAGATCGGCCCGCATCCGGTGCTGAAGGACTATGTCGCGCAATGCGCCAAGGCCCGCTCGGTCAGCGTCAGCGCCATTGGCACGCTGCGTCGGCCGGGCTCTGCGGCGCCAGAGGACGACTTGGCCTCGCTGTGGTCGGTGGTCTTGCAATCCCACACCCAAGGCTTGATGAGCCTGCGTGAACTGCTGCCTGCCCCCCAGCAGCACCTCGACTTGCCCAGCTACCCCTGGCAGCGCAGCAGCCATTGGCGCGGCTGGAACCACCTGCCCGATGTGGTGGCCCCGTTCCTGCGCGAACACCCCTTGCTGGGCTGGCGCGCCGGCTCCCTGCACCACCACTGGGAAAGCGTGATCGACCCCGATCACCAGGCCTGGCTCAAAGACCACCAGGTGCAAGACGCTGCCGTCTTCCCAGCCGCCGGCTATATCGAAATGGCTTTGGGCGCGGCCCAGCGCTTGCTCGGCGCCGACGCCACCTACGACATCGAAGACCTGCAGGTGCAAAAGCCCTTGGTGCTGCAAGACGTGCAGACCGTGCTGACCAATCTGGAGCCTATGGACGGCTGCTTTGACATCAGCAGCCACCCGGCGCATCCCAGCATCTACCACCCCTCACCCACCACCTTGCATGTGCGTGGCCGCCTGACCCGCGCCGCCGCCCCGACCCCGACGGCCGTGGACATGGCCGAGCTGCAAGCGCAGCATACTGAGGTCATCGACGCTGAGGCGCACTATGCTGAATCCCGCCGTCGCGGCCTGAATTACGGCCCCAACTTTCAGGCCGTCCGACAAGTGGGCTTGTCAGCACCTGAGGCCGCCCCGTCTTTGCTGGCCGAGATCGTGGCCCCGACGTCGATCGCCCAGGCTTTGCATGATCAAGCCCAGCCCCAAGCGCAGTTAGGCGACAACGCCGAACTCGCCAATGCCTTGGCGACCCGCCTAGCCTGGCGCGCCCATCCGGTGCTCTTGGATGCCTGCTTGCAGAGCGTCATCACCTTGATGAGCCGCTTGGTGCCCGAGCCCCTGGCCTTCATCCCGGTGCAGGTGGACCACATCCGCAGCCATGCGCCGTTGCCTGAGCGCTTCTTCTGCCATGTCTCGCTGCGCAGCAATTTGCAGCGCTCCGGCATGGCCGACCTGACTCTGCTGGATGACAGCGGCCGTGTGCTGCTGGAGATGCAAGGAGCCCGCTTCCAGAAAGTGGAGTTTCACCACCCCACCCGCGTCATGCCGCGCTTGATCGAACATTGGCGTCCCGCCGGCTTGCCTGCGGTGGCCTTGCCGCTGAACTTGCCGCCGCTGTCCGATTGGCTGCCCGCAGCCCCTGCCGCCACCCATACCGAGGAACAAGCACAGCAGGCCTTGGCCCGCCTCAGCGCCCTGCACGCCCGTGCCGCCTTGAACAGCCTGAACCAAGGCCCGTGGCATGCGCTGGAACCCGAGCGCTTGCAACGCCGCCTGCGCCTGCCCGATGCCGCCCTGACGCTGTTGGAGCAAGCCTTGAGCGCTGCGCGTTCCCTGCCTGAAGGCGAAGCGGCGGACAGCGAAGCCGCCTTGGATGCGCAATGGCGCCAGGCGTGGCGCCAGCATGGAGCGAGCCACCGAGAGTGGATCTGGCTGACGCAATGGCTGAGCAGCTTTGGTGAGCGCTTGACCAGTGAGTCACCTGTGCTCTCGCACGACGGGCTGCTGGATGCAGCCCCCTGGATTGGGCCAGTGCAGCAGCAGAGCTGCGCCACCCTGCAAGCCCTGTGCGCGCACTGGCCGCAAGGCCGCCCTCTGCGCGTGTTGGAACTGGCCGGGCACCAAGGCACCATGAGCGCTCGCAGCCTGGAGGCGCTGCGCGGTCCGGACCTGGACTACCAGTTCACCGACGCCGACAAAGCCGCGGTGGATGGCGTGGCACAGCGCCTGAGCGAGCGCCGCCAACTTCGCACCCCCGTGCTGGACCTGCGCCATGACGGCCTGCCCAGCCAGTCGCTGGACCTGATCCTCTGCCACCAAGCGGTAGGCTCCCCGCTGGCCGACCCGCAGTGCCTACAGCGTGCCCATGAGGCCTTGGTGCCCGGCGGCTTGTTGGTCTGGGTCGCAGCCCTGCCTCAGGCCTGGCTGCATCTGCTGGGCGAAGCCGGGGCTGACCTTGACGTATGGCAAGCCCGCGCTCAAGAGGCCGGCTTCGCACAGGTCAAGGCTTTGGCGCCCGCCGACAAGGCGCAAGGCCTGGTGCTGATGGTGGCCCAACGCGCGCCGCAACAGGCCGCCTCCGCAGCACTGCCCAGTGCCCCCAGCACCGCGACCACCCAGCGCTGGTTGCTGTTGGCCGATGTGGCAGAGCGCCCGCTGGCCAACGCCTTGGCCCATGCGCTGCACGCGCAAAACCAGCAAGCCAGCATCCATATAGCCAGCGAAGCCCTCACCCCGGAGATCCTGGGCACTGGTGAGCTGCAGGTGGTTCACCTGGCAGGCCTGACGGCTGCCGCCCCCGAGGCCGACGCGCAATTGCAGCAAGCGCATCGCCGCTGCGCCGTGTTGCTGGCGCTCAGCCATGCGCTGGAAGCCCAGGCCGAGACCCTGAGCGCCAAGCTGCATGTAGTGACCCACCGCGCCTTCACCGCCCCCGGCGGCCAAGGCCCGCTGGACCCATCGCAGATTGCGGTGTGGGGCATGGCCCGTGTCTTGGCCAACGAGCATTCACGCTACGCGCCCAAGCTCGTCGACTTGCATGTGGCTCCCGCCGATCAAGCCTTATCGCTGGCTCAAGAACTGCTGCAAGACGACAAAGAAAGTGAAATTCTGCTGAGCCCGCATGGCCGCTATGTGAACCGCATGGAGCCCGCGGCTGCTACCGACTACCAAGCCCTGCCGGTGAGTCAGGTCGCAGGCTTCCGCCTGGTGGCCCCCACGCATGGCGGTGGCTTAGATGCCTTGCAACTTCAAGCCATGAATCTGGCGGCGCCAGCAGCCGACCACGTGCAGATTGCGGTGCGTGCCGCCGGCCTCAACTACCGCGACGTGCTGTGGGCCATGGGCATCCTGCCAGAAGAGGCGGTAGAGCATGGCTTTGCCGGAGCCACCGTGGGCATGGAGTGCGCGGGTGTGGTCACCGCCGTCGGCGCCGGGGTTCATGACCTTCAAGTCGGCGACCGCGTGATGGCCTTTGCCACTGACTGCTTTGCCTCGCATGTCAACACCGCTCGCAAAGCGGTGGTGCGCCTGCCCAGCGCGATGAGCTTTGAAGAAGCGGCCACCGTGCCCACCACCTTCATCACCGCCCACTATGCGCTGAACCACCTGGCGCACTTGGATGCGGGAGAGTCCATATTGATCCACGGTGCAGCCGGTGGCGTGGGCTTGGCCGCCGTGCAGATGGCTTTGAACGCCGGCGCCGAAGTGTTTGCCACCGCAGGCAGCGAAGACAAGCGTCGTCTGCTCAAGCGCCTGGGCGTGCATCACGTGCTGGATTCCCGCTCACTCGCCTTCGCCGAAGACGTAAATCGCCTCACGGGCGGCGCCGGTGTGGATGTGGTGCTCAACTCCTTGGCCGGTGAGGCCATCACCAAGAACCTGCAACTGCTCAAGCCCTTTGGCCGCATGTTGGAGATTGGCAAGCGCGACCTCTATGCCAACAACCGCATTGGCCTGCGCCCCTTCCGCAACAACCTCAGCTACTTCGGCATCGATGCCGACACGCTGTTGATCGAACGCCCCGCCTTGGCTGTGCGTCTGTTCAAGGAACTGATGGCGGCCTTCGAGGACGGCTCCTTGCACGCCCTGCCCCACCAGTGCATGCCCTTGACGCAGGCGGTGAGCGCCTTCCGCCGCATGCAGCAATCGCGCCATGTGGGCAAGATTGTGTTGACCATCCCCAGCGTGGCCGAGGTCAGTCCGCACTTGTTCCAGCCCACACTGCGCTTGCGCGCTGATGCCACTTACTTGGTGAGTGGCGGCTTGGGCGGCTTTGGCCTGGCCACTGCCCGCTGGATGGTGGCGCAAGGTGCCCGGCACATGGTGCTGCTCAGCCGTCGCGGTGCCAGCACCGAAGAGGCCCAGCAAGGCATTGCCGCCATGCAAGCCATGGGCGCCACGGTCAAGGCCCTGGCCGTGGACGTGACGGATGCGCAAGCCCTGGCCCCCGTGCTGGAGGCGATTCGCCAGGACGGCCCCCCACTGCGTGGCGCCTTGCACGCGGCCATGGTCTTGGACGATGCGCCGATCAGCAAGCTGACCGAGGACCGCATCCTGCAGGTCATGCGGCCCAAGATATTGGGCGCTTGGCATCTGCACACCTTGACCCAGCACGACCCGCTGGATCACTTTGTCATGTACTCCTCGGGTACCACGGCCATGGGCAACCCTGGCCAGGGTAACTATGTGGCCGCCAACCTCTACCTGGAGTCATTGGCACTGCTGCGCCGCAGCCAGGGCTTGCCCGCACTGTCGGTGGGCTGGGGTGGCATCTTGGATGTCGGTGTGCTGACTCGCTCTGGCGACTTGCATTCGCAACTGCAAGCCCGTGCCGGCATCAGCTCGGTCACCTCGGAAGCCGCGCTCATCGAGCTGGGCCAACTCATGGCCTTGGGGGTGGACCGTGCCTGCGTCGCGCCCTTCAATGTGCAGCGCATGGCGCAGCTCATGCCGCTGGCTCGCACGCCACGCTTCTTGCCGCTGGCCCCTGAGGGCATGGCCGATGCGCTGGGCCAGCAAGGCCTAACCTTGGCCGACCGCTTAGCAGAGCTCGCCCCAGAGACCCACAAGGGCGCGGTGGTGGACATGCTGTGCCAACACCTGGGCCGCATCCTCGGTACGGGCGCGGCGCAGATCGACCCCACCAAGGCCTTGTCCGACATGGGCTTGGACTCTTTGATGGCCGTGGAGCTGGCCGACGGCCTGGAGCGTGAGATGGGCCGTCCAGTCTCGGTGATGCAAATGCTGCAGGCGGGCAATGCGCAGGCCATTGCCGACCTGCTGCTGGGCATGTTGGCCCAAGGGCGCAGCCCGGCGGCCGACGCCAGCGTGGCGGCCAAGCCTTGATGCGCCATGTCCATGCGTAACAGCGCTGTGCGGTCTCAGGGCGGGGCACCTCTGTGGCCGTCCGTTCTCTGGCCTTTCCTGGCCCTGGCCGGGCCTATGGTGGTGTCGCGCCTGGGCCTCGCCGGCATGAGCCTGGCCGACGGTTGGATGATTGCCCGCCTGAGTGAAAACGGCAGCGGCCAACTGGCGGTGTGGTCGCTGGTGGACAGCACCCTGGGCCGAGCGCTGGACATTGCGGTGGCCTTTGTGATGCCGGGCTTGGCCTTGGTCGCGCAATCGCGGGCGCAAGGTCTGCCCAACATCGCAGCAGCCGTTTGGCGGCGGGCCCTGCGTCTGTCCTTGTGGTCGGGTTTGATCGCTATGGCGGTGATGCCGGCCATGCCCTGGCTTTTGTCCCTGAGCCCAGGCGCTGGCGCCGTCTCTGCCCAAGCCGACAGCATCGCCACAGCCTTGGCCTGGGGCTTTGTGCCGGCCTTGTTGGCCCTGGCCAGCGCCGGCTATCTGGAGGCCATGGGTCGCCCCCTCATCCCCGTGGTGATGGTGCTGCTGGCCAACCTCGTGAACATCGGGCTGAACAGCCTGCTCATCAGCGGCACGCTGTGGCCCGGAGTGGCAGGTGCCGAGGGCTGTGCCTGGGCTACCACGGCCGTGCGCTGGATGATGGCCTTGGTGCTGACCGCGCTGGCCTGGCGCATGGCCCGGCGCGACGGCGCGGGCGAGCATGGCCTGACCCGTCGCGTCCAAGTATCGCGAGGCCTGTCCTCAGCCGCCCAGAGCACGCTGACGCAAATGCTTAGTCTGATCACGCCCTTGATCCTCGCTGGGCTGAGCCTGACGCACTGGTCGCATTGGGCGGCGCTGTGGCTGCTCGTGCTGCCCTTGGGCATCTTGTCGTGGGGCCTCGCCGACGCCTACAGCCTGCGGCTGGCGGCTGCTGCCGGCCTGGATGACGCAGCCGCTGTGCGGCGCTCCGCCTGGGTGTTGGGTGGCGTGTGCAGTGCCGCCTTGGCCCTGGCCTGCCTGCCCTGGTCGCTGTGGCCCCAAACCCTGGCGCTGCTGCTGCCTGCGGACCATGCACTCTCGGCCGACACCATAGCCCTGTGGGTGGCGCTGACGAGCGCGGGCATGGTGCTGGATGGCCTGTCGTCGGTGTTGGCCTCTGGTCTGCGCTCATTGCAGGTACTGTGGTCCACCTTGGCGGTTCAGCTGCTGTGCTCGGCCGCCCAGGTCCTGGGCCTGTGGGTCTGGAGCCAATCGGCTCAGCCGGAACTGCACCAGGCCTTGCTGGTCGTGGTCTGCACCGCAGGTCTCAAGTTGTTCGGCATGGCGGTGTTGCTGCAGCAGCGCACCGCGCCCTCTGCCTCTATCCCTAGGCCCTGACATGAACGCGCCCTCCTTGCAGGCCTTGCCGGCCCTCCCTGAAGCCCACCGCCGCCACTGGGCCCTGCACCCCGCGCAGCGCGCTGTGTGGTTGGACTTGCAACTGGCGGCCAAGCCCTTGGCTTATCAGCTCACAGGCTCGTGCTGGATCGACGGCCCGCTCAGCGAAACCGTGCTGCAACAAAGCCTGACCTTGCTGGCCGCCCGGCACGACGCCCTGCGCCTGCGGGTCGAGGCCCAACGCCCTGTGCAATGGCTGCACGATGAACCCATCGCGCCTTTGAACTTGCACACTGCGCAAAGTAACGATCAGGCGGTGAGCCAGCGCGCGGCGCTGCTGGCCCAGGTACTGCCCTTGGGTGAGGCGCCCTTGTTCGCCTTTGACCTGATTCGGGTCTCGGTCAGCCGCGCGATGCTCCTATGGCGCTTTCATCACCTGATCGCTGACGGCATGTCCCTGGACTTGGTCTTGCAGCGTTGGCTGCAAACCTGCCAAGTCTTGAGCGAGGACACGCCACAAGAGCTGCCCGCCGGCAGTTGCTACACCGAGCACCTGCCCTCCGCTGAGTCCGACAGCAGCAGCGATGACCCGGCCCTGCGTCCCCACCTGCAGTACTGGCGCGAGCGGCTGGCCCAGCGCAGCAGCACACCGCTCTTCAGCCCCCCCAGCACCCCAGGCGCCAGCGCCCAGCATCAGGTGTGGACTTTGGACGGGGCGGATTACCAGCGCTTTGTGCAGGCCTGCCAAGCGCAGAAGCTGAGTACCCAGCAAGCCCTGCAAGGCCTCTACACCGTGGCCTTGGCCAGCCGCTACGACCAGTGGGATGTGACCGTGGGCTTGGCCCTGCATGGCCGCGAGTTCGCGCACAACCAGGTCATCGGCATGTTCTCCAAGGCACTGCCGGTGCGGGTGCAGCTCGACCCTCTGAGCACGCTTAAGCGCAGCGTGACCCGGGTGGCCGAACAGATGAGTGCCGACTTCCGGCACCAGGCCGTGCCCACCGATGTGATTGCGCGGGCCGTGGCGCAAGGCCACGAGCCCAAGCCGCTGTATGAGGCCGCGCTCACGCTGCGGCAAGTTCCGGCCAGCCCCACGGCCGTGCGCATCGGCCACCTCAGCATCCAAACCCTGGCCACCCCGCATGTGGAGATCGGCGCCTTGGGCTGGCACGTGATGGAGCACCTGGGCAGCCATCTGAGCTTTGCCCTGTGCCACCGGCCAGACCTGCTGGATGCGGCTGAGCCCGCGGCCTTGGCAGCCCAGTTGCGCAGCCTGATGCAGGCCTTTGCGAGCCCTGGCAACACCTGGCTGTTTGAGCAAGCCGCCGTGACCGCCGCAGAGCACGCGGCCCTGCTGCAGCCCCTGCCCCTGCCCCAAGCACACAGGCTGGAGGATTTGATCGCGCAACGCTGCCTGACCCAGCCCGAGGCTGTGGCCTTGATCGAGGGCGAGCAGCGCTGGCGCTATGCCGACCTGCAGCGGCTCAGCAGCCAGCGCGCCCAGTGCCTGCGCACATGGCTGGATCAACAGCCCCACACCGGCCCGGAACCCGTGGTGGCGCTATGCCAAGCCCGCAGTGCCGACACCGTGATCTGGATGCTGGCGATCTTGCAAGCGCAGGCGGTGATCTTGCCCATAGACCCCCACCTGCCAGCGGCCCGGCAACACTTCATGGTCAAGGATGCAGGGGCGGTGCTGAGCATTGGCCTTGGCCCCTGCCCGGCTGACTGGCCCGGGCCCTGGTGGCCCAGTGATGCAGCGCCCGAGGTGCCGCCGAGCGGCCCCTCCCTGCGCACGGGCACAGGCCAGCCGCAGCACCTGGCCTACCTCATCTACACCTCGGGCTCCACCGGCCAGCCCAAGCCGGTGGCTGTGCCGCATGCCGCCGTGTGCAACTTGGTGCAGGCCCGTGCCCACTATTACGCGGTCGGCCCTGGGGATCGGGTCTTGGCCACCAATGCCGTGGGCTTTGATGTCTCGATCAGCCAGTTGCTGATGCCCTTGGCGCAAGGGGCGTGCATCGTCATGGCGCCGCCCCTGCGCGGACTGGCGCCCGAGCAGTTCTGGCGCTTGGTCAGCGAACAAGAGATCAGCCACCTGAATGCCACACCCAGCGTGATGGAGGCCATGCTGGACCATCCGGCACTCAGCACCCCGCGCAGCCTGATCGTGGGCGGCGAGGCGCTGACGCGCTCCTTGGCGCGCCGCTTGATGCACGCCCTGCCACAGACCCGCATCCTGAATGTTTACGGCCCGACTGAGACCTGCATTGACGCCACCCAGTGGGCTTTGAACGACCACCCCCAGGCGCTGCAGGGCGCGGTCACACATCAAGCCATGCCCATAGGCCTCGGCTTGCTGAACTACCAAGTGATGGTGTTGGACAGCCAATGGCGCCTGGCCGCGCCCGGTGTGGTGGGTGAGATCTTCATCGGCGGTGCGGGTCTCGCCCGAGGCTATTTGGGCCAAGCCCGCCTGACGGCGGAGCGCTTTGTGCCCAACCCCTTTGGCCTGCCCGGCAGCCGCATGTACCGCACGGGCGACCGGGGCCTGTGGCGGGCCGATGGTGAGATCGAGTTTCTCGGCCGACGCGACGACCAAGTCAAGGTGCGCGGCTTTCGCATCCAAACCGGCGAGATTGCCGCCGCCCTCAGCGCCCTGCCCGGCGTCACCCATGCGGTGGTGCTGGCCCGGCCCTTGGTGAAAGACGGCGAACCGGCCTTGGTGGCCTACTGGCAAGGCGAAGGCTGGACGCCGGCCCGCCTGCGCGACGCCTTGGCCCAGCACCTGCCGGAGTACATGCTGCCCATGGCCTATGTGGCCGTGGCGGCCCTGCCCTTGACGGTGAACCAGAAGCTGGATTGGCGCGCTCTGCCCGAACCCGGGCTGGCGCACTTGGTGCAAGCCCAGGCCCACGAAGCGCCTGAAGGGGACCTTGAGCAAGAACTGGCGGCGCTGTGGCAAGTGCTGCTGGGCGTGCCCCACATCGGCCGCCACGACAGCTTTTTTGCGCTGGGTGGCCACTCCTTGGGCCTGGTGCGCCTGGCCGAGCAACTGCGCCAACGCGGCTGGGCCGTCGATATGGCGGCCTTGTTCGGCCGCCCCACGATCGCCGCCTTGGCCCAGCAGCTCACGCCCCTGGCCGCCGTGGCGCCCTCAGCCCCCTTGCTGCCGCTGGAGCAAGCGCCGTGGGCCGAGGTGGTGGCTGCTGCGCCCGGGGGGGCAGCGAATGTGGAAGCCCTGTTGCCGCTCACCGCCATGCAGCACGGCCTGCTGTTCCACCATGTGCTGCACCCTCAGGATGACGGTTATCAGGAGATCATCCACCTGCGCTTCGCCAGCCACCATGATGCGCTGACGATGGTGGAGGCCTTGCGCCATCTGCTGAATCGCCATCAAGCCTTGCGTGCCGCGCTGCGCTGGGAAGGCCTGCCACAGCCAGTGCAGATGGTGCTGCGCGAGGTGACGCTGCCCGTTCGGCACTGGGACCCTGCAGCGCCTGAGATTCCCCGCCTGGACCTGCGCCACGCCCCGCTAATGGCCGTGGCCCTGCAGGAGACCGAGGCCGACCAGGCGTGTGAACTGGTGCTGAGCTGCCACCACCTGATCATGGACCATGAGTCCATGGCGCTGCTGGTACGCGAGACAGTCGCCCACCACCAAGGCCTGCCGCTGCCTGAGCCCGGTCTGCTGTCAGACTGGATGGCGCGCCAACAGCCCCAGCGCTCGGGCAACGCCGCCGCCTACTTCGCCCAAGCCCTGCAGGGCGTGACACGCGGCACCGTGCCCTATGGTCTGACCAGCTTGGAGCGCGAGCCTGCGGGGCGCCGCTTGCGCCAAGGCTTAAGCGCCACCTTGAGCGCGGCCCTGCGCCAGCGGGCGCAAGAGCAGGGCGTCAGCCCAGCCGCGGTCTTTCACCTGGCGTGGCTGCGCTGCTTGGTGCATGTGTGCGGGCACAGCGATGTGGTCACCGGCACCGTGCTCTTGGGACGCTCGCATGCCACCGCCGCGCTCACCATGGGCATGTTCATCAACACCTTGCCGCTGCGCCTGGCCCTGGGCAATCTCACGCCTGCGGCCGCGCTGCACGCCGTGCATCAGGCTTTGGCTGGCCTGATGGCGCATGAACAAGCACCTTTGAGCCAGGCCCTGGCCGCAGCAGGCTTGCCACCCCAAGAGCCGCTGTTCACCAGCCTGCTGAACTACCGCCACAGCGACCACAAGGCTGTGAGCCTGGCCGAGCATTGGCCGGGCCTGGAGGTGCTGGCCATGAGCGAGAGCGCCACCTTTGTGATCGATGTGGCCGTGGATGATGAGGGCGAGGGCTTCACCCTGAGCCTGGAGGTCGACGGCCGGCTGGACCCTGCACCGCTGGCCGCGCTGCTGCAAGAAGCGCTGACCCTGCTGAGTCAACACCTGGGTGAAGCGCGGCCCCTGTTGAGCTGGCCCTTGCACAGTGCGCTGCTGCCCCAAGCGACGGCCAAGCTGCCCGAAGCCCCGGTGGCCCTGCATGGCGCAGCACTGTTCAAAGCCGCTGCCCAGCGCCACCCCGAGGCGCTGGCCTTGTGCGATGAGCGCCGCCAGATGCGCTACGGCGAAGTGGCGCATGAAGTGCATCGCCGCGCCCGCGCGCTGCGCCAAGCCCGCGCTGGGCTGGCCCCCACCCCAGAAGCTGTTGTGGGCCTGGCGCTGGAACGCAGCATCGAGGTGGTGCTGTGGCTGCTGGCCCTGCATGAGGCCGGCATGACCGCCCTTCCGCTGGATGTGAGCCACCCGCTGGAGCGGCTCAACGCCATGCTGCAAGACAGCCGAGCGCTGTGTATGATCTCTGACCAAGCCACGCGGGACTGGCGGGTGCCCGTCTGGCACGAGCTGCCGCCCAGCACGGCAGAGCCCACCGAGGCTCGCCATGTGCCGCAAGATGTGGCCTACATCATCTACACCTCGGGCTCCACCGGCCAGCCCAAAGGCGTGGCGGTGCCGCACACGGCGCTTGCACACCTGTCGGCCTCGCGCCACGTGAACGACCCGCTGCACCCTGGCGATGTGGTGCTGGCCACCAGCTCCATCGGCTTTGACATTGCCATGGGGCAATTGCTGCTGCCGCTTTACCGTGGGGCGACGGTGGTGGTCTCGCCGCCGCTACGAGAACTGGATGCCACGCAACTCAGTGCCCTGCTGAGCCGACACCGGGTGACCCATGTGGACGGCGTGCCCTCCTTCTACGAGGTCTTGCTGCAAGGCCCCGCGCCCAGCCATTTGGTGTCAGCCACCTTGGGCGGCGAGCGCATCACGCCGCAGTTGGTGCGGCGCTTGCGCGCGGCCTGGCCAAGAGTGCGCCTGCTCAATGTCTATGGCCCTACGGAGACCACCATCGATGGCACGGCCTGGGTGCTACCACCGCAGCAAGCGCTACCCCCAGAGGCCAGCCAAGTGCCCATCGGCCAAGCCATGCCTTTCTACAAAGCCTATGTGCTGGACGCGCACTGGCAACCGGTGCCCCCCGGAGCACCCGGCGAGCTGTGGCTGGGTGGGGCCTGCGTGGCGCGCGGCTATGTCCATCAGCCCGCCCTGACGGCCGAACGCTTTGTGCCCGACCCCTGGGGAGCACCGGGTTCACGCATGTACCGCACCGGCGACCGGGTGAGCCTGCAAAGCGACGGCCAACTGGTGTTCTTGGGCCGCCAAGACGCTCAGGTCAAGTTGCGGGGCCACCGCATAGAGTTGGCCGAGATCGAGCAGCGCCTTCTCAGCCACCCGGCCGTGCGCCGCGTGGTGCTGCGCGTCCAACACCTGGGCGCACAAGGCCAAGCCCATTTGGTGGCCTATCTGGAGGGTGAGGCCTGCGCGAGCGCGGAGTTGCGCCAGCATTGTCTGCAGACCCTGCCGGCCTATATGTGCCCCAGCGTTTGGGTCTGGTTGGATGCCCTGCCCTGCACGCCCAACGGCAAAGTGGACCTGGCCGCCTTGCCCACCCCCGACCTCAGCAGCCAGCGCGACCTGAGCCGTGCCCTCACCGCCCCACGTGACGCCACAGAAGCAACATTGCTGGCCCTGTGGCAGCAGGTGCTGGAGCAGGCCGACATCAGCATGGACGATGACTTCTTTGAGCTGGGCGGCAACTCTTTGGCCTTGCTGCGACTACACGCCAGCATGAGCGAACGCCTGGGCCAAGCGCTGCCGCTGCGCCTGCTGTTTGAACATGCCACCATCGCCAGCCAGGCCGAGGCACTGCGCACAGCAGCCGCCCACCCGCAGAGCGGTTCAGGCTTGTTGGCGCTGCGGCCCGCCATGCAGGGCAACACCCAGGCCCCGCTGTTCGCTGTCTACCCTTATGGCGGCACCTCCTTCTGCTATGCCGAGCTGGCTCGCCTGCTGCCCCAGGGCCGTGCCGTCTGGGGCTTGCAGGCCCAAGGGTTGGAGCCCGGCGAGGTGGCGCTGCGCAGCCTCTCCGAGATGGCCGCCTTGGCCCTGCGGCAGGTGCGCAGCGTGCAGGCTGAGGGCCCCTTGCACCTGCTGGGCTACTCCATGGGTGGCTTGATCGCGGTGGAGATGGCCGCCCAGGCCGAGGCTGCAGGAGAACGCGTGGCCTTGTTGGCCTTGCTGGACAGCCCCTTGCCCGGCCTGCCGAACGACCGACAAGGCGTGGGCGGCCACACCGAGGTGCTGGCCGATGTAGTGCAAGGCTTGCTGCCTCATCTGCCGCCAGCAGCACTGCCCACCACGCTGGACGAATTGCAGGCGCAACTGGCCGCCACTTTGCCCGCAGGGACGGCGCTGTCGCGCGACGACGTACAGCGCCTGCTTGACGTGGCCAGCGGCATGTTGGAGGCAGCGCGCCGCTCCCAAGCATTGCAGCCCCCTCGACAGGTGCAGACCTGGCTGCAGGTGTGTGCCGATGACGGCCAGCAGCCCCCGGTGGATTGGCAGCCCTGGCTGCAACAGCCCGTGCCCACCCTGACGCTCAAAACCCGCCACGACACCCTGATGACAGGCCCAGCGGCCCGCAGCTTGGCCGACTGGTTGGCTCCCTGGATCCAAGCCCAAGACGGTGAACCCCATGCATGACTCAGACGACGACCTGGCCCAAGGCTGGCAGTGGATCGCCACCTTTAACGACGAAGCTCAGTGGGCCATCTGGCCCGAGCACCTGCCCTTGCCTGCCGGCTGGCAGGCCCACGGCCCTGCCATGAGCAAAGAGGCCGCCTTGAAGGAGGTGGAAGCCCAATGGACCGATATGCGCCCCCTCTCCGTGCGATGAAACCCAGCCCGACCGAACTCTACCGGCTGCAAAACAAGCACCGCAGCAGCATGGCGGTGCTGCATGCGCTGTCACCGTGGCTGTGGATGGCCCTCTCGATGGCGCTGATTCAACGCCTGCCCTGGCTGCTGCCACCGCTCTGCCTTTTCATGGGCACGCGCCTGCGTCATGTCAGCAACCTGCTGCACTGGGCCTCGCATGGCGCGCTGTGTCGCAATCGGCGCACCAACCGCCACTTGGGCGAGTGGCTGGCCTGGAGCTTGTTCACCACCTTAGATGAGTACCGCCGCGACCACCTCAGCCACCACGCCCACCTGGGCCATTTGGCGCAAGACCGCGACTTCATCAAGCTGGCCGCCTTCGACATCACCGCAGTGCGCAGCCGCGCATCGCGCTTGGCGGACTTGCTGAACTGGCGCCTGCTCTGGGCCTATCGCCTGCCCTGGGGCTTTGGCAGCCGTCGCCAAGCCCAGGCCACCGTGCTGCATGGCCTGCTGCTGCTCACGCTGCTGGCCTTCAACTGGGCCTGGGCGGCGCTGGCGTGGGTGTTGACCTGGGGCGTGACGCGGGTCTGGGTCAGCTATCTCACCGACCTGCTGGACCATGCCGGCATCTATGGCGCGCCCACCCGGCCCGAGCGCAGCCGCAATTGCATCGTGGCCTCAGCTTGGCTGCGGGCCTTGCTGTTCCCGGCACAGGACTGCTACCACCAGGTCCACCATGAGTACCCCGCCTTAGGCCCCCAAGCCCAAGCTTTGGCGCACCAAGCCTGGCTGGAAACCGACCCCGCCTACCGCGCACGGCCGCACTCTCTCGGCCAGTGGTGGCACTTGCTGGACAAGGCCTGAGCCCGCTGGGCTGGCGCTGCGCCCATCAGGGGATCAGCGCCACCGCCAGCACATGGCGGTCGTTGAGCACCCAGCGCCCTTCAAAACAGTGGCCTAGCGGCCAAGGGTGGCTTCGCCCCCCCACCACCTTGGCGCTGAAGCGGCCAGGCTCGATGACGAGCACCACGTCATGAAAGTCCATCCAGGCTTGGCTCAGCGTCCATTGCGCTTTATAGACCGCTTCCTTGATGCAAAAACTCAAGGCCGCAGGCCACCGCGCCTGGGCGTCACACTCAAGCGGGTGCAGGATGCGCTCCACCACGCCCGGCGCATAAGGCTTCAGCTGCGCCAGGTCCAAACCCAACGCTTGCCAAGGCGGTGCTGGCAAGCCCGCAGCCAGAGCCCAGCCGTCGGTGTGGGTCAGGCTCAGGCAAACGCCGGGAGGCCACGCGGGCACTCGCTGTGGGCCTGGGGGCAAGTCGCAAGCTGCTTGGCCCAGCGCAGCCAACACGGCACGCGCCGCGTGGCGGCCTGCTGCAAACTCCACTTGCCGACGCGGATGCCAGCTGTGCGAGGCAGCGGCCTCAGCCGGCCACAGCGTGCTGAGCGGCGTGTCGGCCAGCGCCTGCACTCGGCAGGCGGCCGCAGCGGGCAATAGGCTTTGCAGCAGGGTCTGCAAGGCCTGGCCTTCGGGGTTCAGCGCCGTGCCAGCCATTGCGAGAGATCGTCCATCAAGGTGTAGAACACCGGCACCACCAAGAGGCTGAGCAAGGTGGAGCTCATCAGCCCACCGATGACCGCCACCGCCATGGATTGTCTGAAGGCCGCATCAGGCCCAAAGCCCAGCGCTATGGGTAGCATGCCGGCGGCCATGGCCAGCGTGGTCATCACAATCGGGCGGGCGCGCTTGGCACAGGCGTCCAGCAAGGCTTCGGTGCGCGGCATGCCTTGAGCTTGCGCGATCAAGGCATAGTCCACCAGCAAGATGGAGTTCTTGGTGGTGATGCCCATCAGCATGATCACGCCGATCAAACTGGGTAGGGCCAGCCAGCCGCCGGTGGCCAACAGCGACGCGAAGGCGCCGCCCAAGGACAGCGGCAAGGCCACGAGCAAGGTGATGGGCTGCAAGGGCCGCCCGAAGAGCATGACCAGCACCCCGTAAATGGCCAACAGGCCCATGGCCAGCGCCAAGCCAAAGCTGGCAAACAGCTCGGACATGACCTCCGCATCACCCAGGTTCACCCGGTTGACCTGAGCAGGCATCTGGCGCATGGCCGGCATCTCGTCGAGCTTTTGCGCCAGCTCGCCCATGGGCACCCGGCCCAACTCTACATCGATGTTGATGGTGCGGCGCCGATCCAAGCGGTCAATGCGCGCGGGCGCGGCCACCCATTCGAAGTCGCATACTTGGCCCAGGCTGACCGGCACGCCCTGGCGCCCCGGCACCGTCAAGGCGCGCAACGTGGCCTCGTCGGCCAGAGCGCCTTCGCCCAAGCGCACCATCACCGGGATCTGGCGTTGGTCCAGGTTCAGGTGGGCCAAAGACTGCGCATAGTCACCCGCAGTGGCCACCCGCAAGGCTTCAGCCAAGGCATAGGTGTCTACGCCCAGGTCGGCCAGGGCCGAAAAGTTAGGCTTGACCACCAGCTCTTTGCGGGTGATCTGGGTGGAGGAGCTTATGTTGCCCAAGCCCGGCACTGCGCGCAGGCCACGGATCACCTCTTGAGCAGCCTGCTCCAAGGCCTGGGGGTCGTCGCTCGTGAGCGACATCATGTAGCGCTGGCCCGAAGCCCCCGAACCCACCTTGGTGCGCACGCCGGGCAGTGCCCGAAGGCGCTCGCGCAGTTGGGCCTCAATGGCCTGGGCGCTCACCCCGCGGCGCTCTTCAGGTGGCACCAAGGTCAGGGTCATGGCCGCGCGACGCACTTCATAAATGCCGCCACCCCAGAAAGGGTCGCTGCCGGTGGCACCGGCGCCGATGGAGGTGTAGACCTTGGCCACATGGGGCTGCTCCCGCAGCAAGGCCTGCACGCGGTTGACTGCCGCATGGGTGTCTTCTAGACGACTGCCTGGGGGTAGCTCCAGCCGAATCTGGGTGAAACTGGTGTCGGCCGGCGGCATGAAGCCCGTGGGCAGGCTCAGGGCCAGCAGACCAGAGGCCACCAGGAACAGCAGGCTGGCCAGCACCGTGGTGCGCCGCCGCTGCAAACACCAGGCCGTGGCGTGCAGCAAGGTGCGCAGCCACGCTGCGTCCGCCCCCGGGTCCGCACCTTTGGGTGGGCGCAGAAAGTAAGCGGCCATCATGGGCGTGAGCAAGCGCGCCACCAGCAAGGAGGCCAGCACCGCCAAGGAAGCCGTCCAGCCGAACTGCCGGAAGAACAGCCCCGGCACCCCGCCCATGAAGGCGGTGGGCAAGAACACGGCCACTAAGGTCAGGGTGGTGGCAATCACAGCCAAGCCGATTTCTTGCGCGGCCTCCATCGCTGCGACATAGGGCGACTTGCCGGCCCGCAAGTGGCACATGATGTTCTCGACCTCAACGATGGCATCGTCCACCAACATGCCCACCACCAGGGACAGCGACAGCAAAGTGACGATATTGAGCGAGAAGCCCAGCGCATGGATGCCGATGAAGGTGGGCAAGATGGACAGGGGCAAAGCCACGGCACTGACCACCACGGCACGGCCGTCCCGCAGGAACAACCACACCACCACCACCGCCAAGAGCGCCCCCTCTAGCAAGGACGCCATGGCGCCTTGGTAGTTCTGGGCCACCGGGGTGACTTGGTCGAAGACCGACTCGAAATGCAGCCCCGGATGCTGAGCCTGCAACTGCGCCAAGGCCTTTTGCACACCCTCTCGGACTTCGAGCTCGCTGGCGCGGCGGGCGCGCGAGATCTCAAACGCTACCGAAGGTCGCCCATTGAGCAAGGCCATGCTGCTGCGCTCGGCATGGGTGTCGCGCACCGTGGCCACTTCGTCGAGCCGAATGTGCCGCCCACCCGACAGCACCACATTCATCTGCGCCAACTCCGCCGCCGAGCCAATGCCCGTCAAGGTGCGAGCCAACTGCTCCTGCCCGGCAGACAACAAGCGCCCGGCCGGGGCTTCGAGCTGCATGGCCTTGAGGCGCTGGTTGACCTCGATGGCAGTGACCCCCAGCGCAGCCAAGCGCAACGGGTCCAGCTCCACCTGCACTTGGCGGTTCAAGCCACCCACGCGAGAGACTTCACCCACACCGGGCACCGCAGCCAGCACGCGCTGCACATCTCTGTCCACCAGCCATGACAAGCTCAGCTCATCATGGACTGTACTGCTCACGCTATAGCTGAGGATGGGAATGCCGGTGATGTTGATCTTCCTGATCACAGGCTCCAAGATCTGTGGCGGCAGGTCGGCGCGGATCAAGCCCACGGCATCACGCACCTCCTGCATGGCGGTCTGGATGTCCTTCTCCAGCTTGAACTCCGCCGTGACGGCCACGCCGCCATCCAACACACTGGTGTAGAGGTGCTTCACCCCTGTCAGCGGGGCCAAGGCGTCTTCCAGTTTGCGGGCCACCTCGGTTTCCAGCAAGGGCGGGCTGGCCCCAGGCATGGCCACCCAGGTGGTCACCGTTGGCAGGTCCAAGTCCGGGTAGTTCTGAACCTTGAGTTGCTGAAAGGACCACAGGCCTGCCACGGTCAGGGCAATGAAGCACAGCAAGGTCGGCCACGGGTTGCGGATGGACCAGGTGGCAAAGCTAAAGGCGCCTTCGGGGGCTGAGGGCTCACGCACGGGGTTCACCGCCACACCTCGCCATCAGTGGGCTGGGCTGAAAGCTGCAATGGCATCAGGGCTCCAAGCTCAGGCCACGCAGCCCTGGGGGGCGCTGGGCTGCGACCTGCGGCGGCTGCGGGGGGCTGACGGATGCCACCACATGCACGCGGTCGCCTTGGCTGAGGTAGGGCCCGCCTTGCGCCACGATGCGGAGCTGCCCGTCCACGCCCTCGACCGCAGTCTCGCGCCCCTGCGTGCGCAACACCTGAACCCGGTGCTCACGCACCAAGCCTTCAGCATCGACGGCAAGGACCCAGGCCGCATCGCCGCGCAGCACGATGGCGGTAGAAGGCAGCCACCACGCTTGCTGAACGCCCAGGGCAATCCGCCCCTTCAAGAAGTTGCCGGGGCGAACGGCCTCTGAGGGCTGCAAGGCCACATAAACCACGATGCGCCGATTGCTCGGGTCCACCACCGGGCCAATGCGGCTGACCTGGCCGCGCAACTCGGCTTGGTTGTCGGCCATCAGCAGCACCTCGCTGCCCACTTGAAGGCGATGCACACTCTGCGCCGGCACTTCGGCTTGCCACTCCAGCTCCGCCTGGCGGGTCAGCCTGAAGATGTCTTGGCCCGGGGCGACGACGCTGCCTTGAATGCCTAGGCGGGCGGTGATCACACCATCCGTCGGGGCGGTGACCCGCGCCCGGCTCATGCGTTGCTGCAAGCCCGACATGCCCGCCTGCTGTTGACGCAAACGGGCCTGGGCCGCAGCTTCTGCTGCTTGCGCATTGAGCAAGGCCTGCTGGCTGACCATGCCTTGATCGGCCAGTTCTTTGGCGCGACTCAGCTGCTGCTGGGCAGTGCCCAGGGCAATGCGCGCTTCATCGGCAGCCGCTTGCAGTTGGGCCCACTCGCTGCGCAGCAGTGAATCGTCCAAGACAGCCAGCAACTGGCCCTGTTTCACCGACTGCCCAACCTCGGCATGAAAGCGGGCAATGCGCATGCCGCCTAGCTCCGTCGACACACTGACGGTTTCTCGGGGGGCCACATTACCGCTGGCTTCCAGCCACTCTGGCACTGCGCGATAAGCGGCCTGCACCACTTCCACGCTCAAGGCCACGGGGGCAGGTGCGGCCGCAGATTGGGGCTCAGGCCCGTGGCTGGGGCTGCACGCCGCGCAGCTCAACAACACCCCGCACAACAGTGCGCGAGGAAGGAATAAGTCGAGGTCATTCATGTGGCCCCATTGTCGGCGTCGCCCCCTTGTCGCACACGCCGCGACGAGGGTGTTTCGTGACAGATCACCCGCCTCTGACACATGACCTCAAATACCCCTTCATGCACTCACGGGCAGTAAAACTTGATGCCGAGATTTCATTCACCACAGGGAGATTCAATGGCATCAAAGAGAGGCTGAATTCGACCGACGTCACCAAGGCGCCAGCAAGCCCGCCACGCATGGGCTACAGTGCCCGCGATGCGCGCGACCCCTTCCCCCACCCCAGCCACGCTGTCGATGTTCCAAGTGCTGCTCTGCGGCGCGGCCATCGTCACGTTGTCCATGGGCATTCGCCACGGCTTTGGCTTGTGGCTGGCCCCCATCACCACCGAGCGAGGCTGGACGCGCGAGACCTTTGCATTTGCATTGGCGATTCAGAACCTGGCCTGGGGCGCAGCGGGGCCGGTGGCAGGCATGTTGGCGGACCGCTTTGGCGCCTTTAGGGTGTTGATCGTCGGCGCACTGATGTATGCCGGCGGCTTGGTGCTGATGGGCTTGGCGACCTCGGGCTTGGCCTTTACCGGGAGTGCCGGGGTGCTGCTGGGCATGGCGCAGTCCGGCACCACCTATGCCGTGGTCTACGGCGTGATTGGCCGCAATGTGGCGCCTGAAAAGCGCTCTTGGGCCATGGGTGTGGCCGCAGCAGCGGGCTCCTTCGGCCAGTTCTTGATGGTGCCGGTTGAAAGCTGGCTGATCGGCTATGCCGGCTGGCAGAACGCGCTGTTTGTGTTGGGCTGCGCCACGCTGTTCATCATCCCGCTGGCCTTTGGCTTGAAGGAGCCGGCCCTTGCGAGCGGCTCGGGCCAGCCCAAGCAAAGCGTAGGCGCGGCGCTCAAAGAGGCGCTGGGCAACCCCAGCTACCGTTGGCTGACGGCCGGCTACTTTGTCTGCGGCTTTCAGGTGGTGTTCATTGCCATTCACATGCCCAGCTACCTCAAAGACAAGGGGCTTGGCCCTGAGGTGGCCACGGCCGCCTTGATGCTGATTGGTCTGTTCAATGTGTTTGGCACTTACATCGCGGGCAGCCTGGGCCAGCGCATGCCCAAGAAGTACATCCTTTCCACCATCTACGCCTTGCGCTCCGTGGCCATCGTCATCTTTTTGTTCGCACCACTCACGGCCTGGAGTGTCTATGTGTTCGCCTCGGTGATGGGCTTTTTGTGGCTCTCCACCGTGCCGCCCACCAATGCCATCGTGGCGCAAATCTTTGGCGTGCAATACATGTCCATGCTGGGCGGCTTGGTGTTTTTCAGCCACCAGATCGGCTCGTTTGCCGGCGTTTGGTTAGGCGGCTTGCTCTATGACGCCACTGGCAGCTATGACATCGTCTGGTGGATCTCTGTCGCCTTGGGCGTATTTGCTGCCCTGGCCAACCTGCCGGTACGCGAGGCAGCCTTGCAGCGCGTGCCTGCCGCCGCATGAGCCTCACCATGCCCGGCAGCCCCACACCCCACCGCCGCCGCTGGCTAGCGCTGCTGGTGTGGGCGACCGTGGCCGCCGCCTTGCTGCTGGTGGCCCAGGCCTACCTCAGCCCCCATTTGGTGGTGGACTTGGCCAATCGCGTCTGGAGTTGCTTTTGAGCGGCGTCGTGCTGCAGCCCGTCGGTCATGGCGCGGGCGCTGCCCCGTCGCCTTGGGTGACGCGCTGGGCCCATTTGGCAGCACCGGGCTGCGAAGTGCTTGATCTGGCCTGTGGTGCTGGCCGCCATACCCGCTTCTTCGCTGCTTCAGGCCACTCCGTACTGGCGCTGGACCGTGACACCCTGGCGCTGGACAGCCTAGCGCGACTCCCCGAGTTGCAGGGCCGCGTGAAGTGTTTGGCGGCGGACATCGAGCAAGCGCCCTGGCCCTTGGCGGGCCAACAATTTGGGCTCGTGGTGGTCACCAATTACCTTTGGCGGCCGCTATTGCCAGCCATCGTGGCGGCCGTGGCACCGGGCGGCGTGCTGCTTTACGAAACTTTTGCAATCGGCCATGAGCGGGTCGGCAGGCCCTCTAGACCCGATTTTTTGCTGCAGCCGGGCGAGCTTTTGAGCGCCTGCGCCACCCTGCGCGTCATCGGCTACGAAGACGGCACCGTTGATCAGCCTTTGCGCGTGATCCAGCGCATCGCTGCGGTGCGCCAGCCCGAGCCTTCTTCTGGCACCTTGGGCTGGCCCTTGGCCAAAGAGGCCTCCGCTGCGGGCTAAAATCAGCGATCCCGAAGGAAACCCAATGAACCGGATTAAAGGCAGCATCCCGGCGCTCGTGACGCCCATGCACGAAGACGGCAGCGTGGACTACACCACCCTGAAGTCCCTGATCGACTGGCACATCGCCGAAGGCACCGACACCATTTGCGTGGTCGGCACCACGGGCGAATCCGCCACCGTCAGCGTGGAAGAGCACTGCGAGATCATCCGCGTGGCCGTGCAGCACGCCGCCGGCCGCTTGCCCATCATGGCCGGCGCCGGGGGCAACAGCACCGCCGAAGCCATCGAGCTGACCAAATTCGCCAAGCAGGTGGGCGCTGACGCCAGCTTGCAAGTCGTGCCCTACTACAACAAGCCTTCGCAAGAAGGCATGTACCGCCACTTCAAGGCCATTGCCGAGGCGGTGGACCTGCCGGTCATGCTCTACAACGTGCCCGGCCGCACGGTGGCCGATATGCAGCACGACACCGTGATGCGCTTGGCTCAGGTGCCCGGCATTTTTGGCATCAAAGAAGCCACCGGCAACATCGAGCGCGCGGCCTGGCTGATCAAGCATGCGCCCAAGGGCTTCAAGATCTTCTCGGGCGATGACAACACCGCCATCGCCCTGATGCTGCTGGGCGGCCACGGCAATATCAGCGTCACGGCCAACATCGCCCCGCGCCTGATGCATGAGCTGTGTGTGGCCGCCACGTCTGGCGAGTTGCAACGTGCCCGCGAGATCCACTTCAAGCTGCTGTCGCTGCACCGCGACCTCTTCTGCGAGGCCAGCCCCGCACCGGCCAAGTGGGCCCTGCACCGCTTGGGCCGCTGCCGCCCCACGGTACGTCTGCCGCTGGTTGAATTGACCGCTGCAGGACAAGCCACCGTTGAGGCTGCCCTCAAAGATTGTGGTCTGATCTGACCTTTCTCTCTCGCCCATTCACGGCCGGGCAATAGCCCTGGCTCATCGGAGACGCTACAAGTGACCCAACCGACCGCCACCAAGCCTGTGCGCACCGCCCTTGTGGGCTTGACCCTTGCCCAGGCTCTGGCACTAGGGGGCTGCTCTGCCCTCAGCGATCTGACCTCGGGTGATCGCATCGATTACCGCAGCGGTGCAGCCAAAACCAACCCGCTTGAAGTCCCTCCGGACCTGACCCCGCTGGCCAAGGACAGCCGCTACCTGCCGCAAGCAGGTGCCATCAGCGCCAACGCCCTCCAGCAAGGCGCTGGCAAACCCAGCAGCCCGGGCCAGTCAGTGGCCTTGAACCAGTCTGGCGATGTGCGCATCGAGCGCTCGGGCAACCAACGATGGCTGGTCAGCAACCGCACGCCCGAACAACTCTGGCCCCTGGTCAAGCAGTTTTGGCTGGACCGCGGCTTCACCCTCGGCACCGAGACCCCAGAAGCGGGTGTGATGGAAACCGACTGGGCTGAGAACCGCGCCAAGCTGCCGAACGACCTGATCCGCAACACCCTGGGCCGCCTGATCGACTCGCTCTACTCCACCGGCGAGCGCGACAAGTTCCGCGTGCGCCTGGAGCGCACCAAGTCCGGCACCGAGATCTACCTGAGCCACAAAGGCCTGGAAGAAGTGCTGACCGGCGACCGTGTGCGAGATGGCTCCACCGCCTGGGCCCAACGCGCCCCGGACGCCAATCTTGAAGCCGAAATGTTGACGCGCTTGATGATCAGCCTGGGCGTGCGTGAAGAAGCAGCTCGCACCGCCGTGGCAGCCACAGCCCCCACCGCCGCCAAGGCACGTGTGTTGGCTGGCGATGCGGCCGCACTTCAGGTGGACGACACCATCGAGCGTGCTTGGCGTCGGGTCGGCTTGGCACTGGACCGCGGTGGCTTCACCGTCGAAGACCGCGACCGCGCACAAGGCACTTACTTTGTGCGCTTTGTCGACGCCAAAGAAGTCGCCAAGGACGACGGTTTCTTTGCCCGCCTGTTCAGCAGCAAAGACGCCGTCAACCCACTGAGCCGCTATCGCATCGTCGTCACTGCAGACGGCAGCAATACCCGAGTCAGTGTGCAGAACAGCCAAGGCCAGCCGGATAACTCGGCCAATGCCCAGAAGATCGTGGCCCTGCTGGTTGAAGAACTGAAACTCTGATGACACGCACCAAGCTGCGTGCATGACAGGGGCCTTGCGAGGCCCCTTTTTCATGCCCGGCGAAATCTCTACTCACCCACACGGATTCGCGCCGGCCCAAGAGAGCAAACACCAGACGCAAAAAAGCCGCCCAAAGGCGGCTTTTTGAGCCCGGTACAGCCTGGGCCGTACCGAAGTGCTGAGCAGCTTACTTGGAAGCAGCAGAAGCAGCAGCGTCAACCACGGCCGAAGCGGCAGCGGTAGCAGCAGAAGCAGCAGCGCCGACAGCGGTAGCAGCAGAAGCAGCAGCGTCAACAGCAGGAGCAGCAGCCGAAGCAGCAACAGCAGCAGCCGAAGCGGCCATGTCGGCAGCAGCAGCCTCAGGCTTCTTACCGCAAGCGGCCAAAGAAGCAACAGCAATCAGGGAAGCCAACAGGAGCGACTTGTTCATGGGAATCCTCAATATAGGTCGAACGAAATTACCGGTAATTATGGAAGCCCGCTCTTTGGCGCGCCTCCTCCTCACAACTCACAGAGAACCACAGACCAGAAACGACACTGATCACCAGAGTTAGTGTCTCTAGCGAGGTACTTTCCTGAGCCTAGCCTCTGATTATAGTCATATTAGGGAACTACCCTATACAGGCTGCATGCCCATGCTCTTGGTGGTCGATATATGTTGTGAAAGCGCGTCACGACGCGCACTTTCCATCGCAAAAGTACCTCAACAAACTGCGATGAGCCCCGTGGCTGCAGGGCTATTCAAGGCCGTGTAACCAACCGCTGCAAGCCCAATCGTTGAGCAATTCGAGCGCATCCGGGCTCAAGCCAGCCACCTCTTTGGCACTGAGTTGCCGCTCATTGGCCAAGCGCTGCATCAAGCGGGCGTCTTTGCCACCCGCGCGGAAGGACTCGCCATTGATATAGATGCAGCGCGCATCAAACATCATGCGGGTGCGCGCATCCAAGCGCGCACCCTGCCCGGGCTCCACCGGCTCGCCACCAGCAAACCAGACGATGTCCTTGGGCTCGGTCAGTGTCTCGCCCAAAGCGCAGTGCAGGCTGTTCATGTCGTTCAGAGCGTCGATCACGGCCTTGGCGGCAAAGGTCTGCAGGGCTTCCGGGATCAAGCCCGGCTGGTCCGTGGCGCTTTGGGCCGGGTCGCGATAGTGCGGCTCTTGCTCGGGCGCTTCCAGCGCATCAATCATGCGTTGCAGCACCTCGCGCGCCGTTTGCGTGGGCGTGGGCGTGCGAAAGCCCACCGAACAGGTCATGCAGTCTTCGCTCTCAGCAATGCCGTCGTGCCCCCAGCGCGGCGGCACATACAGCATGTCGCCGGGCTCCAGCACCCATTCCTCGGTGGGTTCAAACTGCGCCAGCAGCTTGACCGGCATGCCCGGCACCAGACTGTGGTCTTTGACCGGCCCGACACGCCAGCGGCGCCGGCCGCTGACCTGCAGCAAAAACACATCGTAGGAATCGGTGTGCGGGCCTACACCGCCGCCAGGCGTGGCGTAAGAGATCATCACGTCATCCAGCCGGGCCTCGGGCACAAAGCGGAACTGCTGCAACAGCTCATGTGCGGCAGGCACGTGCAAGTCCAAGCCCTGCACCAGCAGCGTCCAGTCCGCCTGCTTGGTCGAAGGCAACTGCCGCCGCCCAAACGGGCCGTGGCGCAGCTTCCAGGCCCCGGCTTTGCGGGTAACGAGGCGAGACTCCACGTCTTCGCTGCCAGCCAGCTCAAACAAAGCGCTGCGCGCCAGGGGCGGCTGCACGCCCGGAATGGCCTGGCGGATCAGGCAAGGCTTTTTTTGCCAATAGCGGCGCATGAACTGCGCGGGCGAGAGGCCCCCCAACAGGGGCAAAGTGCGTGTGGGATCGATGCTCATGAGCCCGATTGTCCATGGCCTTGTGCGATCATCCTTGGATGAACATCACTTCTCCTTGCGTGGTGACGCTCACTTGGGTACTTTCTGATGCCCAAGGCCAGCTCATCGATGAATTGACCGACCCCGTAGAGTTCTTCTACGGCGGCGAAGACCTGCTCCCCAAGGTCGAAGAGGTCCTGCTGGGCCAGCACGAGGGCTTTGAAGCCCATCTGCACCTGGAACCCGAGCACGCTTTTGGCGACTACAACCCCGAGTTGGTGTGCTTTGAAGAGCGCGCGCTCTTCCCAGAACAGATCGAAGCCGGTATGCAGGTCGAAGGCCTGCCCGAAGGCGCGCAAAGCGCCGACATGCCGCAAGACCTGATCTACACCATTACCGAGGTCTACCCCACCCATGTGGTGCTGGACGCCAACCACCCCCTGGCCGGCATGGCCCTGCGCATTGCGCTCAAAGTGGTGGATGTGCGAGAAGCCACCGAGGACGAGCAAAGCGCAGGCTCGGTCAGCGAAACGCCGCTGGCCCTGATGCGCGGCGCGCCTCCCGATGCTTCGCTGCACTGAGCCCTCTTGCACCACCCCATGACGCTCCCCCTTAAGACGCCCGCGCGCCACCCTGGGCGCGCGCCCCTGCTGGCTGCGGCCGCCTGCGCGCTGTGGGCCGCGCTGGCGGTGCAGGCGGCCACACCGCCCTCTTCTGCCCCTTCAGCGGCAGCGGGGGCCGCCTCTGCCGCCGCGCTGGAAGTGCCCACGCCCACCGACGCCACACCACCGTCGTCGCTGGGCCAGCGCATCTACAGCCAGACCAAGCCGCGCTTGCTGCAGGTGCGCACCTTGCTCAAAACCCAAGACAGCCAGTCCTCGGTGGGCTCAGGCTTTTTGGTGAGCAACGAAGGCCACCTGATCACCAATTACCACGTGGTCAGCCAGTACGCGCTCAAGCCTGACCGGCACCGCTTGGTCTATGTCTCGGCCGATGGCCAGCAAGGCCCGCTGGACCTGTTGGCAGTGGACGTGATCCACGACCTGGCCTTGCTCAAGCCCGCTGACCCCAAAGCCCTGGCCGGGCGCGGTGCCATCAGCTTCAGGCCCAGCAGCTTGGCGCTGGAGCGCGGTGCCCGCATGTTTGCGTTAGGCAACCCGCTGGATGTGGGCTTTGCCGTGAATGAAGGCGCCTTCAACGGCCCCGTGGAGCGCAGCTTCACCGAGACCCTGTTCTTTGGCGGCGCCATGAGCCCCGGCATGAGCGGCGGGCCAGCCCTGGACGAACAAGGCCGCTTGGTAGGCGTGAACGTGGCCAAGCGGCTGGATGGCGAGCAGGTCAGCTTTTTGATCCCCGCCAAGTTTGCGGAAAGCCTGCTCAATAACGCGCGCAACGGCAAGCCCATCACCACACCCGCCTATCCGCAGCTCACCGAGCAGATCACGGCCCATCAGCAACACCTGACCGAGCGCTTCATGGCCCAGCCCTGGCGCTCCGCCGGGCACAGCCGCTACACCATCCCCGTGCCGCAAGAGACCTTCATGCGCTGCTGGGGCCAAGGTGCGGGCAACAGTGGCAACCGCGGCCTGCAGTTTGAGCACACCAACTGCGAGATGGACAGCCGCCTGTTCATCAACGGCAGTTTGGACATTGGCCATATTGGCGTGCGCCACGAGGTCTATGACGGCAAGCGCATTGGCCCGCTGCGCTTTGCCGAGCGGCACTCCGGCAGCTTTGGCAACGAGCACTTTGGCTTCAAGTCGGGCCAAACCACCGCCCCCCAATGCAAAGAGCGCACCGTGCAGGCTGGCGCTGGCGCCAATGGCTTGCCGCTGCGCGCAGTGGTGTGCATCTCGGCCTACAAAAAGCTGCCCGGGCTCTACCGCATGGGCGTGCTGGTGGCCACGGTGGACCAAAGCACAGGCGGCGTGCAAGGCCGCCTCGATGCGGTCGGCGTGAGCTTCGACAACGGCCTGAAACTGGCCCAACACTACATCAACGGATTCGGATGGATCGCCCCACAGAACGCGTCGCGCTGATCGAGGTACTGGACCGTGACGGCCAAGTGCTGCGCACGGTCGATGTGCCCGCTTGGCCCATCAGCCTGGGCCGCAGCCTCAGCAATTTGGTGGTCTTAGACGACCCTCATGTGGCCGCCCACCATGCGCAACTGGAACGCGCTGCCGACGGCACCGTGCTGCTGCGCGTGGGCGACACACTCAATGGCGTTCGGGTCGGCCGCCAGCGCTTGGGCGCAGGCAGTCAGGCCGCGCTGCAAGGCGGGCTGGACACCTTTTCGCTGGGCCACAGCCGCATACGCTTGCGCCTGGCCGAAACGCCCTTAGCGCCCGAACAAGCCCTGACCACGGCCGACACCCCCCTGGCCGTGTTGGCGGGCCTGATGCTGGCCCTGGTGCTGATGGCGATGGCCGAGCATTGGGTGTCCACCGACCCCGGTGGGGAGTGGACGCAATGGCTGGGCGTAATGCTGGGCTTACCGCTGGCCCTGGCGGGCTGGTGCTTGATCTGGGCCTTGGCCTCCAAGCTCTTCCGCCATGGCTTTGACTTTCGGGGGCACATGGCCACAGTGCTCAAGGTGCTGGTGCCCGTGCAAGTGGCCGAGCTGCTGCTGCCCCAAGTGGCAGCCAGCCTAGATTGGCCGGTGCTGTGGCAGTCCGTGCACCTGATGGCGCCGCTGGCCTTGGCGGTGCTGGTGTGGCAACACGGCCAGCGCGTGCTGCCCAGCCGCAGCCGCATGGTCAGCCTAACAGTCGGCGCTCTGACCCTGGCCGGTGTGGGCGTGACCGCCGTGATGCAGCACCAGCGCACCGAAAGCCTGAAGCAAGCGCCCTATATGAGCACCCTGCCCCTGCCCGCGCTGCGCTGGCATGCCAGCGTGCCGGCCGAGCAATTGATGAGCGAAGCCAGCAGCCTGGAAGAAGGCCTGAAAGCCCGGGTCGCCAAGGCGCAGAGCGACGAAGACACGAACGACGACCCCGAAGAAGAATAAGCTCGCACTACTCTGCCAAAGCGAGAGGCTTCACCGCCTCTCTCTGTGTCTCTATGCCTCTGTGGCGGTCTTCGTCTTCCTGAGCCGTTGTTGTCAGCGCGTGCCCGTGGAGCCAAACCCCCCGGCACCGCGTTCGCTCTCACCAAAAGCCTCCACCCGCCTGAAGCCCACCTGCACCACCGGCACGATGACCATCTGCGCGATGCGCTCCATGGGCTCGATGGTGAAGGGCGTGGAACCCCGGTTCCAGCAACTCACCATCAGCTGGCCCTGGTAGTCCGAGTCGATCAAGCCCACCAAATTGCCCAGCACGATGCCGTGCTTATGGCCCAGCCCCGAGCGCGGCAGGATCATGGCCGCGAGCCCTGGGTCCGCAATGTGCACTGCCAAGCCGGTGGGGATGAGCTGGGTCTGCCCCGGCTCTAGCACCAAGGCGGCATCCAGGCAGGCGCGCAAATCCAGGCCCGCGCTGCCGGGGGTGGCATAGGCGGGCAAATGGGCGTCCATGCGTGCGTCCAGCACGCGCAGGTCAACAGTGGTCATGGTCGGTCTTCAAGCGTGTTGAGCCGTGTGCCTCTGGCTTGTGCCCCGGCTCACGGATAGGAAAGAATTCAGGCGGCGGGCAGCCTGCGCGCGATCTCGCGTACCAGCGCGCGCGCCAGCGCCAGCTTAGGGGCGCGGCTGCCATCGGCCGGCAGGGGCTGGTCACCCTGGGCGTCCACCAGCAGCAGCGCGTTGTCGTCTTGGCCAAAGGTCGCCGGGCCCAGGTTGCCCACCACCAAGGCCACCTTTTTGCGCAGCAGCTTTTGGCGCGCATGGTGGGCCACGTCTTGGCTCTCCGCCGCAAAGCCCACGCACAAGGGTGGCTTGGGCAAGGCGGCCACGGTGGCCAGGATGTCGGGGTTCTCGGTCATGGCGATCTGCGGCACCTGGCCCGAGCCGTCCTTCTTTATCTTGTGTTCGGCCAGCGCGGCAGGCCGCCAGTCGGCCACTGCGGCCGTGGCCACGAACACATCATGGGCCGCCGCCAAGGGCAGCACGGCGTCCAGCATCTGCTGCGCGCTCTTCACGTTCAGGCGGGTCACGCCCAAGGGCGTGTCCAGGTGCACCGGCCCGGCGACCAAGGTCACCTGGGCACCGGCTTCTGCGGCAGCACGGGCCAGCGCAAAGCCCATCTTGCCGCTGGATAAATTGGTGATGCCACGCACCGGGTCTATGGCTTCATAGGTAGGCCCGGCGGTGATCAGCACCCGCCGCCCCGCCAAGACCTTGGGCTGAAAAAACGCTACCAAGCCTTGCAGCAGTTCTTCAGGCTCTTGCATGCGGCCCTCGCCCACCTCGCCGCAGGCTTGCGCGCCCGAGGCCGGGGCCAGCAAGTACGCGCCATCGGCCTGCACCTGGGCCACATTGCGCTGGGTGGCCGGGTGGCTCCACATTTCGCGGTTCATGGCGGGGGCCAGCAGCAGGGGCACGGTGTCGCGCGGGCGGGCCAGGCACAGCAGGCTCAACAGGTCGTCGGTGACACCGGCCACCAAGCGGGCCATGAAGTCGGCACTGGCGGGCGCCACCACAATTGCATCCGCCTCGCGCGAGAGGTTGATGTGCGCCATGTTGTTGCCCTCGCGGGCATCCCAGGTGCTGGTGTAGACCGGCCGGTTGCTGAGGGCTTGCATGGTCACCGGGGTGATGAAGGCTTGCGCGCCTTCGGTCATCACCACCTGCACCGTGGCGCCCGCTTTGGTGAGCAGGCGCGTCAGCTCGGCCGCCTTGTAGCAGGCAATGCCTCCCGTCAGGCCCAGCACGATGTGCCGCCCCGCCAAGTCTTGATCTTGAATCTGCTCGCTCATGGCCGCACTCACTGGCTTGTTTATTGCATTTGTGCGCCGTGGCACTTTTTGAACTTCTTGCCGCTGCCGCAGGGGCAAGGGTCATTGCGGCCGGGCAGCTCGCCCACGCGGCGCTGTGGGGGCTTGGGTTGGTGGCTCAGCCAATAAACGCGCAGGTCTTGGGCACCGTACAGCGCCTCTTCCACCAACTCGTCGCGGGTCAGCTCTTCGCCCTCGTACATGTCCTCGGCCATTTCCTTCAGCTCTTCAGCGTTCAGGGTCAGTGAGATCACACGCATCAGGCATTCATCGTAGAACTGCCCGTCTTCGGTCTCGACATCAGGCTCGGGCCAGTCTGCGGGGAAGTCACGTGTGGCCTCCATGAAGCCATAGGCCCAGACCTCGCCCGTGGGCTCCAGCAGGTCCAGCTCTTCGGGCTTGATGTGGCCCTCAGCCACCAAGCGCTGCTTGTCTTCTTCGGTCAGCTCGATCATCAGCGGCGCCAAGCGCATCACATCTTCGTGCTCGACTAGCTCTTCGGGGTCCAACTGCTCCAGGATGATCTCCCAGCGCTGCTCCAAGGCTGCTCGGGCAGGCACGGCCACTTCGGGGTCGGCAAAGGCGCGGGCGAACACGCCGTCGGCCATTTTCTCCAGCCACTCATCCATGGGGATGCGACGCGGCCCGGCGGCCAGGGCCGTCATATAGCCGTCCAGCCACTCCACAGACACCGCCTCTTCAAAACCCGCCATTTGGCGGCAGACGTCGTCCAGGGCTTCGATCTCATCGGGGGTGCTCATGCGGGGCTCGGCCACGGGGTGCTCCAGGCTGTGTCAGTGGGCTGACAGTGTCGCATGGGTGGCCGCGTTCACACCCCGCCAGGCACTTACAAGCCGCCACACACTTAATATTTCGTTCAGTTCTAATATTTATGATGTGCAATATGCACTTTCTTGAAACTGACAGGGCCCCTGCCAGCCGCCAAGACTTCACCGGAGATCCATCCATGCGCATCCCCCTCCTCTTGGGCTCGGCACTTGCCAGCCTGACCCTCAGCACCGCCTTGCAGGCCCCGGGCGTGTCTGCCGTCCCGGCGGGCCGCCTCTTGGCTTCTAACTGCTTTCAGTGCCACGGCACCAATGGCGCAGGCCCGGGCTTTGACCGCATCGCGGGCAAGTCGGCCAACGAGATTTTTGAAGAAATGAAAGAGTTCCAGTCCGGCAAAGAAGGCAACGGCATCATGGCCAAGCACTCTTGGGGCTACACCGACGACCAACTGCGCGCCCTCTCCACCTGGTTTGCGCAACAACCCAAAACTGCCCTGAGGAGCGCCCCATGAGCCACCCCACCCTGAACCGCCGCCAGTGGCTGATGGCCGCTGCCGCTGCAGGCCTGCTGCCCCTGAGCTATGCGCAAACCGGGCCGCTCAAGGCCAACGCCCGCGTCATCATCATCGGTGGCGGCATGGCAGGCACCACGCTGGCCAAGTACCTGCGCCTGTGGGGCACCAACATCGATGTCACCCTGATCGACCGCAACGCCAAGTACACCAGCAACATCATGAGCAGCCTGGTGCTGACCGGGCAGCGCACGATCACCAGCCTGCAATACGCCTACACCACGCTGAAGCAAAAGTACGGCGTCAAGGTGCTGACCGATGAAGTGCTGGCCGTGGACCCTGCGGGCAAAAAAGTGACCCTGGCCAGCGGCAAAGTGCTGGTGGCCGACCGCATCGTCATGGCGCCCGGCATCAGCTTTGACCCGGTACCCGGCCTGACCAACCCGCTGGCCATGCCCCACGCTTGGCAAGCCGGTGTGCAAACCACCACCCTGCGCCAACAACTGCTGGCCATGCCCTCCAACGGCACCGTGGTGATGAGCATCCCCAAAGTGCCCTACCGCTGCCCCCCTGGGCCTTACGAGCGCGCCTGCTTGCTGGCCGATTGGCTGAAGAAGAACAAGCGCCAAGCCAAGCTGCTGGTGTTGGATGCCAACCCCGACTTTGTGACCGAGAAGGACAACTTCTCAAACGCCTTCTTCAACCTGCACGGCAGTGTCATTGAGTACCGCACCAACACCGAGGTGCTCTCGGCCGACGCCGCCAGCATGACACTGCAAACCACCACCGGCCCGGTCAGCGGCAACGTGATCAACCTGATCCCGCGCCAGCGTTGCGGCCCCATCGTGGCCGCCACCGGCCTGGCCAACGCCACCGAAGGCCGCTTTGCAGGCGTCAGCGTGCTCAACTACGAAAGCACCGTCAGCCCTGGCGTGCACATCATTGGCGACAGCAGCGCAACCACCCAGCCCAAGGCCGGCCACATTGCCAACCAAGAGGCCAAGGTCTGTGCAGACGCCATCGTGCGCGCCTTTGCGGGCGAGCAACCCGACCCAGCGCCCGTCACCAACTCGGCTTGCTTCTCCACCATCACCATGACCCAAGCCTCATGGCTGGAGGCGGTATTCCAGTACGACCCGGTGACCCGCCTGATGACCCCCGTGGCCAACGCCTCGGGCGCGTCCATCGGCTGGAGCGGCGACAACTTTGACCAGATGAACACCTGGTTCAAAGCGCTGATGGCGGACAGCTTCGCCTGATCAGGCAAGGCCGACGGAGCTCGCCTCTCCTCGTCGGCCCCTGTCACCCAAGGCTGGTTCAGAAAATGCCCTATGACTGAGGACTTTATTCGGCGATGGTTGAGCCCTGGGCGGGTTCACAATGGTGTCGTTTGCCTGCCGCTTCGTTTTGGCCGAGCGGCAGGCGTTCGCCTACTCAACAACCGCCTAGCGAGCCGCCACCTATGATGCCCCCCCCAGAAGCCGACACGCCGCAGCGACTGCGCTCATCCGTTAGCGCCATCCATAACCACCGCTCGCCGAATGGCTTGAGATGGTGTCAAGCGCTGCTGCTGGCACTGCCTGTGGCCGCCGGTGCGCAGAGCAACAGCCCCTCAGTGGCCCCAACCCTGCCCGATGCTGGCAGTGTGACCCGGCAGCTCGACAGCAGCAGGCCCACAGAGACCACTCGCCAACCCCTGCCCACCGAGCTGGACGGGCCACCGCCGCCGCGCCCCGGGGCCGCCAGCGTGGTGATTCGCTCTTTTGTGCTGCATGGTCAAACGGCGCTGAGCGACGAGATCTTGCAGGCCGCCCTACTCCCTTGGCTCAACACCCCTTTGGACCTGGCCGGGCTGCAATCAGCCGCTGAGCGCGTCGCAGCCACCTACCAGCGCTACGGCCGCATGGCCACCACCCGATTGGGGCGACAAGATGTGACCGACGGTGTGCTCACCATCCACATCCAGGAGGCCCGCTTTGCCGCCACCCGCATGGGTGGCAAGCTCCCTGAGCGGGTGCGGCCCCAACAATTGCTGGACTTTGCGGCGGCCCAATTGCGACCCGGTGAGCTTCTGGACACCGATGCCATGAACCGCGCGCTGCTTCTGATGGACGACCTGCCGGGCGTGGCCGTCACCGGCAGCCTAGCCCCTGGTGAGCGCCCTGGCGACACCGAGCTGGTGCTAGAAGTGGCCGACGATGTGCTGCTGTCGGGCAGCGCGCAATTGGACAACGCCGGGAGCCGCTCAGTAGGCGCTGAGCGCGTCACCCTGCAACTCTCACTCAACAGCCCTCTCGGCTGGGGCGACCAAGCCCAGCTCAACGCCTTGGTGTCTGAGGGCAGCCGCTATCTACGCCTGGGCTACGGCCTGCCCCTGGGGCCGGGTGGCCAGCGTGTGCAGGCCTGGGCCTCACAAGTGGACTACCGCGTCATCAGCGCCGACTTCGCGGGACTCCAGGCCCGTGGTCGCTCCAGCACCGTGGGCGGGTCGGCCACCTGGCCCGTGCTGCGCAGCCGCATGGCCAACCTGAATGTCAGCCTCATGGGCGAGTCCAAGCGCTACCACAACAGTGCCGCAGGCAGTGTCAGCTCACACTATGGTGGCCGCAGCCTGCAAGCCGAGCTGTCGGGCAATCTGTTCGATAACCGATGGGGCGGCGGGGCCAACAGCGCCGCCGTGAGCGCCACCGCAGGCCAGATCGATCTCGCTGGGTCTCCCAACCAAGCGGCTGATGCAGTCTCGGCCCGCACCGCAGGGCGCTATCAGCGTTGGAATGTGCAGCTCACGCGCCAGCAAAACCTGCCGGGCGACGCCAGCCTCTTCATCAGTGCGTCCGCCCAGTACAGCGCTCGCAACCTCGACTCTGCCGAGCGCATGAGCCTGGGCGGGCTCTCGGGCGTGCGCGCTTACCCGGCCAACGAAGCCAGTGGCTCCAGCGGGCAGTTGGTGCGCGTGGAGTTTCGACGCCGCCTCACCGACCAATGGGTGCTGGCCGGCTTCTATGACACCGGCCGCATCCGCGTCTATGCCCAACCCTTGTCGCCCAGCGGCCAGAGCTTGCTCGACACAGGCGCGCCCAACAACTACGGGCTCAGCGGTGCCGGTGCCTATGCCATCTGGACACCCCTGCCCTCGGCACAGCTCCAGGCAACCGTGGCACGCCGCATCGGCCAGCACCCGAGCCCATCGGCCAGCGGTGCCTATCAAGATGGCTCACGCCGAGCGATTCAAGCCTGGTTCAGCGCCACCCTCAGCTTCTGAGGTTGGCGCATCAGGCCGCCGCGGCGCAGAAACCCCTCAACCACGGCGAGGCAATGTCGATACCAGGACAAGAGTCATCTTCTTCGACACCGCTCTTTCCTCGCCTCTCCCCATTGACCGATCCCCACCACCATGCACAGCTTGAACCACATCTACCGCCTAGTCTGGAATACCCGCCAACAACGTTGGCAGGCCGTGCCTGAAACCGCCCGTGGTCGTGGCAAGTCGGGGCGGGCGACACGCCTCAGTGCAGCGGTGGCGGCGGCCCTCATGGCGGCCTTCGGCCCTTCCTCGGCCTGGGCTGAAGCGCTCTCGGCCATTGACCCACTCACCCTGCCTACAGGGGCTCAGGTGGTGGCGGGTCAGGCCACCGTCATCAAGGCCCCCCATGCCACCAGCCTCACCATTCAACAAACCAGCCACCGCGCGGTGCTGAACTGGGACACCTTCAACCTCGGCCAGCAGGCCAGTCTCCGCTTTGAACAGCCGTCGGCCCAGTCCGTCACGCTGAACCGGGTATTGGGTGGCGGGCAAAGCACCATCTTGGGACAGATCAGCGCCCCTGGCCAGGTCTTCATCAGCAACCCCGACGGCGTGCTGTTCGGCCGCAGCGCCCGCGTCGATGTGGGCGGCTTGCTGGCCACCACCCACCGCATCGACGACAGCGCCTTCATGGCAGGGCGCACCGAGTTGCAGCGCGCTGGCAGCACCGGGGCCGTGGTCAACCAAGGCGACTTGCGCAGCAGCCTCGGTGGCTACATCGCCCTGCTAGCCCCCGAAGTTCGCAATCAAGGCGTGGTCTTGGCCCAAGCCGGCACGGTGGCCATGGCGAGTGGTGAGACCATCTCCCTGCGCTTTGAGGGCGACAAGCGCTTAGCCAGCCTTCAAACCACGCCGTCGGCCATTGCCACGCTGGTGGACAACGGCCACGCGGTGCTGGCCCCCGACGGCCTGATCATTCTGTCGGCCAGCGGAGCCAGCCGTTTGCAAGCAGGTGTGATCCGCAGCAGCGGCGAGCTCAACGCCTCCAGCCTGCTGAACCAAGGCGGGCGCATCGTCCTAGAAGGCGACGACATCAGCCTGGCCAGCACCAGCGTGACCACGGCCACTGGTGCCACGGGCGGTGGCACCGTTCACGTGGGCGGGGGCTGGCAAGGCAGCGGCAACATGGCCCAAGCCCGCCAAGTGACGATGGCCGAAGGCGCGCGCATCGATGTCTCCGCCACTCGCGAGGGCTCGGGCGGCGAAGCCGTGTTGTGGAGTGACCTGAAGGCCGAAGACGGCCTGACCCAAGCGGCGGGCGAGATCGCCGCCCGTGGTGCGGGCCAAGGCCGCGGTGGCCGGGTCGAAACCTCGGGCGCTCGGCTGTCCACCGCCGCCAGCCTGCGCGTCGACACCCGCGACGCTCAGGGCGGTGCGGGCCTGTGGCTGCTGGACCCGTATGACTACCTGATCGCCCCCAACGGCGGCCAGCTCACCGGCGCCCAGCTCAGCACAGCGCTGAGCGGTGCCAACATCAGCATTCTGACCAGCAGCGCCAGTGGGGCAGGCTATGCCGGTGCCCCGGCGGTGGGCGATGGTGACATCGTGGTCAGTGACAGTGTGACGATCCCATCAAGCCGCACGCTCACCTTGATTGCGGGCGGGGCCATCAGCGGCAGCGGCAACATCAGCATCGGTGCCAGTGGCGCGCTCGTGCTGGACCTGGCCGGCAGCGGCAGCTACAGCGGCGTACTTTCAGGCAGTGGCAGTCTCAACAAGCAAGGCTCAGGCACACTGACACTGACGGGTGCCAACACTTATACCGGTAGCACCACACTTTCAGGTGGCACCTTGGCGCTGGGGCATACCAGCGCCTTGGGGGGCACGGGCAGCGGCACCACAGTCAGCGCCGGGGCCACGCTAGACCTTGGGGGCTTAAGCATTGGTGCTGAGGCCTTCACCGTCTCAGGCACTCTGTCCAACAATTCTGGGAGCGCCTCCCACACCGGCACCCTCGCCTTGAGTGGCAGTGCGATGGTCAACGTCGGCAGCGCCGCGACCCTCACGCAATCAGGCGCGGTCTCGGGCAGTGGTGGTCTCACCAAATCAGGCACGGGTAGCTTGGTGCTCAGTGCCAGCAACAACTACACCGGGATCACCCGAATCACCGAAGGCACGCTTCGCGCTAACCACTGGAATGCCCTGGGCAGCACGGCCAGCGGCAGCACCAATGGCACGGTCGTCAGCGATGGGGCCAGTTTGCAGTTCAACGGTGGAGGCACCACGTTCCAAAACTTCTTAGAGACCCTGACTCTGAGCGGCGACGGAGTGGATAACGCTGGGGCATTCCAGGTTTTGAGCGGCTACTTGGTAACCACCTACGCCACTTCACAAAACATTTCCCTTGTCGGCAATGCCAAGGTGTTTATCGACACCCCGGCACGCTTGGACACCATCTTCACCGGCTCCAATACCAACCTCACCATCACGGGCGGCGGTAGTCTCTCCCTGTATGACGCCCAGCTGGGCACCGGCATTCTCACCAAGTTGGGCACCGGATCGATGCCCGTCGGGGGCTACATCCTCGGGTCCGGCTTGGGCCTCGGGGGCTTTGTCATCGCCGGCGGCATCGTCACGTCCGAGCAATCAGCTGCATCTTGGGGTTCAGGCGCCATCACCATCACCGACGGCGGGGCCTTGAACCTGAACAGCCGCCCGCCCTCAAATGCACTGCTCATCGCGGGCCACGGCGTTGCCAACAGCGGTGCCGTGTTTGACACCAACACCTGGGGTGCCGGCAACAGCATTACGCTGACGGGGGACGCTAGCTTGGGGGCGAGCGGCGCTGCGACGTTGACCTTGAACGGTGCCATCGGCGAGAGCGGGGGCAGTTGGAGTCTGACCAAGTGGGGCACGGGCACCTTGGTTCAGAACGGTGCCCGCAACTACACCGGCACCACCACCGTGGCGGCCGGCACGCTGACTATGGCGGGCTCACACAGCGGTAACATCGTTAACAACAGCACGCTGTCTGTGGTGCCGGGCTCCAATCAATTCTGGACTTACGCCGGCCAGTTGTCCGGCAACGGCACTCTCAGCGTCGGCTCAGCAAGCAATGGCTCGCTCACCCTATCGGGCGATAACAGCGGCTTCAGCGGACCAGTGAACATAGGCTCAGGCCGCTTGATCGCCAGCCATAGCAATGCTTTTGGCAGCGGTGCTGTCACCGTCACCGGCACAGGCAGCGCCGAGCTGCAGGGCAACATCACCGTGGCCAACAGTCTGTCTTTGGCCGGCAACGGTTACTTCAGCCAAGGCAGCCTGCACAGCATCTCCGGCAACAACACCCTGACCGGCCCCATCAACCTCACTGGCAACAGCACGATCGGCATCAGCAGCACCAGCACCCTCAACCTGGCCAGCAGCGCCACCATCAGCGCTGCCAGCGGCACCCCGTCTTTGAGCTTCACCAGTGGCCTCAGTGGCGCTGGCAACGCCGTGGTCGCCTCCGACATGACGTTGACCGGTTCTGCGGTGCTCAGCAAAACCGGGGCGGGTACGCTCACGCTCTCGGGCCAAAACGCCCTGCCTTCCGTCACCGTGACTGGTGGGCGATTGGTGCCCACCCATAGCTCTGCCATCGGCAGCGGATTGGTCACCGTCAGTGCCAGTGGTTCACTGGCCCTGCAAGGCAATATCACGCTCGGTAACGCGATCAACATCACCGGCCAGGGCCCCGCGTCAGACGGCGCGATACGCAATCTGTCGGGCACCAACACACTGACTGGTCTGATCACCGCCACAGGTGCCGCCCGCATTAATTCCGATGCCGGTACATTGAGTCTGCAAGCACTCAGCGGCAATGCCATCAATTTGGGGACCAACGGCCTGACCGTCGGCGGTGCGGGCAATACCAGCGTCATGGCACCGATTGCCGGCACGGGCAGCGGCACCGTCTTGACCAAGGACGGCGCCGGCACGCTCAACTTGGCGGGTGCCAGCACCTACACCGGCAGCACGCTCATCAGCGCAGGCAAGGTTGGCGTGAACCATTCTGACGCTCTGGGCACCACTGCTGCCGGCACCACGGTGGCCAGCGGTGCCACGCTGGAGCTCAGCGGCGGCATCAGCCTGGCCGAGGCCCTGTCTATCGCCGGTAGCGGCGTTGGTGGCGGTGGGGCGGTGCGCAGCACCAGCGGCAACAACACCCTCACCGGCACGGTCACGCAAACGGCCGCCAGCAGCATCAAGAGTGATGCGGGCACTCTAACCCTGGCACCCAGCAGCGGCAATGCCGTGACAGGCGCGTTTGCACTGACCTTAGGCGGCGCAGGCGACATCAGCATCAGCGGGCCTGTGGCTATCGGGACTGGCACGCTCACCAAGCAAGAGGCAGGCAGCCTCACACTGTCCGGCAACAACACCTACACCGGGGCCACCACCGTCAGCGGCGGTGTGCTGCATGCTCAATCCGACACTGCCCTGGGGACCACGGCCGGTGGTACTACCGTGGCCACGGGCGCGGTGCTGCGCCTGGGCAGCGGCAGTGGCAACCTGGCCATCGGCGCTGAAGCACTGACCTTGGCTGACGGCGGCATTGTTCACAATGTGGCCGGTCAGAACACCTACGCCGGGGCCGTCACCCTCAGCGGCGACGCCACCGTCAGCGTCGATGCAGGCACCTCGCTCAATTTCACGGCCAGGGGGAGCAGCCAAACCATCGCGGCCAACAAGGTGCTGACTCTGGTGGCCAACGGCAATATCACTTGGGCCAAGGCGCTCGCGGGCAGCGGCAGCCTGGCTCTCATCGGCAGCGGCAGCTTCACCGGCGACTACAGCGGCGTGACGGGCACCAAGCTGGTCGCCGCCTCGGTGCCGCTGTACGTGCGGTTCAATGACCCAACGGGCAGCGACTTCAGCAGCGTCTACGGCAGCACCCCCGACTACACGCTGGGCTTTTATACCGCTGCGAGCGGCGGCTTGCGCGTGGGCGCAGCCCCTTTCATCGACTACACCGTCAGTGGACTCACGCTGAGCGGCACCCCGCCGACCGCCAGCAGTTCAGTGGGCAGTTACCTGCTGAACTACGGCAGTGGCCTCAGCTTCAACAGCGCCAGCTTCAGCATCGTGGGGGCCGGAGACGCCACGCTCTGGACCATCACCCCCAAGCCTTTGACGCTCAGTGGCACAACGGTGGCGCACAAGCCCTATGACGGCACCGCCAGTGCCACACTCAGCAGCATCGGCACGCTCACCGGTGTGCTGGCCGGTGACATCGGCCAGGTCAGCTTTGGCGGCGGCCACAGCGCCAGCTTTGCAGACAAAAACGTGGGCACGGCCAAAGCTGTAACCGTGAGCAACCTAAGCCTCAGTGGCTCGGCCGCGTCCAACTACAGCCTCACCAACCCGACCGGCCTCACGGCCAACATCACCCAACTGGCCTCAGTGGCATGGACGGGTGGACTGAGCGGCAACTGGTTCGACAGCGCCAACTGGGCCGGCGGTGCCGTGCCCGACCGCAGCAACGTGGCCTTGGTCTCCGCGCCCTCGGGCACCCTCATCACCTTCAACCCACCTGGGGGCGAGCCCGCCGTCAACATCACCGGCCTGAACCTGGGCACAGGCACACTGGCGCAAACCGGCGGCACGCTCAACATTGGCGCAACGGGCTTGCAAGCCGGTGCTTTGCAGCAAAGCGCAGGCACCTTGGCCTTGACGGGTGCTTTCACGTTTGCCGGGCCAGCGAGCCTGGGGGGCACCCTCAGCAGCACCGGGGCCATGACACTCAACGGCCCGCTGACCGTGCTGGGCAATGCCACCGTGTCCACCAGCAATCAAGCCATCACCCTGGGCGGCACCATCGACAGCGACAGCAGCCCTCGCAGCCTGACGGTCAATGCAGGCACCGGCAACGTCACGCTCACCGGTGCGGTGGGCAGCAGCAGCCCGCTCTCCGCCCTGACCATCAGCGGCGCAGCCATCACCCAAAGTGCCAATGTCACCCTCGACGGCACGGGTCTCCTCAGCCTGACCCACAGCGCAGCCAGCACCATGAGTGGTGCGCTATGGGGCAGTGCCAACCGCTTGACCAAGGCGGGGGCGGGCAATCTCACGCTCACGGGCGACTCTGTGGCCACGGGCACCACCACGGTCAGTGCGGGTACCCTGACCCTGGGTAACGGCGGCACCACCGGCAGCGTGGCGGGTGCCATCGTCAACAGCGGCAGCCTGGCCGTCAACCGTAGCACGCCGGTGACTCTGAGCGGCAACGTCAGCGGTGCGGGCACACTCAACGTGACCGCTGGCAGCACCCTCACGCTGACCGGCAGCAACACCTCCACCGGCCTCACCACCATCAACAGCGGCGGCACGCTGCGCGTGGGCGACGGCGGCAGCAGCGGCTCGCTGACGGGGGCGGTGGCCAACAACGGCAGCTTGGTGTTTGACACCACAGGCTCGCTCAGCACCAGCAGCGTCATCAGCGGCAGCGGCAGCCTCACCAAGGCGGGGAGCGGCAGCCTTGTGCTGTCGGGCAACAACACCTTTACCGGTGCCACCACCATCAGCGCGGGCACCTTGACAGCCGCCCATGCCAATGCCTTAGGCAGCACCGCCAGCGGCACCACGGTGGCCGACGGGGCCACCCTCGGCCTGCAAGGCGGCATCTTGCTGGCGGCCGAGCCGCTGAGCTTGAGCGGCAGCGGGGCCAACGGGGCAGGCGCACTGCGCAGCCTCTCGGGCAATAACACCGTGCGCGGTGCCATCACCCTGGCGGCAGACAGCCGCATCAGCAGCGATGCCGGCACCTTGACCTTGGATGTCGCCAGTGGCGCAGCCGTGACGGGCAGCACCCAGCAACTGACCCTGGGCGGCGCAGGCAACGTCTCCGTGGCTGACACGCTGGCATTGGGCAGCGGTGCGCTGGTCAAAGACGGCAGCGGCAGCGTGGTGCTCAACGCCGACAACAGCTACAGCGGCGGCACCACCATTGCCGCAGGCACGCTGCAACTGGGCAGTGGCGGCAGCACGGGCGGCGTGGTGGGCGACATCGTCAACAACGGCACCTTGGTTGTGGCGCGCACCGACAGCGCGCTGAATTTGTCGGGTGCCATTTCAGGCAGTGGCAACCTCCAGAGCACCGGCACCAGCGGCAAAGTCACGCTGTCGGGCGACAACAGCTACACCGGCACCACATCGGTGCTGGGCAGCGGCGGCACCCTGCTGGCCTCGGGGGCCAACGCGCTGGGCAGCAGCCAAGGTGGCACCACCCTGGCCGCCGGGGCGCGGCTGGAGCTGCTCAATATCGGCAGCTCTGCGGAGGCCATCACCACCACCGGCTCCACCACCTTGAGCAATGTCGGCGGCAACAACACGCTCACCGGCAGCATCACCGCCGGTGGCAACACCACCCTCGACATCAGCAGCGGCACGCTGACCCTGGCCCCCACCAGCGGGCCAGCGCTGAGCGCTAACAACACGGCCCTGAACATCGCCGTGAATGGCGGCGATCTGGTGGTCAACGGTGCGCTGCAACTGGGCAGCGGCGCGCTCAACATCAGCTCAACGGGCACGGGCAGCGCCACCCTCAACGCAGCCAACACTTACAGCGGCGGCACCACCGTGACGACCGCGACCCTGGTGGCCGCCCACAACGGCGCCTTGGGCAGCGGCAGCGCCACCGTCCGCAACGGTGCCACCCTAGGCCTCAGCGGCGACATCAGCTTGGCCACCCCCATCACCCTGGGCGCGGCCAGCCCTGCCTCAGGCGGCACGCTGCGCAATCTGTCGGGCGACAACACCCTCACCAGCACCGTGGTACTGACAGGTGCTGCCGCCACCATCACCGTCGATGCGGGGAGTCTGATTCTGGCCCCCGGCAGCGGCAACGCCATCAGCGGCAACCAAAACCTCAGCCTCTCGGGCGCGGGCGATGTCAACATCCAGGGGGTCATTGCCACAGGTGCCTCCACGCTCACCAAGAGCGGCACCGGCACCGCCACCCTGGCGGGTGCCAACAGCTACACCGGTGCCACCACGGTGAGCGGCGGCACCCTGGTAGCCGCCCATAACAATGCCCTGGGCAGCAGTGCGGGTGGCACCACCGTGGCCAGCGGAGCCACCCTGGCCCTGCAAGGCGGCGTGACCCTTGCGGAGGCCCTCACCCTCAACGGCAGCGGCCTAAACGGCGGCGGGGCCCTGCGCAGCCTGAGCGGCAACAACAGCCTCAGCGCCCCCATCACACTGGGAAGCGACAGCCGCATCCAAAGCGATGCGGGCCTGCTCAGCCTCAACGTCAGCAGCGGCGATGCCATCACCGCCGCCAACCACTCACTCACCATCGGTGGGAGTGGCAACACCGAGGTGGCTGACCCCATCGCCTTGGGCACAGGCTCGCTCACCAAAGAGGGCCCAGGCCGACTGAGCCTGCTGGCCGACAACACCTACACCGGCACCACCACCATCAACGGCGGCGTGCTGCAACTGGGCAACGGCGGCAGCACCGGTGCGGTGGCGGGCGATATCGTCAACAACGCCAGCATGGTGGTCAACCATGGCAGCGCCACCACCTTCACCAACGCTATCTCCGGCACGGGCACGCTAGAGCAAGCCGGAGCGGGCGCGTTGACGCTGGCGGGCGCACTGAGCTACACCGGGGCCACCACCCTCAGCGGCAGCGGTGCGCTGTCGGTGGGCTACACGGTGGATGTCGCCACGCTGAGCCCCTCCCAGGTGGCGGCTCTCAACTCGGCCGAGTGGGCCACCTTGAGCCCCGCCCAGATCGCACAACTCAGCAGCGCGCAAGTGGCCGCCATGAGCAGCCAGCAACTGGCCTGGATGAGCAGCGCCCAACTGGCCGCCCTGAGCGCCAGCCAAATGGCAGCGCTGACCCCCGCCCAAGTAGCCCTGCTGAGCAACAGCCAGCTCAGCCAACTCAGCACCAGCCAGTTGAGTGGCCTGAGTGGCACGCAACTGGCCAGCCTCAGCGCGGGCCAATGGGTGACGCTGTCGCCCACCCAAATTGCCGGGCTGCAGGGCAGCCAATGGGCCGCCGTGGACCCCGTCATCTTGGCCGGGCTGTCGCCCACCCAATGGGCCGCCATCAGCCCTGCGGCCTTGGCCAGCCTGACCCTCAACCAGTTGGCCGCGCTCAGCCCCAGCCAAGTGGCGGCCCTCAGTACCGCCCAGGTGGGCGGACTGACGGCCGATCAAATTGGCGCACTCAGCAGCAGCCAAACGGCCGCCTTGAGTGCCGCGCAGATGGCGGCCCTGTCGGTCACCCAGGTCGCAGGTTTAACGGCCAGCCAGTTGGCGACCTTGTCGTCCACGCAATGGGCTGCGCTAGGCGCCAGCCAACTGGCGGGCCTGCAAGGTGCCCAACTGGCCAGCCTCAGCCCGGCACAACTCAGTCTGTGGACGGACAGCCAATGGGCCAGCCTCAGCGCCGCACAGATTGCCGCGCTCAGCGACGCGGGCTTGGCGGCCATGCCCACCACGGCCCTGGCCAGCTTGCAAGCCTCGCAACTGAGTGCCTTGTCCGCCGCCCAAATCGATGCGCTGACCCCCGCACAGCTTGCCGTGTTGACACCCGCCCAATTGGCAGGCTTGTCCACCACCCAGATCGGGGGCCTGAGCCCCACCGACTTGAGCAGCCTGGCCGACGCGCAACGCGCAGCCCTGACCGCCACGCAAATGGCCGCTTTGTCGGCCGCGCAACTGGCGGCGCTGACCGCCCAGCAAATCAGCGCGCTCTCTGCCAGCCAGATTGAGGCGCTCTCGGCCACGCAGCTGGCGGGCCTGAGCCAGCCACAGCTCGCCGGCCTCAGTGCCGTCCAAGTAGCGGGCCTCAGCGGTGTGCAGCTGGCGGACCTGAGCGCCAGCCAACTGGCCGCGCTGACCGATGCCGCACTGGCCGCCTTGGCCCCCAGCGCCTTGGCTGCCTTGCAAGCCACACAGCTCGCCGCCTTGACCAGCAACCAGATCGACGCGCTGAGCACGGCCCAGCTCGCGGCCCTGTCACCCGCCCAATGGGCCAGTTTGTCCAGCGGGCAGATCGCTGGTGTGAGTGCCGCCGACGTAGCGGCCCTCAGCACCGCGCAGCTTGCAGCCCTGAACACCACGCAGGTCGCCGCGCTCTCGCCCACTCAGCTCAGCGGCCTGTCGGTAACCCAGATGACCAGCCTGTCTGTCGCGCAAATTGGCGCGCTGACCAGCAGCCAAGTGGCGGCCTTCTCGGCCACCCAAATGGCAGGGCTCAGCACCAGCCAACTGGCTCAGTTCAGCAGCGCGCAAGTGGCGGCGCTGACGGCCCCTCAAATTGCCCAGCTCTCCAGCGCCCAACGCTTGGCCTTGGCCCCCATCAGCCTCAGCTCGGTCACCCCCCAGGGCCCCGGCGCGCTGGCTCAGTGGCCCGTGGTGACGGGACAAGCCAGCCCAGGGGCAACAGTGACCGTGTTCCACAACGGCGTCAGCGTAGGCGAGGTTCAAGCCAATGATCAAGGCCAATGGACCTGGCAGGCTGGGTCGGCCTTCAGCTCGGGTGAACACCTGTTTACCGCGTCCGCAGCCCGAGGGGTCGTCAGCAGCAGCGCGACCACCAGCCTGCGCTTCGAGGTGGCCGCGCCTGTGAACCCACCACCCAGCCCGGCTCCAGCTCCAGCTCCAGCTCCAGCTCCAGCTCCAGCTCCAGCGCCAGCGCCAGCACCAGCACCAGCACCTGCACCTGCACCTGCACCTGCACCTGCACCTGCACCTGCACCTGCTCCTGCTCCTGCTCCTGCTCCTGCTCCTGCTCCTGCTCCTGCTCCTGCTCCTGCTCCTGCTCCTGCTCCTGCTCCTGCTCCGGCTCCGGCTCCTGCTCCTGCTCCAGCTCCAGCGCCTGCGCCGAGCCCTGCTCCATCGCCTAGCCCAGCGCCAGCCCCAGCTCCAGCTCCAGCTCCAGCTCCAGCGCCTGTTCCAGCGCCTGTTCCAGCACCTGCACCTGCGCCGAGCCCTGCTCCATCGCCTAGTCCAGCGCCAGCTCCGAGCCCTGCGCCCTCGCCTGCACCGTCGCCTAGCCCAGCGCCAGCTCCAGCTCCAGCTCCAGCTCCAGCTCCAGCTCCAGCTCCAGCTCCAGCACCTGCACCTGCACCTGCACCTGCACCTGCTCCTGCACCTGCACCTGCACCTGCACCTGCACCTGCTCCTGCTCCTGCTCCTGCTCCTGCTCCTGCTCCTGCTCCTGCGCCTGCTCCTGCGCCGAGCCCTGCTCCGAGCCCCACCCCTAGCCCGGCTCCGGTCAGCCCACCGCCGTTGGCCCCGCCGGTGAGCCCGGCTCCGGGCACCGGGGCCATTGTTCAGCCGCCGCCAGCCCCTATCAGCACGGTGGTGCCTGTCAAGAGCCCAGGCGGAGGCGCAGGCAGTGCGGGGGGTGAGGCCGCCAGCGGCGGTGGTTCGTCCGGCAGTGGGGCCGGTTCGGTCACTACCGGCAGCTCAGCCGGGGTCCGCGTTTCGCTGGTGCAGGCTCCGTCCAACGTCGCAGCGGGCTTGGTGGCCATCACCGTCCCCTTGGGGACGGCCACCTCGGGCCTGGGCGTTGTGGTGGCCTTGCCCGCCGAGCTGGCCGCGTCCAGCACACCCATCCAAGTGACCCTGGGCGACGGCAGCCCCTTACCCGCCTGGATTCGCTACACGCCCGAAGACAACTCGCTGGTGATTGCTGCGGTGCCGGAAGGCGGCTTCCCGATTCAGCTCATGGCGATGGTGGGCAACACCCGAGCCCTGCTCCAGATATCGGAGGACACAGCGCGCTGAGCGCGCCCGAACGGTTCGGGCTGAGCTCGTCATGGCCCTCCGACGAGCTCAGGGCGAACGGGGGTGGGCGGGCTCAGTGCGAGCGGGCGCCTGACTCGCCCTCGTCGCTCACCAGCCGCTTGCCCAAGCTCACCACGCCGTCATTGGTAAAGCCAATGGCGGCGTAAAAGCCCAGCACCGGCTCGTTGCCCTCGCGCACCTGCAGGTTGATCTTGGGGCAACCGGCCTCGGCCAGCCGGGCTTCGGCCCAGTTCATCAGCGCGCGGCCCAGGCCGTGGCGCTGGGCGGCCGGGTCCACCGCCAGGTAGTTGATCCAGCCCCGGTGGCCCTCGTAGCCCGCCATCACCGTGCCCAGCACCGCCCCCTCGTGGCCCGGGCGCTCATCGACCATCACCCCAAACAACTCGGGTTGCACGGCCAGCTTGCGGGCAATGTCCTTGGCCGGGTCGTTCCAGGCGCGCACCAAGCCACAGCGGTGCCACAGGGCGATAACCGCCGCCTCGTCGGCCGCCTCAAAGGGCCGAATCGTGGGAGATGAACTGGCGCTGTGCATGGAGAGGCCCTGTCCCTCAGGCCTCGGCCTGCGCACACGCCAAGTAATCCGCCTTGCCCAGGTCCACCCCGTTGTGGCGCAGCAGCGCATAGGCGGTGGTCACATGGAAGTACACATTGGGGATCGCCCAGTGCTTCACATAGGCCTCGCCCTTCATGGTGCGCGTGGTCTCCCTGCCCACCGGGAAGGTCACGTCCTGCTCCTCGCGCCCATCAAAGGCATCCGCAGGCACCGTCTCCAGCCAGGCCAAGGTCTTGGCAATGCGCTCTTGCAATTGCGCAAACGTAGTTTCATCGTCCGCAAACTTGGGTGCCGCCAAGCCGCTCAACCGCGCCGTGCCGTTCTTAGCCGCATCACAGGCAATGCGCACCTGTGCGGCAAAAGGCAGCATGTCCGGCGCAAAACGCAGGCCCACGAACACATCGGGGTTGAACTGCCGCATGTGGGCGTTAGCTTCGGCCTTGCTCAGGCAATGGGCCAAGTTGGCGAGGGCGGTTTTGAAGACGGGCAAGGCGGCGGAGGTGAGGGTGATGGGCATGATGAGGTGGGGCTCCGGGGGTTGGTGAAATCAAAACAAGGAACAAGAGGCAAGAGCGCAGCCTGAGGGAACGCCATGTCCAACATGGTGACTAAAGCCAGGGGTTCAACAGTACGATGTTGCAGCCCTCGAAATCTCTCACATTACGCGTCACCAACGTGCATTGATGGGCATAAGCTATCGCGGCAATTTGCGCATCTTCATGACTGATTGGGTGCCCCAGGAGCTCTCGGTGCGCCAGCAAATCCGCATACCGTCGCGCTGCCATAAGGTCAAAGGCCAGCGGTGCTTCCAAAGTCGTCCACTCTGAGAGCACCTGTTCGCTACGCTGCCTCAGGCCTTGCTTGCGCTGTCCGTCAGGCAATCGTGCGAGGCCAGCCCAGAGCTCCGCCAAAACCACCGTGCATAGCACAAAGGGCAGAGCGGGTGTGTTCAGAAACGCCTGCACGCGGGGTTCAGGCTGTGGTCGAAGCAATTCGGAAATGACATTGGTATCCAGCAGCAAACGCGTGCCCAAATAGGCGGCAAGGGGCTCCGCCACATGGCCGCCAGCTGCTGGCTGGTTGCTCACTTCGGCTCGCCGAAGTCAGGCGGGGGCCGTTGCGGGCCAGCACCTCTCGGAGGAATCAAGCGCTGCCACTCTTCATCATCGATACCGCCAAACTCATCAACGGCGGCTCGCAAACGCTGAACCCAATCGGACGGGGTCGCTGCAACGGGTTCGTTCGCTGGCAGTGCCTCTCCCGCCACATACTCAGCCAGCATCTCCTCGATCTTGGCCTGCAATGACGAGCCTTCTTGCAGCGCACGGCATTGGGCCAAACGAGCCAGCTCGTCTGGCACGGCAATGGTCAATTCAGCCATGGTGCGCTCCTTTCTTGGCAGGGCAGATGGGCACAGTGTCACACAAAGCAAAGCGCAGGTTCAAGCACACGCCGAGCTACCGCTCGACCCACACCCTCACCACCTGCGGCACCTCCGCCGCCTCCCCCTGCACCGCCACGCCTTGCCCATGAGCCCACGCCACCGCCGTGGCCTGGCGGTTGTGGGTGTGCGGGTGGCTGCGCAGCCATTGCGGGGCGTTGGGGGTACTGGGGGCTTGGGCCTCCAGCACAGCAAAGAGGCGCAGCAGGCCTTGCACGTGGCCATAGCGCTCTGCCACGGCGCGGGCGGCGTCTTCGTCGGCCTGGGTTTCTTGTTCGCGGCTGTAGCCTTGCAGCAGCAGGCCGGTGGTTTGGCCCAGGGCGCCGCTTGCCACCTCGCTGCCGGCGCTGGCCGACACAATGCTCAGCACCAGGGCGATGCCCACACCCCGGCCCATGCTGGCGGCCACGTGGCGGTGTTTGACGTGCGCCATCTCGTGGGCCAGCAGCGCGGCCAGCTCATCTTCGCGTTGCAGGTGGGCGAGCAGGCCTTTGAAGATCACCACCCTGCCCCCCAGGGTTGCGTAGGCGTTGATGGCCTTGTTGTCGTCCACCCGTACGCTGATGGGCATGTCGGGCGGAATGCCCAGCGGCGCGCGCAGGCTGTCCGCCAAGGCTTGCAGGGCTTTGTTGGCAGCCTGCTCAGCCTCCGGGCGGCTGGTGTCTGGGCTTGGGCCCCAGAGTTGCTCGGCCAGGGCCACTTCGTGTTTGAAGGGCACCTTGGGCGCCAGCCAAGTGGCGGCATAGTGCAGGCCCAGCACCAGGGCCAGCAGCAGCCCTAAGGTGCCCGCCACCAGCCACATGGCGTCTGAGCCCAGGCGCTCAGGCTCGGCGTTGATGCCTTCAGCCGGGGGGCGGTTTTCAAGCTGCATGGGGCGGCTTATTTATGCCTTTAGCGCGGTGCCATAGGCCAGCACTTCCATGCAGGGGGTTTGGCTGCCGGCAATGCGTGAGCTTTCAAAGCGCAGGCCGATGACCAAGGTGGAGCCCTGGGCCAGGGCGTCGGCCTTGAGGCGCAGCAGAGCCTCGCGGCGGCCGCGCTCCATCAGGGTTTCATAGCCTTTGAAGTTGCCGCCCACCAGGTTGCGCAGGCCCGAGATAAAGGTTTTGAAGTAGTCCGACGACACCACCACGCTGCCTGTGACCAAGCTGCTGCGGTGGCCGCTGCCCTGGGGCGGTGGCAGGCGCGTGGAGAACACGAGCACATGGGCGAGTTCCTGCTCGCGCTGGCGGATGGAGGCATAGTGGCGGCGCTCCAAGATGCGGCCCACCACCCAACCCACCACCACCAAGATCAGCGGCAGTACAAACTGCGCCAAGTTCAACCATTCCATGGGGTGGCTCCGTGCGTCACGCCTGGGGGGTGACGGCGGTGGCGGCGGTGGGCAGCGGCTCAACCACCACGGCCGAGCCATAGGCCAGGATCTCGGCCGCCCCCATGGTGATGGAGGTGCTGGCAAAGCGCACATTCAGCACCGCATTGGCCCCCATAGAGGTGGCCTCGGCCACCATGCGGCGCACGGCTTCTTCGCGGGCGTCCTGCATCAGCTCGGTATAGGCCTTGAGTTCACCGCCGACGATGTTCTTGAGCCCCGCCAAAAAGTCTTTGCCCACATGCTTGGCTTTGACGGTGCTGCCCTGGGCCAGCCCCAGGTGTTTGACGACGTGCTGGCCCGGCAGGGTTTCGAGGTTAGAGACGATCATGGTGGAGGCGGCCTGTTTGCTGGAGATGCAAAACAGTATGCCAGCGGCCAAGGTCAGGGCCGGTGGTCAAAGCTCAACACCCGATACAGCTTCCACCGCCCCTCCACCAGCAGCCAGGTGTGCACAAAGCGGGCGCGTGAGCCATAGCGTGGGGCTTGGCCGGTGGTGGTTTCATAGAACTCGTGCTCGCCCATTTGCACTGCGCCATAGAGCTGGCCTTTGTTGCGCAAAGGAAAGACCTGCAGGCTGCCGGGGATGAGTTGGCGGGTGGATTGATAGCCCACCCGCCCGCACAGGCCGGTGCTGAAGGACTGCAGAAAGTCATCGTGGCGGCTGGCGCCGCTCTTGTCGTGCAGGAACTCCAGGTCCGGGTGCAGCGCGCTGGTCATGGCAGGGATGTTGCAGCGGTTGAAGCCTTGTTCAAACACGGTGTCGTCCATGGCTTTGAGGCTGGCGAACAGGGCTTCGGGCGTGTCGGTGATGTTGCCTGCGCCAGGTGGGGCCGTTTGGGCGTGGGCGGCGCTGAAGGCGGCAGCCGTGCACAGCAGCAGCGTCGCGGTGGCCCGGCGGGCGGTGGTGGTGGGCGTCATTGGGGTTGTCCTCCATGCGTTGATGTGGCGCGCAGTGTGGCCGACAGCGCGCGCCACGTCTGCCGGGCTGCGACAGGGTGGCGCTGGGGCCGATGGATGGCAGAGAGCCGCGCCTCAGTGCGGGCGTTTGGGCGCGAGCCACGACTCAGCGCGGCTCGGGCTTTACTGCTGCAGCGCCATCGCTTCAGGCCGCCAGCGGGCCATGGCCAGGCAGTCGGCATATTCACCGTGGCGGATGGCATAGCCGCGCAAGCGGCCCTCCTCCACAAAACCGTGACGCTTGTAGAGCGCAATGGCACGGGCGTTGTCGGCAAACACCGTCAGCTCAATGCGCAGCAGGGTCGTCCAGTGGTCTGCATAGTCGGTGAGCGCGGCCATCAGCGCGTCACCCACGCCCTGGCCTTGGGCGGGCACGGCCACCGAGATGCCCAGGCCGATCGCATGCCTGCGCCGCAGCATGGGCGATGTGCCAAACAAGCCCGCACTGGCCACCACTTGGCCGCCCAGTTCTGCCACCAGAGAGATGTCCATGCTGCCCGGCACCGCAGGGGTGGACAGGCGCTCGCGCCACATCGCCTCGCTGGGGTGTGGCAGTTGCAGCAGTTGGCCAAACACAGCCGGGTCGGCCATATAGGCGGCCAGGGCTGCAGCGTCGTCTGGACGGCTGCGGCGGATGCTGATCTCGGACGTTGAGGCAGATCGGGCGGGGTTCACATCAAAGCTCCTTCAGGTTTTGGAGACACAAATAAAAAGGCCCGCTGTGGTGGCGGGCCTTGGAAGTTGGCAGGGTCACTGCCAGGAAAGCTGCGGGCTCGCTACGCGCTGGAGGGGGGTTGGGGGTGGGCCATCACCAGGGTGACGACGGCGCACACGTGCGCAAACACACCACCAAACAGGTGGGCCGCTAGATCAAAGCGGGGGGCGCGGGGTTGCGACAAAGCGAAGCTCATGAGGCCAGTATGCAGGGGGCTTTGCGGGCTTGTCAACGCGAGTTGCAGCATGGGTCGCTCAGCTCTGACCAGGCAGGCGATCTTCTTCGACGGGGGGCAGGCCACCGGCACGCCCGAGCAAGGTCAAAGCGGCTTGAAGATCGCCGCGCTGGGCTCGCTCTTCAAAGTACTGCGCAGTTCGCATGGCAGACAGCTTTTCTGCCACGGCACTGACGATGAACTGGTTCAATGTGGTGCCATCTTCCCGCGCCACCTGCTCGGCACCTTGCTTCAGCGAGGCGGGTAGTCGCAGGGCGAAATTGCTGGGAGTTCCCATCGTTCACACTCCTTGAAAGAACTGGGCGGGGCCGATCACCTGGATGCCGAAATGGCTGGCCTGGGGCAGAAAGTCACGTTGATTGAAGGTCACGATGGCAACGGCACTGCCGAGGCCAAGTCCATTGACCGCCAACTCAAGCACCAAGTCGTCCTTGGGGTCCCGCAATTGGGGCCGCCATAGAAACTGGATATCAACCGGTTTCACCGAACCCGCCAAAACATCCAAGAGGTTCAGCACTTGTTGACGCTCAATCAGGAGCGCAGAAAGCTGCTCAGCACGAAGCAGAACGTCTTCGTACTCCAAGAACAGCGGCACGCTGCAGATCAACGGCAGCTGCCTTAGAAGCCCGCGCCGCAATAGCTCGGCCGATGCACCATTGGGACTGCGCAAGGCAGCCACCAAGATGTTGGTGTCCAGCACGTAGTTCATATTGCCCGCAATATACCGCGATACATTGCTGGACTCAACCCGAGCTAGGGTGCTGCCCCATGTGCTGCCATTGCGGCGCGCAAGACTCGAATCAGCATCTTTTCTGATTCGGCCTTGGCCTCTGGCTGCCCGCCCACGTGCACACCTTGGCCGGGGCGGGTTCCGTTGGGCACATCGCGGCGCAGGCGCACGGGGGCGTTGCTGTCAAAGCCGTGCACCGCGCCGGCAAAGAGTTGGGGCTGGATGGCATGCGGGCCTTGGGCTTCGCGGGCCAAGGCCAGGCAGGGCTCAGGGGCGGTCCAGTCGTCGTCGGCACCCAGCATCAGCCACAGGGGCGCACTGGGTTCAAAGCCGCGTTGCCGTTCGGCTTCGCAGCCGGGGTAATAGGCCACAGCAGCAGCCGGGCGCACGCGGCTTTGGCGCACCTCGGGGTGCCGCACGTTGAGCGCCGCCAGCACCGCGCTTCCCCCATGAGACCAGCCCATCAGCGCAAGGCGTAGCGGGTCCACACCGGGCTGTTGCGCGGCCCAAGCCAGGGCGGCCAAGGCATCCGCACGGCGGTGGGTTTGGGTGACGCGGCGCTGGCTCATGCGCTGAGTGCACAGCTCGCGCTCGCCGCGTGGCGTGAGCGAGTCCACGATCAGCACCTGCCAACCCTCGGCATGCAGCAGCGCGGCATAGTGTTTGAAACGGGACGACAAAGCCCGCTCGCCGCTGCCGGGGTCTTGGCCGCGCTCTGCCCCACTGAACATGCCGCCGCAGCCGTGCAGCACCACCACCAGCGGGCTGGCTTGGGCACCTGCCACAGGCCACCACCAAGCGGGAAGAGAAGGCGTCTGGGCGTCGCCCGAGGGCAGTTGGACCCAGTGCGGGTCGAAGGAGGCCGGTGGCGCAGCCACAGGCACGGGCGCCTCAGCGGGGGCGTTGGTCGGCAGAATATGGCCGCAGGCCGACAGCGCCGCCGCCAACAGGCCGACGCCAAGCCGTAGAGAGGACATCAAGCGCAGCAGGAACATGGCCCGATGCTAGCCCGAGTGCGGCAGGGCCGCGAGCACCGCCGCCACGCGCGCCTCCACACTGCCACTCACCGTCAAGGCCTGTACGCCGCGCTCAGCCAAGGCTTGCTGCGTCCAGGCCTGTTGCCGCTGCTGCCAGGCCAGGTCGCGCCGCGTACCGTCTTGCACCAGGCCAAAGTCCGGCTGGCACAGCACGGTCAATGCATACGGGCGCATGGCCCAGGGCCGCAGCGCGTTGGCGGCGGGGCTGTTGTCCAGCTCGGCATAGCCCAGTGTCGTCAGGGGTGAGGTGTCGCAGACCAGCACGCGCCCGCCCGCGCGGGCCACGCGCAGCGCCGCGTCGTCTTCTAAGCGGCATTGTTCGTGGGCGATGTGCAGCAGGTCATCTGGCCCCAGGAGGCCGCCGCGCTGCTCCCACCAGTGGCGGCCAAACTCGGGCACCCATTCGGTGTGCAGAGCCTGGGCCAAGGCTTGGGCCAGCGTGGTCTTGCCGGTGGACTCGCCGCCCAGCAGCACCACACGGGGCAGCCAGTCGGCCCAGACCTCCGGCGCCAGGTGATGTGCCTGCGCCGCAGGCTCAGCCCGGATGCGGCTGGCGGAGATGGGGTGGGCGGCCCGGGCCACGTCCACCAGCATAGGCTGCACGAGCGACCCCACCGAGGCTGAGAGCATGGCCGCGCATGCGGGGCCCCAGGGCTCGCTGCAAAACAAGGCATCTAGCGTGTGGGCAAACTCAGCGCTCAACACCGACGTTAAGAGCCAAACCAGATAGCGCTGGTGGGTGGCGTCATCCGCGTCATTGGGCGGCATGGTGCTGTGCGGCCACCCGGCCGCTGCACAGCGCTGCTGCACCCAGGCATCGTCAATGGCGATGGCCTGCACATGCGCATAGCGAGTGTTGACGCGAGCATCCAACCAACGTTGACGCCGCTGCCGCCCGCAGCCCGGCAGCTCGGGCTGGCTATAGCCCAGCACCAGCAGGTGTTGGCAGGCCTGGGCGGCCTGCTCGATCAAGAACTCATGGCCCAGGTGCAGCGGCGAGAACTTGCCGACCACCAAGCCTTGCTTGAAGCGCGGCGGGCTCATGCGCCCTGCCCTTGCAGCGCACGCCACTGCAGCCACCAACGCCAGCCACCCCACCAGGCATTGAGCCAATAGGCGGCATAGAGCACCGCCGTGAGGTGCAGCTCGCGCTGCCAAAACAACGGCACGCTGAGTGTGTTGACCAGCAGCCAGAAGGCCCAGGTCTCCAGGCGGCGGGTCATCAACAAGCCTTGGGCCACCAAGGAGAGGCTCATCACCGCCGCGTCTTGATACGGCATGAAGGCCTGGGTGTGGTGGAAGAGCAGGCTGCCGTAACCCCAAGTCAGCAAGGTGGCGGCCACAGCCAAGCCCAGCAAGAGGCGCCAACCCGTGCGGCGGATGGGGCGCGGCGCGGCTGCCAGGGCCCCGCGCCAGTACCACCAACCCCATAGGCTGCTGAGCAGGAACAAGCCCTGCAGCGTGGCATCAGCATAGAGCTGGCTTTGATAGAACAGCACGCCAAACAAGGCGCAGCCCACGCTGCCCGTCCACCAGGTGGCCACATGGTTGCGCGCGGCCAGAACGATGGACAAGGTGGTGACCGCGTTGGCGGCAAACTCCAAAGGGCTCATGGCTCATCTCGGCTGTATTGGCGCACCTTGTCGTCGGCCATCAGGGCGCTGGTCTGCAGCGGCCAGGGGCCCAGCAAGTGCTGCAGGGCTTGCTCAATGGCCTGGCGGGTGGTGGTGGCGGGCAGCGGGTCCAGCCGCAGGCGCAGGGCACCGCTGGCGGCCTGGTGCACCGCCCATCGGCGCAAGGGGTGGCGCTGCAGCAAATGGGTCAGCTCGATGTTGTTGAGCCAGCGGCCATCGGTGCAGGCAAAGCGGACTGGGCTGCGGCCGTGCAGGTCGGCCAGCATCCAGCCGCTGGGGCGGCGCACCCAGCGGGCATGGTCGCCCGTGCGGTAGCGCAGCAGCGGCAGCAGCGGATTGAAGCCGCCGGTCAGGGTGATCTCGCCGAGTTCGCCCTCGGGCAAGGGGCGGCCGTCGTCGTCGACGATCTCGATGAACAAGCCTGGTTGCAGCGGCTGCCAGGCTTGCTCGGTGGGGCGCCACACGGCAATAGGCCCAGCTTCGTTCATGGAATACAGGTCCAACAGCGGGCAGGCAAAGCGCGCCTCCAGGTGCTGGCGCAGGCCTTGGCTCAGGGCCATAGAGGTTGACAGCAATGCACGGGGTCGATGGTGCACGGCCAACTCTGCCAGCTCGGCCAAAGACACCGGGTCGCCCGAGATCAGCTCGGGTGCCAGCGCGTCCAAATAGGCGGCGCGGTCCCCCGCATGGCGCCATTCATGCGGGGCCAGGTTGAGCTTGACCACACCGCAGTCGCCTTGCAGTGGGTTGACCGAGGCATAGGTAAAGCAGCGCTGCTGAAAGCCTGCCAGCACCGCCCCCACCTGCCCTGCCCCCGCCCGCAGGCGGATGCCAAAGTGCGCCAAGGCGCGTTGATGAAAGGCCCGGTAGTCGGCCGCCACACTGGGCAGCGAGGGCACTTTGAGCGGGTGGCCCGTGGTGCCCGAGGTGCTGAAGCAGATCAGCGGCTCTTGCGCCGCGCGCGGGTGGGTGGCCCAAACATGGCGTGCCAAATCAGCGCTCAGGTCAGCCCGCTGGTGGGTGGGCATCTCGCCCCAGTGCAGCGGCCTGGGGGCCAATGCCGCCCAGGCCGGAATGTGGGGCCATCGACGGGCCAACCACGCCCCCAACCACCAAGGCTGCTGGCCCGGCAAGCCCGGGGGCGGCAGCGGCGCATGGCGCCACAGCCCTTGCCGCCAACGGCAGGCCTGCTGGGCCGCGGCGGACAGGCGCGGCCCGCTTTGGTTGCGAAAGAGCGGCGCTTGTGGGTGCTGGCGCATCCAACGCCACAGGGCCAAGCCCTGAGGGCTCAGCGTGGGGAACAGCGCGGACGGAGGCTGCTCGGCCTCGCCCACTATTCCCTCATTCCCGGGTGTACTTGTCAGCGCCATCCTGGGCATCGGGCTCGTCGAGGCGGGCGTGCCACTCAGCAGTGGACTGGCCTTCAAGGGGTGGCGGCGGCGCAGGTTTGGCGCTGCTGCGGACCAGCGCCCACACCAGAGATGTGGCAGAGATCAGCAACAAGATGCTGGCCAGAGGCGCCATCCAGGCCGTGCTGACTTTGGCGAGCAATAGGCTGGCACCCACCACCACCGCTACAAAAGCCCAGCCCGCGCGGTTCGACCCCACCACCACCATCACAGCCGCCAAGGCCAGCAGCAGCCAGCCCAGGCCGGGGGAAGCGCGCCACAAGCCCATGGTGCCGAGCGTCAGCATCAACACCACCGCCAAGAAAGTGGACGAAACGGCCGCTGCCACCGGGCCCGTGGGCAAGACACGGCGCCTTTCGGCCTGATGCACCACCAAGCCAAGGCCAAAGATCCAGCAGCCCCAGGCCCACCAGGGCATGTGAGCGAGGTTCAGCAGCTCAGTCATCCAGCCCACTCAAGCAGTGGGCGGCTCGTCCTTGCCGCGCGTGGGGCTGGGCAGCGGCATGGCGGGCTCCTCCACCGTGCGCGCATCCACATCCACCACATCGCTGTCCACCGGCCCAGGGCCGGGGCCCTGCCAGGCAAAGCCGCCTCTGAAGCCACCTTTGCCGGTGCCAAAGGCAAAACCGTTGGCAGCGGCCGGGTCGGGCTTGGTGAAGAAGCAGCCCCACACCGTCAGCCCCACGGCTGTCAGCAAGAGGATGCTGTTGATGGCGCGCAGGTCCAGCAGCAGGCCGAAGAAGGCCGTCAAGGCCACCAGGCCAAACAGCGGCCAGGAGATCAGCGCCAGCATCATCACGCCCCACCAGCCCTTGCGGGCGGCAAAGGCCATCAGCACCGGGGCCAGAGCCACGCCGATGACGGCCGTGGCTTTGGGGCCGGGGTAGATGCCCACCAGCTCGCGGCCAAAGCTCAGCACCGCTGCAAAGATGAACAGCGCGAAGCCCGCGCCGCGCAGCTTGAGGGCCAAGGCAGAGCGAGGCATGCCGCTGCGGGCGTTGACCCAAAAGAAGGCCGCCAGCCACACCAGCCACCAGACAAAGTGCATGTCCGAGAGCTGGGCGAGGCTGCTCCAGGTGGAGGAATCACCCATGCTCAAACGCGCTCAGCCACCCAGGCACGCACCGAGGCCAAGGCCTCGGGCAGCTTGGTCGCGTCGGTGCCGCCAGCCATGGCCATGTCGGGCTTGCCACCACCCTTGCCGCCCACTTGCTGGGCCACAAAGTTGACCAGCTCGCCGGCCTTGACCTTGCTTAAAGAGTCCGCCGTCACGCCTGCAGCGATCTGCACCTTGGCGCCGTCCACCGCTGCCAGCACGATGGCCGCCGTCTTGAGCTTGTTCTTGAGTTGGTCCATGGTGGTGCGCAGCGTGGCGGCGTCCGCGCCTTGCAGCGTGGCGGCCAGCACCTTGATGCCGTTGACGTCCACCGCTTGGTTGACCAACTCATCACCCTGGGCCGAGGCCAACTTGCCCTTGAGGGCGGTGACTTCTTTTTCCAGCGCGCGCATTTGCTCTTGCAGGCTGCCAATGCGCTGGGCCACCTCGGCGGGCGCGGCCTTCAGGGCAGCGGCCACGTCGTTGACGGTGGCTTCCAAGCTTTGCAGATAGGCCAGCGCGTTGTCGCCGGTCACGGCCTCCACACGGCGGATGCCTGCGGCCACGCCGCTTTCGGCCACGATCTTGAACAGGCCGATGTCGCCCGTGGCCTTGACGTGCGTGCCGCCGCACAGCTCTTTGGAACTGCCGATGGAGAGCACGCGCACGGTCTCGCCGTACTTCTCGCCAAACAGCATCATGGCGCCGCTCTTTTGCGCATCGTCCAGGGCCATCACCTGAGCCTGAGCCTGGGCATTGGCCAGCACCTCGGCATTCACCAGGGCTTCAACTTGGCGGATCTGCGCCTCAGACATAGGCGCGGTGTGCGCAAAGTCAAAGCGGGTGCGGTCGGCATTCACCAAACTGCCCTTTTGCTGCACATGGCCGCCCAGCACTTCGCGCAGGGCTTTGTGCATCAGGTGGGTGGCGCTGTGGTTGCGCACGGTCTTGGCACGTTGCTCGGCGTTGACTTTTGCCGCGAACACATCACCCACCTTCACCGTGCCCTCGGCGATGTGGCCGTGGTGACCAAACACATCGGCTTGGATCTTGAAGGTGTCGCTGACTTCGACCTTGGTGGAGGCGTTGCGCAGCTCGCCCGCGTCACCCGCCTGGCCGCCGCTCTCGGCATAGAAGGGGGTGTGGTCCAGCACGATGACGGCGTCGTCACCGGCTTGGGCTTGGGCCACCGGGCTGCCGTCCACATAGACCGCCACGACCTTGGAGGTCTCGCACACCAAGTGCTCGTAGCCGTGGAAGGCGGTGGCCGCACCGCTGTATTCCAGGCCTGCAGCCATCTTGAACTTGCCCGCGGCACGGGCCTGCTCGCGCTGGCGGTTCATGGCCACTTCAAAGCCAGCTTGGTCCACCGTCACGCCGCGCTCGCGGCAGACATCGGCTGTCAAATCGACTGGGAAGCCGTAGGTGTCGTGCAGCTTGAAGGCGGTTTCGCCATCAATCTGCTTGGTGCCCGTGTTGAGCGCCTCGTCCAAAATTTCCATGCCCCGGGCAATGGTCTGGAAGAAGCGTTCCTCTTCTTGCTTCAGCACCTCAAAAATACGGTTAGCGCCGTTCTTCAGCTCAGGATAGGCTTCGCCCATCTCCACGGCCAGCGGGTGCACCAGGGTGTGGAAGAAAGGCGCACGCGCACCCAGCTTGTAGCCATGGCGAATAGCGCGGCGCGCAATGCGGCGCAGCACAAAGCCACGGCCCGCGTTGCCGGGGATCACGCCGTCGGCCACGGTGAAGGAGCAGGCGCGGATGTGGTCGGCGATGACCTTCAGGCTGGGGCTGTCGGCGTCGCAGCCAGCCTCGCCGGGCTTCACGCCGGAGGCAAAGTCCACGGCGTTCTTAGCGGCAGCCAAGAGCTTGACGAAGAGGTCGATCTCGTAATTGCTGTGCTTGCCTTGCAGCACGGCGGTGATGCGCTCCAGCCCCATGCCCGTGTCCACGCTGGGCTTGGGCAGCTTGTGCATCACACCGTCTTCAGTGCGGTTGAACTGCATGAAGACGTTGTTCCAGATCTCGATATAGCGGTCGCCGTCTTCGTCGGGGCTGCCCGGGGGGCCACCGGCCACGTCGGGGCCGTGGTCGAAGAAGATCTCGGTGCAGGGGCCGCAGGGGCCGGTGTCGCCCATCATCCAGAAGTTGTCGGACATGTAGCGGCCGCCCTTGTTGTCGCCGATGCGCACGATGCGCTCAGCGGGGACGCCCACCACCTTGTTCCAAATTTCGTAGGCTTCGTCGTCTTCAGAGTAGACGGTGACCCACAGCTTCTCGGCTGGCAGCTTGAACTCTTTGGTCAGCAGCTCCCAAGCGTACTGAATGGCATCGTGCTTGAAGTAGTCGCCAAAGCTGAAGTTGCCCAGCATCTCAAAGAAGGTGTGATGCCGCGCGGTGTAGCCCACGTTGTCCAGGTCGTTGTGCTTGCCGCCAGCGCGGATGCACTTCTGGCTGGTGGTGGCCCGGCTGTAGGCGCGCTTGTCAAAGCCCAGGAAGACATCCTTGAACTGGTTCATGCCCGCGTTGGTGAACAACAGCGTCGGGTCGTCCCCCGGCACCACGGGGCTGGAGCCCACGATGGTGTGGCCCTTGGACTCGAAGTACTTCAGGAACGTGTTGCGGATCTCGGAGGCTTTCATCCGGCGGTCTTTCAGCGCTGTGCCTGCGCGCGGGGCACAGCAGGCATTGAGTATGAGTGGTGGACGGGGCCTGAACAGTGGCTCAATGGCATCAGCGAGCCGCCACGCAGGCGAAGCGACGATTATAGGGAGCGGGGTCCGCTGCCGAGCTGACGCGCCAGGAACTCCCAGAGCTTGGGCTCCTGGGCAAAGGCCACGTTAAAGCGCATCCAGGGCGTGGGCGCCAAATCGGCGGTGAAAAGGTGGCCAGGCCCCAGCATGATGTCTTGCTCACTGGCCTGGTTGGACAGCGGCAGAGAATCAGCCAGGGCCGGGTGCCGCGCCCAGAGGAACATGCCGGCCTTGGGCTCGGCAAACAACTCAAACCCTTGGGTTTGAAGATGCCCAGCCACCTGCTGGTGAGCCTGGGCCAGGCGCTCGCGCAAGGCCTTGAGGTGCTTGCGCCAACGGCCTTCGGTGAGCGCGCCGTGGGCCACGCGCTCGCCAAACTCAGCACTGGTCAGGCCGGACATCATCTTCAACTGGGCCAAATCTTCGATCAGGTCGGGGTGGGCCACGGCATAGCCCACACGGATATTGGGCGAGATGGTCTTGGAGAAGCTGCCGATGGTGATGACGCGGGCGAGCTGGTCTAGGCTGGCCAGCGAGGGCCGAGGCTCGGGGTCCAGGTCGGCGTAGATGTCGTTCTCGACGATGATGATGTCGTGCTTCTCGGCGAGCTGCAGCACGCGGTGCAAGTGCGCCAGTTGCGCCACCGAGCCGGTGGGGCTTTGCAGGCGCGGCTGGGTGAAGAAGACCTTGGGGCGGTGCTCCACGATGCGCGCCTCCAGCGCCGCCAAGTCCCAGCCCTGCGGCGTGCGCGGCGCCCCCACCAGCGTAGCCCCCTGAAAACGCAGGCTGAACAGCAGGTTGGCATAGCCGGGGTCGTCGACCAGCACGGCATCCCCCGGCCGCACCAGGCGGCGCACGGCCAGGTCCAGCGCCTGGCTGGAGCCTTGGGTCAGCAGCACCTGGGCGGGTTGCACGGCCACTTCTTGCTCGGCCAGGGTTTCGCAGATCAAGGCCCGCAGCGGCGGGTAGCCTTTGGGGTCGCCATAGCCGCCCAGGTCAGCGTCGTCGGCCGCCAAGGCCCGCAGGGCGCGGCGCACGCCGTCTTCAAACAACCAGTCGCTGGGCAGCCAGCCGCAGCCGGCCTTCACACTCAAATGGCGGTGCTCAAAGATCTTGCGCAGGTACCACATAGCATCAAAGCCTTGGCCCACGGCGGGCAGGGCTTGCGGCGCCGAGCTGGCCACCGCCCGCTTGCGCACAAAAAAGCCGGAATGTGGGCGCGACACCAAGAAGCCCTGGGCCACCAGCCTGTCGTAGGCCTCGACCACGGTGAACACACTGACTTGGTGCGCGTGCGCAAACTGCCGAATGGACGGCAGCTTGGTGCCTGAGCGCAGCGCGCCGCTGCTGATTTGGGCAGCTAGGCCGTCGACGATCTGGGCCACCAGGGGCGTGGTGGATTGGGGCTGAAGTTGGAGCATCACGCGGGCATCTTAGGGCAAGGCTGTACAGGGGCTTGGGCCGGTACAGTCTTTGCGCTATTCGGCTTGGCTGTACATGGCACCTGCGCGGCGCCGCCCTTACAGTCGGGCCAACCTTTCCCGGAGACTGACATGCCCCTCGACCCCAAGACCCCCGCCCAAACCAACGCCGCCCTGATGGCCCGCCGCAAGGCCGCCCTGCCCTCGGGCCTGGGCCAAACCTACGAGGTGTTTGCTGCGCGGGCTGAAGGCGCTGAGATTTGGGACGTGGAAGGCAAGCGCTACATCGACTTTGCCGGTGGCATTGCGGTGCTGAACACCGGCCACCGCAACCCCAAGATTGTGGAAGCCGTGAAGCAGCAGTTGGACCAGTTTCACCACACCTGCTTCCAGGTGCTGGCCTATGAGCCCTATGTGGAACTGGCCGAGCGGCTGATTGCCAAGACGCCCGGAAACTTTGCCAAAAAGGCCTTCTTTTTGTCCAGCGGTGCCGAAGCCGTGGAAAACGCCATCAAGATCGCCCGCGCAGCCACCAAGCGCCAGGGCGTGATCGCTTTTGGCGGTGGCTTCCATGGCCGCACGCTGATGGGCATGGCGCTGACCGGCAAGGTGGCGCCCTACAAGGCCGGTTTTGGCCCCTTCCCCGCCGAGATCTACCATGCCGAATTCCCCAACGCGCTGCACGGCGTGAGCGTGGCCGACTCGCTGAAGTCGATTGAGCACTTGTTCAAGTACGACATCGAGCCCGAGCGCGTGGCGGCCATCATCTTGGAGCCGGTGCAGGGCGAAGGCGGCTTCTATGCCGCCCCGCCCGAGTTTGCCCAGGCGCTGCGCGCCCTGTGCGACAAGCACGGCATCTTGCTGATTGCCGACGAGGTGCAAACCGGCGCTGGCCGCACCGGCACTTGGCTGGCTTGCGAGCAGTGGGGCGTGGCACCGGACCTCATCACCATGGCCAAGTCCATGGCGGGCGGCTTCCCCCTCTCGGCCGTGATCGGCAAGGCCGAGATCATGGACAAGCCCGGCCCCGGCGGCTTGGGTGGCACCTATGCCGGCAACCCGCTGGCCTGCGCCGCAGCGCTGGCCGTGCTGGAGGTTTTTGAGGAAGAAAAGCTGCTGGACCGCTCAAAGGCGGTGGGCGAGCGCCTGCGCAAGGGCCTGACCGCCCTGGCCGGCCAGCACAAGAGCATTCTGGACGTGCGCGGCCTGGGCGCCATGATCGCCATTGAGCTGTTCAAGGGCGGCGACATCACCCAACCCGATGCTGACCTGACCAAGCGCGTCTGCGCCGAGGCGATCCAGCGTGGCTTGGTGCTGCTGTCTTGTGGCGTCTATGCCAACGTCATCCGGGTGCTGGTGCCCCTGACTGCGTCAGATGCCATTCTTGATGAAGGTTTGGCGGTGCTTGGGGAATCCCTCAAGGCGGCGGGCGCCTGAGCACGCGGTAGAGTGCAGCCATGAGTACCTCTTCCTCTCCCCTCTCTCAGCTCAACGATCCCAGCCTGCTCAAAACCGACGCCCTGATCGGCGGCGAGTGGGTGGGCTCCTCCAGCCGCTTTGCCGTGACGGACCCGGCCACGGGTGAACATTTGGCCGATGTGGCCAACCTGGGTGCCACTGACGCCCACAACGCCATCGTCGCAGCCAACAAGGCCTGGCCCGCTTGGCGCGCCAAGCCCGCCAAGGAGCGAGCCGCCATCTTGATGCGCTGGTTTGCCCTGCTGCACGCCAACGCCGACGACCTGGCCCGCCTGATGACGGCCGAGCAAGGCAAGCCCCTGGCCGAAGCGCGGGGTGAGGTGACCTATGGCGCGAGCTTTGTGGAGTGGTTTGCCGAAGAGGCCAAGCGCGTCTATGGCGAGACCATTCCCACCACGGACAACAACAAGCGTTACTTGGTGGTCAAGCAGCCCATCGGCGTGTGCGCGGCCATCACGCCCTGGAACTTCCCCATCGCCATGATCACCCGCAAGGTGGCCCCGGCGCTGGCAGCCGGCTGCCCGGTGGTCATCAAGCCCGCCGAGCAAACGCCGCTTTCCGCATTGGCCGTGGCCGAGTTGGCCCAGCGTGCGGGTATGCCTGCGGGCGTGCTGAACATCTTGACGGCAGACGGCGACAACTCAATTGAGATTGGAAAGGTGCTGTGTAGCTCCGACGTGGTGCGGCACTTGTCCTTCACCGGCTCCACCGAGGTCGGCCGCATCTTGGCCGCGCAATGCGCGCCCACCATCAAGAAGATCTCGCTGGAGCTGGGCGGCAACGCGCCCTTCATTGTCTTTGACGACGCAGACTTGGATTCAGCCGTCGAAGGCGCCATGGTCAGCAAGTACCGCAATGCCGGCCAAACCTGCGTGTGCGCCAACCGCTTTTATGTGCAGAGCAGCGTGTACGACGCCTTCGTGGCCAAGCTGGCCGAAAAGGCCGCCGCCATCAAGGTGGGCAACGGCTTTGAGCCTGGCATCAACCAAGGCCCGCAGATCGACGAGCCCTCGATGCAAAAGATCGAAACCCTGGTGGCCGACGCGTTGGACAAAGGCGCCAAGGTGGTGGTGGGCGGCGAGCGCATCGGCGAGCGCTTCTACACCCCCACGGTGCTCTCTGGCGTGACACCCGAGATGCGCGTAGCCCGCGAAGAGATTTTTGGCCCCGTGGCACCCATCTTCCGCTTTGAGACCGAAGCCGAAGCCATCGAGCTGGCCAATGCCACCGAGTTTGGCCTGGCCAGTTATTTCTACAGCCGCGACATCGGCCGCATCTTCCGCGTGGGCGAAGGCCTGGAGTACGGCATGGTGGGTGTCAACACCGGCCTGATCTCCACTGCCGAAGTGCCCTTCGGCGGCGTCAAACAATCCGGCCTGGGCCGCGAAGGCGCGCGCCAGGGCATGGATGACTATGTGGAGGTCAAGTACCTCTGCTTGGGTGACATTCAGAAGTAGGTGGCGCTAGCGATGGCGCGCGCTCATCGCGGTTTGAGCGCACCTTCCGCCGGCAATAGCACCCCCTCAGGTGCATTTGTCGGGGTGAGCGTGCGCTGCCACAGGCCATGGCCCGGGGCTCATGCATCGGCGGTCGGCTCACGCCGACTGCCCTCAGTGCTCGGTCAGGGGCGTGCGCCGTCAAACTCCCTCCGCTCCCGGGCTTTGCCCGCTCGCTTTGGTCAAACAATGACGGCGAGTATGTTCTTGAAGCGCGTGAGTACACGCGCCACGCCCTTGCCCTGCGCGCCTCGGCGCCTCAGAAATCGCCCCGGGCCACGGCCTGCGCCAGCGCAGGTCTACCGTTATCCTCCTGCGCTTGGCAGGCTGCGAAGACAGTATGCATGCGGTCAGAGATCGCCCGATCTTGGGGGAAATCCGGTCGGAGAAAAGAGGCTTGCAGATCGTTTATCCCCGCTGCCAGAATCCACCCACAGGAGGGTGCTGCTTTTGACGGCCAGATACGTCGCTTGAAAAGAGAGCAGTCACGGCACAAGTCATTGTTGGCGTGCACTGCTTCGTCCAACAGGCGCCCGGAGTTTCGCGGACAGGCTTTGGTGTTACCCAGCAATCCCATCTCCCCAATACACGGTTGAACCTCATGACTGAGACTGTCCTTTATCCGACTACGTTAGCGCGCCAGGCGTTGGCAATGCGGTTCGGCCTGCCCTATGACAACGCGATGCAGGACTGGGAGTGGGAGGCCGCTAACGCTGACGACTTTGACCAATACTTGGCCGCGTACACGCTTGCAATGCCGAGTGATCAGCGCTTCTCGTTGATGGAAATGCTTATGCAATCCGTCGAGGATTCGCCGGACGAATCCGTATTCAACAATCGTTGGGCGAGGATCAGATCGCTCCTCAAGAATCACAGCGCTCTGCATGCTCAGACAATTGCATATTGGGCGTGCAGCGACGAAGTCGACGTGGAGCAGGCTTTTCGGGTTTCACGACCGATGCGAGAGCTGTTGCGACTGAATACCTTCGGCGGAAATCCGCAATGAGGTTCAACCTTTTGCTACAGCAGATGACTTCACCTCCCGGCGAGCGCGAACGTTGGGCGTCTAAATCATGAAATCTGTGGAACCTGAGACCCTTGGCGAGCCGGATCTTCAAATTGCGGGGTTGCGCTTATGGGTGCACGGTCGTCAGTTTCCTCAGTCGCAAGACTACTGGGATGGAAACTGGCTCATAGTTACCGCGCTTTGCTCATACCCGGAGTCGTCTGTACGCGTACATGGCTCGATCGTCCACCTCGGAGAAGTCTACGTGTCAAGCCCCGGGAGATCATTCACACGTTTTGTGAAGAGCTTGGGGTGTGAGGCGTGCCATTTTTTCAGGGCCTCGATGGGGGTCTGGTGGTTGAGGGCGCGTTGAGGAATTCGATGGTTG
>NZ_JBIKNQ010000021.1:0-68366 GCF_044358605.1 Ideonella sp.
CTTCTCGGCACGGCCAAAGTCGTACTTGCGCACACCCAGGAAGTCGTTCAGATTTTCGTCCGTCACCACCACCTTGCCGCTGTAGGTCTTGAGCTGAATGCCCTTGACCACCTTGCGGCAGATCTTGGATATCTCACGTTCCAGCGAACGAACGCCAGCCTCACGGGTGTAGTAGCGAATGATGCCGCGGATAGCGGATTCCGCCACTTCCATCTCTTCGGGCTTCACGCCGTTATTGGCAGCCTGCTTGGGCAGCAAATACTTCTGGGCGATGTGCAGCTTTTCGTCTTCGGTGTAACCCGACAGGCGAATCACTTCCATCCGGTCCAGCAGCGCTGGGGGGATGTTCATCGAGTTAGAGGTGGCCACAAACATCACGTCCGAGAGGTCGAAGTCGACCTCCACGTAATGGTCACCAAAGGTGTGGTTCTGCTCGGGGTCCAGCACCTCCAGCAAGGCGGAGGACGGGTCGCCCCGGAAGTCCATGCCCAGCTTGTCGATCTCGTCGAGCAGGAACAGCGGATTGCGCACACCGACTTTGGAGAGGCTCTGCAGCACCTTGCCCGGCATGGAGCCGATGTAGGTGCGACGGTGACCACGGATCTCGGCTTCATCACGCACGCCACCCAGGGCCATGCGCACGAACTTGCGGCCGGTGGCGCGCGCCACCGACTGTCCCAGCGAGGTCTTGCCCACGCCAGGAGGCCCCACCAAGCAGAGGATAGGCGCCTTGACCTTCTCAACGCGCTGTTGCACCGCAAGGTACTCCAGGATGCGTTCCTTGACTTTGTCGAGGCCGTAGTGGTCTTCGTTCAGCACATCCTCGGCATTGCCCAGGTCGTGCTTGATCTTGGACTTCTTGGACCAAGGCAGGTTCAAGAGGGTGTCGAGGTAGTTGCGCACCACCGTGGCTTCAGCCGACATGGGCGACATCAGCTTGAGCTTTTTCAGCTCAGCATCGGCCTTCTTGCGTGCCTCTTTGGGCATGCGGGCGGCCTTGATCTTCTTCTCAAGTTCTTCGAGATCCGCGCCCTCTTCGCCGTCACCCAATTCCTTCTGGATGGCTTTGACTTGCTCGTTGAGGTAGTACTCGCGCTGGCTCTTTTCCATCTGGCGCTTCACACGCCCACGGATGCGCTTTTCCACCTGCAGGATGTCAACCTCGTGCTCGAGTTGCTCCAGCAGCTTTTCCAAGCGCTTGGCCACGTCCACCAGGTCCAGCACCGCTTGCTTGGACTCCAGCTTCAGCGGCAAATGCGCAGCGATGGTGTCGGCCAAACGACCCGGGTCGTCGATGCCGGCGATGGAGGTCAAGATCTCCGGCGGGATCTTCTTGTTGAGTTTGACGTATTGGTCAAACTGCTGAGTCACCGCGCGGCGCAGTGCTTCCACCTCGGGGGTGGGCTCACCAGCAGGCGCAATAGGCAGCACCACGGACGAAAAATGCTCGCCGTCATCGGTCACGCTTTGCGCGTTGGCGCGCTGCACGCCTTCGACCAAAACCTTCACCGTACCGTCGGGCAGCTTGAGCATCTGCAAGATGCTGGAGACGCAACCGGTGGTGAACAGGTCTTCAGGGCGCGGTTCATCCTTGCCGGCGGCCTTTTGAGCCACAAGCATGATTTGGCGGCCCGCTTCCATGGCGGCCTCTAGAGCCTTGATGCTCTTGGGGCGGCCAACGAACAGCGGAATGACCATGTGGGGGAAAACCACCACGTCGCGCAAAGGCAGCAAAGGCAGCGCGATGGGTTCAGAGGGAAGGATGGGATGTCCTGACATGGAATGCCTCACTTTCTCAAACCCACATGGGGCTCGAGCATTGAATTGCAAGGAGTTGGCCGCATGAGATTGACCAACTTCAGAGTTTGGGCAGCGGTCAGGCGCTCGCCTTGGATTGCTCGTGGTAGACCAACAGCGGTTTACCACCTTCGTCGATGATGTGCTCATCGACCACCACCTTGGCCACACCGTCAAGTGTGGGCAAATCGAACATGGTGTCGATCAAGGCGCCTTCCATGATGGAGCGCAGCCCCCGCGCACCGGTCTTGCGCGCCAAGGCACGACGGGCAATCGCCGCCAAGGCCGAGGGGCGAATCTCCAACTCGACCCCATCCATGGAGAAGAGCTTTTGATACTGCTTGAGCAAAGCGTTCTTGGGCTCCACCAAAATCTGCACCAGGGCTTCTTCAGTGAGTTCACCCAAGGTCGCCACCACAGGCAAGCGGCCCACCAACTCTGGGATCAAGCCAAAGCGCACCAAGTCCTCAGGCTCCGCATTGCGGAACACTTCAGAGACGCGCTTTTCGGTCTTGCTGTGCACGGTGGCGCCAAAACCGATACCCGACTTCTCGGTGCGGTTCTGGATGACCTTTTCCAGGCCATCAAAAGCGCCACCGCAAATGAACAAGATGTTCGTGGTGTCAATCTGCAGGAAGTCCTGATTCGGGTGCTTGCGCCCACCTTGCGGAGGTACGCTGGCCATAGTGCCTTCAACCAGCTTCAGCAAAGCCTGCTGCACGCCCTCGCCCGAGACATCTCGGGTGATGGACGGGTTTTCAGACTTGCGGGTGATCTTGTCGATTTCGTCGATGTAGACAATGCCACGCTGGGCGCGCTCGACGTCGTAATTGCAGTTCTGCAGCAGCTTTTGGATGATGTTCTCGACGTCCTCACCCACATAACCGGCTTCGGTCAGCGTGGTGGCGTCGGCAATCACAAAAGGCACATTGAGCAGGCGCGCCAAGGTTTGTGCCAAGAGCGTCTTGCCAGAGCCTGTCGGGCCGATCAGCAAGATATTGCTCTTGGAGAGCTCGATCTCATCCTTGCTGCCGCCCATGTGTTTCAGGCGCTTGTAGTGGTTGTAAACCGCTACAGACAGAATGCGCTTAGCCATCTCCTGGCCAATGACGTATTGGTCTAGGCTGGCTTTAATTTCAGAGGGCGTGGGTAAATCAGACTTGCTGGATTTACCAGCCGGGCCTTCTGCCGGAACTTCATCCCGAATGATGTCGTTGCAGAGCTCAATGCATTCATCACAGATGAACACCGAGGGCCCGGCGATGAGCTTTTTGACCTCGTGCTGGCTCTTTCCGCAAAAAGAGCAGTGGAGGACCTTTTCGCCAGAGGCGCCTTTCTTATCGGGCATGGATGTGCGAGCCGTGGCTGTTCAGGAGGAAAGATGGATGAATGATAGACCAATTGATGCGGGTATCTGGCCCAGGAAAAGATGGCCTTTAGCGGCCAAGCTGGGCGCATTAAACCCGCATCAATGTAACGCTCAGCCGCGCTTGTCCAGAACTTGGTCGATCAAGCCATAGGTTTTGGCTTCTTCGGCGCTCATGTAGTAATCGCGCTCGGTGTCGGTTTGGATCTTTTCCAGCGGCTGGCCAGAGCGCTCGGCCAAGATGCGGTTGAGTTGCTCGCGGGTCTTCAAGATCTCACGGGCATGGATCTCGATGTCCGTGGCCTGACCTTGCGTGCCACCCAAGGGCTGGTGAATCATGATCTTGGAATTGGGCAGCGAGAAGCGCTTGCCCTTGGCCCCAGCGGCCAGCAGGAAAGCGCCCATGCTGGCGGCCATGCCCATGCACATGGTCGAGACATCAGGCTTGATGAACTGCATGGTGTCGAAAATCGACATGCCAGCGCTCACACTGCCACCCGGCGAATTGATGTAGAACGAGATATCTTTGTCGGGGTTCTCGCTTTCCAAGAACAACAACTGCGCCACCACCAAATTGGCGCTTTGGTCATTGACGGGGCCGACCAAGAAAATGATGCGCTCGCGCAGCAGGCGCGAGTAGATGTCATAGGCCCGTTCACCGCGGCCAGACTGTTCAATCACCATGGGCACCATGCCCAGGCCTTGCGTTTCGAGTGCGCTCATGGAGTTCCTTCCCAATTTGGGCTTAGAGCCATCGTCTTGCGATGGCACGCAGCCATTATGTCGCTGCAAAACCAAGTTTGAATCCACAAAAAAGAACGCCCGACCTGACGGTCGGGCGATGATCATTCAATGCGGGGGAGCACGGCGCGCCCCTCAGCCAATGTGCGCTTGATCAAGCGGTCATCAATTCATCAAAAGGCAGCACCTTTTCGGTGACCTTGGCCTTGGACAAGACGAACTCAGCCACATTGTTTTCGATGACCACGGCTTCGACTTCAGCCATGCGGTTGCGGTCCGACAGGTACCAACGCACCACATCGGCCGGCTTTTCGTAGCTCTGGGCCATCTCTTCGATGTGCGCTTGCAATTGCTCCGGCTTGGCTTGCAGGTTGTTGACCTTGACCAACTCAGCCACCACCAGGCCCAAACGCACACGACGCTCAGCTTGAGGGGTGAAGATCTCGGCAGGAATCGGCGCCTTCTCAGCGTCCTTCACACCGCGTTGCTTCAGGTCGGCACGGGCACCTTCCACCAGGCGCTCCGTTTCAGAGGCGATCAGGGCCTTGGGCAGGTCCAACTCAGCCACCTTGACCAAAGCGTCCATCACGGCAGCCTTGTTGCGGGACTGGACGCGGAACTTCACTTCGCGCTCGAGGTTCTTCTTCACGTCAGCGCGCAGGCCAGCCACCGAGCCCTCGGCAATGCCCAGCGACTTGGCGAACTCGTCATTCACTTCGGGCAGGTTTTGGCTTTCGACCTTCTTCATGGTGACCAAGAAGTCGGCTTCTTTGCCAGCCACATCGGCACCGTGATAGTCAGCCGGGAAGCTCAAAGGGAAAGTCTTGGACTCACCCACCTTCATGCCGCGCACGGCTTGGTCAAACTGCTCCAGCATCTGGCCTTCACCGACCAGGAATTGGAAGGCTTCAGCCTTGCCACCGGAGAACGGCTCGCCGTCGATCTTGCCTTCGAAGTCGATGGTCACGCGATCACCGGCTTGAGCACCTTCAGCGGCGGGGCGCTGAGCGAAGGTGCGGCGCTGCTTGCGAAGGATCTCGACGGTCTTGTCGATGGCGGCGTCGTCAACCTCAGCCGTGACGCGTTCGACTTCAGCGCCAGACAGATCGCCCAGGGCCACTTCGGGGTACACCTCGAAGGTCGCGTCAAAGGCCATCGTGCCTTCAGCCGCTTCGTCCTTCTGGTTGATATTGGGCACACCGGCCACACGCAGTTGCGCCTCATTGGCGGCCTGAGCGAAGGCTTGACCGAGCTTGTCGTTCATCACTTCGTATTGCACCGAATAGCCATAGCGCTGGGCCACGACGGACATCGGCACTTTGCCCGGACGGAAACCGTCAGCCTTGACGGTGCGGGCCAGCTTCTTGAGGCGAGACTCAACTTCGGAGTTGACCTCAGAGGCCGCCAGCGTCAGGGTGATGCGGCGTTCGAGCTTTTCGAGAGTTTCAACGTTCACTGCCATGGTGCGGACTCTGTTGTGATGTGTGCGGAGATAAGAGGGGATGGTGCGCGGGGGGGGACTCGAACCCCCACACCATTGCTGGCGTCAGGACCTAAACCTGGTGCGTCTACCAATTTCGCCACCCGCGCAAATGGCCACTCCACCCTGCTGGCTCTGCACAAAGCTCAGCCGGTGGCGCGGCACCCCAAAAACAGTCGGTCAGAGCGGATGCAGGGTTTTTTAGCCCCCCATCACCCACCCTTGGGCGAACCGGTAAACCGCGTATTCTATCGGGCTTGCGGCGATTTATTCACGCCGCCCCCCTGAATGTGCGCCCAGATCTCAGCGCTTGACCCGGAACCAGGCGGCGTACATGGCCGGCAGCGCCAGCAAGGTCAGGACAGTGGCCACGATGAGCCCCCCCATGATGGCCACCGCCATCGGCCCCCAAAACACGCTGCGCGACAGTGGGATCATCGCCAGCACAGCCGCTGCAGCGGTCAGCACAATCGGCCTGAAGCGATGCACCGCCGCTTCCACGATGGCGTCCCAAGTGGCCACACCCCGCACCCTGCCCTGCTCGATCTGGTCGATCAAGATCACCGAGTTGCGCATGATCATCCCGGCCAAGGCGATAAAGCCCAGCAATGCCACGAAGCCAAAGGGTCGGTTGAGCAGCAGCAGTGCAGCCGCCACGCCGGCGATGCCCAAGGGCGCAGTCAAGATGACCAAGACCGTGCGTGAGAAGCTGTGCAACTGCAACATCAGCAAGGTCAACATGATGAACAGCATGACGGGCACGCCCGCCGCAATCGACCCTTGCCCCTTGGAGCTTTCCTCCACGGCACCGGCAATCTGAATGTCCATGCCATCCGGCATTTGTGCCTTGAGCTTCTGCAGCTCTGGCCAGACCTGGGCGGTGACCGTGGCGCCCTGCACACCGTCGACCACATCACCTTGCACTGTGGCGGCATATTTGCGGCCCTCACGCCACAACACGCCCGGCTCCCAGGTGAAATCGATCTTGGCGATTTGGGTCAACGGGATCGAGCGGCCGTTGGCGGTGGGAATGTAGGCATTGCCAATGTCGGTGATGGCGTCGCGCTCGTCCTTGGGTTGGCGCAGCACGATGTCCACCAGCTTGTCGCCGTCCCGGAACTGCCCAATCACGCTGCCCGACAACATGACCCGCGAGGCCTGGGCAATGCTTTGGCTGCTCACGCCCAAGGCTCGGGCCTTGTCTTGGTCGATGTTCAAGCGCAAAACCTTGACCGATTCGTTCCAGTTGTCGTTCACCCCGCGCATGCTGGGGTTGGTGCGCAAAATGGCCTTGGCTTGGTCAGCCCATTCCCGCACCGATTGCACATCGGGTCCCACGACACGGAACTGCACCGGATAAGGCACCGGCGGGCCGTTAGGCAGGAGCTTCAGCCGGGCTCGCGCTTCGGGGAACTCACTGGCCAAGACCTCGGGCAGGCGCTTGCGCAGGGCCTCGCGCTCTGCCAAGCTCGTGGGAAGCAAGATGAACTGGCTGACGTTGGCCTGCGGGAAGATCTGATCCAGCGGCAGGTAAAAACGCGGCACGCCGCTGCCCACCCAGCCGGTCACGCTCTGAATGCCTGGCTCTTTGGCCACGCGCTGCTCAAAGCGCCGCGCCAGAGCTTCTGACTCCTGGATGGTGGAGCCTTCAGGCAACCACAAGTCCACCAGCAATTCCGGACGACTGGAATCTGGGAAAAACTGCTGCTGCACTTTGCCCATGCCGACAATGCCCAGCGCAAAGACCAGCAGGGTGGCGCCGATCGTGGCCCAGCGGTGCTCCACGCACCAGTTCACCAACGCCCTGAAGCGGGTGTAGAACGGCGTGTCAAACAACTCGTGAGCCTCGCCGTCATGAGACTTTTTGGTCTTGAGCAACCAGACGCCCAAGTAGGGCACGAAGTAAACCGAGACGACCCAAGAGATGACCAAGGCCGTTGAGGTGACGGCAAAAATGGCAAAGGTGTACTCACCCACGGAAGATTTGGCCAGGCCGATAGGAAGAAAGCCTGCCGCAGTGATCAGGGTACCTGTCAGCATGGGCATGGAGGTCGCCTCATACGCGTAGGTGGCGGCCGACTTGCGATCGAAGCCTTCCTCCATTTTGCGCACCATCATCTCGACCGCAATGATGGCGTCATCCACCAAGAGCCCCAAGGCGATGATCAGCGAGCCGAGTGAGATCTTGTGCAGCCCAACGCCCCAATAGAACATGGTGACAAAGGTGATGGCCAGCACCAAGGGGATGGTGATGCCCACCACCATGCCGGGCCAAATGTCGATGCGCAGTGGCTTGGTATGCAGGCCCAGGCTGATGAAGCTGACCGCTAACACGATCACCACCGCCTCAATCAGCACGCCGACAAACTCATTGACCGAGCGGCTGACCGCTTGCGGCTGGTCTTGGATCTGACTCAGCTCAATGCCCACGGGGAGCTGCGCTTTGATCTCTGCCGTCTTGGCTTGCAAGGCCTTGCCCATGCGGATGATGTCGCCACCTTTGGCCATGGAGACACCCAGCGCAATGACTTGCTGGCCCTGGTGACGCACCATCACGGTGGGTGGGTCGACGTAGGCGCGCTTAATCTCGGCAATGTCACCCAACTTCAATGACGTCGCCTGGCCGGTAGCGGGGTTCACCACCCGAATCGGCAATTGGCGCAAGCTGTCTTCATTCTGCAGTGCGCCGCCCACCCGAACCTGTAGGCTCTGGGTGCCTGCATTCAACACACCGGCCCCCTCGACCGCGTTCTGAGCACCCAATTGGCCGATGACTTGATTCAGGTCTATGCCCAGTTGCGCCAAGCGCTTTTGGGAGATCTCGACGAACAATTTCTCAGCTTGAGCACCAAACAACTCGACTTTGGCAACATCCGACACCCTCAGCAGGCTGGAGCGAATGCGCTCAGCATGCACGCGAAGCTCTTCGGGTGAAAAGCCATCGGCGCGCAAAGCGTAGATGGAGCCATAGACATCGCCGAAGTCGTCATTGAAGACCGGGCCAATCACCCCAGCCGGCAAGGTATGGCGCATGTCATTGACACGCTTGCGCGCTTGGTACCAAGCCTCGCTCACCTCTTTGCCCGGCGTGGAGTCCTTGAGCTGAATGATGGTCAACGACTCGCCGGGCTTGGTGTAGCTGCGCAGAATGTCGGCATTGGGCACCTCTTGAAGCGTGCGCTCGACCTTGTCGGTGACCTGCTCTGCCATTTGCTGGGCCGTCGCACCAGGCCAAAAGGCTTGCACCACCATGGCGCGGAAGGTGAACGGTGGGTCTTCGTCCTGGCCAAGTTGGAAGTAGGCGGCTAACCCCAGGATCATCAGCACCACCATCAGGTAGCGCGTCAGTGGAGCATGCTCCAGGGCCCAGCGTGAGATATTGAAGCGCGTCGCGCCCGTGTCAGGGTTGTGGCTCATGCGTGAACTCTCTTGGCCCGACTCAGCGCGACGCCGCAGACGCTGCTGCTGCAGGGTCTTTGAACAGGCGGACCTTTTGGCCCGGCGTCAGCACGTGGACCCCTGCCGTCACCACCACCTCGCCTGCCTTCAAGCCCGAGGCCACCAGCACGTCATTGCCGTCGGCCGTGGCCACCACGATGGCTTGCTGCCGCACCGTCATCGCCGTGGTGTCCAGCACCCACACCACAGACTGCCCCTTGGCGTTAGCCACCGCCGTCAGCGGCAGACGCAGGGCAGCGTTGGGCGCCGAGTGCGCCACCGTCACAGTGGCGGTTTGCCCCAATTTGGCCGGCATGGCGCCGACATCGGCCTTGGCTTGGAACGTGCGGGTTTGCGAATCCGCCGCTGCAGACACCTCGCGCAGCGTGGCCTTATGTGGCGTGGCGTCACCCCAGAGTTGCACCGTCAATGCGCCGACTTTGCCTTGCAGAGCCTTCATGGTGCCCACTTGATGTTCTGGAATCGCGAACACCGCGTCCCTAGGCCCGTCATAGGCCACGCGGACCACCGGCATGCCAGCAGCCAGCACCTGCCCGGGCTCGGCGTCAACTGCCGTCACCACACCGGATCGGTCGGCCACGAGGCTGGCGTATTGGGTTTGGTTGCCCTGCAAGTTGGCTTGCGCGCGTGCCTGATCCCATTGTGCTTTGGCCGACTTCGCGGCCGCGTCGCGCCTGTCCATTTCGGCCGCACCAATAAAGCCCTGGGCGCGCAGGTCGCGGTAGCGGCGCGCGTCGGCTTCTGCCTGTTCATATTGGGTTTGCGCCGCAGCCAAGGCGGCTTTGGCCGCATCCGCCCCCAGCTTCAAGTCCTGAGGATCCAACTGGGCCAACACCTGGCCCGCCCTTACGCTGTCACCCAACTGCACTGAGCGGCTCAGCAGCTTGCCTCCGACCCGGAAACTCAAACGAGACTCCGATTGAGCGCGGATCTCCGCGGCGAATTCGTGGCGGGACTGAGTGTCTCCGGCACCCACCACCGTCGTTCTGACCGCCCGAATGGGCTCCACCACGGGCTCAGGTCTCGAGCAGGCCACTAGGCCCAGGGCGAGCACGGCCAAAGGGCCTGCCAAGTGCTGAATCTTCACCGTGAATCCTCTTTCTGCTGGGCCTAGCAGCTCAGCAACTTTAAATTAATGACTGACTGGTCAGTAATATAGTGGGCCTGACCGCTGCGGTCAACGTCCCTGTCTGCGATTCCATACGTCCAACAGGGCGGCGTCGCAGACCCGGTGACAATCGGCACGGTGAGCGTTGACCATTACGAAAACTTTCCCGTCGCCTCCTGGCTCTGCCCGCCTGCGCTGCGGCCCGCCGTCACGGCCATCTATTGGTTTGCCCGAACGGCCGATGACCTCGCGGACGAAGGCCAGGCCAGCCCGGAGCAGCGCCGTGCGGACCTCACCGCGTATCGGCGCGATCTCCACAGCGCTTACAGCAACGAACCCGTCAGCCCGCGTTGGGCGGCCGTGTTTGACCCTTTACGAGAGGCCATCCGCATGCACCGCTTGCCGAGCGAGTTGCTCTCCGCGCTGCTGGATGCCTTCGAGCAAGACACCTATAACCAGCCCTTCCCCGACCGCCCTGCACTGTTGGCCTACTGCAGTCGCTCGGCCAACCCGGTAGGCCGCTTGCTGCTACACCTCTACGGCATTGGCCAAGCCCAAGCCCTGCAGCAGTCTGATGCCATCTGCAGCGCACTGCAGTTGATCAACTTCTGGCAAGACCTCAGCCGTGACTTGCCGCGCGGCCGTCACTATGTTGCAGACAGCGATTTACGGCAGTTTGGCCTGTCTCGGGCAAAGCTCAGCGCGCTGAGCGACAGCGCAGCCCCTGATGCAGCGGCACAAGCCTTGGTGCGCGATCTGGTGCAGTGGGCCAAAGAGCTGATGCTGCAAGGCCAGCCGCTTGTGCACACCCTGCCCGGCCGCGCCGGATGGGAGTTGCGCCTGGTCGTGCTTGGGGGCTTAAGAATTCTTGAGAAAATCGAAGCTATGAACTTCCACTGCATCGCCCACCGCCCGCGCCTGACCGCCTGGGATGCCCCCGCGCTGATCTGGCGCGCGCTTTGGATGCGTGCCCAATGACGCCGCAAGAGTACGTGCAGCAAAAGGCTGCCGCCAGTGGCTCGTCGTTCTACTATGCCTTCCTCTTCTTGCCGGCCGAGCGCAGGGCCGCCATCACCGCGTTCTACGCGTTTTGCCGTGAAGTCGATGATGTGGTCGATGAGGTCAGTGACCCCCAAGTGGCCGCAGTCAAGCTTGCTTGGTGGCGCAAGGAAGTGGCCAGCGCATTTGCAGGCCAGCCCAGCCACCCTGTGATGCAGGCCTTGCTGCCCCACAGCTCGGCCTTTGGCATTCGGCCCGAGCACCTGATGGCGGTGATCGACGGCTGCCAGATGGACCTGGACCAAACCCGTTACCTGGACTTTGCGGGCCTGGAGCGCTACTGCCATTTGGTGGCCGGTGTGGTGGGCGAAGTAGCCTGCTCCATCTTCGGCCGCAGCAGCGAGCAAACCATCCAGTACGCGCACCGCCTGGGTCTGGCTATGCAGCTGACCAACATCATTCGCGATGTGGGTGACGATGCCAGACGCGGCCGCATCTATTTGCCAATCAGCGAGCTGCAGCAGTTTGAGGTCAAGGCCCACGAGATCCTGCAGCGCAGCGCCCCTTGGGGCTACAGCGAACGCTTCAGCGCCTTGATGAGCTTTCAGGCCCAGCGTGCACATCGGCTCTATGACGAAGCGTTTGCGCTGCTGCCCGAGGCAGACCGCAACACGCAAAAGCCCGGACTGATGATGGCCAATATCTACCGCAGCCTGCTGGTCGACATTGAACGTCAAGGCTTTCAAGTGCTGCATCAGCGCACATCGCTGACCCCCCTGCGCAAGCTGTGGATCGCTTGGCGCACTCATTGGCGCGGCCATTGATGGCAGCGCACCGTGTGGCGGTGGTGGGCGCGGGCTGGGCAGGATTGTCGGCCGCAGTCACCGCCATTCAGGCCGGCCACCACGTCACCGTTTTTGAGGCAGCGCACCGGCCCGGCGGGCGCGCTCGCACGCTGCCTCATGGTGACCTGCCGCTGGACAACGGCCAGCACATTCTGATTGGCGCTTACAGCCAAACACTGGCCTTGATGCGGACCGTCGGCGTGGACCCGACACTGGCCCTGCATCGCATGCCCCTGCGTTTGATCGATGCGGCGGGAAAGGGGCTTTGCCTGCCCAGCGGGCCGACCACATTGGCCTTTTTGCGCGGTGTCTTCGCATGGCGCGACATGCCCTGGCGCAGCCGCCTGCGCTTGATCCGGCTGGCCGTGGGGTGGCGGCTGTCCGGCTTTCGCTGCGCCAGTGAAGCCAGCGTTGCCCAACTCTGCCGCGATGCACCACCAGACCTGATGCAAGCGCTGATTGAGCCCTTGTGCGTCGCCGCCCTGAACACCGATGCCGCCAGTGCCAGCGGGCAAGTCTTCTTGAATGTGCTTCGGGACGCCCTGTTCGGCCCCACCGGGTCTGCCGACCTGCTGCTGCCCCGCCAGCCTTTAAGCGACTTGCTTCCTGCGCCCGCCTGGGCCTGGCTCCAGGCCCAGGGCGCACAGCTTCATGCCGGAAAGCCGGTGCGACAGCTCACCGCCGAAGCCGGTGGGTGGCTGGTTGAAGGCCAATCGTTTGACCAAGTCATCCTTGCCACGCCAGCCCGCGAAACCTCCAAGTTGGTTGGCGCCTTGGCGCCAAGTTGGGCAGCCTGCGCAGCCAGCCTGCAACACGAGCCTATCGTGACAGTCTGGCTGCGGGCGCAAGGGGCCAAGTGGCCCTGCCCGATGTTGAGTTTCACTGGCGACACGGGCGCTCCGGCGCAGTTCGGCTTTGACTTGGGCGCCTTGGGGGGGCCTTCCGACCTGTTTGCCTTGGTGGTCAGTGCGGCTGGCCCCAGCCTTTCAGAAGGCCTAGAGGCCTGCGGCCAAGCCGTGCGCCAGCAGGCTTTGCAGGCCATGATGCCCTCCGCCGGGCAGCGGGCCTCCGACTACGAAGTCGTGGCGGTCCGTGCAGACAAACGTGCCACTTTTGTCTGCAGCCCCGGCCTTTTGCGGCCGCAGATGCAGATTGCACCGGGCTTGCGCGCCGCCGGAGATTACGTCGATGGGCCCTACCCTGCAACCCTTGAAGGCGCGGTTCGCGCTGGGCACGCTGCTGGGACCTTCTGAGGATTTGAGCCTTGCGGCCGGATAGCGCTGGCGCAAATGCGTTTCGCCATGCAAAAATGCGGGCTTCTACGCGGTATGGACCTATGACGAAAAAGGACCCTCAGACTCCCAGCATTCAAGTCTTGTCCCGAGCCTTTGCGCTGCTGGATGTTCTGGCCTCGCATCAGGACCCGGTACCCCTGAAAGACCTGAGTGAAAGAACGGGGCTGCACCCTTCTACCGCCCATCGCATCTTGAACGATTTGGCCGCTGGCCGCTTGGTTGACCGCCCTGAGGCGGGTGCTTACCGCTTGGGCATGCGCCTGCTGGAATTGGGCAATTTAGTCAAGGCTCGGCTGGACGTGCGGGATGCCGCGATTGGCCCCATGCGTGAATTGCACAAACTCACCCACCAACCCGTCAATCTCTCGGTACGGCAAGGCGACGAGATTGTGTATATCGAACGGACCTACAGCGAGCGCTCCGGCATGCAGGTGGTGCGCGCTGTGGGTGGCCGTGCTCCCTTGCATTTGACCTCTGTAGGCAAGCTTTTCTTGGCCCATGAGGATCCGCAGCGGGTTCGTGCCTATGCCACCCGAACCGGATTGGCCGGCCACACCCGCAACAGCTTGACCGACCTAACAGCCCTGGAGCGCGAGTTGGCCCGTGTGCGGCGCGACGCTGTGGCACGCGACGATGAAGAACTGGAATTGGGCGTGCGCTGTATGGCGGCTGGCATCTTTGACGACCAAGGCAAGCTGGTGGCGGGCCTCTCTGTGTCAGCGCCAGCAGACAGGCTGGAAGAAAGCTGGCTAGACCGCGTCAAGGGCACCGCCAGTCAGATCTCTCAGTCCTTGGGCTTCAGAGGCTGAGCCACTCTAAAAAGCAAAAAACCAGATCAACGATCTGGCTTTTTTGTTGTTTGGTGGCATTGGCGCTCAGTGCACCGTGCTTTGCACCGTCGGCGCCGCTGCCGGCGTATTCAACACCCCCAGACGCCGGCCACCAGCGCCAAGGCTGACCATATCCGAAGAGATCAGCCATTGGCGAATGCGCTCAGCATCACCAATGCGGGAGTACTTGCCTGCGGAATCTAGCAGCACCAGGATCAACTTACGGCCGGCCAATTGCGCTTGCATGACCAAGCATTGGCCTGCTTCGCTGATGTAACCCGTTTTCTGCAAACCGATGTCCCAATTGGGGTTCAACACCAACCGATTGGTCGTGTGGTAATTCAGTTGGCGCTGACCAATGCTGACCTGATACTCCGCTGAGGTCGACAACTCGCGAATCAGGGGAAAGTTGTAGGCCACTTTCACCAGGGTGGCCAAATCTTGCGCGCTCGATTGGTTTTGGCTAGATAGGCCGGTGGGCTCCACATAGCGGGTATCGTGCATGCCTAATTGGCGCGCCTTGCTGTTCATGGCCGCCACGAAGGACGACAAGCCGCCAGGATGGTGGCGACCCAGCGCATTCGCTGCTCTGTTCTCAGAAGACATCAGCGCCAAGTGCAGCATTTCGCCGCGGGTCAACTGGCTGCCCACTTGCAAACGCGAGGAACTGCCCTTTTCCGTGTCCACATCGTCTTGCGAGATGGTGAGCACCTCGTGCAGGGACTGCTGAGACTCGCTGACCACCACGGCAGTCATCAACTTGGTGATGGACGCGATGGGCAGCACGGCCTGAGAGTTCTTGCTGATTAACACCTCGTTGGTGTCTTGGTCCAGCACATAGGCCACGCTGGACTTCAAGGACAGCGGATCTTGCGTGTCGTGCAAGCCGTAGAGCTGACCGAAGGACTGGCGCGCAGGCTCAGCAGGCAGACGCACCACTGAGCGCTTGGCCGAAACCGTCGCTTTGCCCTTACTGCGGGTTGAAGCCGCAACACGGGCCACTGAGTTACCACGCGATGTGCTTGCGCGAGCTTTGCTGCCACCAGAAGCCGACACCTTCTTGGCCGACTTGCCGGATTTGGCAGCCTTGCTGTTGCCGGCCGCCTTAGGGGGAGCCTGCTTGGTACTGGCCGAGGATTTGCTTGCCGTCTTGCTCTTGGTTGTTGCTTCTGCGGGAGCAACCCCCAACGTCAGGGCCAGCGCCACAGCACAAGCAGCCCCGAAAAGAGGCTGAAAGCAGCGTGCAAAGCTGTGTGAGAAAAACTTTTGCATGGCTATGGGGCGCTAGAAGCGCGTCGCGCGCGTTGGATGGAGTCTATTGGAAACCAAAAAAACTCGCAATATCAAAAACTTGCGTCAATTTCCTAAAGTGCTAATGCGCTCGGTGATCGGGACGCAAGCCTTGGCGACACCTGCCGCCAAGGGATAAGAAGCACTCAACCCTGTGCGGCGACCCGCTCCGTGTTGGAGTGCAACTTGTTCAGCGCCGACAAATAGGCTTTGGCCGAGGCCACCACAATATCTGGGTCAGCCCCTACGCCATTGACCACCCGCCCCCCATGTTGCAGGCGTACCGTCACTTCGCCCTGCGATTCTGTGCTGCCTGAGGTGATGGCATTGACCGAATACAGCAGCATTTCAGCCCCACTTTGCACCACGCTCTCGATGGCTCGTAGGCTGGCATCGACAGGGCCATTACCTTCGCTGTGTACCGCGTGTTCGGTGTCACCGACGGCCAAAGTCACCGAAGCCTGAGGCCGCTCGCCGGTTTCCGAGCGCTGAGCCAAAGAAATCAAGCGAAAGTGCTCCTTGACCGCCGTCACGCTCTCGTCGGAAACCAGCGCAATGATGTCTTCATCAAAAATCTCGCTCTTTCGGTCGGCCAAATCTTTGAAGCGCGTGAAGGCCGCATTGATCTCGCCCTCGGACTCCAGCTCAATGCCCAACTCTTGCAAACGCTGCTTGAAGGCATTGCGCCCAGAGAGCTTGCCCAGCACGATCTTGTTGGCGGCCCAACCCACGTCTTCAGCCCGCATGATTTCGTAGGTGTCACGCGCTTTCAAAACACCATCTTGGTGGATGCCCGAGGCATGGGCAAAGGCGTTTGCCCCCACCACCGCTTTATTGGGTTGCACCACAAAGCCGGTTGTTTGGCTGACCATGCGCGAAGCCGGCATGATTTGAGTGGTGTCGACACCCGTCTCGAGCCCAAAGTAGTCGCGACGGGTACGAATGGCCATCACCACTTCTTCCAGTGCGCAATTACCGGCTCGCTCACCCAAGCCGTTAATGGTGCATTCAATCTGGCGAGCGCCACCGATCTTGACGCCCGCGAGCGAATTGGCAACGGCCATGCCCAAATCGTTATGGCAGTGAACGGACCAAATGGCCTTGTCGGAATTGGGTACGCGCTCGCGCAAATTGCGGATGAACTCGCCATAAAGCTCAGGGATAGCGTAGCCCACGGTATCCGGGATATTGATGGTGGTGGCACCTTCCGCAATCACCGCCTCCAGCACACGGCACAAAAAGTCGGGCTCAGAGCGATAACCATCTTCCGGTGAAAACTCAACATCACCGCATAAATTGCGCGCAAAGCGCACGGCCAACTTGGCTTGCTCGAACACTTGGTCCGGCGACATGCGAAGCTTTTTCTCCATGTGCAGCGGGCTCGTCGCAATGAAGGTGTGGATGCGCGCACGTTGAGATCCGGCCAGTGCCTCGGCGGCCCGCGAGATATCGCGGTCGTTGGCGCGCGCCAGCGAGCAAACAGTGGAATCTTTGATGTGATCGGCAATCGTCTTGACCGCTTCGAAATCGCCATTGGACGAGGCCGCAAAACCAGCTTCGATCACGTCCACACGCAGGCGTTCCAGTTGACGGGCAATGCGCAGCTTTTCATCGCGGGTCATGGAGGCGCCTGGCGATTGCTCGCCGTCACGCAAGGTCGTGTCGAAAATGATCAGCTTGTCACTCATGGATAGCTCCGTGGAAATACGAGGTGCACGCAGCCCGAATGAAAACGGCCCGCTGCGTTGCGCTGGCGGGCCGTGAATTCGGAAAAACTGTGAGGTTCAGACGAAATCGATCAACGTGCCCGCAGCAGTGCTAGGGGTAGCGATAGCGCAATAGTGCGGGCCATCTGGATCGAGTTCATCGCACGAATATAGCACGAAGTTTCGGTGTGACTCAGTGCAATCCGCGCTCGTCGGGCTCATCGGTGGAGGTGGCGATCACACTCACCGGTTTACCCTTGGCCTTGCGCATGAAATACACCACATACCCTGATACGCCATAGACGCAGAACAGCCCAAACAGCATGCCGGGCACATGTAGGTTGATCAACGCGATCAGCACGGCGATGGCCACGATCACAATGAAGGGCACCGACTTCTTGAAGCTGACGTCTTTGAAGCTGTAAAACGGCACATTGGTGACCATGGTCAAGCCTGCGTACAAGGCAACCGCTGCTGCCACCCAAGGCATCACAGGCATGGTGGAGACGTTTTTGAAGCCTGCGTCGTCCATGACCCAAATAAAGCCCGTCACCAAGGCTGCTGCGGCCGGGCTGGGCAAGCCCTGGAAGTAGCGCTTATCGACCACGCCGATATTGGTATTGAAGCGGGCCAAGCGCAATGCAGCACAGGCGCAATACACAAAGGCCGGGATCAAGCCCCACTTGCCCTGCCCCTTGAGGGCCCACTCGTAGACGATCAAAGCCGGAGCTGCACCAAAGCTCACCATGTCCGACAAGCTATCCATTTGCTCGCCAAACGCGCTTTGCGTATTGGTCATACGCGCCACGCGCCCATCCAAACTGTCGAGCACCATGGCGCAGAACACGGCCACTGCGGCGTGCTCGAAGCGGCCATTCATGGCCATCACAATGGCGTAGAAGCCTGCAAACAACGCGGCCAAGGTGACCGCGTTAGGCAAGGCATAAATGCCTTTGCGGCGTGGACGAGCAGGCTCGACCACTTCAGCGTCGTCGTCTTGAGGTACTTGTTCAGGACTGTTCATGAACCATGTCAGGGTTGATCAAGCTGTGGAGCATACCTCAGCCCAAAATTGAAAAAGGCCGCTGTTGAGCGGCCTCGGGGTCAGCAAGAAACAGCCTGAACACGAGCCCGGGCTGAGTCTTGAGCCATCAGTTGCGGGACTTGTCGACCAACTTGTTGGCCTTGATCCAAGGCATCATGGCGCGGAGCTGTTCGCCCACGACTTCGATCTGATGCTCTTCGGTCAAACGGCGACGCGAGATCAGGGTCGGTGCACCGGCCTTGTTTTCCAGGATGAAGCTCTTGGCGTACTCACCGGTCTGGATGTCCTTCAGGCATTGCTGCATGGCCTTCTTGGTCTCTGCGGTCACGACGCGCGGGCCGGTGACGTACTCGCCGTACTCGGCGTTGTTAGAGATCGAGTAGTTCATGTTGGCGATGCCGCCTTCGTAGATCAGGTCCACGATCAGCTTCAACTCGTGCAGGCACTCGAAGTAGGCCATCTCGGGGGCGTAACCAGCCTCGACCAAGGTTTCGAAACCAGCCTTGATCAGCTCCACCGTCCCACCGCACAGCACAGCCTGCTCACCGAACAAGTCGGTCTCAGTCTCTTCGCGGAAGTTGGTCTCGATGATGCCGGCCTTGCCGCCGCCGTTGGCTGCAGCGTAAGACAGAGCCAAGTCACGTGCCTTGCCCGACTTATCTTGGTAGACGGCGATCAGGTGAGGCACGCCGCCACCTTGGCGGTAGGTGCCGCGCACGGTGTGGCCAGGGGCCTTGGGGGCGACCATCCAGACGTCCAGATCGGCACGCGGCACGACTTGGCCGTAGTGCACATTGAAGCCGTGGGCGAAGACCAAGGAGGCACCCGACTTGATGTTGGGTTCTACTTCGTTCTTGTAGACCTCAGCGATCTGCTCGTCAGGCAACAAGATCATGACCACGTCAGCAGCCTTCACCGCGTCAGCAATCTCTGCCACTTTCAGGCCAGCGCCTTCGGCCTTGGCCCAAGAAGCACCACTCTTGCGCAGGGCCACGGTGACCTTGACGCCAGAATCGTTCAAGTTCTGTGCGTGTGCATGGCCTTGGGAGCCATAGCCAATGATGGCGACGTTCTTGCCCTTGATGAGGGAGAGGTCGGCGTCCTTGTCGTAATAAACCTTCATGATGGTTCTCTCTTGCAATGAAATCAGGCGGGATGGGGAAAAGGGTGATCGCCGAGCGGCAATCAGACGCGCAAGATGCGCTCGCCGCGCCCGATCCCGCTGGAGCCGGTGCGCACGGTTTCTAGGATGGCGGCGCGGTCAATGCCTTCGATGAAGGCATCGAGCTTGCCAGCGTCGCCAGTCAATTCAATGGTGTAGCTCTTCTCGGTCACGTCGATGATGCGACCGCGGAAGATGTCGGCCATGCGCTTCATCTCTTCGCGCTCCTTGCCGACAGCACGCACCTTGATCAGCATGAGTTCACGCTCGGTGAACTGGCCTTCGGTCAGATCGACCACCTTGACCACGTCCACCAGGCGGTTCAGGTGCTTGGTGATCTGCTCGATGACGTCATCGGAGCCGGTGGTGACGATGGTCATGCGCGACAGGGACGCATCCTCGGTCGGGGCGACCGTCAGGCTTTCGATGTTGTAGCCGCGGGCAGAAAACAAGGCCACGACGCGGGACAGGGCACCCGGCTCGTTCTCGAGCAGCACCGCAATAATGTGTTTCATGTGTCTTCAACTCCTGGTGGGGCTCTTCAGCGCAGCAGCGGTAACTGCTGCGCCTTGACCGCACCGATTCAGTGAATGTCTAACGCTTTGTCTGAAGTTCAGCCGCCTTCCGCTGCCACACGACATTCGAGCCGGTAAACCCGAATGCCAACGGCAGCTTGCAGACGTCAGAGGTCTTCAGAGCCCAACAGCATCTCGGAGATGCCCTTACCCGCCTTGACCATGGGCCAGACGTTCTCGGTCGGGTCCGTGCGCACGTCCAAGAAGACGGTGCGATCCTTGAGGCGGATCATTTCGCGCAGCGCAGGCTCGACTTCCGAGGGCTTCTCGATCTTCAAGCCCACATGGCCATAGGCCTCGGCCAGCTTGACGAAGTCAGGCAGCGCATCCATATAGCTGTGCGAGTAACGGCCTTGGTAATCCAACTCTTGCCACTGACGCACCATGCCCAGGTAGCGGTTGTTCAGAGCGATCACCTTGACCGGCGTTTTGTACTGCTGGCAGGTGGAGAGCTCCTGAATGTTCATCTGTATGGAGCCTTCACCGGTGATGCAGAACACATCGGCGTCAGGCTTGGCGAGCTTGATGCCCATCGCATACGGCAAGCCCACGCCCATGGTGCCCAAGCCCCCAGAGTTGATCCAGCGGCGCGGATCTTCAAAGCGGTAATACTGGGCCGCCCACATCTGGTGCTGACCCACATCGGAGGTGACGTAGGCGTCGGTGCCACATGTCATCTCCCAGAGAGCCTCGACCACTTGCTGGGGCTTGATGACATCGGGGCTGCGCTTATAGGCCAAGCACTCACGCTTGCGCCACTCGTTGATCTGGCCCCACCACTGCGCCAACACACCAGCCTCGGGACGGGCTTGGGCTTCGCGGATTTGGGCGATCAATTCCTGCAACACATCCTTCACGTCGCCGACGATGGGAATGTCCACCTTGACGCGCTTGGAGATCGAGGAAGGGTCGATGTCGATGTGAACGATCTTGCGCTCCACCGACGCAAAGTGCTTGGGGTTGCCAATCACGCGATCATCGAAACGCGCCCCTACGGCCAAGAGCACATCGCAGTGCTGCATGGTCATATTGGCTTCATAAGTGCCGTGCATGCCCAGCATGCCCAGGAACTTGGGGTCACTAGACGGCGTACTGCCGAGGCCCATCAACGTGTTGGTGACCGGGTAGCCCAGCAAGTCGCACAGTTCGCGCAACTCGGTTGTGGCATTACCCAAGATCACGCCACCGCCCGTGTAGATGTAGGGGCGACGAGCTTGCAACAACAACTGAACCGCCTTACGGATCTGGCCCCCATGCCCCTTCTTGACGGGGTTGTAGGAGCGCATTTCCACCTGTTCCGGGTAGTGGAATGGCGTCTTGCTCAGCGACACATCCTTGGGAATGTCCACCACGACCGGGCCAGGGCGACCGGTACGAGCAATGTGGAAGGCTTTCTTCAAGGTCATGGCCAGGTCGCGAACGTCCTTGACCAAGAAGTTGTGCTTGACGATGGGGCGCGTGATGCCCACGGTGTCGCACTCCTGGAAGGCGTCCAGGCCAATGGCGGGCGTCGGCACCTGACCGGTGATGATCACCATCGGAATGGAGTCCATATAGGCGGTCGCAATGCCTGTCACGGCATTGGTCACACCCGGACCGGAAGTCACCAGGGCAACACCTACATCGCCTGTTGCGCGGGCATAGCCGTCGGCGGCATGCACTGCAGCTTGCTCATGGCGCACCAACACATGCTGAATCGTGTCTTGCTGGTAGAGCGCATCGTAGATGTAGAGCACCGATCCGCCTGGGTAACCCCAGATGAACTTAACCCCTTCGGCTTGCAAGCAGCGAACGAGAATTTGGGAGCCGTTGGGCTCCTGAGCGGTGGTGGCGGGGGAAGAATTTTGCGGCTGTGCCAAGGCGGCACGCTTAATATCCGCGGCAGACATGTCCATTTTCGAACCTCTGTGAATTTCTCTGACGAAAAACCTTCGGTGCCCCTCCTCGCACCCTTGTGGGGCGGACTCGGAACCTGCGCGTCAACAACTGCCTGCTCCCTTGGTCGGGACGGCTTGAGACCCTGATCGCAAATTGTGCGAAGTAGCATTATCGCACTGTTGCAGTACTTACCCGGATTCGGATGACATAATCCGCCAGTTTTTCGGGCTCGACCCGAGCAATTGTTCGCCTTGGCCACCGATAAAGAACTCACGGACTTCCTCAGGAGCACCGAAAAACGCGCCTTCAAGCGCACCTTTTTCGCCGTGCGTGACGAGGATGCAGCCCTGGACATTGTTCAGGACGCCATGATTCGTCTGGCCGAAAAGTACGCCGACCGCCCCGCCGCCGAACTACCCCTGGTGTTCCAACGCATTCTGTCGAATGCCACGATGGACCACTTCAGGCGCCAAAAAGTGCGCAATGCGGTGATGCAGAACCTTTCCGATTTTGAAGTGGCCGGGGAAGATGGCGACTTCGACTTGCTCGAAATGCTGGCTGCCGAGGGAACCCTCGGCGCAGAGAGCGCGGCGGACACCGTCGGCCGGGAACAAATTTTGCTAAAAATCGAAGAAGCGGTCCAAGGTCTACCCGGACGTCAACGGGAAGCCTTCCTCCTGCGTTACTGGGAGGAAATGGACGTTGCGGAGACTGCAACGGTGATGGGCTGCTCCGAAGGCAGTGTGAAAACACATTGCTCAAGAGCGGTTCAAGCACTGGCCAAAGTACTTCGAGCCAAGGGAATCACGCTGTGAAAGCCAACACCACTCCTCATCTGTCAGGACACACGAGACCAGAGAGCCTTGATGGCGTCGAGGCCAGAGTCGGGCTGCGCATTGCGGCCCTGCTGACGGAGCGCAGTGCGGCCGCTGATCACACGGTGAACGAGCGATTGCGTGTGGCCCGCGAGCAAGCGCTGGCGCGAGCCCGTGCCCTTCGCCTCCAAACCCAAGGTGCACAAGGCGTCGCGTCCATGGGTCAAAGCTTGGCGCTGCGTGGTGGCCCGGCTGGCAGTAGTTGGTTGCAGCGCATGGGATTTGCGCTGCCCTTGGTGGTGCTGTTGGTCGGTATGTTTGCCATCGATGAGTGGCACGAGTCTGCTCAGATTCAAGCCGCTGTCGAGGTTGACAGTGCACTGTTGTCTGACCCCCTGCCTCCTGATGCCTTTCGTGACCCTGGATTCCTTGAATTCCTGAAGGCCCCGCCTGTTGAGACCTCAGATGTTCAGATCAGCGAAGTCACCGAATAAACCCATCCGCCAGCGAGCAAGCGGGTTGGCTGTCTGCGCAGGCTTGCTGCTATGCAGCAGCTTTGGGCAATTTGCTTTGGCCGTTCCACTGACCGCCCAAGCCAGCCCAGACTGGGCTGGCCTCACCCCGAGTCAGCAACAAGTCTTGCAGCCACTGCGGCCGGAATGGGCCAATATGAACGCTGACCGTCGCCAAAAGTGGTTGGAGATCGCGGCGCGTTTTCCGTCTATGAGCCCCGAGAACCAGCAGCGCGTGCGAGACCGGATGCAGGATTGGTCTCGGATGACACCGCAACAGCGGAGCGAAGCGCGCCTCGTGTTTCAGCAAACCAAGCAGGTTCCTGAAGCTCAGCGGCAGGCTCAGTGGGAGGCTTACCAAGCTCTGCCCCCAGAAAAGAAAGCTGAGTTTGCCGCTCGTGCCAAACCCATGGCCGCGACAGGAACGGCGAGTGGCGCTGCTCAGCCTAGAGCGCAGTCCGCCCATCAGGCCGTGCGCTCGGCGCCGCTCGACGCTCAGATTCAGAAGTCCAATGTGGTCGTGCCCCCCCCAACCAACGCGCCACCACCGCGCGCGGTGGCGCCCACGGTGGTTCGCAGCAACACTGGTGCAACCACTACCTTGATCACCAAGCCGCCTGCCAACCCCACCCACCAGCAAGCAGGTTTGCCCAAGATCACTGCCAACCCGGGCATGGTCGACCGCAAGACTCTGTTGCCGCAACGCGGCGCACAAGGCGCGGCCATCCAGCCCACCGCTACTGCTGCCGTCGCCGCCTCAGGCGCCCTGGCACAGTGAGCGCGCCTCTGGATCCGGTGGCCGGTCTGACCGGCCCCGACGGCAGCCCCGCGAGCACACCGCCCCTCAGCCGTCGTCTCTCGGCCTTCCTCTATGAAGGCGTGCTCTTGTTTGGCGTGCTCATGATCTCGGGTCTCGTGTACTCAATGATTTACGCGAGCCTGACCCAAATGAGACAGGCCCTGCAGGAAACGCCGGGTTTGCAGCTGTTTTGGTTCATAGTGTTGTTCGTCTACTTCGTCTGGTTCTGGACTCACGGCGGGCAAACTGTGGCCATGAAGGCTTGGCACATCCGCTTGGTCGATGCTGAAGGTCGCGCCGTCACTTGGCAGCGGGCCAGCTTGCGCTACCTGCTGAGCTGGCTGTGGTTTGTGCCGGCCTTGGTGTCTATGCGCAGTCTCGGGTTTCACAGTGGCGCAGCCTTCTTCTGGGCCTTGTTCTGGGCCTTGTTCTGGGCCTTGTTCACCGGTGTGGTGACCTACGCCCTGCTGACCCGCCTGCACCCCCAGCGCCAGTTCTGGCACGATGCCGTCTGCGGCACACGCCTTGTCACATGGCGCCATCCGCCCCGTCAGCGGCCCCACAAGGCCTGAGCGGCGCGGACTCCTTAGCTTTTGCATCCAGATGACCAACCCTCACAAGGGCCGTACCGGCCTCGATCGCATCATTCGCGCCACCGGCTATTCCCTGTCTGGCCTGAAAAAGGCCTACCAGGGCGAGAGCGCCTTTCGCCAAGAAACCTGGCTGGCCATCGTGCTGATTCCCTTAGCACTGTGGCTGGGGCAAGACTGGACGCAGCGCGCGGTGTTGATCAGCAGTGTGGCCTTGGTGCTGATTGTCGAGCTGCTGAACAGCGGCATTGAAGCCGTGGTGGACCGCGTCAGCTTCGAGCACCACGAACTCTCTGGCCGCGCCAAAGACATCGCCAGCGCGGCCGTCTTCGTCTCTCTCATGCTGTGCGGCGGACTTTTTGTGTCTGCGCTGTGGATGAAGGTCGCCGCGTGAGCCTCCCAAGTGCTCGGCCTGCTGTGTGCGTCTATTGCGGCGCGCGTCCTGGGGTGGGTGAACAATGGCTGCAATACGCACACCTCATGGGTGAGGCCATCGCTGCCCGCGGTTGGCGGTTGGTGTATGGCGGTGGCAATGTCGGCCTGATGGGCGCGGTGGCCGACGCAGCACTCGCCAACGGTGCCGAGGTGATCGGCGTCATCCCCGAACGCCTTCTCACCCTGGAAGTGGCGCATCGCGGCCTAAGCGAACTGGTGGTGGTGCAGACCATGCATCAGCGCAAGCAACGCATGGCCGAACTCTCGCAAGGTTTTGTGGCCTTGCCCGGCGGCATCGGTACGTTTGAAGAGCTGTTTGAAGTCTGGACTTGGCGCCATTTGGGCTACCACCAATACCCGATCGGCCTGCTCAATGTGCAGGGCTTCTTCGATGGCTTGTTGAGCTTCTTGGCGCATACCGAAGCCACAGGTTTCACCGATGCCAGCCAGCACGCTATGCTCACTGTCGAGCAGGATCCGGGTGCCCTGCTCGATCGTATGGCCAGCCCGATGGCCAGCTCGACGGGCCGCTTCCAACTGATCTGAAGCGCTGAGAACAGGCGCAAAAAAGCCCCTCGCAAGGGGCTGCTGCTGTGGCCGCTGTGGCTCAGACAGCGGATTCGTCGGTCTCACCCGTGCGGATGCGAACCACCTGCTCCACCGGCATCACAAAGATCTTGCCGTCGCCGATCTTGCCGGTTTTGGCAGCCTTCACGATGGCTTCGATGGAGCGATCCACATCGCTGTCCTTGACCACGACTTCCACTTTGACTTTGGGCAGGAAGTCCACCACGTACTCAGCCCCCCGATACAACTCGGTATGGCCCTTTTGGCGGCCAAAACCCTTGACCTCCGTCACTGTCAGACCCGAGACGCCGACATCGGCCAGTGCTTCGCGCACCTCTTCGAGCTTGAAGGGTTTGATGATGGCGGTGATCTGCTTCATTGACGAAACTCCAAAAGGACAGTGAATGCGTGAACAGGGATGCTCGATTTAAGCACGGAACCGTGAGGTGATGGGGTAGCGCCAGTCGCGGCCAAAGCCACGGTGTGTGACGCGAACGCCAATGGGCGCTTGGCGCCGCTTGTACTCGTTGATCTTGATGAGACGCGTGACGCGTTCCACATCGGCCGACTGAAAGCCAGCGGCGGTGATATCGGCCACGCTCTGGTTGTCTTCCATATAGCGCTCCAAGATGGCGTCCAGCACCTCATAAGGCGGTAGGCTGTCCTGATCCTTTTGATCGGGGCGCAGCTCTGCCGACGGCGCACGGGTCAAGATGCGCTCAGGGATCACGGGGCCGATGCTGCCGTCAGCACGCCGTGTCGGCTGGGTGTTCTTCCAGGCACACAGGCGATACACCAAGGTTTTGGCCACATCTTTGATGACGGCAAATCCGCCAGCCATGTCGCCGTACAAGGTGCAATAGCCGGTCGCCATCTCGCTCTTGTTGCCGGTGGTCAAGACGATGTGGCCAGATTTGTTGGACAAGGCCATCAACAAGGTGCCGCGCACGCGCGCTTGGATGTTCTCTTCGGTGGCATCGACAGGCAGGCCCGCAAACTCCGACGCCAGGGCGGACTCAAAGGCCGCCACCATCGGCGAGATGGGCACTTCGTCATAGCGCACACCGAGGCGCGCCACCATGTCGCGCGAGTCGATCCATGAGATGTCCGCCGTATACGCCGAAGGCATCATCACGCAGCGCACCCGTTCGGGGCCGAGGGCATCGACCGCAATGGCCAAAACCAGCGCCGAATCCACGCCGCCAGACAAGCCGATGATGGCGCCGGGGAAGCCGTTCTTGCCAAGATAGTCGCGCACCCCCAGCACCAAGGCCTGCCAGACTTGCGCCTCGGCCCCTAACACCTCGGCCACCGCGCCCGAGGGCTGCCAGAGGCCCGGCCCCGCCAAGGTGAACTGAACTGGCAGCAATGCCGCCTCAAAGCTCGGTGCTCGCGCACACAACTGCCCCTGGGCATCCAGGGCAAACGACGCGCCGTCAAACACCACTTCGTCTTGTCCGCCCACCATGTGGGCGTAGAGCAGCGGCCGAGCCACACGCCTGGCCGTCTGCGCCATGCGCTGCTCGCGCTCTTGCTGCTTGTCTTGGTGGAACGGTGAGGCGTTGATCACGCAAAGAATCTCTGCCCCAGCCGCCACAGCCGCGTCGGCAGGCTCGTCGAACCAAGCGTCTTCGCAAATCAGCAGGCCCACTTTGGCACCGGCCACCGTCACCACCAGCGCCCCGGCACCCGCATCACGGCCCGACACAAAGTAGCGGCGCTCATCAAACACTTGGTAGTTGGGCAGTTCACGCTTGTGATAGGTGCCCAGCACAAGCCCCCCCGCCAACACTGAGGCCGAATTGAAGCCCCGCGGTGCGCCCACGGACTTCGTCCTAACATCCGGCCCTTGCCGCCGAGACGGATGACCCACCACCACATGCAAACCGTCGAGATCCTTGAGCACTTCGGCCAAGCCCCGCAGAGCCGCTTCGCAAGCGTCCATGAAGGCCGGGCGCAGCAGCAAGTCTTCGGGCGGATAGCCCGTCAGGCTCAATTCGGGGGCGACCACCAACCTGGCCCCTTGCGCATAGGCTTGGCGGGCCGCCTCTTCCAACAAACGAACATTGCCGGGCAGGTCGCCAACGGTCACATTGACTTGGGCCAGGGCAACAAAAAGTGGGGGCTGGGCTGACATGTCCGACACGCTAAAGAGAGCGAGCGATTATCACATCGAGGTGCATGACAGCCCGGCAGGGCTAGACGCCGACGTCTGGGACGATTTGCTCGCTCAGCAAAGCCACCCAACGCCGTTCATGCAGCACCGCTATCTGCTGGCCTTGGAGCAATCCGGCAGCGCGGTGGCACGCACCGGCTGGCAGGCGCAGTTCATCTCGGTTCACCAAGGCCCGCACTTGGTGGCCGCCGCACCGGCCTATCTAAAGGCGCACTCCTGGGGCGAGTATGTGTTTGACTGGGCTTGGGCCGAGGCCTATCAGCGCCACGGCCTGCCCTACTACCCCAAGCTGCTGGTGGCCTGCCCCTTCACGCCCGTGCCGGGCAACAGGCTCTTGGCCGTGGATGACGCTGCCCGAGCGACTTTAGGGCAATCGCTGCTGGCCTTGGCCCAGCAATCAAATCTGTCGTCGGTGCACCTGCTCTTCGCCACCGACGGCGAGCGCGCCGTCATGCAGCAGCAGGGCTGGATGGAGCGCGCGGGCGTGCAGTTTCATTGGCAAAACCGCCCTCAGCAGCCGTGGCTCAGCTTTGAGGAATTTCTGGGCGACCTGCAGCGCGATAAGCGCAAAAAGATCCAGCAAGAGCGCCGCAAAGTCAGTGACGCAGGTGTTCGCTTTGAGGTCCGCGAAGGCCGCGACATCAGCGAAGCCGACTGGGACTTTTTCTATGAATGCCATCAGCGCACTTATGCCGCGCACGGCGGCTCGCCCTATCTGACCCGAGCTTTCTTTCAGGCACTGGCCGACACGCAAGCCGAGCATTGGCTGATGTTTGTGGCGACCCTCGGCAGCGAGCGGGTCGCCACCTCGCTGCTGGCGATTGACCGGCAGCAGGGCGTGGCCTGGGGCCGCTATTGGGGCTGCACCCAGGCCATCAGTTGCCTGCACTTTGAGGCCTGCTATTACCAGCCCTTGGCCTGGTGCATCGCCAATGGCTTCCTGCGCTTTGAGGGCGGTGCACAAGGCGAGCACAAGATTGCGCGCGGGCTCTTGCCCAGCCCCACGGGCTCAGCCCACTGGTTGGCGCACCCGGCCTTCGCTTCAGCCGTGGCAGATTTCTTGGCGCGCGAGCGCGGCGGCATGGACCACTATCTGGACGAACTCAACGACCGCAGCCCCCTGAAGCGGAGCGCCACGGACTGAGCAAACCTCAGCCCGTAGCCTTTTGCGCTATCACTTGCCCTTGAAGTCGCCGGACACTGCCAGCACCAAGCTTTGAGGCTTGATGAACTTGCGCCAAGCAGCCGTGGCTTGCTCGGCCGTGACGGCACCGATCTGAGCTTCCAGGGCTTGGCTTGCCGCAAAGGTACGGCCCAAGTATTCGTTATTGACCAGCGTGCCCGCCAACACCGGGTCCTGCGCGCGGGAGAGTCGCCTAAAGTTCAGCAGGCCTTGCCGGGCTGCATCGATCTCGGCGGCCGTGAAGCCGTCTTTGCTGGCGCGGGCCAACTCCTCGGCAAATGCCGCCTCGACCTTGGCCCGGTTCTGGGGCGCAAAGATCGCACTGGCTTGCCACAGGCTGTTGGCATCTTGCGCAGCCCAACGGATGCCGCTGCGCACGTCATAGCTCAGGCCTTCTGACTCGCGAATGCGCTTCCACAAGCGTGAACTGCCACCACTCCCAAAAGCAAAGTTGGCCACCAGGAGCGCTGCATGGTCGGCATCCAACTCGCGAATAGGCAAGGCCAGTTGGGCCAGCAGTGTCGCGTTTTGCTTGTCCGGTGCCTCGATCTGGAAGCGCTGCGGCGCCACCGCCACCAGCGGGCGCTCGACCCGCTTGTAGGCGGTGGGTGCGCCCCAGCCTTCAAAGGCTTTGCGCAAGGCTGCTTGAACCGCCGCCTCGTCCATAGCCCCTACGGCCGCAAACTGCGCCCGCCCTGCCCCGGCGAACTTGCTGTGGAAGGCCTTCAGTTGATCCAAGGTCACAGCCTTCAGGTCTTCTGTGGCTTGGTCAAAGCTACGGAAGTGCCGCACATCGCCGCGCGGATACGTGTTGCCATGCTGGCCCAGGGCCTCAGCCACCAAGGCTTCGGGCTCCTTGCGTTGGGCCTCGATGGCCGACAAAGTCTGGCGGCGAATCTCGTCCAAAGCCTCGGCCGGCAGAGCGGGCTGGCGCACCATCTGCCCCAGCAGCTCAATCACCGCGGGCAGGTGCTCGCGAGTGCTGGTGATCTGCGCCACCCATTCGGTCGCGCCACCGCCCCATTGCACCTCGGCCTTCAAGGCCGTCAGCCGGTCTTGGACCTGCTGGCGTGTCAGGCTGACGGTACCTTTGTCCAACATCTGGGGCAGCACTTCCGCCACGGCCTCTTGGCCTTTTAGGGACTCCGCATCGCCCAGGCGCAGCGTCAAGCTGGCCGTCACCACATCGCCACGCGTGCCTTTGGGCAGCAAGGCCACCTTGAGCCCAGGCGCCAGCTCTAAGCGGCGCGTGCGCGCGTCGATGTTCGCCGGGCTGGCCTCAAAGACCTCGGCTTTGGCAATCTGCGCCACGCCCTTGAAGTCTTTCAACTGGGCAGCGACATCCACTGCCTCAGGCTTAGGCGCGCGTTGCGGCTTATCGGTGGGGATGTATTGGGCCAAGGTACGGTTGGCGGGCAGCAGGCGTTCCAAGGCCACGCGGTTCACGTCGGCCGTGGTAACAGCCTTCACCCGATCACGCAGCAAGAAGAACAAACGCCAATCGCCCTGGGCCACCACTTCTGACAAGGCCACCCCCACGGTTTCAGGGTTGGAGAAGCGAAGCTCCCAGTCCTTCAGCCAGCGGGCTTTCGCACGCTCAACTTCCTCATCGCTCAAAGGCTGTTGAGCCAGGCCCTCCAAGGTGGCGAGCAGGGTGTCGCGCGCCGTACCTTGCGATTGACCTGGTGCCAACTGGGCGCCATAGATCATGAAGCCAGGGTCCGCCAAGCCCGCGGCGAACGAGAACACTGACGCGGCCTGGCTCTTCTCGACCAATTGCTTGTGCAGGCGGCCTGCTGGCGCTTCGCTGAGCGCACGACCCAGCACTTCGATGGCGGCGAAATCGGGATGCGCGCCCGGCGGGATGTGATAGGCCGCAAACAACAAGGGCACGCCACCTTGGCGGCGCAAAGTCACGCTGCGCTCACCGTCCTGCACGGCTTCCAGGGTGTAGAGGCGCGGCAAGGCCCGCTTGGGCGCAGGGATGCGGCCAAAGTAGGCCCGGATCCAGCCCATGACCTTGGCGGGGTCGAACTTACCCGTGACGATCAGCGTCGCGTTGTCTGGCTGATAGTAGGTTCTGTAAAAGGCCTGCAGCCGGGCGATGTCGACGTTCTCCACATCGGCGCGCGCGCCGATGGTGCTCTTGCCATAGTTGTGCCACTGGTACATGGTGGCCAAGGTCTTCTCGAACAGCACGCCATCGGGGCTGTTTTCGCCCATCTCCATCTCATTGCGGACCACCGTCATCTCGGTGTCGAGGTCCTTCTTGGCGATGAAGCTGTTCACCATCGCATCAGCATGCCAACTCAAAAACCAGCGCAGGTTCTCGTCGTTGGCATTGAAGCTGGCGAAGTAATTGGTTCTATCCACCCAAGTGCTGCCGTTGGCTCGCAAGCCACGCTGGGTGAATTCGCCCCAGACGCGAGGGTTCTTGGGCGTGCCCTTGAACAGCAGATGCTCCAGCAAGTGCGCCATGCCGGTCTCGCCGTAGTTCTCATGGCGGGAGCCGACGCGGTAGGTCAGATTGACCGTGGTCGTGGGCTTGGAGTCATCCGGCACCAAGAGCACCTGCAAACCGTTGGGCAAGCGGTACTCGGTGATGCCTTCGACCGCCCGAACGGCAACCAAGGCTTGCGGAGCCGTGGCGGGTGCGGCCAGGATCAGCGAGGGGCTGAGCAAGGCCAGGCTGATCAACACATAGGAGGCCTTGAGGCGCATGTTTCTCTCTCCACAGATTTGAAAAAGACGCACGCAAGGCCCTGCAGAAACAACAACGCCGCCTCAAGGGGCGGCGCTCGACGTGCTTAGGGCCCGCCTGCGCCCGCATCCCACTTCTGGTGGGCCTGCAGTGCGCGTAACGATACCCCAAACGACCGGGAGAATCAGGCTTGCTTAGCAGCCCAGTTCTTCTGGCCGTCAACGATCTCTTTCTTGGCAGACTCCGGGCCTTCCCAGCCGGTGACCTTGACCCACTTGCCAACTTCCAAGTCTTTGTAGTGCTCGAAGAAGTGCTGGATGGCCTTCAGCCGCATCTGGTTGATGTCTTCAGGCTTTTCCCAGTGTGAATAAATGGGGCAGACCTTGGTGATGGGCACGGCCAGCAGCTTGGCGTCCATACCGGCTTCGTCTTCCATCTTCAGCACGCCGATAGGGCGGCAAGTGACCACCACGCCGGGGGTCAGTGCATAGGGCGTGACCACCAACACGTCAACGGGGTCACCGTCGTCCGACAGCGTCTCAGGGATGTAGCCATAGTTGCAGGGATAGTGCATGGCTGTGGTCATGAAACGATCCACAAACAGCGCACCGCTGTCCTTGTCCACCTCGTACTTGATCGGATCGGCATTCATCGGGATTTCGATGATGACGTTGAACTGCTCAGGTGCCTTGGCACCGGCGGGGACTTTTTGCAGGCTCATGGGGATCTCGTTGAGTCGGTTGAGGGGAAAACCCGGATTCTACGTAAAGCCCTTGCCCCGCCCTGACAGACAGGGGGTGACTTGGCGCCAGTACCCGCAGGAAAACACCAAGATTTCAGCGCCCAGTCTCCCGTAGTATGAGTTCACGTTACGACCGTCCCTACAAAGGCCCGTCGTCAACTAGGCATGAAAAACCGATAGTGCGAACGGAAGGAGATACCTTGATGTCCACCAACGGAGCGCTCTGGGCAGCGCTGATTTGCGGCCTATTGGCCGTCATTTACGGATTCGTACAGCGCAGTTGGATCCTGCGCCAAGATGCGGGCAATGCCCGAATGCAGGAGATTGCGGGTGCCATTCAGCAAGGTGCCGCAGCGTACCTCGCGCGGCAATACAAGACGATTGCCTTGGTGGGCGTCGTGCTCGTCATCCCTATCGGCATCTTTCTGGGCGGCACCACCGCCTTCGGCTTTGCACTCGGTGCTGTGCTGTCTGGAGCCTGCGGCTTCATTGGCATGAATGTCTCGGTTCGGGCGAATGTCCGGACCGCCCAAGCCGCCACACGCGGCATTGGCCCAGCCTTGGACGTTGCTTTCAAGGGCGGTGCCATCACCGGCATGTTGGTGGTGGGTCTGGGTCTTCTGGGTGTGGGCCTGTTTTTTCTCTATCTCATTTCTAACGGCAACTGGACACCAGACGAGTCGCTCGCCAGTGTGCTCAAGCCCTTGCTCGGCTTTGCCTTCGGCTCCTCATTGATCTCGATTTTTGCGCGTCTAGGCGGTGGCATTTTCACCAAGGGCGCGGACGTCGGAGCCGACTTGGTGGGCAAGGTCGAGGCCGGTATCCCGGAAGATGACCCCCGTAACCCAGCCGTGATCGCCGACAACGTCGGCGACAACGTCGGCGACTGCGCGGGTATGGCCGCCGACCTTTTCGAGACCTATGCCGTCACCCTGATCGCCACCATGGCCTTGGGTGCTCTGATGGTGTCTGCAGCCCCGATGGCAGCGGTGGTCTATCCCCTGCTGCTCGGCGGCGTGTCCATCATCGCCTCCATCATCGGCTGCTCGGTGGTCAAGGCGACGCCGGGCATGAAGAACGTCATGCCGGCGCTATACAAGGGCTTGGCTGTCGCGGGTGGCCTCTCCTTGGTCGCCTTCTACTTCGTGACCGCTGCGGTGATGCCGGCTGACGCTTTGGGCAGCGGCACCCACATGAAGTTGTTTGGCGCCTGCGCCGTCGGCTTGGTGTTGACCGCCGCCTTGGTGTGGATCACCGAGTACTACACCGGCACGCAGTACGCCCCGGTCAAGCACATTGCTCAGGCCTCCACCACGGGCCACGGCACCAACATCATCGCGGGCTTGGGCGTGTCCATGCGCTCCACGGCTTGGCCGGTGATCTTTGTCTGCATGGCCATCATGGCGTCCTATGGCTTGGCGGGTTTGTATGGCATCGCCATTGCCGCCACCTCCATGTTGAGCATGGCCGGCATCGTGGTGGCCCTGGACGCCTACGGCCCCATCACCGACAACGCGGGGGGCATTGCCGAGATGGCCGAGTTGCCTGCGTCTGTGCGAGACATCACCGACCCATTGGACGCTGTGGGCAACACCACCAAGGCCGTCACCAAGGGCTATGCCATTGGCTCGGCGGGTTTAGCGGCGCTGGTGCTGTTTGCGGACTACACCCACTCGCTCGAAGGCCGCGGCATGCAGGTGAGCTTTGACCTCAGCGACCCCAAAGTGATCGTGGGCCTGTTCATTGGCGGCCTGATCCCCTACCTGTTCGGTGCCATGGCCATGGAGGCGGTCGGGCGCGCAGCAGGCTCGGTGGTGGTTGAAGTGCGCCGCCAGTTCAAAGAGATTCCCGGCATCATGGCGGGAACGGCCAAGCCCGAGTACGGCAAGGCCGTGGACATGCTGACCACCGCCGCCATCAAAGAAATGGTGGTGCCGTCGCTGCTGCCTGTGGTGGTGCCGATTGTGGTGGGTATGACTCTGGGTGCGGCAGCCCTTGGCGGTTTGCTCATGGGCACCATCGTCACCGGCTTGTTTGTGGCGATCTCCATGTGCACCGGCGGTGGCGCTTGGGACAACGCCAAAAAGTACATTGAAGACGGGCACCATGGTGGCAAAGGCAGCGAGACGCACAAGGCCGCTGTCACCGGCGACACCGTGGGTGACCCTTACAAGGACACCGCCGGGCCTGCGGTGAACCCGCTGATCAAGATCATCAACATCGTGGCCCTGCTGATCGTCCCGCTGCTGCCTATGACGGGCGCCACCACCCATGCTGCGGCGCCCGCTGCAGCCAAGGTGGACATGGTGACCGAGGGCGCCAAGGCACCGGCGATGAGTGCGGACAAAGGCGGTGTCCAGATCAAGGTGAGCATCGACCCCAAGGCCGCGAGCGCTGAGGCCAAGGTCTTCTTCGCCAGCGGTGCAGCCACGCTGCCAGCAGGGGCGCAAGACGCCCTCAGCAAAGTCGCTGAGGCCGCCAAGATCAACCCTGCCAAGCTGAGCATCAGCGGCTTTCATGACGCTTCTGGGGACCCGGCCAAGAACGCTGAATTGGCCAAAGAGCGCGCCCTAGCAGTCCGTGATGCACTGAAGGCCGCTGGCATTGCCGAAGATCGCTTTGAGATGAAGAAGCCAGAGCAGATCAATGCCGGCAACGACGCTGAAGCACGCCGCGTTGAGGTACGCTTGCTCTGACCTCGCCTTCTGCTACAGCAGGCCGACCTTTGGGTCGGCCTTTTCATTCTTGCGCCGCGCTCTCATGCAACTCACCTGGCTGGACGCCCATAGCCCTTTTCCCGACACCCGATTGGCCCTGGATGCTGACAGCGAGGCGCCGGGCTTGCTGGCTGCCGGTGGCGACCTCGGCGTTGATCGACTCGTGCAGGCCTATTCCCAGGGCATCTTTCCTTGGTACAGCGAGGGCCAACCCATTTTGTGGTGGACACCCGACCCTCGCATGGTCTTGCCTGTGGCCGAGTTCAAGCTGCATCGCTCGCTGCGCAAGACCTTGACCAAGTTTCTACGCGCCCAAGGCTGCGAGTTGCGCGTCAACACCGCTTTTGAGCGGGTCATACAGGCCTGCGCCACCACGCCCAGAGACGGCCAAGGCGGCACCTGGATCTTGCCCGAGATGGTGCAAGCCTATATAGCCCTCCACCAGCACGGCGTGGCGCATAGCGTGGAGACCTGGGTGAACGGCGAATTGGTCGGCGGCCTCTACGGCCTGAACCTGGGCCAGATGTTCTTTGGTGAGTCAATGTTCGCGCACCGGACCGACGCGTCCAAGATCGCGCTGGCCGGCCTGGTCGCACTCTGCCGCCAGCGCGACATCCCCTTGATCGACTGTCAGCAAAACACGGGGCACCTGGGCTCCATGGGCGCAAGGCCTATCGCCCGGTCTGAGTTCGAAGCGCATTTGTCCACGCTTGTGGGAGTGCGTCAGCCCAAGGCCTGGGCCTATGATCCCTACTGCTGGACGACTTTGGGCTTGTGACGATCAGGCCGCCGGCCTTTTCCACTCACCGTGACCCATCCGAAAGAAGCGCCCTTCGCGACCTTGCAGTTCTATGCAACGGCGCCCTACCCCTGCAGCTACCTGGCAGGCCGCTTGGCGCGCTCGCAAGTGGCGACGCCGGGGCATTTGATCCATGCCGAAGCCTACTCCGCCTTGGTGGCCAATGGGTTCAGGCGCAGCGGCCTCTTTACCTATCGCCCCTTGTGTGACCAGTGCCGCGCCTGTGTGCCCTTGCGCTTGCCCGTGGAGCGCTTCAAACCGAATCGGGCACAGCGGCGGGCGTGGGCGCAGCATGCCAGGCTCAAGACTCGGGTGATTCGGCTGGGCTTCGACCAAGAGCATTACGAGCTCTACCTGAAATACCAAGCAGCCCGCCATGCGGGCGGTGGCATGGACCAGGACAGCATCGACCAGTACACCCAGTTCTTGCTGCAAAGTCGCGTCAATTCGCGCCTGGTGGAGTTTCGTGAGCCGCTGAAAGAAGGCGAAACCGGCCGAGGCGTGCTGCGCATGGTCTCGGTGGTGGACATCCTGAGCGACGGACTCTCAGCCGTTTACACCTTTTATGACCCAGAGGCCGAAGGGAGCCTGGGCACTTATGGCGTGCTGTGGCAGATTGAGCAGGCGCGCCAAATGAAGCTGCCGCAGGTGTACTTGGGTTACTGGATCGCCCCCAGCCCCAAGATGACCTACAAGGTGCGCTTCAAGCCGCATCAGTGCCTGATTGACGGCCGCTGGATAGACACCGACGCGGAGCAACTGCAGCCCAGTTGAACCCAGCGACCGTTCGTCGCAGCATGCTGCAGGCCGTCGCCTTTGCGTCGCCCTGCCGCGACCTTGCTCCTAGGATGCCAACATCACATCACGGATTTCAGGAGACCTTCATGGCCCGATTCTTTCCTCGCATGTCGCCGCTGCTGCTGGCCGTGGCTCTGGTCGCGGCGGCGGCATTGCCACCACTCACCGCGCAGGCCTTGACCATCGAGTACAGCAGTGGCGGCACCATGGTCAAAGGCTCAGGCAAAGTGGTCGAGCAGAACCGCGCTGTCTCAGCCTTCAGCAAGCTGAGGTTGGAAGGCTCGTTCACGGTCGAGGCCAAGTCGGCGAGCAGTGTGCAGGTCAGCGTCCGCGCTGATGACAATTTGGCCGATCTGATAGAGACCGTGGTGGAAGGAGACACCTTGGTCGTGCGCGGCAAGCCCAAGACCAGTTGGCGCACCTCCTCGCCCATGGTCGTCAGCGTGAGCTTTACCCAGCTTCAAGGAGCCGAGCTGCGTGGCAGCGGTGACCTCAACATCCACAAACTGCAAGCGGACCGCTTCAGCGCAGCCGTTTCGGGCTCGGGAGACATGCGCCTTGAAGGGGCGCAGCTGAGCAGCCTCACGGCCAACCTCGCGGGCTCAGGTGATCTCAATGCCAACGGCACAGCCCAGCAAGTCGATGTCAACTTGGCAGGCTCTGGCGATGTAGACCTGAGTAAGCTGCTGGCGCGACAGGCCAAGGTCAATCTAGCCGGCAGTGGTGATGTGAACGTGCATGCTGCCGAGTCGGTGGAGGTCAACCTCATCGGATCAGGCGATGTTCGAGTCTGGGGAAAGCCCGCCAAGGTCAGCCGCAAAGTGGTGGGCAGTGGTGACATTCACCTGAAGTAAGCCCGGCGGGGGCCGAGGGCTTGTCCCCGTCAGCGCTGCACAAGCCTGTGGACAAGCCCTGGGGCAACGCGGCAAGTGCTTGTCAGGGCACAGCAAAGAACCCGCTGCCTCAAGATGAGGCAGTGGCAGCAGCTTCAGCCGCGAAACTGCCCCATCGCTTCACCCATGCGCACAGGTGCCGCTGGCGCCCAGCCCGCATTGAAGGCCAAACCTGACTTGGGGAACACCAAGACCACGGTCGAGCCCAACAAGAAGCGGCCCATCTCTGCGCCCTGCTTCAGGCTGACCTGCCCCGGGGCATAGTCCCGGGTCTTCAGGGCGCCCATGCGCGGCGGGTTGACAACGCCATGCCAAGCCGTGGCCATGCTGCCCACAATCGTGGCACCCACCAAGACCAATGCGAATGGCCCCTTAGGCCCGTCGAACAAGCAGACCACCCGCTCGTTGCGCGCAAACAGCCCCGGCACCCCACGTGCTGTGGTGGGATTCACCGAAAACAACGCCCCAGGTACATAGGTCATGCGACGCAGTTCACCGTCGCAGGGCATGTGAATGCGGTGGTAATCCTTGGGGCTCAAATAGATGGTGGCGAAGTGGCCGTCAACATAGCGTGCGGCCTCTTGCGCATCGCCGCCCAACAGGGCTTCCGCACTGTAGTGATGGCCCTTGGCCTGGAAGATCTGCGAGCCCACCACCGCACCAAACTGGCTGATGGCGCCATCGACTGGGCAAATCAAATCAGCCTGCGCCAAGGGGCGCGCACCTGGCCGCAACTCGCGGGTGAAGAAGTCGTTAAAAGTCTTGTAGTGGCTGGGCTCTGAGTGAGCCGCCTCGGCCATGTTCACGCCATAGCGTCGGATGAAGCGCTCAATCACCCGGGTGGTCAGTGCGCCCCGTGGCACCGAAGCAAACCGGCCCGCCCATTCGGTCAGAGCCTGTTTGGGCAAGAGGTATTGAGGCAACACGGCAAGACGATCATTCATGACTGAACCTCGAGGGCCTTCAGAGGCGATGACAAGAGACGCGTGACAGAGCAACAAAAAAGCACCCGGCAGAAACTGCGAGGTGCTTTAGTGTTGGTGGGCGGTGCAGGGTTCGAACCTGCGACCCCTGCCGTGTGAAGGCAGTGCTCTACCGCTGAGCTAACCGCCCGGTATTCAGTGGAAGCTGCGTTCCGGGAAGCCTTGGATTATGCCACAAGATTTCGCCACAGCGTCTTGCCCCCACTCGATTTATCTAAATCCTTCAAAACAGCCTCGTGCGCAGCTTGCTCTTCGGGGCTGACTTCGAGCACCGTCAAAGCGAAAGCACTGAAGTCTATGGCCGCCACTTCGAGCTGCGGCCCGCCCGGAGATTCTTCTGAAGCATCGATCACCAGGGTCTTTTGGCCGCGAGTCAGCCGGATGTACACCTCGGCCAGCAAGCCCGCGTCCAGCAAGGCGCCGTGCAGCGAACGGTTGGAGTTGTCCACCTCCAAGCGCTTGCACAAAGCATCCAAGGAGTTCGCCTTGCCAGGGAACATCTCGCGCGCCATCAACAGGCTGTCGGTGACGCTGGCCACCTGCTGCGCAAACGGGGGGGCGCCCACGCGGCGCAGTTCGGCATTCAGGAAGCCCACATCGAAGGCTGCGTTGTGGATCACCACATCAGCGCCTGCGATATAGGCCATGAACTCTTGCGCAACGGCGGCAAAGACCGGCTTGTCCGCCAAGAAGGCATCGGTCAGCCCGTGGATGCGCACCGCATCTTCGCTGTTCTTGCGCTCGGGGTTCAGGTAGAGGTGCAGGTTGTGGCCAGTCAATCGGCGATTGACCATCTCTACACAGCCGATCTCAATCACCCTGTCGCCACTCTCGGGCGACAGACCGGTGGTTTCCGTGTCCAGAAAAATCTGTCTCATGCCTGCACCTTGGCGCGACGCGCGCTCCACCACCACAAGGCCGCACCCGCTACCAGCATGGGCACACACAGCCACTGGCCACGGCTCAAGCCCAAAGCGCCCAGGCCCAAGAAGCCATCAGGCTCGCGGAAGTACTCGGCCAAAAAGCGTGTGGCGCCGTAGCCCAAGAGGAACAGCGCCGAGACCTGGCCCAAAGGACGTTCCTTCTTGCCGAACCACCACAGCACCACAAACAACAGCATGCCCTCCAGCAAAAACTGGTAGACCTGCGAAGGGTGCCGCGCCACCCCATCTTGAGCTTGCGGAAACACCATGGCCCAGGGCACTGAGGGATCTGCTGCTCTGCCCCACAACTCACCGTTGATGAAGTTGCCAACGCGGCCACTCGCCAAGCCCGTGGGCACGCAAGGCGCAATCAAATCGGTGACTTGCCAAAACGAGCGCTTGCGCAAGTGGGCAAACAAGGCCATGGCGGCCACGACGCCCAAGAGCCCACCATGAAAAGCCATGCCCCCCTTCCACACCGCCAACGCCTCCAAAGGGTGCTGCAGGTAGTACTCGGGCTTGTAGAACAGCACATAGCCCAGCCGCCCTCCCGGGACCACACCCATCACACCGAAAAACAGCAGGTCTTCGGTGTCTTGACGCGTCCAGCCCGCTTGGGCATACCAGGGCTGGCGCACCCTCAAGTTGGCCAACCAGAGGAAGAGGCCAAACGCGACCAGATAAGTGATGCCGTACCAGTGCACCTGAATCGGCAGGCCCAGGCCTGTCAGGTCCAGCGCGACGGGGTTGAATTGCGGGTGTGTGAGCATGGGGCGGCATGATAAGCGCAGGGTGTTGCCCCTTTGCTTCGCACTTCGTTCATCCATGGGTGAAAATCGGCGTCAACAAGCCTTCGTCACTTCGCTCAGCCCCAGGAAGCCTCATGCCTGCTTACCGCTCCAAAACCTCTACCGCTGGCCGCAATATGGCGGGTGCTCGCTCCTTGTGGCGGGCGACCGGCATGAAAGACGGCGATTTCGACAAGCCCATCATCGCCATCGCCAACTCTTTCACCCAGTTTGTGCCGGGCCATGTCCACTTGAAGGACCTTGGCCAATTGGTGGCCCGTGAAATTGAAGCGGCTGGCGGTGTGGCCAAAGAGTTCAACACCATTGCGGTGGACGATGGCATTGCCATGGGCCATGACGGCATGCTGTATTCGCTGCCCAGCCGCGAGTTGATCGCCGACAGCGTCGAGTACATGGTCAATGCGCACTGCGCCGACGCGCTGGTGTGCATCTCCAACTGCGACAAGATCACCCCGGGCATGCTGATGGCCGCCATGCGCCTGAACATCCCCGCCGTGTTTGTGTCTGGCGGCCCCATGGAAGCAGGCAAGGTGCGCTTGGCCAACCCGCAAACGCAAACCATCGAGATCAAGAAGCTGGATCTGATCGACGCCATGGTCATGGCCGCCGACAGCAACGTCAGCGATGCTGACTTGGCGGAAGTCGAGCGCTCGGCCTGTCCGACCTGCGGCTCCTGCTCGGGCATGTTCACCGCCAACTCCATGAACTGCCTGACCGAAGCACTGGGCCTGTCCCTGCCTGGAAACGGCACGGTGGTGGCCACCCATGCCGACCGCGAGCAACTCTTCAAGAAGGCGGGTCGCGTGGCGGTGGACCTGTGCCGACGCTACTACGAGCAAGAAGATGCCACTGCGCTGCCCCGCTCCATGGGCTTCAAGGGCTTTGAGAACGCCGTCACCCTGGATATCGCCATGGGGGGCTCGACCAACACCATCTTGCACTTGCTGGCCATTGCCCAAGAAGCCGAAATCGACTTCACCATGGCCGACATCGACCGCCTTTCGCGGGTCGTGCCGCAGCTGTGCAAGGTCGCGCCCAACACCAACAAGTACCACATTGAAGATGTGCATCGTGCGGGCGGCATCATGGCCATCTTGGGTGAACTTGACCGGGCCGGCAAGCTGCACACCGATGTCCCCACGGTGCACAGCAAGACCATGAAGGAATCCCTTGACCAATGGGACATCGCCCGCTCGCCCAACGAAGCCGTCAAGACCTTTTACATGGCAGGCCCAGGGGGCATCCCGACGCAAGTGGCCTTCAGCCAGGCATCGCGCTGGCCCAGCCTAGATTTGGATCGTGCCGAGGGCTGCATCCGCTCCTTTGAGAATGCGTTCTCTCAGGAAGGCGGTTTGGCGGTTTTGACAGGCAACATCGCACTGCAAGGATGTGTCGTTAAGACAGCGGGTGTGGATGACAGCCTGCTGGTGTTTGAAGGCCCGGCCCATGTCACCGAATCTCAAGATGAAGCCGTCGCCAACATCCTGAACGATCAGGTCAAGGCGGGTGACGTGGTGATCGTGCGCTACGAGGGCCCCAAGGGTGGACCCGGCATGCAAGAGATGCTCTACCCCACCTCCTACATCAAATCTAAGGGGCTGGGTAAGGCTTGCGCACTGCTCACTGACGGGCGCTTCTCAGGCGGAACCTCCGGGCTGTCGATTGGCCACTGCTCGCCTGAAGCTGCTGCAGGCGGCGCTATCGGCCTGGTGCGCAACGGCGACCGCATCCGCATCGACATTCCGCAGCGACGCATTGATGCGCTGCTGAGTGATGAAGAGTTGCAACAGCGCCGCGCTGAGCAAGACGCCAAGGGCTGGAAGCCCGAGCAGCCCCGGCAGCGCAAGGTGTCTGCCGCGCTCAAGGCCTATGCCAAGTTGGCTATGTCGGCCGATAAGGGCGCGGTGCGGGATTTGTCGCAGCTCGACTGAGCTTTACGGCGCGTTCAAAGTCAACAAAGGGAGCCGAGGCTCCCTTTCCTGCTGAGGCGGTACCAAGAGCCGGCGTCGCCGCGCACCGATTCAGCCAATCACCGGTCCTTCGGCGGATCGTCTCCACGCCGATTGCCCAAGCCCAACGACTCTGCGGTTCGACGGTGCCGCTCTGCCTTGCGCTCAGCATCGCGGTCCATCTCTTCTTTGCCGGTTCGACCCGTGGCGTCTTTCCAATGCCACCAAGCCAAGGCGAGCAAGAAGGGGCTGAGAAACTTCCAAAGGTCACCAAACACTTCCCAATTCCAGCGCGCAGGCGCACCGAACCCAAAGAAGTGCATGGCGACGAAAGCGATACCGGCAATGACGAAGAGCATGGCTTGGAAAGTCTAGGAAATGAATGCCAATTCGCGAACGAAGGGTCAACCGAACTCCTTAGAATCCGTTGTGCGAATGTAAAGCATCCCCAACCCCTCCTACAGGAAGAAATACCGATGAAAGCGCTGCTCTCTTTGCTGGTTGTAACCGCTGTTTCTCCGGCATTTGCCAACGCTGACTTGGCGGCCAAGAAGAACTGCATGGCTTGCCATGCCGCCGACAAGAAGCTGGTAGGCCCATCGTACAAGGATGTCGCCGCCAAATACGCCAAAGACAAGAACGCCGTGGCCATGCTGGCAGAGAAGATTCAAAAGGGTGGCGTGGGCGCCTGGGGCCAAGTGCCAATGCCTGCTAACCAAGTGACCCCTGACGAAGCCAAGCAACTGGCCACCTGGGTGTTGTCGGTCAAGTGATCTGACACTCTGAAACAAAAAGCCCCGCATTGGCGGGGCTTTTTTTATGGGCCACCGCTCGGCGGGCCATGGCGCTTGCGCGCTGCCTCAATCAGTTGTTTTCAGACAACTGATCCAGGATGGCTGGGTTCTCCAGCGTGGAGGTGTCTTGGGTGATGGCTTCGCCCTTGGCGATCGAGCGCAGCAGGCGGCGCATGATCTTGCCCGAGCGGGTCTTGGGCAGGTTGTCACCAAAGCGGATGTCCTTGGGCTTGGCGATCGGACCGATCTCCTTGCCCACGTGGTCACGCAGGATCTTGGCAATCTGCTTGGCCTCGTCCCCCATGGGGCGGCTGCGCTTGAGCACCACGAAGGCGCAAATGGCTTCGCCGGTGGTGTCGTCAGGACGACCCACCACGGCGGCTTCAGCCACCAGCTCGGTGCAGCTCACCAGCGCCGACTCGATTTCCATCGTGCCCATGCGGTGACCCGACACATTCAACACGTCGTCGATACGGCCGGTGATGGTGAAGTAGCCGGTCTTCTCGTCGCGGATGGCGCCGTCGCCAGCAAGGTAGTACTTACCCTTGAAGTCCTCAGGGTAGTAGGACTTCTTGAAACGCTCTGGGTCGCCCCAAATGGTGCGGATCATCGAAGGCCAAGGACGCTTGACCACCAAGATGCCGCCTTGACCCCAAGGCACATCCTTGCCGGTCTCGTCGACGATGGCGGCTTGGATGCCCGGGAAGGGCAGCGTGCAGGAGCCGGGGATCAGCGGGGTCGCACCCGGCAGCGGGGTGATCATGTGGCCACCGGTCTCGGTCTGCCAGAAAGTGTCCACGATAGGGCAGCGGCCGCCGCCCACATGCTTGTGGTACCACTCCCAGGCGGCCGGGTTGATGGGCTCGCCCACCGAGCCCAAGATACGCAGGCTGCTGAGGTTGTAGCTCTTGGGATGCACGGCATCGTTGGCTTCAGCGGCCTTGATCAGCGAGCGAATGGCCGTCGGTGCGGTGTAGAAGATCGAGACCTTGTGGTCTTGGATCATCTTCCAGAAGCGACCAGCGTCTGGGTATGTCGGCACGCCTTCAAACACGATCTCGGTACCGCCCAGGGCCAAGGGGCCGTAGGTGATGTAGGTGTGGCCCGTGACCCAGCCGATGTCGGCCGTGCACCAGAACACGTCGTCTTGCTTCAGATCGAAGGTCCACTTGGTGGTCAGCGCGGCATGCAGCAGGTAGCCGCCGGTGCTGTGCTGCACGCCCTTGGGCTTGCCGGTCGAGCCCGAGGTGTAGAGCAAGAACAAGGGATGCTCGGCCTCCACCCACTCAGGCTCGCACTCGGTGGATTGGCTGTTGACCACATCGGCCATCCAGACATCGCGGCCCTCCTTCATGGTCACAGCCACGTCGCCGCGCTTGACGACCAGCACCTTCTGGATGGAGTCGCAGCCGCCCAATGTCAGGGCTTCATCCACGATGGCCTTCAGGGGCAATTGCTTGCCGCCGCGCACTTGGCAGTCGGCGGTAATGATGGCCTTGGCGCCGGTGTCTTCGATGCGGTCACGCAGCGATTGGGCCGAGAAGCCACCGAACACCACCGAGTGGGTCGCACCGATACGGGCGCAGGCCTGCATGGCGGCCACGCCGTCGATGGACATGGCGATGTAGATGACCACGCGGTCACCCTTCTTCACGCCTTGCGCCTTCAGGCCATTGGCGATCTGGCAGGTCTTGGCCAGCAGTTCTTTGTAGGTGACCTTGGTGACTTCACCACCGTCGGCTTCAAAGATGATGGCGGTCTTGTCGCCCAGGCCGCGCTCGATATTGCGGTCGAGACAGTTGTAGGAGGCATTCAGCGTGCCATCCTCAAACCACTTGAAGAACGGTGCTTCGGATTCGTTCAGCACCTTGGTGAAAGGCTTCTTCCAGGTGATCAGCTCTTTGGCCAAGCGGCCCCAGTAACCTTCGTAGTCCGTTTCGGCTTCTTTGCACAGGGCCTCGTAGGCGGCCATGCCGTTGATGTGAGCCGCAGCGGCTGCTGCCGGGTTGGGGTTGTAAACCTTGAGATCGTCGCTCATGTGTTGTCTCCTGGAGGCTGGTTTGATGCATGGCACCCATGCGGTGCGTACGGTGCTTAATGTGTCGCCAGCGTCTGACGAAGGCCTTACTCCTGGGACTGCGCCCCTTTGATCACCCTCAAGCCACCTAAAATGCCGGGCGTTGCTGCGCACCAAAATCCAAAATGAACGTTCAAGACCCCTCCGCCTCCAAACCTCTGCCGCCCTTGCCCCGGCTCATTTTTGCCAGCCGTTGGCTGCAACTGCCGCTTTATATCGGCCTGATATTGGCGCAGATCGTCTACGTCTTTCATTTCTGGGTCGAGCTCACCCACCTGATCGAAGCGGCCTTTGGCGACAAGAATGCCTTACAGATTCTGGTCACCAGTATTGGGTACAAGGTCGACGCAGGCACCACACTCAGCGGCCTGAACGAAACCATCATCATGCTGGTGGTGTTAGGCTTGATCGACGTGGTGATGATCTCCAACCTGCTCATCATGGTGATCGTCGGTGGCTACGAAACCTTTGTGTCGCGCATGAACCTTGACGGCCATCCCGACCAACCTGAATGGCTGGACCACGTCAACGCATCAGTGCTGAAGGTCAAGCTGGCCACTGCCATCATCGGCATCAGCTCCATTCATTTGCTCAAAACCTTCATCAATGCAGGCGCCTACACGGACAAGGTACTGATTTCACAGACGGTGATTCATGTCGTCTTTCTGCTGTCTGCGCTGGCCATTGCCGCCACCGACCGGCTGCTTCACCCCCCACAAGCCCATCCGCACTGAGCACACTCGCCAGCATGGTGAAAGCCTGCTGGCACAAGATCGCGATTCCGCCCCTCCACGGAGACCCTCCCATGACCACCATCCGCCAGGCCGACCTGATCGAGTCCGTTGCAGCCGCGCTGCAGTACATCAGCTACTACCACCCGGCCGACTACATCGCCCACCTGGCCCGCGCCTACGAGCGTGAAGAGAGCCCTGCGGCCAAGGACGCTATTGCCCAGATCTTGACCAACAGCCGCATGTGCGCTGAAGGCAAGCGCCCCATCTGCCAAGACACCGGCATCGTCAACGTCTTCCTGAAGATTGGCATGGACGTGAAGTGGGAGGGCTTTACCGGCTCCATCCAAGACGCTGTCAACGAAGGCGTGCGCCAGGGCTATAACAACCCTGACAACAAGCTGCGCGCCTCGGTGCTCTCCGACCCGATCTTCGAGCGCAAGAACACCAAGGACAACACCCCCGCCGTGATCTTCATGGACGTGGTGCCAGGCAATACCGTGGACGTGATCGTCGCTGCCAAGGGCGGTGGCTCAGAAAACAAGTCCAAGGTCTATATGCTGAACCCCAGCGACAGCATTGTTGACTGGGTGCTCAAGACCGTGCCGACCATGGGTGCAGGCTGGTGCCCGCCGGGCATCTTGGGCATTGGCGTGGGTGGCACGGCTGAAAAAGCCGCCCTGCTGGCCAAAGAGTCGCTGATGGACGACATCGACATGTATGAGTTGCTGGCCCGTGGCCCGCAAAACAAGCTGGAAGAGCTGCGCATCGAGCTGTATGAGAAGGTCAATGCCCTGGGCATTGGCGCACAAGGCTTGGGCGGCCTGACGACTGTGCTGGACGTGAAGATCAAGACCTTCCCCACGCACGCGGCCTCCAAGCCCATTGCCATGATCCCGAACTGCGCCGCCACTCGCCACGGCCACTTTGTGCTGGACGGCTCAGGCCCGTCCTTCATGGAGCCGCCTAGCCTAGACCTCTGGCCGAATGTCAATTGGGCACCCGACTACAACAAATCTAAGCGGGTAGACCTCAATGCCTTGACTCCGGCTGAGGTGGCGAGCTGGACGCCAGGCCAAACCTTGTTGCTCAACGGCAAGATGCTGACAGGCCGAGACGCCGCACACAAGCGCATCTCCGACATGCTGGCCAAAGGCGAGACGCTCCCCGTCGATTTCACCAACCGCGTCATCTACTACGTCGGCCCAGTGGACCCTGTGCGTGATGAAGTGGTCGGCCCCGCAGGCCCCACCACCGCGACCCGCATGGATGGCTTTACCCGCATGATGCTAGAGAAAACCGGCCTGATTGCCATGGTCGGCAAGGCCGAGCGCGGCCCCGTTGCCATCCAAGCCATCAAAGACAATAAGTCAGCCTACTTGATGGCGGTGGGCGGCAGCGCCTACCTCGTGTCCAAAGCCATCAAAGCCGCCAAGGTGGTGGGCTTTGCCGACCTGGGCATGGAAGCGATTTATGAGTTCGACGTGGTCGACATGCCCGTGACGGTGGCCGTAGATGCCGGCGGCACCAGCGCCCACATCACCGGCCCGAAGTTGTGGCAAGCCAAGATTGGCAAGATCCCCGTCGTGACGGAGTAACACGCCACTGACAAGAAAACGCCCTGCACCTGCAGGGCGTTTTTGCTTTTGGCCCGCCTTAGGCCTGGTGCACCACCCGCTGTGGGTACGGCACCTCAATGCCTTGCGCCTGGAGGTACTTCCAGATCGCCAGGTTCACATCAGAGCGCACGCCGCCCTGCCCGTTCTCGGGGTCCAAGATCCAGAAATTGATGGTCAGCTCCAGCCCATCCGCCGCAAAGTTGGACAGCTGCACCACAGGCCCGGGGTCGGCCATCACGCGGGGCACGCCAGCCACCACCGCAATGAGTGCGGGCATGCAAACATCCAGATCAGTGCCATAGCCCACTTGCACCATGGTCGAGACCAACACACGCGGGTCCGCCAAAGAAGAGTTCTCGACCCGCTGCGTGATCAGCATCTCGTTGGGAACGATGGCCTCGCGACCGTTCAGGGCGCGGATCACGGTGTAGCGGGTGGCAATGTCGGTGATGCGGCCCTCAAAGTTGTCGACCTTGACCATGTCACCAATGCGCAGGCTGCGCTCGGCCAAGATCACAAAGCCCGACACATAGTTGGCGGCCAGCTTTTGCAGGCCAAAACCCAAGCCCACGCCGATGGCGCCGCCCAGCACGGAGAGCGCGGTCAGATCGATGCCCACGGCCGACAAGGCCAGCAGCAGGCCCAAGAACACCAGCACCGCGCGCACCGCATTGGCGGCCACCTTGCGCAGTGAGAGCTGCTCACCGGTGGCCCCGCGCAGCAAACGGTCTTCCACGGCCGCCGAGACCCACAGCGCCAGCACCAAAACAAAGCCCGCTGACAGCGCGCCTTCGAGCAGCGTGCGCATGGAGACATTGCTGCCGCCGAGCTTCCAGTGGATTTGATCCAACTCCTCTAGCAGCAAAGGCAGGACGCCAGTGATCCAGGCCACCATGGCGAGCCAAGCGATCCAGGAGATGGTCCGCTCAGCGACCTTCACCAGTTTCGACTCCGGAAAGGCCGCATGCAGCACCCGCACCGAGAGCCGGATGATGGCAAAGGAGATCAGCACCGGCAGCACGATCTTGAAGACTGCCACCGGCACAGCCATCGCAATCAGCAAGCGTTTGGCCGCATAGGCCAACACCAGTGCAAGCACCGGGAAGAGCACGCCGTCGACGATCTTGCGGCCAAACCAGATAGAGCGCTCGGGTGCCTGAGCGCCCCGCATCAGCCGCACCAAGACCCACGAAATGCCCAGGCAGCTCAAGGCCACTGCCAGCTCTATCCATGCACTCGGCTGGCGCAATGTGCCCAGCGCAGCGCCCAGGTCCAACCCTGGCAAGAAATGCTCACCCATGCTTAAACGTCAGCCAAGGCACGCAAGTGCGCCGCCACACTGCGGCCCAGTGCGCTTAGCGCATAGCCGCCCTCCAAGCAAGACACGATGCGCTTTTGGCTGTGCGTGCGCGCCACGTCCACCAAGCGGCGGGTGATCCACTCGTAATCGGCTTCCACCAGCCCGAGTTGCCCCAAATCGTCTTCGCGGTGAGCGTCGAACCCGGCCGAGATGAAAATCATCTCCGGCTTGAAGTCATTCAGGCGAGGCATCCAGTTGGCCTCAATCAGTTCCCGAATCTCCGCCCCCCGCGTGTAAGGTGGGATGGGCAAGTTCAGCATGTTCTCGCCCTTGGGCACGCCGCCGCTGTAAGGGTAGAGCTTGTCTTGGAAAAAGCTGACCATCAGGATGCGCTCATCCCCAGCCACGATGTCTTCGGTGCCATTGCCGTGATGCACATCAAAGTCGATGATGGCCACGCGGCTCAAACCCCGCACATCCAAGGCATGCCGAGCCGCCACCGCCACATTGTTAAAAAAGCAAAACCCCATGGTTTCGTTGCGCGTCGCGTGGTGGCCGGGCGGGCGAATGGCGCAAAACGCGTTTTCAGCGCGGCCATCGATCACGGCGTCTGTGGCCGCCACGGCTGCACCCGCCGCACGTAAGGCCGCCCGCCACGTGTGTGGGCAGACGGTCGTGTCGGGGTCCAGGGCGCGGTGCTCGCCGGTCTCGGCCGCCTGCTGCATGAACTCGTTGAGCTCTATCAGGTAGCCCTCAGCGTGAGCCAGCATCAGGTCGCTGTGCTCCACCAGCGGCGCGTCCATGCGGGTCAGCGCTACGTCCAGGCCGGTGGCCAGAAGGTGGTCTTCAATGGCGTCCAAGCGTTGGGGGCACTCGGGGTGTCCGGCGCCCATGTCGTGGGCGCGGCAGTCAGGATGCGAGAAATATGCCGTCGTCATGTCAGGATTGGCCGGGTCCACCGGCCTGTGTGTCTTTTGGAAGTGCGTTATCGTCCTTGAATGATGAACGCTCAGCTGCAGTCTCGTTTGACTGACCTCAAGAATCAGATTAGCACGATCATCGTGGGCAAAGCCGCCCAGGTGGAAGACAGCTTGGTCTGTCTGTTGGCTGGTGGCCACTTATTGATCGAGGACATACCCGGCGTCGGTAAGACTACCCTGGCGCATGCCCTGTCCCTATCGCTGGGTTTGCAGTTTGCCCGCGTGCAGTTCACCTCAGACATGCTGCCCAGCGACCTGATTGGCGTCAGCGTCTTCGAGCGCGCCAAAGAGGCCTTCGTCTTCCACCCCGGCCCGCTGTTCACCCAAGTGCTTCTGGCCGACGAGATCAACCGTGCTGGCCCCAAGACCCAAAGTGCCCTGCTCGAAGCCATGGAGGAGCAGCAGGTCAGTGCCGACGGCGCCACCCGCGCCCTGCCCTCGCCGTTTTTCGTGATCGCCACCCAAAACCCGACCGAGCAACTCGGTACCTTTCCGCTGCCCGAGAGCCAATTGGATCGCTTCTTGATGTGCATCAGCCTGGGCTACCCGGACAAGCGGGCTGAACGCGCACTGTTGCAAGGCGAAGACCGCCGAGACACCTTGGCCAAGCTGCGGCCGGTCATCAGCCCGGAAGAGTTGAAGACGCTGATGCAAGCGGTGCGCGGCATCCATGCCTCTGAAGCGCTGGTGGACTACCTGCAAGCCTTGATCGCCGAGACCCGCTCTGGCCTCTGGTTCACCGAAGGCTTGTCCCCCCGCGCCGCCTTGGGTGTGCTGCGCCTGGGCAAAGCACGCGCCCTGATGGCTGGGCGCGATCACGTCAGCCCGCATGATCTGCAATCAGTGCTGCCCCAAGCGCTGGTACACCGCTTGCATCCGGTGCCGGGTGCAGGCCGCGGGCGCCGCGAACAAGTACGCGCCATGATCGAGGCCGTGGGATTGCCCTGATGCGCAGCCCACAGGCTTGGTGGCGCGACTGGTGGCTGGCACGGCTGCGCCCGGTGGCTGTGCACACCCTCACGCAGCGCAACGTCTACATCTTGCCCACCCGGGCCGGTTGGGCCTTTGGCCTGACCCTGCTGCTGCTGCTGGTGGCCGCCATCAATTACCAGCTCAATCTGGGTTACGCCCTGACCTTTTTGCTGGCGGGCAGTGCTGCCGCCTCGCTGCACATCACCCATGCCAGCCTGCGTGGGCTGAGCCTGCAGGTGCGCCCCCCTCAGCCCACGCACGCGGGCCAGGACATGAGCCTGGAGATCAGCGTGCACAACCCCGGCCGCCAGCGCTTTGGCCTGGGTTTTGGCTTACAAGGCCGCGAGCCCAAGGTCTGGGTGGACATTGCCGCCGAAGGCATCACGCCGGTGGTGCTCAGCACCCTGGCGCGCCAGCGTGGGCATCATGACCTGCCCGCGCTGCAAGTCGAATGCCGTTTCCCCTTTGGCCTATTCAGGGCCTGGTCGCTCTGGCGCCCGGCTGGCCAGGCCTGGATCTACCCGGCGCTGGAGGCCACCCCACCGCCCCTGCCGCATTTGGCGGACAACCCAGAAGGCGACGGGGCGCAAAGCCGCGTGGGCCGTGACGAGGTCGAGGGCATACGCCCCTGGCAACGTGGCGACTCGTTGCGGCAAGTCGCCTGGAAAAAAGTAGCCCGCACGGGCGAGTTGGTGAGCCGTGACCGCAGCAGCCGCGTGGCCCAGCGCCTGTGGCTGGACTGGAGCCACACCCAGGCAGCGGACCCGGAGTTGCGCCTCAGCCGCTTGGCCACGTGGGTGCTGGCCGCTGAAGCCCAAGGCCTGCAATGGGGATTGCGCTTGGGCGCTGAGGAGTTGCCACTGGCCCAAGGCGCGGCACACCAGCACGCGGCGCTGCAGCGCTTGGCCCTGTTCAACAAAGCGGGACAGCCACGATGAGCGAGCGCACCCCAGACCTTAGCTTGCGCTGGCGCTGGCCCCAACCACCCTCGCGAGAAGCGCGGGACACGCTGTTCATGCTGGCCTTGATCGCTTGGACCATGGCGCCGCACCTACCTACCCTGCCGGTGTGGGTCTCGGTGGTCAGCCTGGGCGTGCTGGCCTGGCGCGCCCGTTTGGCCTGGACAGAACGCCCACTGCCCGGCCGCTGGAGTCTGATCGCTTTGGTGGTTCTGACGGGTGCCTTGACGTACTGGAGTGAGCGCACCCTGGTGGGCCGTCAAGCCGGCGTGACCCTGCTGGTGGTGCTGATGGCCGCCAAAACGCTGGAGCTGAAAGCCCGCCGTGACGCCTTGGTGGTGTTCTTCCTGGGCTTCTTTTTGGTGCTCACCAATTTCCTGAACTCGCAGTCTTTGCTCACCGCCGTGGGCATGACGCTGTCGGTGTGGGGCTGGCTCACGGCACTGACCTTGGCCCACATGCCCGCAGGCACACCGCCCATCCGGCAAGCGGCCAGCCTGGCGGCCAAGGCCACGTTGTGGGGTACGCCGGTCATGGTGGCCTTGTTCCTGCTTTTTCCGCGCCTAGGGCCGCTTTGGGCTTTACCCACTGACGGTGCGCGCACAGGTTTGTCAGACCAATTGAAACTGGGTGATGTGGCCAAGCTGGCCACGGACGACAGCATTGCCCTTCGGATTCGGTTTACCGGCGCGCCACAGCCTGCGAACAGCCTGTACTTTCGTGGACCGGTGCTGACCGACTATGACGGTGAACGCTGGCGCGCCAGCCCTGGGCGGCCCCGGCCAGACCTGGCAGAGCAAGCGCTGGAGGCCCGCCCCCTGCGCTACGAGATGACCCTGGAGCCGCTGCAGATCTCTTGGCTGCCGCTGCCAGAGTTCACCGTGGACAAGCCCGTGGCCAACCCGCCCCTGGCCACGCTGCCTGCGGGGCCAGATAACGCCGGGCAGTGGAGTTTGAGCGCACCGCTGACGCAGCGGGTGCGCTTGAGCGGCCAGGCCTTGGCCCAGCACCCAGTGCGCAGCCTGAGCGACAACGCCCGCGCCCGGCTGACGGCCCTGCCGCCCGGCAAACACCCGCGTAGCCGCGCCTGGGCGCTGCAACTGCGCAGCCAGCCCGCGCTGCAAGGGGCGACCGTGCCACAGTTGGTTGAAGCCGTTTTGCAGCATGTTCGCCAAGAAAACTTCGTCTACACCCTGAGCCCTGGTGCCTACCTCGGCGATGCGGTGGATGAGTTTTGGCTCGGGCGACGGGCCGGCTTCTGCGAGCATTACGCGGCCTCTTTTGTGGTGATCATGCGGGCCATGGGCGTGCCCGCCCGCATCGTCACTGGCTACCAAGGTGCAGACAAGCTGCTGCAAGACGGGCAGCAGGTGGTGCGCCAGAGCAATGCCCACGCCTGGGCCGAAGTCTGGCAGCCCGAGGTCGGTTGGCTGCGCGTGGACCCCACGGCCGCGGTGGCCCCCGAGCGCGTGCAGCAGGGCCAAACCCTGAGCGCGCCACCAGGCTTGGTGCTGGGGGCCTTTGATGCAGTGAGCCCCGGTCTGCGTCAGACCCTGAGACGCTGGGCCGAAACCCTGGATAACCGCTGGAATGTGTGGGTGCTGAGCTATGGCAAAGACCAGCAAAAGCAATGGCTAGAGCAATGGGGTTGGGGCAAGGTGGACGCCGTGTCACTGCTGCGCTTGATCGTGCTGATCGCCGCCACCGTCGGGCTGCTAGGCGCCCTGTGGGCGTGGCGCGAATCCCGCCGCCAAGCCCCCTGGCAACGCCTTACTCAGAAGATCTTGGCTGAGCTGCAAGGGGCAGGTGTTGCGGCCACCGCAGCACAAGACCCGCACACCTGGGCGCTGGCGCTGCGCGGCAAACACGGCGCCGCCGCCCAGGCCGCCACCCAAGCCTTGCTGGACCTGCATGCACAGCGCTACGCGCCCAAGAATGCCCAAGAACGCGGCCAGAACACCACAGCCTGGTGGCGTGGTTTCAGGCAAGCCATGCGCAGTATTCCCAAGCCCAGATAATCCCGCCATGCCCTACCGCACCTCACTCCTTTCGCACTCTGCCAGGTCTGCCCTGACCTTGCTCGCCGTCACCACCGTATTGGCAGGCCCGCTGGCGGCCATCGCAGCGCCAAGCAAAGGCAAAGCGGCTGCTGCCCGCTCAGACACCGCACCGGACGTGGTGCAGTACGGCCAGCGCGAGGACGTGGTGGCCTTCGCCCAGCAAGTGACAGAGCGCCACCAACTGCCCGTCGATTGGGCCGTGAAGCAACTGGCCACTGCGCGCTATCTGCCGCGAGTGGCGCAACTGGTCATGCCACCGCCGGCTGGGGTGGCCAAAAACTGGGAGGCTTACAAGGCCCGCATGGTGGATGCCCAGCGTGTGCGCGAGGGCGTGCGCTGGTGGGCCCAGCACGAAGAAAGTCTTCGCCAAGCCGAGGCCCGCTATGGCGTGCCCGCCTCCTTCATCGTGGCCATCATTGGTGTGGAAACCTACTATGGCCGCATCACCGGCGACTTCAAGGTCATCGACGCCCTGGCAACCCTGGCCTTCGACTTCCCCAAAGGGCGCTCCGACCGCAGCGGCTTTTATCGTGATGAGCTGGAGGCCTTTCTGCGCTGGTGCGCCCGCGAGGGCCGCGACCCGCACAGCGTCAAAGGTTCCTACGCCGGTGCGATCGGCCTGCCGCAGTTCATGCCCAGCAGCATCCTCAAGTACGCGATTGATTTTGATGGCGACGGCAAGATCGATCTGAACTCTCACGGTGCCGATGTGGTGGGCAGCGTGGCCCATTACTTTGCGGAATTTGGCTGGGAGCGGGGCCAGCCCACCCACTTTGCCGTCAAGCCGCCCACCGATACGCGTGACCGCGCACACCTGCTGGCACCGGACATCGTGCCCACCTTCACCGCCCAACAAATGGCCGAGCGCGGTGCCGAGCTGGACGAAGCCGGACGCGCCTACACAGGCCCCTTGGCCTTGGTGGAGTTGCAAATGGGCGAGCGCGCTCCGGTGCATGTGGCGGGCACCAAGAACTTCTACGTGGTGACGCGCTACAACTGGTCCAGCTACTACGCCATGGCCGTCATCGAGCTGGCGCGCAGCCTGCGCCAAGCGCGGCCTGAGGCCAAGCCTTGAGTGTCGCCCTCGCCCCTACAATGGTCTTCCACCCGACAGCCTCTCACGCCACGCCCATGTCCCGACTGTCCGATCTTGCTGATCGCATCGAGCGGCTCGTGCTGCGCCACGAAGAACTCGCCCGAACCAATGCCCTGCTCACCCAACAGGTGCATTCACTGAGCGCTGAGCGCGACAGCCTCAAGTCTCGGCTCGGGGCTGCGCGTGCGCGCATCGACGCCTTGCTGGAGCGCCTGCCAACCCAAGACGCTAGCCCCCCAGGAGAAGGTGGATGAAGCAAATGGAAGTCACCATCCTGGGCCAGAGCTATTTGCTGGCCTGCCCCGAGGGCGGCGAGGCCTTGCTGCAAGCCGCCGTGCGCTTGGTGGACGACGAAATGAGCGCCATTCGCGACGCCGGTAAGGTCAAGGCCCGCGAGCGCATGGCGGTGCTGGCCGCCTTGAACCTGGCCTACCAGTTGGCCGAGCGCCCGGCCACGCCACAACGACAGGCCGCGCCCGATGTGGCCGACAAGAGCCTGGACGCCGAGGCCACCGCATCGCTGGACCGCATGATCGACCGCCTCGACGGCGTCTTGGGCGGCGACGGTCATTTGCTCTGAATCTTGCGAGCACGCAGGGGTTTTGCGGTCTTCACGGCCGTTCCTCCAGCGTGGCAGGCCTAGAATGCAGTTGTCCGTCGCATCCGCGTGGGTTTTATATTTCCTTGAACCGATGCTTTCGCGAGCAAGGGCTTGGAACATTGCAAGGCTGGTGTGATCGTCTCGCGTCAGATGAACCCGAAGCCATGCTGACCTCGCCCACCTGTAACCCTTGGGTTCAGGAATGCGGCCCACGGCTTGCGGCGGACACCCCCCCACCTTTTGGGCCGCATCCCTGCTTGGCGCCCTCATCCCCATGACGCAATACTGGCTCATGAAGAGCGAGCCCGACGAGTGCTCCATCGACGACCTCGCTCGCCTGCCACAGCAAACCGTGCCCTGGACGGGCGTGCGCAACTACCAGGCGCGCAACTTCATGCGCGATGCCATGCGCGTGGGGGACGGCGTGCTCTTCTATCACTCGTCTTGCTCCGAGCCCGGCGTTGCGGGGCTGGCTGAAGTGGCCAGCGGCGTGACGGTGGATGAAACCCAGTTCGATGCGCACAGCCCCTATTACGACCCCAAAGCCAGCCGAGACAAACCGCGCTGGGTGCATGTGCATGTCAAGCTGCGGCGCCAGACACGGCTGCTGAGCCTGCGCGAGATGCGCAGCCACCCAGAGCTGGCCAGCATGGTGCTGCTGAAACCCGGCAGCCGCTTGTCCATCACCCCCGTCAGCCCTGAAGAATGGCAGGCTGTGCTGGCCTTGTTGGAACCCGAGAAACTCTGATGCTGAACGCATTGTTGGATCCTGTCCTGTTGCTGGAGCTTCTGAGCCTGGGGCTAGTTGCCGGCTTTTTAGCGGGCCTGTTGGGCATTGGCGGCGGCATGCTGATGGTGCCCTTTCTGACCATCATCTTGGGCCAGCGCGGCGTGCCGGCCAATATGGCCGTCAAGATGGCGATTGCCACCTCCATGGCCACTATTGCCTTCACCTCGCTCTCCAGCGTGCGGGCCCACCACAAGCGCGGCGCGGTGCGCTGGCCCCTGGTGCAAGGCATGGCGCCGGGCATTGTGCTGGGCGGCTTGCTCGCCGGGGCCGGTGCGTTTGCTCTGCTCAAAGGCCAAGTGCTGGCCGCTGTGTTTGGCTTGTTTGTGAGCTTCTCGGCCACCCAAATGCTGCGCAACACCAAGCCCACGCCCAGCCGCCAAATGCCAGGCATGGCCGGGCAAACGGCCGCAGGCACGGGAATTGGCTTTCTCTCGGGTTTGGTGGGTGCGGGAGGCGGCTTTGTCAGCGTGCCCTTCATGACCTGGTGCAATGTGCCCATCCACAACGCCGTGGCCACCAGCGCCGCTTTAGGCTTTCCGATTGCTTTGGCCAACACGCTGGGCTATGTGCTGGGCGGCTGGTCTTTGCCCCCCGCCCTGCCCGGCGCATTTGGGTTTTTGTATTTGCCGGCTTTGGTGGTGATTGCTGCGGCCAGCGTGACCATGGCGCCGCTAGGCGCACGAACGGCCCACGCCATGAATGTCGCGCAGCTCAAAAAGGCCTTTGCAGTCCTGTTGTATGCCTTGGCGGCCTATATGTTGTGGAAGGCCCTTGCGGGCTGACGATGGGGCGAATGGCTGAATCATGACTCACGCACGTCCTGTTGATGCACTGGTGATTGGCGCCGGTGCGGCTGGCCTGTTCTGTGCGGCCCAAGCGGGGCAGCGCGGCTTGTCGGTGCTGCTGGTGGACCACGCGCCCAAAGTGGCCGAGAAAATCCGTATCTCGGGCGGTGGCCGCTGTAACTTCACCAACCGCGAGGCCACACCGGCCAACTTTCTCTCCGAGAACCCGCACTTTTGCCGCTCGGCCCTGGCCCGCTATACCCCGGCAGATTTCATCGCCTTGGTGCAGCAGCATGGCATTGCCTTTCACGAGAAGCACAAAGGCCAACTCTTCTGCGACGACTCTGCCGAGCAGATCATCCGCATGCTGCTGGCCGAGTGCGAGCGCGGTGGCGTGGAGCGCTGGCAGCCCTGCGGCGTGCAAGACCTTGAGCGCCTGGACGACGGCACTTGGCTGGCCCAGACCGCGCGCGGGGCTGTGCAAGCGCACAGCGTGGTGGTAGCCACCGGGGGCTTGCCCGTGCCCAAGATCGGCGCCAGCGACTTTGGCCTGAAACTGGCCGAACGCCTGGGCCACCGCATCGTGGCACCGCGCCAAGCCCTGGTGCCGCTGACCTTTGCCGCCACCGAATGGGCGCCCTTTGTGGCGATGGCGGGCCAAGCGATGCCGGTGCTGATCAGCACCCTCCCTGCAGCAACGGGCAAGAGCAAGAAAGCGCCACCGCCGGTGCAGTTTCATGAAGACTTGCTGTTCACACACCGGGGCCTGAGCGGCCCGGCGGTGTTGCAGATCAGCAGCTTCTGGCAGCCGGGCCAGCCCATAGCGATCAACCTGCTGCCGCAGGTCGATGTGGCCGAGGCCTTGCGCGCTGCCAAACAACGCTCCAAGCGGCAGCTGGGCAATGAGTTGGCCAGCCTGCTGACCCAGCGCATGGCCGACACCTGGCTGCAAATGCTGGGCCTGGACGCCACCCTGCCCATGCCCCAGGTGCCCGATGCCCATATCAGCCGCGTGGCCGACAGCCTGCACGCCTGGCAGCTCACCCCGGCAGGGACCGAGGGCTGGAACAAGGCCGAGGTGATGGCCGGTGGCGTGGACACCCGCGACCTGTCCTCTCAAACCCTAGAGAGCCGCCTGCAGCCTGGCCTCTACTTCATTGGTGAAGTGGTGGATGTGACAGGCTGGCTCGGGGGCTACAACTTCCAGTGGGCCTGGGCCAGCGGCATGGCCTGCGCAGAAGCCCTGGCCGCCAAGCCCTGAGGCTATTCTCAGTAGGTGTAAACGCCGCGGCCCGTCTTGCGGCCCAGCCAACCGGCAGCCACCATCTCCTTGAGCAGCGGGCAAGGCGGGTACTTGGAGTCATTGAACTCGGCCATGTAGACATTCATCACGGCCAGGCAAACGTCCAAGCCAATCATGTCAGCCAAAGCCAGCGGCCCAATCGGCTGGTTGCAGCCCAGCTTCATCGCGTTGTCGATGTCCTCAGGCGTGGCGGTGCCCTCAGCCAGCACAAAAAACGCTTCGTTGATCATGGGCACCAAGATGCGGTTCACCACAAAGCCTGGTGCGTTTTTGACGGTGACGGGGGTCTTGCCCAGCGTCACGGCCAGCGCGGCCACGGCGTCATGGGTGGCATCGCTGGTCTGCAGGCCGCGGATGATCTCCACCAAGGCCATCATCGGCACCGGGTTGAAGAAATGCATGCCCACAAAGCGGTCGGCCCGCTGCGTGGCCGCCGCCAGCTTGGTGATGCTAATGGACGAGGTGTTGGTCGCCAAAATCGTCTGGGCCGGCAACATCGTGTCGAGCTGCTGCAAGATCTTGATCTTCAGCGCCTCGTTCTCGGTGGCGGCTTCAATCACCAGTTGTGCACCCTTCAAAGCGGCATAGTCGGTCGAGGTGCTGATGCGGGCCAGCGCAGCGTCTTTCGCAGCCGCTGTCATCTTTTCCTTCTTGATCAGGCGGTCCAGGCTGCCGGCCACGGTAGCCAAGCCTTTGTCTACAGCTTGCTGGGAGATGTCCACCATCACCACGGCGATGCCGCTGACCGCGCAAGCCTGCGCAATGCCATTGCCCATGGTGCCTGCACCAATCACGCCAACGGTTTGAATGCTCATTCGGGACTCCTTCTGTTCGAGTTGAGAATTGAATTTGGGCCACACTTTATCGAGTTTGCAGCCCGCAAAATTGCCCTCGGCCACTTTTCAGGCTAGAATCGCCGTCTTTGCTAGCAAACCCGCGTGTCGATCCGTTGGCACTCTGCCTTCAGGGCGGAGCGGCAAATCCGGAACAAGCCGTAACCAAGCGGACACCGAGCGCACTTATCCTCAAGGATCCCTGAGTAAATGACCACGATTCGAGTCAAAGAAAACGAACCTTTTGACGTTGCACTGCGTCGCTTCAAGCGCACCATTGAAAAGCTCGGTCTGCTGACCGACCTGCGTGCCCGTGAGTTCTACGAAAAGCCGACCGCTGAGCGCAAGCGCAAGAAGTCTGCCGCCGTGAAGCGCCACTACAAGCGCGTGCGCAGCATGCAGCTGCCCAAGAAGCTGTACTGATCAGCCTCTGGCCCACAGGCCAGTTGCCCGTCTGGCAGCCACGCAGCCAGCAGCGCCAAAAACCCGCTCGGGACGCCGCAGCGGGTTTTTTTGTGTCTGCTGCATGGCCGTAGAGTGGACTGCGTCACAACTTCACACAGCAGCGTGGCTCTCCCCCAAAGGAGCGCCCTACTCCCCCAGAGATGGAGCGGCATAATCGCCGCAAACCATTCACTCAACATCGCTGGGGAGCGCCATGTCATTCACGTCACTCATTCCGTCGTTCTTACCGGGCGGAATCAGTTCACGGTTTGACTTTCAGGCTCTGCTCGACCACCGTGGTCGCCTGCTGCAGGTCCACACCGCCCTGCCCACCCTGGCCCTGATCCCAGAGCGCATGGTGATGCGCGAGGCCGTGAGCCAGCCCTTTGAGTTGGTCATCGATTGTCTCTCCACGTCCGCTCATTTCGAACTCAAGCAACTGGTGGGCGAGCAGGTCTCTGTGGGCCTGCTGCAACCCAGCGGCCAGTACAAGCCATGGCACGGTTATGTGTTTGAGGCCGCCCAGTTGGGCTCAGACGGCGCGCTGGCCCGATATCGCCTGGTGCTGCGGCCCTGGCTATCGCTGCTGGAACAGCGCCTAGACGCCTTTGTCTACCAAGACCGAACGGCGCTGGAGATCATTGAAGACATCTTCGCCGACTACCCCGAGGCCCAGTACCGCCTGGACGTGACCGAGCCCTTGCGCCGCCGCTCGCTGTGCACCCAGTATCGCGAGAGTGACTTGGCCTTTGTGCAGCGCCTGCTGGCCGAAGAAGGCTTGAGCTACCACTTTGAACATGCCGGTGATGCCGCCGAGCTGGCAGGAGCCACCAGCGCTTTGCATACGCTGGTGATCACCGACCGGGCCGCCCAGCGCGTGGACTTGGGCGACACCCGCTTCACGGCCCAGCACGCCACCGCCCAGATTCAAGGCCAGAAGGACGCCGTCACCGCCTTCAAAACCCAGCGCCGCCTGCAGCCCAATGCGGTGGCCCTGGGCAGCTGGAACTATCGCGAACTGGCCGGCAGCAGCGCCACCCTGGCCACGGCGCTGGAGCAAGGCGACCTGCCCACGCTGGAGGTCTATGACGGCAGCGGTGCCTATCGCTATGAAAACACGGCCCACGCGCAACGCGCCACCGAGCTGGCCCTGGGCGCGCTGGAATTGCAGACCAAGACCTTTGAAGGCCAGGGCAGCACCCGCCACTTTGAGGCCGGCCGCCAGTTCAGCCTGATCGACCACCCGCTCTATGGCGCCGGTTTGACCGAAGGCCTGGGCAGCGTGATCAAGGCCGTGCTGGATGCACCAGCCAGCTTGCTGGGTGGGCGCGAGGACAACCGTTTCACGATTCTTGCGGTAGAGCACCATGCCGCCAACAACCTGGGCTCTGAAGCCGCTGCCTTGCTGGGGCTGAGCGCCATCGAGCGCGGCAGCTACCGCAACCAGTTCCACGCCGCACCTGCCGCTGCACCCGTCATCCCCCGCTTTGCGCGCAAGCCCACGGCCCCTGGCGCACAAACCGCCTTGGTGGTGAGCCTTGAGGGCGAAGCGCTGACCACCGACCGCGACCATCGCGTGAAGATCCAGTTCCCCTGGCAGCGCGGTGCCAACCCCGTGGCCGGGGGCTTGGCCCACGACAGCCACTCGCCCGACACCCAGGGCAATGCGCCGGGCAACGACCAATCCGGCACCTGGGTACGGGTGATGAGCCCGCAGGCCGGGGCCAACTGGGGCGCGATGTTCACCCCGCGCATCGGCACCGAGGTGCTGGTCGAGTTCATCGAAGGCGACATTGACCGCCCCGTCATCACCGCCGCGCTCTACAACGGGCAAGATAGACCGCCCTTCTCAGCCGGTGTCGATTCGGGGGTCAACCACCCCGGCACGCTCAGCGGCATCCACAGCCACAGCCTGGATCAATCGGGCTTCAACCAATGGGTGCTGGACGACGCCACCGCCCAAGTGCGCATGCGCCTGCTGTGCAGTTACAGCGCCGCCGAAGTGGGCTTGGGGCATTTGATCCAGCAGGCGGCGCACACGGCGCAACGCGGCGCTTGGCGCGGCAGCGGCTTTGAGGCGGCCACCCGCGCCTGGGCCAGCATCCGATCTGCCAAAGGCTTGCTCATCACCACCACCGCGCGCCCCGGCAGCTATGGCAGTGCCCAGAGCACGCAAATGGACGCGACGGAGGCCGTGGCCCAGCTCAAAGGCGCGCAAGACCTGGCCCAACGCCTGAGCCAAGCCGCGCAAACCGGCCAAGCCCAGGCGCTGACCGCGCACGCTGAGAGCATCCCGGCGCTGATCAAGAGCCTAGACCCCGAGCAAGACGGCAAGCTCAGCCAGGCCGTCAATGGCCAAGAGGCCCAGAAAGCCCAAGGGCGCGACCTGAGCGACCCGGTCGAAGCCCCCGCTACGCCCACCATCATGCTGGACACCCCCAGCAGCCAAGCTTGGCTGAGCGACGCCAGCATCGCCAGCTATGCAGGACAAGACCTGGCCCGTGTGAGCCAGGGCGACCAGCACGAGGCGGCGGCCCACACCCACGCGACAGTCGCCGGGCAAACCGTGAGCCTTTACACCCACGCCGGCGGCATCACCGCACACGCGGCCAACGGGCCGGTGTCCCTGCGCGCCCACACTGACGAGCTGCAAATCCTCGCCGACAAAGACGTGACCATCCTCAGCGTCAACGGCGAGATCCATATCAACGCGCAGAGCAAGATCGAGCTGATTGGCGCGGACTCCGGCGTCATCCTCGACGGCGGCGACATCACCTTTGTGACGCCGGGGACCTGGGAGGCCAAGGGGGCGACGCAGGCGATGTTGGGGGGAGCGAGTGCGAGCGCCGCATCTCTGGCCTTGCCCCAAAGTCAGCCGGTGGAAACGATGGCGGCCCTCAATGAAGTCGCCGCGATTGAGCTGGTCACCGCACTGGACGAAGGCTCGGCCAACGACGGGACTGGCGCCAACTTCCGCAAGGCCATGGTTTATGGCAAGGACTATGCATTCGAGGTGAAGGCCTTTGAAAGCCAAGCGCCCGTCAGGCCCACCAGCATCCAATGGAGGGCCAGCGGGACGAGCCCCGATGGCAAAGTGTTCGACTTAGCGATCAAGGGCTCCGGGCAGATGGCCACGCTCACCTTGAAGGAGGTCGAACTCTGCGGCACCGACATCACGGTGCGGGCCTTCATTCAGTCTGCCAATTCAGGCGCAAGCGCCACCGTGCCCGTGCATTGCCGCTTCCGCTGGTTTGATGGCGGACGGATCAAGACTCAGGCCGCCCAACGCGTGGCCGAGCCATGGCGAATTGACCAAGGTGCGTCATCGCTGTGTGGCATGGCGGCGTTGTTCTACCTCATGGCCCAAAACAAGCCCGGCCCCTATCAAACGTTGGCGGCCGAACTGCACCGCAAAGGCCAATTGCAGATCGGTGACTACTTGGTCAAGCCTCACAGCGCTGCCGAGGACACCATGTATGAGCTAAAGCCTTCCGATGACAGATTCAAGAATCTCAAAATGTCTGAGGTCGACTGGATAGTTGTCAGGGAAAGATGTCGCCCAACCTTGAGTTCGACGCCTCCTGCCGCTAAGCCCACCGCATTCCTCCCACTACCCCCTTCAGTGCGCTCAGAAAATCTGCTCTCAGCGGATGCTGTGCCCGCCATTGGGGCAGCACCAAGCCCACTTCAAAGGCAATCGCCACGCTAAAGGGGCGGATGACGAGGCCTTGAGCTTGCCAGGCTTGGGCGGTCACTGGGTTGACCAAACCCAGCCCGACACCTGCTTGAACCAAGGCGCACACCGATGCAGCGCTGGGTGTTTCTAGGCGCATATGGCGCTGCACCCCAGCCTGCGCAAAGGCGGCGTCAATGTGTTGGCGGTACGGGTCGTTGGGGGCCAGGCTGATGAAGGGCTGCCCTTCAAAATCTGAGGGGTGCAGCACAGCTTTAGAGGCCAAGGCATGGCCAGGTGGCAAGACACACACTTCGTTGGCGGCCAGCAGCGCAAAGCGCTCGCAGCCCGGCGGGGCTTCGGGGCGTTCGGAGAGGCCCACGTCAAACGCTTGCTCCGTCAAGGCCCGCTCCAGCGCGGGGGACTCCAAGGCACTCAGGCTGACACTGGCCTGCGGCCATTGCCCTGCAAAACGAGCCAGCACATCAGGCAGCAAGGCTTGCGCCAGGGCGGGCAAGCAAGCCACTTGAAGCCGGCCTTGGGCAAAGCCACGCAGGGCCACAGCCGCCTCGGCAATACGCTCCAGGCCGACAAAAGATTGCTCCACCTCGGCCAACAAGGCCATCGCTCGCGGCGTGGGGTGTAAGCGCCCTTTGATGCGCTCGAACAGCGAAAAGCCCAAGACCTGCTCAAGCCGGGCCAGCTCTCGGCTGACGGTGGGCTGGGACGTGTGCAGGGCTTCTGCCGCCCGCGTGACATGGCCTGCCACCATCACAGCCCGAAAGAGTTCGATCTGGCGATGGGTGAGTTTCATATCAATATTGAATGAAAAAGCCACAAAACGGAATTTCACAGCATAGCCTAGTGTGGGCATGATGCGACCTATGAACCCCTTTTCAGACGCCCTGCTGCGCACACTTGGCCAGACCTATGGCACCCCGTTATGGGTGTATGACGCGGCCACCATCCGCCAGCGCATTGCCGACTTGAAGTCCTTTGACACCATTCGCTTTGCGCAAAAGGCCAACTCCAACACCCACTTGTTGCGCCTGATGCGCGAGCAAGGCGTGGTGGTGGATGCCGTCTCACGCGGCGAGATCGAGCGCGCCTTGGCGGCGGGTTACACCGCAGCGCCCAATGCGCAGGGCGCCAGTGGCATTGTGTTCACCGCGGACTTGCTGGACGCCGCCACGCTAGAGACGGTGGTGCAGCATCAAGTGCCGGTGAATGCCGGCTCGGTGGACATGCTGCATCAGTTGGGGGCGCGCTCGCCCGGCCACCGCGTGTGGCTGCGCATCAACCCCGGCTTTGGCCATGGCCACAGCAACAAGACCAACACCGGCGGCGAGCACAGCAAGCACGGCATTTGGCACACCGACCTTGCCGCCGCACTGGCCGCTGTCCAGCAGCACCAACTGCATTTGGTGGGCCTGCACATGCACATTGGCTCGGGCGTCGACTACAGCCACCTGCAGCAGGTGTGTGCCGCCATGGTGGACTTGGTCAAGCGTGCGGGCGTGCCGGTTGAGGCCATCTCGGCGGGTGGCGGCCTGTCCATTCCATACCGTGACGGCGAGGCGCGCATCGACACCGAGCACTACTTCAGCCTGTGGGACGCAGCGCGGCGCGAGGTGGCCAGCCACCTGGGCCGCAGCGTGCATTTGGAGTTGGAACCCGGCCGCTACTTGGTGGCCGAGAGCGGTGTGCTGCTCACCGAAGTGCGGGCCACCAAAGACGTTGGTGCCAACCACTTCGTGATGGTCGATGCGGGCTTTTCAGACCTGATGCGGCCGTCCATGTATGGCGCCTATCACGGCATGAGCCTGATCGCCGCCGATGAGCAAGCCCGCGCGATGCGCGACAGCGTGGTGGCCGGGCCGCTTTGCGAGTCGGGTGATGTGTTCACCCAGGGCGAAGGCGGCGTGGTGCAAAGCCGAGCCCTCCCCCAAGCGCGCGTGGGCGACTTGCTGGTGATCCACGACGCAGGGGCCTACGGCGCCTCCATGTCCAGCAACTACAACAGCCGCCCGCTGATTGCGGAGGTGCTGGTGGATGGTGACACTCACCGCCTGATCCGCCGCCGTCAAACCGTGGCTGAGTTGCTGGCGCTGGAGCAGGTTTGAGGCGCTGTTGGGCTGCGACAATAGCGCCCAACAGACAACCCTTGCAGGAATGGACATGAGCCTCAAAGACCGCATCACCGAAGACATGAAGGCCGCCATGCGTGCCAAAGAGGTGGACCGCCTCTCGACCATCCGCTTGCTTTTGGCCGCTTGCAAGCAAAAGGAAGTGGACGAGCGCGTGGTGCTGGACGACGCCATGGTGGTGGGCTTGGTGGACAAGCTCATCAAGCAGCGCAAGGACTCCGTCGCGGCCTACACCCAAGCCAATCGCCAAGACCTGGCCGACAAAGAAAGCGCGGAAATCGTGGTGCTGCAGGCCTACTTGCCGGCCCGTTTGTCCGCCGATGAGATCGCCACCGAAGTCGCCGCCATCGTGGCCGAACTGGGAGCCGCTGGCCCCGGCGACATGGGCAAGGTCATGGGTGCAGCCAAAGCCAAACTGGCCGGCAAGGCTGAGATGGGCTTGATCTCTGCGGCCGTGAAAGCGGCACTGGCTAAGTAAAGACGACAGACATGATGAACACTCACCTCCCCATCCGCGAAATCGCCCCCGATGTGTACGTGGCGCCTCAGTTGGAGCCCACCGACATGGCAGAAGTGGCCCGCCTGGGCTTTGCCGCCGTCATCAACAACCGGCCAGACGGCGAAGGCGGCCCCGAGCAGCCCCTCAACAGCGCCGTGCAAGCCGCCGCCAATGCTGCGGGCTTGAACTACCAGTACCTGCCGGTCGAAGGCGCCTACCAATCGCCCGAAGAGATCGCCGCCTTTGGCCAGTTGTTGGCCCAAGTGCCACGCCCCTTGCTGTGCTTCTGCCGCTCTGGCGCACGCTCGACCCGCCTCTACATGGCGGCCACGGGCGCCTGATCACCCCCGGGGAATCCCCAGGGCGCTGGCTGAACAATTTTCAGGGGCGTTTCAGGGCTGAGGTTTGACAATCCAGGAACGCTAGGCCACGCCGTCCGTTTGGGGCGGCGTCGGCTTGGCGCAAGCGAGGCTTCCAAAGAGAGGCCTCGATGTTGTGATTTCCTAGGAGACTCCCTTGGCAGCCCTGCTCAGGTTTTCAGCGCTGATCGACGCCTTGAATGAGACGGTCGGCAAATTCATCCGCTGGCTGGTGCTGGCCGCTGTGCTCATCAGCGCCGGTAACGCCATCATCCGCAAGGCCTTCAATATTGGCTCCAATGCCTTTTTGGAGATCCAGTGGTATTTGTTCGCTGGCGTGTTCATGCTGGGCGTGGGCTTTGTGTTCTTGCGCAATGCGCACGTTCGCATCGATTTCATCTCGGCCCGGCTCTCTGACCGCACCAATGCCATCATTGATGCGGTGGGCATGATCGTCTTCACGATCCCGCTGTCACTCATCATGATTTACCTGTCTTGGCCGCTGTTCTCGGCAGCTTGGACATCCGGCGAAATGAGCCAGAACGCCGGCGGCTTGATCCGCTGGCCCGTGCTGATGCTGATCCCCGCTGGCTTTGGCCTGCTGCTGCTGCAGTGCGCCTCTGAGCTGATCAAGCGCTTTGCCTACCTGGGTGGTCACCGGGCTTCCGCGTTCAGCGTGGACCCAAACACCAAGTCGGACGAAGAAAAGCTGGCCGAAGAACTGGCCGCTGCGGCCGCCAAAAAGCTTGAGGGGGCTCGCTGAGCATGACTGAATTCATCACCCAGAATTTTGTGCCGCTGATGTTTGGCGGCCTGCTGGTCTTTTTGCTGACCGGCATTCCTGTGGCTTTTGGCCTAGCCGCCACCGGCTTGCTGTTTGGCTTTATCGGCATGGAAGTCGGCATGTTCGGCTCCACGCTGTTCCAGGCTCTGCCGCTGCGGGTCTTCGGCATCATGCAGAACGACACGCTGCTGGCCATTCCCTTCTTCACCTTCATGGGCATTCTGCTGGAGCGCAGCGGAATGGCAGAAGACCTCCTAGAGACTGTGGGCCAAGTTTTTGGCCCCGTTCGAGGCGGCTTAGCGATTGCCGTGATCTTGGTGGGCGCCCTGCTGGCCGCCACCACGGGCGTGGTGGCTGCTGCGGTCATCTCGATGGGTCTGATCTCTCTGCCCATCATGCTGCGCTACGGCTACAACCGCACCATCGCCACCGGCACCATCACCGCCTCGGGCACCTTGGCGCAAGCCATTCCGCCCTCTTTGGTGCTGATCGTGTTGGCTGACCAAATGGGCCGCTCGGTGGGCGACATGTACGCCGGTGCACTGGTGCCGGGCCTGTTGTTGGTGGGCCTGTATCTCTCCTTCATCGTGGCCGTGGCCATCTTCAAGCCCACTTGGGTGCCTGCCTTGCCCATGGAGGCACGGATCTACAAAGAGGCCAATGGCGCAAGCGGCCACATTTCTCTGCTGCTGCTGCTGGGCATTTGCGCCGTCGCAGGTTGGGGTTGGGCTCAGTTGCACGACCAGATCATCAGCCCCTGGATTGGGCGCACCACGCCCGCTGCGGGGGACGAGATTCTGATCATGTCCATGACCGTGTCGTCGTTCTTGGCGCTGGGTTTGGCCCTGATCAATCGCCTGCTGAAGATGGGCTTGCTCTCCAAGTTGGCTGAGCGTGTCACCTTTGTCCTGATCCCGCCGCTGGTGCTGATCTTCTTGGTCTTGGGCACCATCTTCTTGGGTGTGGCCACGCCGACTGAAGGCGGTGCCATGGGCGCCTTGGGCGCCTTGATCATGGCCGGTTCGCGCGGCCAGATCAGCTTCAAGCTGCTGACCCAGGCTCTGGACAGCACCGCCCGCTTGGCGACCTTCGTGCTGTTCATCTTGATCGGCTCCACGGTGTTCAGCTTCACCTTCAATGCAGCCGACGGTCACTTCTGGGTGGAGCACCTGTTTGCTGACATGCCCGGTGGTGCCTTGGGCTTCTTGATCGTCGTGAACATCCTGATCTTCATCTTGGGCTGCTTCATCGACTTCTTCGAGATCGCCTTCATCGTGGTGCCGATCCTGATGCCGGTGGCCGAGAAGCTGCTGCCCACCTTGCTGCCCGGCGTGCCGGTGGATGCCGTGATGATCTGGTTCGGCGTGATCATCGCCATGAACCTGCAAACCTCCTTCCTCACACCGCCCTTTGGCTTTGCGCTGTTCTACTTGCGCAGCGTGGCCCCCAAGAGCGACTACAAGGATCGGGTCACGGGTGAGACCATCCCGGCCGTCACCACGCCCCAAATCTACAAGGGCTCTATCGCCTTCATCGTGCTGCAGCTCATCATGGTGGCCGTGGTCATTGCCTACCCTGGCTTGGTCTCCGGCA
>NZ_JBIKNQ010000022.1:0-67295 GCF_044358605.1 Ideonella sp.
ACAACCATCGAATTCCTCAACGCGCCCTCAACCACCAGACCCCCATCGAGGCCCTGAAAAAATGGCACGCCTCACACCCCAAGCTCTTCACAAAACGTGTGAATGATCTCCCGGGGCTTGACAAGTAGGCTGATGATGGGGATAATTTTTACACCCCCTGCCGTACCGATAATTTGTTTCTGCCCCCTCAGTTGTGACGGAATGGTCAGCGTCTGCGGCTTTATCGATTTTGAATAACGCAATAGTTTGAGAAAATAATTACGGAAAAGAGAATAAATCACCTTTCATCGTGAATATCACGAGATCGAGAAAAAATCTCGGCGCGAGCGGTTGCGATCGGGGCCTGAGCGGTCACGGGGCTGAAAAGCCTGCGGTCTGGCGTAGACTGTATGAAAACACAGCCGACTTTTCGGCCCTTGTCGTGTGCTTAGGCCACCGTTTCGCTTCCTACAATCCCCCGCCATGGCAACCCGACCCTCACCGATTGAGCCGACCTACGGCGAATCTTCCATCCGCGTTCTCAAAGGCCTGGAGCCCGTCAAGCAGCGGCCCGGCATGTACACCCGCACCGACAACCCTTTGCACATCGTGCAAGAGGTGATCGACAACGCAGCCGACGAAGCGCTGGCCGGGCATGGCAAGCGCATTGCGGTCACCCTGCATGCTGATGGCTCCGTCAGCGTGGATGACGACGGCCGGGGCATTCCCTTTGGCCTGCACCCCGAGGAGAAAGTGCCCGTGGTGGAGATCGTCTTCACCCGCCTGCACGCCGGGGGCAAGTTCGACAAGGGCTCGGGCGGGGCTTACAGCTTCTCGGGCGGCTTGCATGGCGTGGGCGTGAGCGTGACCAATGCTTTGGCCAAGCGCTTGCAAGTCTCGGTGTGGCGCGATGGCCAAGCGGCCGCTTTGGCCTTTTCGGGCGGCGACGTGATCGAGCCCCTGGTGGTGCGCCCTACAGCAGCGGGCGAGCGCAAAAAGGGCACCTCAGTGCGGGTGTGGCCCGATGCCAAGTATTTTGAAAGTGCTGAACTGCCCCGCCACGAGCTGATGCACTTGTTGCGCAGCAAGGCCGTGCTGATGCCCGGTGTGACGGTGACGCTGACCACCGAGAAAACCAGTGACGTACAAACTTGGGCTTACAAAGGCGGCCTGCGCGACTATCTGCAGCAGTCCCTGCCGGCCGACCCGATGATTCCGCTCTTCGAGGGCGAGCATTACGCCGGTAGCGGTGAAGACGAGAACTTTGCCGAAGGCGAGGGCGCCGCGTGGTGTGTGGCCTTCACCGAAGAAGGCACGCTGCTGCGCGAGAGCTATGTCAACCTGATCCCCACCGTGGCCGGTGGCACGCACGAGGCGGGCCTGAAAGACGGTTTGTTTGCGGCCATCAAGGGCTTTATCGAACTGCACTCGCTGCTGCCCAAGGGCGTGAAGCTGATGCCCGAAGACGTGTTCTCGCGCGCCAGCTTTGTGCTCAGCGCCAAGGTGCTGGACCCGCAGTTCCAAGGTCAAACCAAAGAGCGGCTGAACAGCCGAGATGCGCTGCGCTTGGTCTCGGCCTATGTGAAGCCGGCCTTGGAGCTGTGGCTCTCGCAGCATGTGGAGCACGGCAAAAAACTGGCCGAGCTGGTGATCAAGCAGGCGCAGACGCGCCAGCGCGCCAGCCAAAAGGTTGAGAAGCGCAAAGGCTCGGGCGTGGCCGTGCTGCCCGGTAAGCTGACCGACTGCGAAAGCAAAGACACCCAGCTCAATGAGTTGTTTTTGGTCGAGGGCGACTCGGCCGGCGGCAGCGCCAAGATGGGCCGCAACAAAGAGACCCAGGCCATCTTGCCCTTGCGCGGCAAGGTGCTGAACAGCTGGGAGGTCGAGCGCGACCTGCTGTTCAAGAACAACGAGATTCACGACATCTCGGTGGCCATCGGCGTGGACCCGCACGGTGCCACCGACACGGCCGAGTTGTCGGGCCTGCGCTACGGCAAGATTTGCATCCTCTCTGATGCGGACGTGGACGGCTCGCACATCCAGGTGCTGCTGCTGACGCTGTTCTTCCGCCACTTCCCGCGTCTGATCGAAGCCGGCCACGTGTATGTGGCCAAGCCACCGCTCTACCGGGTGGATGCGCCGGCGCGCGGCAAAAAGCCGGCCGCCAAAATTTATGCGCTGGACGACGGTGAACGCGATGCCGCCTTGGACAAGCTGCGCAAGGAAGGCTTGAAGGAAGGCTCATGGAGCATTGGCCGCTTCAAGGGCTTGGGTGAGATGAGCGCCGAGCAGTTGTGGGACACCACGCTCAACCCCGACACCCGCCGCCTGCTGCAAGTGCAGTATGGTCAATTGGACTTTGCCAGCACCGTGGACTCCATGACCAAGCTGATGGGCAAGGGCGAGGCTCAGGCCCGCCGCGACCTGATGGAGCTGCACGGCGACGCCGTGGAGGTGGACATCTGATGCCCATTCGCCTGCGCCCCACTGTGCTGTCGGACTTGGATGCCGTGGTCGAAATCGAACACGATGCGCGCAACCTGCCCTTCATCACGCCCTGGGACCGCACCCAGCACGAAGGTGCCATTCGCTTCCCCGACTTCCGCCACTTCATCATTGAGTCGGGCGAGGGCAGCGAGCGCCAAGGCTTTGTGATCTTGCAAGGCTGCCGCAACCCGCATGGCAGTGTGGAGCTGAAGCGCTTGGTGCTGCAGCCCAAGGGCCAAGGCTTGGGCCGTGCGGCGGTGCGGGTACTCAAGCGCATGGCGTTTTCAGATTTTCGGGCGCACCGCTTTTGGCTGGATGTCAAAGGCCTGAACACCCGTGCCCAGCACTTGTATCGCAGCGAAGGCTTTGTCGAAGAGGGCCGCCTGCGTGAAAGCGTGCGTGTGCAGGTGGATGGTGCCGATGGCTACGATGATTTGATCGTGATGAGCCTGCTGGACCGCGAGTACCAAGCCCGCCGCGCCATGGGCCAAGAGGACCCGGTCGCATGAGGTGGTGCGGCGCTCCTCAGGCCTTGGCCGCCAGCATGGTCTGGCTGTCGTCGGGGCTGAGTGTGCGCGCTGCGGAGCCGCCGCTGTGGGGCTATGTGGACGCGCAGGGTGTCGCTCATTTCTCGACCAAGAAAGAAGACAGCCGCTACACCCCCGTGCTGCGCCAAGGCAACGAGGACATTGGCCGAGTGCCCGGCAAAGTGGCCTCTCGCAAGGCCTTGATGACATGGCTGGCCTTTGCCCCCGAGGCCAAAGCCTTGCTGCCCATCTTGCGAGAGGCCGAAGCGGCGACCGGCGTGGATGTGGAGTTGATGCAGGCGCTGATTGCCGTGGAGTCTGGCTTCAAGCCCGATTTGGTGTCGCCCAAAGGCGCCATAGGCCTGATGCAGATCACCCCGGACACGGGAGAGCGCTATGCCACCAAAGCCGAGCGCGCCGCCCGCCCGGTGGAAGAGCGCCTGCGCGACCCGCGCAGCAACATCATGACGGGTGCGCGGATGCTGGCGGACTTGTCGCGCCGCATGGGCGGCATTGCCCCGGCACTGGCGGCCTGGAACGCCGGCGAGGGCAAGGTGCGCCGCCATGGCGGTAAGGTGCCGCCGTTTGCTGAAACCGAGGCGCATGTGCACCTGGTGCTCGAAATCTATTGGGAGCTGCTGCAGCAACGCCAGCAGCGCAATGTAAAAACCATGAATCTGGTCTCGACCAGCGCCACACCCACCGCCACTTTGCGCTGAGTGGGGCACTGCGCCACAGACCGTCTTGCCATTGACCTATGGAACAAACCCCTTTGAGTTTTGCCCCCCCACCCGGCGGTGGAGACGACAGCACCGTCACCCTGGCCCACTATGCCGAGCGGGCCTATCTGGAATATGCGCTCAGCGTGGTCAAGGGCCGGGCTTTGCCCGATGTCTGCGATGGCGCCAAGCCGGTGCAGCGCCGCATTCTTTACGCCATGCAGCGCATGGGTCTGAGCCATGGCGGCTCGGGCGGGGCACCCAAGCCGGTGAAGAGTGCGCGGGTGGTGGGCGACGTGCTGGGCAAGTTCCATCCGCATGGCGACACGGCCGCCTATGACGCCATGGTGCGCATGGCTCAAGACTTTGCGCTTCGCTATCCCCTGATCGACGGCCAAGGCAACTTCGGCAGCCGCGACGGTGACGGTGCGGCCGCCATGCGCTACACCGAGGCCCGCCTAGCCCCCATCGCCCGCCTGCTGCTCGATGAGCTGGACGAAGGCACGGTGGACTTTGTGCCCAACTACGACGGCTCCTTTGAAGAGCCCCGTCTGTTGCCCGCACGCCTGCCCTTTGTGCTGCTCAATGGCGCCAGCGGCATTGCGGTGGGCTTGGCCACCGAGATCCCCAGCCACAACCTGCGCGAAGTGGCTGCGGCGGCGGTGGCCATGATCCGTAACGACAAGCTCAGCGACGATGAGTTGTACGGGCTGATGCCCGGCCCCGACTACCCAGGCGGTGGGCAGATCATCTCCAGCAGCGCCGACATCCGCGAGGCCTATGCCTCGGGGCGCGGCAGCCTGAAGGTGCGGGCGCGTTGGAAGATTGAAGAGCTGGCGCGCGGCCAGTGGCAGTTGGTGGTCACCGAGCTGCCGCCGGGGGTGAGCAGCCAACGCGTGTTGGAAGAGATCGAGGATCTTTCCAACCCCAAGGTCAAGACCGGCAAGAAGGCCTTGTCGCCCGAGCAGTTGCAGCTCAAGGCCAGCTTGCTGGCCGTGCTGGACACCGTGCGCGACGAGTCCAGCAAAGAGGCGGCTGTGCGCTTGGTGTTTGAGCCCAAGAGCCGCACCATCGAGCAGCAAGACTTGATCTCCACCTTGCTGGCCCATACCAGCTTGGAGAGCAATGCCCCCATCAACCTCACCATGGTGGGTATTGACGGGCGCCCGGTGCAAAAAGGTCTGCGCCAGATGCTCACCGAATGGGTGGCCTTCCGGCAGACCACGGTGCAGCGCCGCACCCAGCACCGCCTGCAAAAAGTGCTGGACCGCATCCATGTGCTCGAAGGCCGTCAATTGGTGCTGCTGAACATCGATGAGGTGATCCGCATCATCCGCGAGTCCGACGAGCCCAAGGAAGCGCTGATCGCGCGCTTCAAGCTGACCGAGATTCAGGCCGACGACATCCTTGATATTCGCCTACGCCAACTGGCGCGCTTGGAAGCCATCAAGATCGAGCAAGAGCTCAGCAAGCTGCGCGACGAGCAGGCCAAGCTCGACGAGATTTTGGGCAGCCCGGCGGTGCTCAAGCGCACGGTCATCAAAGAGATCGAGGCTGATGCCAAGCAGCATGGCGATGACCGCCGCACGCTGATCCAAGAAGAAAAGCGTGCCGTGGCCGAGATCAAGGTGGTGGACGAGCCCGTCACTGTGGTGGTCAGCTTGAAGGGCTGGGTCCGCGCCCTGAAGGGCCATGAGGTGGACGCCAATACCTTGAGCTTCAAGGCCGGCGATGGCCTCTACGGCACCTTTGCCTGCCGCAGTGTGGAGACGCTGTATGTGTTTGGCTCCAACGGCCGCGTCTACAGCGTGGGCGTGGCCGGCCTGCCCGGTGGCCGGGGAGACGGCCAGCCTATTACCAGCCTGATCGACCTGGAAGCAGGCACGCAGTTGGCCCACTACTTTGCGGGCCCGCCAAGCCAAGTGATGCTCCTGGCCAACACCGGCGGCTTTGGCCTGCTGGCCCGCTTGAGCGACCTGAACAGCCGCCAAAAGGGCGGCAAGAGCTTCTTGACCCTGGACGCAGCAGAAACCCTGCTGCCACCGGCCCCCGTGCCACCGCAACTCCAAGAAGTAGCCTGCCTCTCATTGACCGGCCGCTTGCTGGTCTTCCCCTTGGCCGAGCTCAAACTCCAAGCCAATGGTGGTCGCGGCCTGACGCTGATGGATGTGGACGCCAAAGACCCGCTCATCTCGGTCAGCGCTTGCCAAGCCAGCGTGCGCGTGCTGGGCACCGGCCGAGCCGGTAAAGCCAAAGACGAAGTCATCAGCGGCGTGGCCTACACCCGCCACCAGGGCAAGCGTGCGCGCAAGGGGCTGAAGATTGAGGGGGCGGTGAAGGTGACGAGGGTGTTGGCGAGTTGAGCAGTCTTTACACCCGATCTTTCGTCATGATGTAGGCGCTCATCGTTGAGGTCTCAAACTTCGATCCCCTGCCTTATTCATCAACCGCCTGGAACGCAGACGCATCGTCATACGGGTTTTGGTCGAGTCGACCTACATAACGGACTGATCGCCTCTGCCCAAAGGCATTTACATACTCGATCATAAGGTGGGAAAAGGCTTCCGTCGGATCAGCACTGGATGGGTCTATGTTGAACCTGCGTATGAACTCGCGCTTAAACGACGCTAAATCCAATAGCTTTTCAAGGCGTCCATGGTTTGACTCCGCAAAGAGACGGAAGTCGGTTACAGACTGGCCGGTATTCGAAATTTCAAATGTGAGCAGAGACACCCCGTCGCCGCTTACAGCCGTGCCAAGTGCTCGAAAAACGAAAACAGGCCTGACCTGATGGTCCCTTGCCTCGCGCTCTTGAATTGACGCTTCCCTTTCTGCGTCCAATTGCAGGCGGGAGACCTCTACCAGCGCAGCCTGCTGTTCGACAGAATTTCTCAGCTCATCTGCTTGCAGTCGAAGAGCTTCAGTGCTGAGGCGCAACTCCTCCCCTTGCTGGAGATAGCCCAGGACTAACCACAAAAAAGCCAGAGGCGCAAAAGCACCCGCAAAAAAATCTCCCCATGCATTGGGTTGCATCGAAGCGATGTCCGCTCGCTTGATGAACAAAAGCCCAAGCATGCCGAATACCCAAATCACAGAGATCCAAAACCCAAACTTGTATCGCTTGTCAGTCATGTCAAAACGGGTATGAAAGAACTGGTGGGCAATGAGTCAGCCGCGCTTTCGGACGGGGACATCTCACCCCAATAAATGAACTGGCTACAAGGCGCGACGCGAGCAGCTTCGGCCAGAAATTCAACCATGTCTTAGAGTCGGCCTTCTCCGCGTTCATGTGCAGCAACGCGGCGCGAAATCTCCACCTTCAAGGTGTCGTCTTCGGCGTCTGAACGGGGTTGATTCAGCGAATCAAGCAGCAGATCCAGCAGTCGCATCCGTTCGGCCGGGGGCAATGAGAATCCTTGAGCAGCGAGTTCTTCGACGCGGTCTGGCATGGCGGGCTCCGGCTGAGGCTTGTAGTTTATCGGTCGGCGTCAGCCATACAAAGCCTCCGCCCGATTCAACAACACCCAACTGGTGAGGATGTACTTGTCGCCCGACACAGGTACGCGCCCCCGATGGGTGTGGGTGAAGTAGGCCGGAGCCATGACCATGCGGCCAGTGGTGGGCTGGATGCTGCGTTGCTGATAGTAGAAGTCGGTCTCGCCGCCTTCAGCCACGTCGTTCAGGTAGAACATGAACAGCAGGCTTCGGTGTAGCGTCTCACACCGGGCGTTATCGGGATAGTGCTCGCAGTGCCAGTAGTTGTAGTTGCCCCGGCCTTGTGGGTACTTCTGCATCTGGATGGGGCCCAGACGGTAGAGCGTGCGCATCAGGTCCATGGCCTGGGGCGCGCCTACGGTGTCGAAGTTGTCGTGGGTCAGTGCGGTGGGCTCACCCGTCTGCGGGTGTTGCACCGTCAGTGCCATCGGCGCGATCAGCGCAAAGTGGTGGCGCTTGAAGTACTCCGTCAAATGCCAGGTGGTGGCCTTCTGGATCTCTTGCAGCGCCGGGCGCCACTCGGGGTGTTGGTTGAGGTAGAGATCGGTGCTGATCTTCTTGCTCTCGTCCACCCCGGCGCCGGTTTGGCCGGCCACGCGGTGGGGGCTGCTCTCAAAAGCGTCGATCAAGCCTTGGCAAAACGCTGTGCTGAGCGCACCGTCCACCACTTGGATGAAGTCGGTGCTGGTCTCAGCCATGGCGGCGCAGTGCCAGGGTGGTGGTGGTCAAGCCCAGCAAAGCAAACAAGGCCAAACTCCAGAGCGCATAGGGCACGCCCAATAAATCGACCGAGGCTTCGGCGCACGACGCCGTGGGCGCAAAGACATCGGGGGCCAGGTCAAACAAGCCCAGCTTGGACAAGATCTTGTCGGCCAAGGTTTGAGCGCAGCCCATGGTGTCCAAAGCGGCGACCTTGTGCTGCCACAGGGCAGCAGCCACACCGCAGGCCGCCATCAGCGTGGCCAGCCACGCCAAGGCTTTGCGCACACCCCCTGTGGGCAGGAGGGCCGCAATGGCCGTGAGGAGGCCGATTACCAAGAAGATCAATCGCTGCAGCGTGCACCAGGGGCAGGGCTGCATGTCAAAGTGAAACTGCGACACCAAGGCGGCCCCCACCGCGCCCCAGGCGGCTGCTGTGACACCGAGTAAGAGGAGGCGAGAAGAGGGCAGGGCCATGTTCAGTCGGCCTTCAATTCGGCAATCAGTTCGATCTCCACGCAAGCGCCCATGGGGATTTGCGCCACGCCAAAGGCGCTGCGCGCATGCGCGCCCACGGTGGGGCCGAAGACTTCGCCCAGCAGCTCAGAGCAGCCGTTGGTGACCAGGTGTTGCTCGGTGAAGGTGGAGGTGGAGTTGACCAAGCTCATCACCTTGACGACGCGGGCCACACGGTCCAGGTCGCCACAGGCCGCTTGCAAAGTGCCCAGCAAGTCGATGGCAATGGCTCGCGCGGCGGCCTTGCCTTCTTCAGTGGCCATGGTCAGGCCCAATTGGCCGACCCAGGGCTTACCGTCTTTCTTGGCAATGTGGCCGGACAAAAACACCAGATTGCCGGTCTGAACAAAAGGCACATAAGCCGCAGCAGGGATGGCAATGGGCGGAAGCTCAATGCCCAATTCCTTCAGGCGAGCAGCAACAGACATGGGGTTTCTCCAAGGGGGAATTTCAAAGTCAGGCATCCTACACTGGGGCATGCCTAACAGATGGCCGTGGGTGCTCTCCCTGGTCGCGCTGGCAGCACTGGGTGGTTGTTTAGCTCAACTGACCCAGGCGCGGAGCTGGCCTGTCCACTGGGCGCAGGTCGGTATGGGTGCGGGTGGATTGCTCTGGCTGCAGGCGCTTTGGGCATGGCATCGGTGGCGTAGCCCTGGCATGCAAGTGCTGGCGGTGTTGTGCATGGTGCTGGGAACAGCTTTGCTGGCCTGGGGCCAAACAGATGCCCGCGCCAGTGCCCGCTTGCAGGCCGTGCTTCAACCTGAGTTGGAAGGCCAAGAGCTGCAGCTGGTGGGCAGGGTGGTGGACATGCCTCAGATCACCGCCGACGGCGTGCAGTTTGTATTCGAGGTGCAGCACGCCAAGCAACTCGGCGAAGCCGCATCTTCGGTGCAGGTGCCCCAGCGCTTGTGGCTGACATGGCGGCGCGGCTGGCAGGAAGACGCCTTGCTGGCAGGCCCGCCAGAGGCCTTGCAGGCGGGTGAGCGCTGGCAATTGCCCGTGCGCTTAAAGCGCCCGCATGGTGTGATGAACCCTGGCGGTTTTGATGCCGAGCTGTGGCTGTTTGAGCGGCAATTGGGCGCGGTGGGTGCTGTACGTGCGCAAGCGGCTGTGCCAGCCCAGCGCTTGGCCACCGCCAGCCTGTGGGACGCGCCCATCGAGCGAGCACGCCAGGCCTTGCGCGACCGCGTGCTGCTGGCCGTGCCCGACGCCAAAGCCGCCGCCGTGCTAGCGGCCTTGAGCGTGGGCGATCAAGCCGCCATCGAAGGCCCACAGTGGGAGGTCTTTCGGCGCACCGGCATTGCTCACCTCATCAGCATCAGCGGCCTGCATATCACCTTGTTTGCTTGGTTGGCCTCGCGGGCGGTGGGCTGGGCTTGGCGGCGCAGTGCCCGGCTTTGCTTGTGGTGGCCCGCACCGCTGGCAGCGCGTTGGGGCGGTGTGCTCTTGGCTTTGGGCTATGCCTTGCTGGCAGGCTGGGGTGTGCCCGCCCAGCGCACGGTGGGCATGTTGGCCTTGGGGGCGGGCCTTAAAAGCCTGGGCGTGAACTGGCCGGGCTGGCTCTTGGCGTTGTGGGTGGCGGTGGGCGTAGTGATGTGGGACCCGTGGGCCTTGCTGGCACCAGGCTTTTGGCTCTCGTTTGGGGCGGTGTGCTTGTTGATGCTGTCCTCGCCCGAGCCGCCGCCATTGGCCGACGCTGAGGCGCCGCCTGAGCCCCCACTTGGCTGGGCTCAGCGCTTGAGCCGAAGCCTGGCCCAAGCGTGGCATACGCAATGGGTGGCGTCGCTCGGTTTGGCGCCTTTGACGCTGATTCTGTTCAACCAAGTCTCGGTGGTGGGCTTTGTGGCCAATCTCTTCGCCGTGCCTTGGGTCACACTGGTGGTCACGCCGCTGGCCTTGCTGGGCATGTTGTGGTCAGGCTTTTGGAGCATGGCGGCTTGGGCCGTGGCGCCCATGCTGTGGGCTTTGGAGCACTTGGCGCACTGGGGCGGAGCAGGCTGGGTGGCGGCGGATGCGCCGTGGTGGGCGGTGGTGCTGGGCCTCATCGGCGCGGTGGGCGTGGTGTGGCCCGGCGCGTGGCCCAGGCGTGTGCTGGGCCTGCTGTTGATGCTGCCGCTGCTGATGCCGCCCGTGACCAAGCCCGCACACGGTCAGTTCGAGTTGCTGGCCTTGGACGTGGGGCAGGGCAGTTCGGTGCTGGTGAAGACGGCCCAGCACGCGCTCTTGCTCGACACCGGCCCCAAGTTCGCGCGAGACGCTGACGCAGGCCAGCGCATCGTCTTGCCGCTTTTGAGAGCCCAGGGTATTCGTCAGCTCGATGAGCTGATCTTGAGCCACCGCGACACCGACCATGTGGGCGGGGCTGACGCCGTGTTGGAGGGCGTGCCCGTTCTGCAGATGCGCAGCAGTTTGGAGCCCAGCCATGGCCTGCGCCGCAAAGCTGCGCGGCACCAGCCCTGCGAGGCGGGCCAACACTGGCTGTGGGACGGCGTGCGCTTTGAGGTTCTGCACCCGCAGCCCGGCCCGCCCGCACCTCAGGCCCGCCCCAACACCTTGAGCTGTGTGTTGAAGGTGACGGACGCCCAAGGCCGCAGCGCGCTGTTAACGGGTGACATCGAGGCCGAGCAAGAAGCGCTGCTGGTGGCGAACAGCGCCCACCTGTTGCCGGCCGAGGTGCTGATCGTGCCCCATCACGGCAGCCAAACCTCGTCGACCGCCGCCTTCTTGCAGGCGGTGAACCCGCGCGTGGCCGTCATCCAGGTGGCTTACCGCAGCCGCTTTGGTCACCCGCACCCCGCAGTGCTGGCCCGCTATGCCCAGGCAGGCATCAGTGTGGTGCGCAGCGACCACTGTGGCGCCTGGGTTTGGGGCGCCGAGGCAGAGGCTTGCACTCGGGCGGTGCGTCAGCGCTACTGGCATTGGCGCGCAGAGCCCTGAGGCAGAGGCGCTGAGAGCGCTGATGCACCTTTAGGGTGTGCCCTCGGGGAATGTGGCTCGGATGTTGCTACAGTCAATCGGGCAGGAGACCGCTTTATGAGACCAAGCTTTGACGAAATGCACGCGACCAGCACCACGGTTCGCGACCACTACCGCACCTACGACCGCTGGCTGGGCCGACAAGAGCGCGATGTGATGCGCGGCCGGCGCGAAGAGGCCGAGCTGATCTTCCGCCGCGTGGGCATCACCTTTGCCGTGTATGGCGACAAAGACGCTGGCGAAGGCACCGAGCGTCTGATCCCGTTTGACCTGATCCCGCGCATCATCCCCGCCCATGAATGGCGCGAGATGGAAAAGGGCCTGCGCCAGCGGGTGACGGCGCTCAACCGCTTCATCCACGACATCTATCACGGCCAAGAGATTCTCAAGGCCGGCATCGTCCCGGAGGAGCAGATCACCCGCAACGCGCAGTTCCGCCCGCAGATGATGGGCGTGGACGTACCCGGGGGCGTGTACTCGCAAATCGCAGGCATCGACATCGTGCGTGCCGCCAACCCGGACGGCAGCGGCAGCTACTACGTGCTGGAAGACAACCTGCGCGTGCCCAGCGGCGTGAGCTACATGCTGGAAAACCGCAAGATGACCATGCGGCTCTTTCCCGACTTGTTCGCCGAGCACCGCATTGCGCCCGTGGCGCATTACCCCGACTTGCTGCTGGACACCCTGCGCAGCGTGGCCCCGGGCGGCGTGAACGAGCCCACCGTGGTGGTGCTGACGCCTGGCATGTACAACTCGGCCTACTTTGAGCACGCGTTCTTGGCGCAGCAGATGGGCGTGGAGTTGGTCGAAGGCCAGGACTTGTTCGTCAAAGACGACTTCGTGTTCATGCGCACCACGCGTGGGCCGCGTCGCATTGATGTGATCTACCGCCGCGTGGACGACGATTTCCTGGACCCAGAGGTCTTCCGCCCCGACTCTCGCCTGGGCTGCGCAGGCCTTCTGCGCGCCTACAAAGCAGGCAATGTCACGCTGGCCAATGCGGTGGGTACGGGCATTGCCGACGACAAGTCCATCTACCCCTATGTGCCCAAGATGGTGGAGTTCTACTTGGGCGAGAAGCCCATCTTGAACAATGTGCCCACCCACTTGTGCCGCGACAGCAAAGACCTGCAATACGTGCTGGACCATCTGGGCGAGTTGGTGGTGAAGGAAGTGCACGGCGCTGGCGGCTACGGCATGTTGGTAGGCCCAGCCGCCACCAAGGCCGAGATCGCCGACTTCCGCACCCAACTGCTGGCCAATCCGTCTAACTACATTGCGCAGCCCACGCTGTCGCTGTCCACCTGCCCGACCTTTGTGGAGGCGGGCATTGCACCCCGCCACATCGACCTGCGGCCCTTTGTGCTCTCGGGCAAGTCGGTGCAGATGGTGCCGGGTGGCTTGACCCGCGTGGCCTTGAAAGAAGGCTCCTTGGTGGTGAATTCCAGCCAAGGCGGTGGCACCAAAGACACCTGGGTGTTGGAAGACTGAAGCGGTCCAAGGAGAAAAATGATGCTGTCAAGAACCGCCGACCATTTGTTCTGGATGTCGCGCTACATCGAGCGCGCAGAAAACACTGCCCGCATGTTGGATGTCAACGTGCAGACCTCCTTGCTGCCGCAGTCGGCCGAAAGCGCCGAATTGGGTTGGCAAGGGGTGCTGAGCATCTCTGAGCTGACCGAGCCTTATGCTCAGCGTTACAAAACCGTCAACCCGCGCGATGTCACCGAGTTCATGGTGCGCGATGAGCGCAACGCCTCGTCCATCCTGAGCTGCCTCAAAGCCGCCCGTGAAAACGCCCGCGCAGTACGTGGCACCCTGACCACCGAAGTTTGGGAGACCACCAACCAAACTTGGTTGGAGTTCAATCGCCTGCTGGCGGATGGCATGCTGGCTCGCGACCCTTCTGCTCTGTTTGAGTGGGTCAAGTTCCGCTCCCATCTTTCGCGTGGGGTGACCGTGGGCACCATGCTGCAAGACGAGGCCTTCCACTTCCTGCGCATTGGCTCCTTCTTGGAGCGGGCCGACAACACCGCGCGTTTGCTGGACGTGAAGTTCCATGCCTTGAAGGGCGACTTTCATGCGGCAGAGGCCGCAGCGGGCTTGCTACCCCACGGCGAAGCCGCGCAAGAGACGGACGACAGCGAATACGACTTCTATCATTGGTCGTCGCTGTTGCGTTCGGTGTCGGGTTTTGAGGTCTATCGCAAGGTCTATCGCAATGTCATTCAGCCGGAGAAGGTGGCTGAGCTGCTGATCCTGCGCCCGGACATGCCTCGCTCTTTGGCCGCCTGCATGAACGGTGTGCTGGAAAACCTGAAGCTGGTGGCCAATGACCAGTCCGCAGACACCCTGCGCCGCGCGGGCCGCTTGCAGGCCGATTTGGCTTACAGCCGCATCGACGAGATTTTGGCCACCGGCCTGCATGCCTATCTGACCCAGTTTTTGGACCGCGTCTCCGACCTTGGCATGGGCATCAGCCGCGACTTTCTTGTGTCCCATTGAGCACCGCCCGCACGCCGCCTTTAAACGCAGACCCTGAAGGCGTGCATGATGGCGGGATGAGCCCGCCCCCTTTCGCTGACACCGCACTGGCTTGGTTGCACCCCTGGGTGCTGCCCGGCCAGCCGCTGCATTACAGCGAGTGGCAGGCCGGGGGCACCGAAGTGGCCCCCTTGTGGGCGCAGTTTTTGGCCCACAGCGGTGTGGCGTCGCCCGAGGCGCTGAACGCCCGCGCCACCCAGGTGCGCCACCGCGTGCGCGAAGACGGCGCCAGCTACAACGTGTTTGGCGACGGCGACGAAGCCACACGACCGTGGCCGCTGGAGCTGCTGCCCATGCTGCTCAGCCCCGAAGACTGGGCCCAGATCGCCCCCGGTGCAGTGCAGCGCGCAAGGCTGATGAACGCCGCCATGGCCGATGTGTACGGGCCGCGCCAACTGCTGGACGAGGGCCTCTTGCCGCCACAACTGGTGCTGGCCCATCCCCAATACCTGAGGGCCATGCACGGCGTGCGGCCGCTGGGCGGCGTTCACCTGCATGTCTTGGCCCTGGACTTGGCGCGTGGGCCAGAAGGCCGCTGGTGGGTGTTGGCCCAGCGCACGCAGGCCCCCTCAGGTTTGGGTTATCTCTTAGAGAACCGGGGCATCGTCGGCCCGCAATTCCCGGGCAGCTTGCGTGCTTTGCAAGTGCAGCGCCTGGACGGTGCTTATCGCGCTTTCATGCAAGGCTTGTTGCGGCTGAGCCCTGCGGGCGAGCGCAGCCGCGTGGTTTTGCTGACGCCTGGGCGCCACAACGAAACCTATTTTGAGCAGGTCTTCTTGGCCCGTCATTTAGGGCTGACCTTGGTGGAAGGCGGTGACCTGACCGTGCGCGCCAACCGCGTCTTTTTGAAGACCTTGCATGGGCTGGAGCCGGTGCATGTGGTGCTGCGGCGGGTGGACGACGAGTTTTTGGACCCGCTGGAGCTGCGCGCTGATTCCACCTTAGGCGTGCCCGGCCTGCTGCAAGCCATGCGCAGCGGGCAGGTGGTGGTGGCCAATGCGCCAGGAGCGGGTTGGCTGGAAAGCCCCGGGCTCGCGGCCTTTTGGCCGGGCGTGGCTGAGCGCCTGCTGGGCGAGACCCTGAGTCTGCCCGCCAGCGAGGCCTGGTGGTGTGGTGAGCAAAGTGTGTGGGAAAAGTTCAAAGGCGAGCTGAGTGGATTTGTGGTGGCGCCCACCTTCACGGCCAGCGCCACCACGCGCAGCTTTGCCCCTCGGGTGGTGGATGCGCTGAGCCCGGAGGCCCGGGCCCAGTGGGTGCAAGCCATCAGCATGGACCCGGCCGCGCATACCTTGCAGGCGCGCATTCGGCCCTCGGAAACCCCCGTGTGGCGCGGTGGCCATTTGGCGGCGCACCCGGCCGTGTTGCGAGTTTTTGTGCTGGCCGATGGCCAAGGCGGCTGGCAGGCGGTGCCGGGGGGCTTGGTGCGCATTGCCGGCCAAGGCGATGGCGGCGATGACCCGTGGCTGTCCATGCAGCGCGGCAGTGCCAGTGCGGACGCTTGGGTGGTCGGTGCCAGTACCGCGCCACCCAGCCAGCCCAGCGCAGAGCCCGCCGATGTGCGCCCGCCGCTGCGCGAGCCCTTGAGCCGCGAAGCCCTGGCCTTGGCGCCGCGCATCGTGACCAGCCGTGCCGCAGAAAACCTGTTCTGGCTGGGCCGCTACACCGAGCGAGCAGACGCCCAGGTGGCCTTGGCCCGTCTGATGGTGGCGGAGCCCACCGACGCCCCCGCGCCACTCTGGAGCGCGCTGGAGCGCATGGCCCGTCATGTGGGCTTGGTCGACGAAGAAGCGCCGCCTTGGCCCAACGTGGCGGCGCTGGTGCAGGCCATGGTGCAGCAGTTGGGCGACCCGCACGCCAGCGTCAGCCTGGCCTATAACCTGCAATGCCTTAAGGCCTGCGCCTCGGGCTTGCGAGACCGCCTGGCCGCCGAGCACTGGACGCTCATCCACGAAGCCGAGGCCAACGTGCGGCAGCGCCTAGGTGCCGTCGCCTTGGCGGCCGCCAGCCCGCCAGACACCTTGGCGGTGCTGACGTTTTCAGCCATGCAACTGGCCGCCATCACCGGTGCCCAGACCGACCGCATGATGCGCGACGACGGCTGGCGCTTGCTCAGCGTAGGGCGGCATATCGAGCGCATGGACTATCTGGCTCAGGTGCTGGACGCCGGCCTGGCCCACGGCCTGCCTGACAGCGATGAAGGCGCTGCCGCCTTGCTGCAGCTCTTTGACGCCACCATCACCTTCCGCGCCCAGTTCCAAGGGCGAAGGGAAGTCTTGCCCTTGCTGCATTTGCTGGTGCACGACGCCGACAGCCCACGCTCATTGGCCTGGGTGGCCACCGCCCTGAAGAACCGCCTGCGGCGCTTGGCGCAGCACGACCCCGATTGGGCCGAGGCTTGGGCGCAGCGCTTGCCCAACCCCGCGCAGTGGGTGCTACCGGAAAGCCTGGCTGACCAGCAGGCCGTGGCAGCGCTGCGCGAGGCGCTGTGCGTGACCAGTGCCCAAATGGCTGGTTTGTCGGACGCCATTGCCCAGCGCCTCTTTGCCCACGTCAGCATGGCCTTCAGCCCGCAGTTGCATCTCACGCGTTCAATGGGCTTTGGGGGGACCGAGCAATGAGCCCCAAGACCTTGAGGTTTGAGCCCGCCCGTTGGCTGAGCGTGGTGCATGAGACCCGCTATGACTATGCGCCGCCGGTGGAGCTGGGTCACCACCTGGGCTGGCTGCTGCCGCGCACCACACTGCGCCAACAGGTGCGTGGCTGGCAGCTTCACATCAGCCCAGCCCCTGATGAATGGCTGCAGGCCGGTGTGGGCGAGGGCGGCCCGGTGCCCCCGGGCCAGTTGCACGAAGACGTGTTTGGCAACCGCTGGTTGGCCTTCAGCCATTCACGGCAGCATGCGCAGCTGCGCGTGGTCAGCCGCTTTGAAGCGGGTGTCGGCTGGGTGCCGGGTCTTTCGCCCCACCTCAGCCCGGCCTGGGAGCAAGTGGCTGAAACCCTGCGTTACCACGCCGGAGCCACGCGCTCAGAGAGCGTGGAGTTCAGCTTGGCGTCGCCCTGCGTGCCCCTCACGCCTGCCTTGGCTGATTTTGGCCGCGAGGCCTTCAGCCCGGCCACACCCCTCCTGGCCGGGGCACTGCGCTTGATGAAGCTGGTCCACCAGCGCATGGCCTATGTGCCGGGCAGCACCAGCGTCAGCACCCGAGCCCCTGAGGCCTTGGCCGGTGGCCAGGGCGTGTGCCAAGACCTGGCCCACGTGATGATGGGCGCGCTGCGGGCGCTGGGCTTGTCTGCCCGCTACATCAGCGGCTACCTGCTGACCCAGCCGCCCCCCGGCATGCCCAAACTGGTGGGGGCCGATGCCTCACACGCTTGGGTGGAAGTGTGGTGTCCCTTGCACGGTTGGGTGGCACTGGACCCGACCAACGACCTCATCGTCGGCCCTGACCACGTGACCCTGGCCTGGGGCCGCGACTATGCCGACGTGGCCCCGCTGCGCGGCATGATCAACGGCGGCGCCAGAGCTGAGCCGCTGGTGAGCGTGAACGTCGAGGCCGTGCCTTGAGCCATTGAAGCCAGGGTGGGCTTACTTGGACGACGTGAACGCGAAAACATGGGCGTCCACCGCTTGCCCGTGGAGTTGCAGCCGCTGGCGCGCCAGTCCTTCGTGGGTGGCACCGGCTTTGCGTGCGACAGCGAGGCTAGGTTCATTCCCCTCGGCCACCACAATCTCCACCCGCGCTTGGCCCAGCTTTCCTAGCGCCAAGTCCCGAAGGGCCAGGGTGGCCGCTGTGGCCGCGCCCATGCGCTGCTTGAAATCTCGCACCCAATAGCCGAGGTTGCAGAATTTGTTGGGGGCATTGAACTGGTTCAGGCCACAGCCCCCCACAAACTGCCCATCCAGCGTGAAGATGCCGAACTCATGCCCTTCACCCGATGCACGGGCCGCATTGCAGGCCGCAAACCAGCACAGCGCGTCGTAGTCTGAGAAATCAGGCGTGGCCCAACTCATCCAGCGGCCCACCGTTTGAACCGATTCACGAACCCCAGCGCTCATGACGGGCGCGTCGTCATCTCGATAGGGGCGAAGCAAGAAAGCAGCGGCTCGGAGCATGGGGGGATGGCAGCAGGCTGGGGTGCCGGGGATGATAGCGGCGCTTCAGGCTTGAGCGCCCTGTCTGCACACGCCGTTGGTGATTGCATCAAATGCTCTGATGTCTGGTGCAGCACGGGCGCCTCTGACTGTGCCTGCCTGCTGCAGCTATCTTTACCGGCCAGGGAAGGCCAGTGCCTGATCAACGCGCTCCTTGTGAACGCCATACCAACAAGCCGCATGCTAGATTCACTCATGGCCTACTCCTGTGCATGTTGGCAATGCCCTGGCAGAACGCCTGCCCAGTGCATTGATGTCGCTTGGCAGGCGCTTGGTCTGCAAGCTGCGGTTGCGATGAAGACAGGCCGCCCGCCTTTACGAAGCTATCTTGTCTAGTGGCATACATATGCGCTTTTCGATTGCCGTTCTTGCTTTGGCCGTGTTCCTCGGCTGTCCCGCCCACGCGGCGAATGACGCACAGGCAGCCCCCCTTGTCGAGCAGCAGATCCAGCGCGTCGAGGCCGCTCTGCCTGCTGTCTCGAAGGAGGGCCGGACGCTCGAACTCTCCTTAGCGGGCTGGATGAAAGCGCTTCGGGTGCCCGGCTTGAGCATCGCCGTCATTGAAGATTACCGGATCGTCTGGGCGAAGGGCTACGGCGTGATGGCAGCGGACGCGGGCGACGCGCCAGTCACGACTGCAACATTGTTCCAGGCCGGCTCGGTCAGCAAGCCGATCGCCGCACTCGCCGTGCTGCGGGAAGTGGAGAGTGAACGGTTCGATCTAGACGCCGATGTCAACAGCTACCTCCGGTCTTGGAAACTCCCCGATGCCGACCCGTCGAGCAAAGGGAAAGTGACGCTGCGGGATCTGCTCGGGCACACTGCGGGCATTACCCCCGGAGGATTCGCCGGCTACTCACGCGATGCTTCATTGCCCACGATGCAGCAGATTCTCGAGGGCGTACCTCCAGCATCGAACCGGGCTGCGCGCAGAGCCTCGGCGCCGGGGGCTGCGGTGAGCTATAGCGGGCTTGGATACACCATCTTGCAGCTCGCGCTCATGGAGCGCCTGGGCAAGCCCTTCGAGGACATCATCAAGGCGTCCGTATTCGATCCGGTGGGCATGCGCGACAGCACCTTCCAATCAAAACTGCCTGATGCGCTTGCGGCGAGGGCCGCGCGTGGCCACCGAACCAGCGGCGAGGCCATTCCTGGTGGCTGGTATGTCCATCCCGAGTCAGCGGCCGCCGGGCTTTGGACCACAGCATCCGACCTTGCGCTGCTGTGGACCGAGGTGGCGAAGTCGAGCGCCGGGCGCTCTGATCGCCTGCTTTCGCGCGATAAGACTCGCGAGATGTTGTCGCAACATCGCGACCAGATGGGGCTCGGGTTTGTGGTCCGCCCTGGGGAGGCTCACGGCCGGTTCGCGCACTTTGGTGGCAACCAGGGTTACCGCAGCCATGTCGAGATGTTTACCAGCACCGGACAGGGGATCGTGGTCATGACCAACTCCGATGCCGGCCAACTGCTCACTGCGCTGCTGGTCAGGCGTGTCGCACAGGTGCATGGTTGGCCTGTCACAGAGCAGAGACCTCTTTCATTGGCGTCGACGGATGCCATCTTCGCTCAGGTTGATCAGGCGAGATCCGCGAGGACACGAGTCAATGTCGAGGAACGTCTCCTCAAGCGGTACGTGGGGCGGTATGAGCTTGCCCCAGGGTTGGAGTTCGAGGTGACGCTGGCGGCGGGCCACCTTGAAGTACGCCTCGGCGACCAACCCCGTTTCCCGGCCTATGCAGAATCCGAAGCGAAGTTCTACTTCGAAGTGGTCGATGCCCAGATTAGCTTCGTGTTGACCGATGAGGGGCGGGTCAGCGCTCTGATCCTGCATCAAGGCGGACGGGATCAAAGGGCAAAGAGGATCGAATAGTGCTAGACGCCTCAACGCATTGGAGCTAAGTCGCGCGCCGCTCAGCCCGGCCAGGCTGCTGGTCTTGGGCGGTCGGATGAAGCCGGGCATGGCCCAGGGCTGGCACAGCGCGTGCTCGGTGAAAAACTTCAAGCCATACAAAACCAGCGTCCAACCAGGTAGTCGAGCGGGATAGCCACAAGCTGCGCTTGTAGTCCCTGACTCCTCTCGAGCCGTTTGTTGGAAAGGCCCGGTGAGGATGAGATAAGGTTTTGCCGCTGTGAATTGATCCCAAGGGTCGGATCATCGGTAGCGGCCTTGGCAGCGGGATGCGCGGGCCTGTTGCCTGGAGGCGAGAGGAGTCATTCCATGCACATCGTGAGATTTGGCGGCTGGCTTTTGGGCGGTATCTGCTTGTCCTGTGGTCTCGCAGTTCTGCTGTCGGGTATTGATCCAGCGGACCTTTGCTTCAAGCGCTGCGAGATACCGAATTTGATCATTCACATGCTTGGGCCGTCCGTCATGCGCACCCTCATTGGCTTGTTCTTTATCGGCTTGGGCCTTGCGTTTTTGGCGGGGCTTCTGCGCTCACGGGGCCATGAGTAGTCGGGCTTGCCGCCGATAATCCCCCCATGCCCACCCACCCCATCCTCAAAATGGGCGACCCGCGCTTGCTGCGCGTCGCCCAGCCCGTCACCGCGTTCGACACGCCGGAGTTGCATGCGCTGATTGCCGACATGTTCGAAACCATGGCGGCGGCCAATGGGGCGGGCTTGGCGGCGCCGCAGATTGGGGTGGATTTGCAACTGGTGATTTTTGGCTTCGAGCGCAATGAGCGCTACCCGGAGGCTCCGGCGGTGCCGCGCACGGTGCTGATCAACCCGAGCATCACGCCTTTGTCTTCGGGCGGGGCTGAGCCCGAGGAAGTGTTGGGCTGGGAGGGCTGCCTCTCTGTGCCTGGCCTGCGCGGTCAAGTGCCGCGCTTTGAGCGCATTCGCTATAGCGGATTCGATCCGCAAGGGCGGCCTATTGAGCGCGAGGCTGAGGGCTTTCATGCGCGGGTGGTGCAGCATGAATGTGACCACTTGATCGGGCGGCTCTACCCCACGCGTATGCGCGATTTGACCTTGCTGGGCTTTACCGAAGTGCTGTTTCCTGGGCTGGACCCGGCATCTGACGACTGAGAGGCATCAGTGCGTGTGGCGCTTAATACGCGTTGCTCGGTGTAAAGCTGGTCACCGTGTGCCGGGTCTGGCGCGTTAGTGGCCCAAGGAGAATCTCGCCATGCGAACCAAAGCTGTTTTTTTGTGGACCCTGCTGGCCAGCGCACTTGCATTGAGCGCCGGGGCTGCCCGTGCGGTGGATGACCCCCCGGGGCGGGTGGGCCGCTTGGCCGAGACCAAGGGCCAGGTCTGGTTGCTGGAGCGGGGCCAGAAGGAATGGACCTCTGCGGTGTTGAACCGGCCCTTGACCAGCGGTGAGCGCTTGGCCACCGATGCCAACGGCCGCTTGGTGGTGCAGGTGGGTTCGTCCACCATCCGGATGGATGAGCGCACCGACCTGGAAGTGCTGCGCCTGGATGATGAGCGGGTAGAGCTGTTGGTGCGCTCGGGCGCAGTCACCCTGCGCGTGCGCGAGCAAGAAGTGGTGGACGAGCTGCAGTTGCAGACTACCGTGGGGCGGTTTTCGCCCCGCACCACCGGGCTGTACCGCGTGGATCACTCAGACCGTGGCAGCTTTGCGGCGGTTTACAGCGGTGAGATGCGCTTTGACGCCCGTGACAGCCTCCTCACGCTGAGCAACGGCCAGCGCGCCGAGTTCTGGGTGGACCAGCGCAGCCAAGCCACCCACTACAGCTGGGCCACTTTGCCCAATGACGATCTGGAGCGCTGGGCCCGGGCTGAGGATCTGCGCCCCAGCCCGGCTTATGCCAATCGCCCTGCCGTGGGCGAGATGACAGGCATTGATGACCTGGATCGCCACGGTCGCTGGGACCGACACCCCGAGTTCGGCACGATCTGGATCCCCACCACGGTGCGCTCGGGCTGGGCGCCGTATCGCGATGGCCGCTGGAGCTGGGTCGCCCCCTGGGGCTGGACCTGGGTGGACAACGCGCCTTGGGGCTTTGCACCATTCCACTATGGCCGTTGGGCCTTTTGGGGAGGCTCTTGGGTTTGGGTGCCGGGCACTTATGTGCGCAGGCCGGTTTATGCACCCGCCATGGTGGCTTGGGTGGGCGGCTCTCACCTGAGCGTTAGCCTCAGCATTGGCCCCAGCGTGGGTTGGGTGCCGCTGGCACCGCGTGAGTACTACCAGCCTTACTACGGCTACACGCCGCGCTATGGGCATGCCATCAACAGCCCCTATGTGCCCAACCCCACGCGGCCGGTGCCGCCGCCGGGGCAGCCGGTGATGTACACCAACCAGGGTGTGGCCGGGGGCGTCTCGGTGGTGCCTAGCAATGCCTTGGCTGCGCATCAACCGGGCAGTGTGGCACCTCGGCCCGCCGAAGAGGTGATGCGTGGCCGTGGCCGCCCGGGCGACAGCCCGCAGTGGGTGACGGTGGCGCCGCCGACACCGGCCGGGCTGTCGCCAGCGGCTGCGCAAGTGACGGCTGTGAGCCAGCCGTCGGGCCGCCCAGCCGTGAACGTGGCACCCACAGCGCCTGGGGCCGTCACGCTGCGCCCCATCGGCGGGACTGGCGGCCCGGCCCAGGTCGGCCCTGCTGCGCCAGTGTCGGTTCAGCCTGCTGGCGCGGTGGCTCTGCCTGGCACGGCCCCTCAGCCGGTGACAGTGGCGCCCGCCAGTGTGCCGTCCCAAGGTGTCTTGGCACCTTTTGCCCGGGTCGGCACGCCGCAGTCGCCGAGCTCGTCGCAGCTCATCCGTCCGCCCTATGAAGCCCAGGGTGAGCGTGGCTTGAATGCACCAGAGCGAGCCATGCAGGCCAGCGAGCGCAATTACAACGGCTCGGTGCGTTTGGAGCCACCACGCGGAACTGCGCCTGTGCAAGTGGTGCAACCCACGCCGTCGCCCGTGCCCACTCCGATCACAGCGCCAAACCCGCAGGTGCAGCGCTCGCCCATCACCCTGGAAGCTCCTCGCCAAGACACGGTGCGCAGCGAACCGCCACGCGTGGCAGTGCCACCCAGGGTGGTTGAAATGCCCCGCGTGGAGACCCAGCGTGTGAGCCCACCCATGCCCGCCCCCGAGTCGCGGCCTATGCCGGTGCAGCCGCGTCCTGCTGAGGTGCAGATGGTTCGTCCGCCAGAGCCGCGCCCTGTGCCGGTGGCACCTGCGGTGAATGGCAACCCGAATAACCGTGAGCAGCCGCGCCGCCAAGAAGAAAAAGAGCAGGGCCCACGGCGAGGTAACCAGCTGAACTAAGCGCGCTTGGCGTTGCTGCAAACGACAAACCCGGCCTTGGCCGGGTTTATTTTTGCCTGTGCAAGCGCGTTCAGGCTTGCGCTGGTTCAGTGTCTCAAATCGCCGCTGTGCGCTCCATCAACCAAGCCAGCGCGGCGCGGTCCGCCGGGGCTTGCAGGCGCGGCGCCAGGCGCTCGCGCACTGTGGCGTGGTACTTGTTGAGCCAAGCGATCTCATCGGCGCGCATCAGGCTCATGTCAATACAGCGGGTGTCGATGGGGCAGAGCGTGAGGGTTTCAAACTCCAGGAACTCGCCAAACTCGCTGCCGGGCGCTTCGACGTTGAGCACCAGGTTCTCAATGCGCACACCCCAGCGGCCCGGCTTGTAGAGGCCGGGCTCGATGGAGGTGATCATGCCGGGCAGCATGGCCATGTGGGCGTCGGGAATGGCCTTGCTGATGCTCTGCGGGCCTTCATGCACGTTCAAGAAGTAGCCCACACCGTGGCCGGTGCCGTGGCCATATTCCAGGCTCTCGGCCCACAGGGGCGCGCGGGCCAGGCTGTCGAGCATGGGCGAGGGCGTGCCTTTGGGGAAGCGGGCGCGGCTCAGGTTGAGCGTGCCCTTGAGCACCAAGGTGAAGTCGCGGCGGTGCTCTGCGGTGATGGTGCCGACGGGCCAGACGCGGGTGATGTCGGTGGTGCCGCCCAGGTACTGGCCGCCGGAGTCGATCAAGAGCAGGCCGTTGCCCTCAATGACCGAGTGCAACTCGGGCAAAGCGCGGTAATGCGGCATCGCGCCATTGGGGTTGAAGCCCGCAATGGTGGGGAAGGACAGGCCCACAAAGCCAGGGCGGCGGGCGCGCTCGGCGCTGAGCTTTTCGTCGATGGTGATCTCGGTGATGCGCTCGCCGCTCGCCTTGGCCTGTTCAAACCAGGCGTAGAAGTGGCACATGGCCACGCCGTCTTCGGCCATGGCTTCACGGATGTGGGCCGCCTCTTGCGCCGTCTTGCGGCTCTTGGCCAAGGTGCTGGGGTTGATGGCCTCGATCAGCGTCACACCTTGGGCGGCGGCTTCGCGCAGGCCCAGGGTGACACGGCGGGGGTCAACCAGCAGCTTGGCGTCGCGCGGCAGCGCGGCCAGGCCGCTGGCGGCTTGGCCGTAGTCGGCCAGGGTGATGCCCTCGGTCGCCAACTGGGCGGCCAAGGCGGCAGGCACTTTGCCCGCACCCACATAGAGGGTGGCGCCAGCGGGTGCGATCAGCAGGTGGGCCAAAAAGACGGGGTTGTAGTCGACGTCCGAACCCCGCAGGTTGGTGATCCAAGCGATGTCGTCCACCGTCGAGACAAAGTGGTGGGTGGCGCCATGCTGCGCCATGCCTGCGCGCACGATGTCCAGCTTGGCTGCGCGGCTCATCGGGGCATAGGGGGCGGCATGGTCATAAATGGGCGCGGCGGGCAGGGCGGGGCGCTCGTCCCAGGCGCTTGCCAGCGGGTCCAGGTCGGTGCGCAGCACAATGCCCGCGCGGTCGGTGGCGGCGCGCAGTTGCTGTGCGGCGGCCAGGCCCAGCACCTTGCCATCCACACCCAGGGTGTCGCCTGTTTTGAGGTGGCTGGCGATCCAATCCAGGTGGTGTACGGCAGCACCCGTGGGGATCTTGACCAGCTCAATGCCGCTGCCCTGCAACTCGCGCTCGGCTTGCTCCCAATAGCGGCCATCGGCAAACAGGGCGGCGTCCGTCAGCGTCACCACCAAGGTGCCGGCCGAGCCGGTGAAGCCCGAAAACCACTCACGCCCTTGCCAGTGGCCGGGCAGGTATTCGGAGAGATGGGGGTCGCTGGAGGGCACCAGCACGCCGTGCAGGTGGTGGGCTTGCAGGGCCTCGCGCAGGCGGGCAATGCGAAGGCGGGCGGGGGCGGTGCGGGTGTCCATGGTCAGGCTTCCGTTGGGCCACCGCCTTGGGTGAAAGCGGGTGGCAGGTGTGCGGGTGAAGCGCGGATTCTAGGAGCAGCGGCGCCAGCGCGGGGGTGCAAATAGGGGAGACCCTAGCCGCAGCGCTGCGCCTTGCACGGCGCTCTGCCTAACTTCAATCACAGGTCCGTCCGCAGATCCCAAATCTCCGGGAACAGCACCACGTCCAGCATCTTGCGCAAGTAGCTCACACCGCCCGTGCCACCCGTGCCGCGTTTGATGCCGATGATGCGCTGCACCGTGGTGAGGTGGCGGAAGCGCCAGAGGCGGAAGGCGTCTTCCAAATCAGTCAGCTCCTCCCCCAGTTGGTACAGGTCCCAATGAGTCTGCGGGTTGCGGTAGACCTGCAGCCAGGCGGCCTCTACTGCGGGGCTTGCGCTGTAGGGCTGGGTCCAGTCGCGCTCGGTGTGGCTCTGGGGCACCGCGATGCCACGGCGGGCCAGCAGGCGCAGGGCTTCGTCATACAGCGACGGCGTGCGCCAGGCTTGCTCCACCGGGGCTAAAAGGTCGGGCCGATGCGCATGGGGCTTGAGCATGGCGGCGTTCTTGTTACCCAGGCTGAACTCAATGCAGCGGTATTGCCAGCTCTGAAAGCCACTGCTTTGCGCCAGATAGGGCCGAATGGCCGAGTACTCGGGCGGGGTCATGGTGGCCAGCACGTCCCAGGCGTGGACGAGCTGCTCCATGATCTTGGAGACGCGGGCCAGCATCTTGAAGGCGGGGGGCAGCTCGTCTTGAGCCAGGTGGCTGACGGCGGCACGCAGCTCGTGCAGCATCAGCTTCATCCACAACTCACTCGTTTGGTGCTGCACGATGAACAGCATCTCGTTGTGGTCGGGCGAGAGCGGGTGCTGGGCGCTGAGCACCTCGTCCAAGTGAAGGTAATCGCCATAGGTCATGCTGCTCGAAAAGTCGAGCTGCGCACCTTCTTCATGGACGATGGCTTCGGCGCCGGTGGGCTCGGCGTCGGGGGCGCTGTGAGGGGCGTGATAGGGGCAGGTCATAGGGCGGCTCCTTCAGGTCACAGCGGCTTTTTGGTTGAAGCGCGCTTCGCGCCATTCGCCGCTGTCCAGCACAGTGGCCAAGGCGGTGACGGCGTCAAACACGTCCTCAAAGCGCACATACAGCGGGGTGAAGCCAAAGCGCAGCAGGTCGGGCTCGGCGGCGGTGCCGTCACCGGCACGGAAGTCGCCAATCACGCCTCGGGCGATCAGCGCTTGCATCACTGCATAGCCGTTTCGCGGGCAGGCCAGCGAGACCTGGCTGCCGCGCTCGCCATGGGTGGCGGGCGTGACGACGGGCAGGCTGTGGGCCGCGCAGCGCTCGCGCACCTGGGCAATGAACAGGTCGGTCAATTGCAGCGACTTGGCCCGCAGTGCGGCCATGCCGCCGTGGGGCTCGGCCGCCAGAAGGGTGTCTACACCGCACTCCAGGGCCGACATGGCCAGCACGGCAGGCGTGCCGCACAAGTAGCGCGAGATGCCTTGTGCGGGCGCGTACTGGGTGTCAAAAGTGAAGGGGTGGGCATGGCCCATCCAGCCGGAGAGCGGCTGCCAGAAGCGGTCGGCATGGCGCGCATGGGCCCACACAAAGGCGGGGGCGCCCGGGCCGCCGTTCAAGTATTTGTAGCCGCAGCCAATGGCGAAGTCGGCTTGGGCGGCATTCAGGTCGACGGGCACGGCACCGGCGGAGTGCGCCAGGTCCCACACCGTCAGCGCACCCACGGCATGGGCCTGGGCGGTGACAGCGGCCATGTCGAACATGCGGCCGCTGCGGTAGTTCACATGGGTGAGCATCAGCACGGCCACGTCGGCCGTCAGGTCTTGGCTCAGTTGTTCGGCCGTGGTCAGCTTGAGCGTCATGCCGTGCTGGGCGGCCAGGCTTTGCGCAATGTAGAGGTCGGTGGGGAAGTTGCTGCGCTCGGACAGAATGACTTTGCGCTCTGGGTGATCTGCCCGCGCCAGACTGAGGGCTGCACTGAGTACTTTGTAGAGGTTGATGGAGGTGGAGTCCGCCACCACCAACTCGCCGGGCTGCGCACCCACCAGCCGGCCGACCTTGTCGCCCACGCGCTGCGGCAGGGTGATCCAGCCGGCAGTGTTCCAGCTGCGGATCAGGCCCTCGCCCCATTCTTTCTGGATGACCTCGGCCACGCGGTGGCCGGTGCTGCGTGGCAGCACGCCCAGAGAGTTGCCGTCCAGGTAGTTCACGCCGTCGGGCAGTTGGAATTGCTCGCGCAACGCGGCCAGGGGGTCTGCGGCGTCCAGGGCCAGGCAGTCTTGTCGAGTCAGGGTCATGGTTGTGTTCTCAAGGAAGTTAGGAAGACCGCCACAGAGGCACAGAGACACAGAGGAAAAACAAAAAATGAAGTTTTCTCTGTGTCTCCGTGTCTCTGTGGCGGTATTGAAGGGTTCAGGCCAGCCGCCGCAGCACCGCCCGCACAGGTGAGGCGTCGGCTTCCATCAATTTCAACGGTAGGGCGATCAGTTCGTAGTCCCCCTCGGCCACCTCGTCCAGCAGCAGGTTTTCCAGCACCCGCAGGCCGCGCTGGCGCAGCACTTGGTGGCTGGGCAAGGTCTTGCTGTCGGCGGGGTCTACGCTCGCCGAGTCAATGCCCACCAGCAGCACGCCGGCATCGGCCAGGGCGGTGATGGTCTCGGGCGCAAAGGCGGGCAGGGCGGTGTCGAAGTGGTCTTGTGGCTGGCGGATGTAGCTGCGCACCAGCACGCGTGGCGGCAGGTTGCCCCAAGCGTGCTGCAGGTGCTGAGGCTCGATCAGCGGGCCGCAGCCCATCACGTGGATGACGCGGCACAGCCCGAGGTAGGGCGTGAGGCTCACCTGGCCGATGGACTGACCCTGCGGGTCGTAGTGCAGCGGCGCATCCGCATGGGCGCCCACATGCGGCGATAGGGTGAGGCTGGCCACATTCACCGGGCAACCCGGCGAAACAGTGGCACCCCATTGCTGCTGGTAGGCGGTGTCGCCAGGGAACACCGGCGAGCCGGTGCGCACCGGTGGGCTGATGTCAATTAGTTGACAACTAAAGTATTTGTCCATGGGCGCGAAGTTAGCGCCAATGGCGGGGATGTGGTGTCGGTTGCCGCCAACACCCAGGGAAAACCCCGGGCTTCGACGTGGCCGGATCAGCCAGATCAGCCGGGTAGTGGGGGCATGCCGTGGCGTCGACGTGCGCGGGCGCAGGCCTCGTCGCCACGCCCCAAGGGCGAGAGCGCGCCAAACTCGCGGCAAGGGCCAGGGCGCCACTCGTAGATGCCGCATTGGGCATTGACCCCCACCTGGCCCGTCAGCGCAGCACAGCGGGGCAGTGCATGGTCGGTGCCGCGCATGCGGCAGGTCCAGTCCGTCAGCTCCACGGTCAGGCCGTCGGGCACGCTGCCGCCTTCGCTGAGCAACTCTTGCCGCGCAAAGTCCACCCGGAAGCTGGCGCAACAGGCGCCGCAACCCACGCAGGGGTTGTCCGTCATGGCAAGGCGCCCAGGGCGGTCATTGCCCCGCGTCCTCCGTGGGGGCGCTGGCGCGCACCACGGTCACGGTGCAGTCGCTTTCAGCCACGACTTGCGAGGACACGCTGCCCAAGTAGCGGCGCAGCGTCGACTGGCCGCGTGCGCCCATCACGATGTGGTCGACCTGGTTACGCCGGGCGAACTCCACAATCGCCGAGGCCGCGTCGGGCGCCTCCAGCACGTGGAAAGTCAAGCGGCCGTCTTGCAGATTGAGGGACTTGCTGATGGGCCGCGCCCAGTGCTTCAGGCTGATCAGTTGCTTGACGTGCACGCTCTGGCCTTTTTCGTCGGTCAGCTCGTCCATGCCAATGCGGGCAATTTTCATCACGCTGACGCAGGCCAGCCGAGCGCCGGGCTCGGTCAGCACGATGCGGCTGACGGTCTCGCGCAGTTTTTCGATCAGCTCTGGCGCAGCGTTTTCCACGTCCACCGCCGCCATGATGATGGGGTTCTGGTTGACCACCTGGGTGGCGCTGATGCCCCGGGTCTCGGGCTCGGAGCCAATCGCGAAGAACCAACGCTTGAGGCGGGTGAGCGCGCCGCTGCGCGTCATGCGCTCGGCACGCTTGGTCAGCGGGATCTGAGTCGGGTCTTGCAGGGCCAGTGACAACTGCGCGGCGCTTTGATAGCGGTGCTCGGGCTTGACCTCCAGGCACTTGAGGATGACCTCTTGCAGCCAGGGCGGGCAGTCTGGGCGGATGGCGCGGGGCGGCACGGCCTCGACAAACAAGCGCTTGCGCAAGCCATGCACCGAGTTGGGCGCGCCAAAAGGCCGCTCGCCGGTGGTCAGGTGATAGAGCATCACGCCCAAGGCGAAGAGGTCTGAGCGCGGATCGTTGCGCACAAACTGTACCTGCTCGGGCGACATATAAGGCCCGGTGCCCATGGGCAGGGTGAACTCTTCGTCCAGCAGGTCGGGCAGGTGGTCGTGGCGCGACAGACCGAAGTCGATCAGCACGGCGGTGCCGTCCGGCCGAAAGAGGATGTTGCTGGGCTTGATGTCCAGGTGCACCACATGCTGGCGGTGCAACTCGTGCAGGGCGGCGGCCACGCGCGAGCCCAACTCCACCACTTCGTCCAGCGACAGCGGGGCCTCATCCAAGCGCGGCCTGAGGCTGGCGCCGGGGATGTGCTCCATCACGATGAAAGGCTGGCGGGTGAAGTCGCCCTTGGCCACGAACTTGGGCACATGCGGCCCGCTGAGCGTGGGCATGATCATGCGCTCGACCTCGAAGCCCACGATGGTGGCCGGGTCCTCGCCGCCCTTGATGCGCGGGACCTTCATGATGAGCGGCATGCCCGGCGTGACCTTGGCCGCCAGCTTGGCGCCTTGCGGCGTGTCAGGCATGAGGGAGACCCGCCACAGCGTGGCCATGCCGCCCTGGTGCAGGCGCTCTTCGAGCTTGAAGCCGTCGATCTCTTGGCCTGCTTCCAGCGGGTTCAGCCCGACCTCGGCGGCATTGCTGCCGAAGCCGGTGAAGCTGTTACTGTCCATGCGCCAGTCGCTCCGCCAGTCGAATAGGGAGGCCGGCCTCGCGGATCTTGGCACCTGCCAGTTCGTAGTCGTATGGCACGCGTTGGAAGGTCAGCGTTTGCTCATCGGTGTCGAAGATGGCGTAGCAGGCGGCGGGGTTGCCGTCTCGCGGTTGGCCCGCCGAGCCCGGCACGATCAGCCATTGGCGCAGAGAGGGAATCGGGATCTCGATGCCGGGTGTGGGGACGAAATCGCCCGCCTTGCCGGTGCCAGAGAGGTGGAAGAGCTTGGGCTCGTGCATGTGACCGCAGAAGGTGTAGTGGCAGGTCGTGGCATGCAGGCTGCGCACCGCCTCGATGCGGCCTTGGATGTATTCCCACTCGGCCGGCGCAAAGGCGTTGGCATGCACAAACAGCATGTCACCGTCAGTCTTGGAGAGTGGCAGGCCTTGCAACCAAGCGAGTTGATCCGCATCAAGTTGCGACCGGGTCCACTCCAGCACGATGCGCGCTTCCGGCCGCATATTGGGTGAGGGCGCTTCGGCCACCCCCGCGTCATGGTTGCCGCCCACCGCAATGGCACCGTCGGCGATGTAGCGGCGCACGGTGTCCACCACCCAGCCGGGGTCTGCGCCATAGCCGACGTAGTCGCCCAAAAAGGCAAAGCGCTCGGCGCCTTGCTCATGAGCGTGCTGGAGCACGGCCTCAACCGCTTCGCGGTTGGCGTGCAGGTCGGTGATCACCGCCAACTTCATGGTGCTTGTCTCCTGCGGGCGCTCTGAGTCACCCGTCTATCGTGATCGAACAGTCTGCAGGCCCTTGCGGGCCTGGGCCTCGGTGTTCAGCCGATGCGGCCGAGCGAGAGGTACTCCATGAGTGCTTTTTGCACGTGCATTCTGTTCTCCGCTTCGTCCCAGACGACGGATTGGGGGCCGTCGATGACCTCGGCGCTGACTTCTTCGCCACGGTGGGCGGGCAGGCAGTGCATGAACAGGGCGTCGGGCTGGGCCTGGGCCATCATGTCGGTGTCCACGCACCAGTCGGCGAAGGCCTTGAGGCGAGCCTCGTTCTCGGCCTCGTAGCCCATGCTGGTCCAGACGTCGGTGGTCACCAAGTGGGCGCCCCGGCAGGCCTCGACGGGGTCTTTGAAGACCTTGTAGCAGGCGCTGTTGCTGATGCCAGCGACGGTGGCGTCCACCTCATAGCCGCCGGGCGTGCTGACATGCACGGTGAAGCCCAAGACTTCAGCTGCCTGCAGCCAGGTGTTGGCCATGTTGTTGCCGTCGCCCACCCAAGCCACCACCTTGCCCTTGAGGCAGTCGAGGTCGTAACCCTTGGCGTTCAGGGGCGCACGGTGCTCTAGGTAGGTGAAGAGGTCGGCGAGGATCTGGCAGGGGTGGAACTCGTTGGTCAGGCCGTTGATGACGGGCACGCGCGAGTGCGCGGCAAAGCGCTCGATCTTGGTCTGCTCGAAGGTGCGGATCATCACGATGTCGACCATACGGCTGATCACGCGGGCGCTGTCTTCAATGGGCTCGGCGCGGCCCAGTTGGCTGTCGCCGGTGGTCAGGTGTACCACCGAGCCGCCCATTTGGTACATGCCGGCTTCAAAGCTCACGCGGGTGCGGGTGGAGGCCTTCTCGAAGATCATGGCCAGGGTGCGATCCACCAGGGGCTGGTACTTCTCGTAGTTCTTGAAGCGTTGCTTGATGATGCGCGCACGCTCAAACAGATAGGCGTATTCCTCGGCCCGGAGATCCTTGAATTGCAGATAGTGTTTCATGAGGCTCATTCCCGGTTTCATGCGCTGGGCTCGGCGAGGAAGGTCTTGATGAGGGGGGCCAGAATGCGGACGATCTCGTCGGCTTCGTCGCGGCTCAGGATCAGCGGCGGCACCATGCGCACCACCGTGTCGGCTGTCACCGACAGCAGCAAACCCGCTTCCATGGCGCGGGTCAGGATCACCCCGCAAGGGCGGTCCAACTCAATGCCCAGCATCAGGCCTTGGCCTCGGATCTCCTTGACACCCGCCACGCCTGCCAGCTCGCGCGCCAAGCTGGCGCTGAGGTGCGCGCCGATCTCGGCCGCATGGGCCATCAAGCCTTCGGCCTGCATGACCTCTAGCGTGGTGATGCCCGCCCGCATGGCCAAGGGGTTGCCACCAAAGGTGGTGCCGTGGTTGCCCGGGCCCAGAATGGTCTTGGCCTTGGGGCCCACCACCACCGCGCCGATGGGCACGCCCGAGCCCAGGCCCTTGGCCAGGGGCATCACGTCCGGCTTGATGCCGGCCCACTGGTGGGCAAACCATTGGCCGGTGCGGCCGATGCCGCATTGCACTTCATCGAGCATCAGCAGCAGGTTGTGCGCATCGCACAAGGCGCGCAAGCCCTGCAAAAACTCGATGCGAGCCGGCACCACGCCGCCTTCGCCTTGAATGGTCTCCAAGAAGATGGCGGTTAAATTGGGGTGGCTGGCAATGGCTTGGCGCACGGCTTCAAGATCGTTCAGCGGCACGCGCACAAAGCCCTCGACCAAGGGGCCAAAACCCGCTTGCACCTTGGGGTTGGCGGTGGCCGACAGTGTGGCGATAGAGCGGCCATGGAAGGCTTTCTCAAACACCATGACTTCCGGGCGATCAATTCCACGGTCATGCCCGGCCTTGCGGGCGATCTTCAGGGCGGCTTCATTGGCCTCTAGTCCTGAGTTGCAGAAGAATACGGCCTCCAGGCCAGACAGCTCGCAGAGCTTGGCGGCCAGCTGCTCTTGCAGCGGGCTTTGGTAGTAGTTGGAGCAGTGGATCATCTGCCCGACCTGCGCCTGCAAGGCCGCCACCAGCTTAGGGTGGGCATGGCCCAGGGTGTTGACGGCAATGCCGCCCAAGGCGTCCAAGTAACGTCGGCCCTCGGTGTCCCACACTCGGCAGCCCAAGCCATGCGACAGCGCAATGGGGAGGCGACCATAAGTGTTCATCACGTGGGACATGTCGGTAGACATTAACGATCTCCAAAAAGTTGAGGAAAGAAGTGGGCGACAAAAAAGCAATGGGCGGGTGCGTTTTCTCAAGCCGAACAGGCCGAAAGTCGCACCAGCCCACGCTTTGATTCTAAAGCGGTGCCCTGTGCGGCCGAAGAGCAAGGCTTCGGTCACCTTGAATGATCTCCATGCTTGCTGCGGTGCAACAACTCCAAGGCACAATAGCGACACCGTCACCCTGCGCCACCCATGCGCATCAGGCGACAGCGCCATGCCAGCTTTTATCGGTAGTATCCGCGCCCGTACCTGTCAACTCGAACCACAAGTCAGTGTCCAAGCCCAGCGAACTCTTTATCCAGGGAATCACCCAGGATGGCCGAACCTTCCGACCCAGCGATTGGGCGGAGCGCTTGGCGGGTGCCATGTCGTGCTTTCGCCCCGGCGGCACACAAGGTGGCATCGGCGCCTACATTGGCTACTCGCCTTACTGCGTACCCCGTGTCATCAATGGCGTGAAGTGCGTCATCGTCAACGAGGCGCTCAAGGGCATTGAGCCCATGGCCTGGGACTTTGTGATGAACTTTGCCCGCGACAACGGCCTGCAAGTGGTGGAGGCCTGCTACTTGCCGGAGCAGCCTAGTTCTTGAGCCTCCCGGCTCATTGAGTACAGAACTCAGGAACTCAGAAATGAAAAGGCCCCGCTGTGCAGGGCCTTTCTCTTTCCACCTGGGGGTTTCGATTAGGCGGCGAGCGCCTTAACTTTGGCCGACAGGCGGCTCTTGTGGCGTGCTGCCTTGTTCTTGTGGAAGATGCCCTTGTCAGCGATCGAATCGATCACGCCTTGGGCTGTCTTGAACATTTCAGCTGCAACAGACTTGTCACCCTTGGCGACGGCCTTGAGCACGTTCTTGATGGAGGTGCGGAACTTGGAGCGCAGCGAAGAGTTCGCTTCGTTCAATTTGACGTCCTGGCGGGCGCGCTTGCGGCCCGAGGCCAGGCGCACTGTGCGCTTCTTGGCTTTGGAAGAGGTGGCCATACTGTATGGTTGTCCAGGTGGTAAAGACTGTCGAGTATAGCAGTTATTTCAATAACTTGGCAATCCGGCCCTGAGCCGGTGCTCTAGAGTTACCGACCTCCTCAGCCGAGGAATTTGGCCAAGCTGTGCAACTGGCCGGTGTCCAAGTAACGCTTTCTATAATCAGTCGCTCCTGGCGTGCAGCCTCTTGCGCGCCCGTTTCGCCCTGCTTCCGTTTCGCTGTGCGCTGCCGCGCGGCCTATATATGAATCTGCTCAAGGCCGCTTCGACCGTTTCACTCTGGACCATGTTGTCCCGCATCACGGGCTTGGTGCGTGACCAGCTCATTGCTGCAGCATTTGGTGCCTCGGCGATCACCGACGCCTTCAACGTTGCTTTTCGCATTCCCAATTTGCTGCGGCGTTTGTTTGGCGAAGGCGCCTTTTCGGCTGCCTTTGTGCCGCTGCTGGCGGCCACTCGGGCGAGTGAGGGCGACGAAGTCACCCGCAGCTTGATCGACGCCGTGGCCACCGTGCTGTTTTGGTGCCTGCTGGCGACCTGTGTGCTGGGTGTGGCGGGGGCGCCCATCATCGTGTGGATGTTCGGGGCAGGGCTTAAAGAGATGGACTTGGCGGTGCTGATGACCCGCTGGATGTTCCCCTACATCGGGTTCATGTCGCTGGTGGCTCTCTCTGCGGGGGTGTTGAACACCTGGAAGAAGTTTGCCGTGCCTGCGGCCACACCCGTCTTGTTGAACGTGGCCATGATCGGCGCATCGCTCTGGATAGCACCGCTGCTGCAGCGCTATGGCTTTGCGCCGATTCATGCCTTGTCGGCGGGGGTCTTGATAGGCGGTGCGCTGCAGTTGGGTATCCAGATTCCGGCTTTGCGCCGCATTGGCTGCTTGCCCCGCATTGGGTTGAGCTGGCGTGCCATCAGTGCCGCTTGGCACCACCCGGGTGTTCGTCGGGTGCTGGCGCAGATGGGGCCTGCCTTGCTGGGAGTGTCGGTGGCGCAGATCTCGCTGCTGATCAACACCCAGATTGCCTCGCACCTGGGGGAAGGGGCTGTCTCTTGGTTGTTCTATGCCGACCGTTTGATGGAATTGCCCACTGCCATTTTGGGCGTGGCCTTGGGCGTGGTGCTGATCCCGGGCCTTTCTGCCCTGCAGGCCAAGGGTGACCACGAAGGCTATTCAGCCCACCTGGATTGGGGCTTGCGCATGGTCGCCCTGCTGGCGCTGCCCTGTGCGGTGGCCTTGCTGCTGATGGCCCAGCCTCTGATTGCGGTCTTGTTCCACAACGGCAAATTCAGTGCCGAGGCGGTGACCATGTCGGCTCTGGCCCTGCAGTCCTACGGCGTGGGTTTGATGGGGATTGTGGGCGTCAAAGTGCTGGCGCCCGGCTTTTTTGCCAAGCAGGACATGCGCACGCCGGTGCGCATTGCGATGGTGGTGCTGGTGGCGACGCAGTTGATGAACATTGCCTTTGTGCCCTGGCTGGGCCATGCGGGCTTGGCCTTGTCCATCGGCCTGGGTGCCACTTTGAATGCGCTGTGGCTGTTCATGGGCTTGCGCCGCCAGGGCTTGTATGCGCCGCTGCCGGGTTGGGGCGTGTTTGGCTTGCGCCTGCTGCTGGCCAATGGTTTGATGGGGGCGGGCCTGTGGTGGGCCGTGGCCCAGTTCGACTGGATTGCGCTGCAGGCTGACCGCTTGGCACGCGCGGGCTGGCTGGCGCTGATCATCGCGACGGCCATTGCGGCCTACTTTGCGGTCTTGCGCATGACAGGCCTGAATCTGCGCAGTTTTGTCCGCCGGGGCTGAAAGCTCGCGCGCGGGCCTCTACACTTGCAGTCATGACTTCGCGTTGGGCTCCCGCGTCGACCAGTGCTTTTGAGTACTTTGCTGCCTTGGTGGCAGAGGACGATCACTTTCCGCTGCTGGAAGCCGCTGCCGCCGTGGGCCTGGACGACGACCCGGTGCTGGATGTCGAGGCGGTGTTGGCCGAGGTGGAGGGCCTGGCTGAGCGCCTGCGGCTGCGGCTGCCCCAAGACGCCGGGGCGGTGCAGCGTTTGCGTGCCTTGAACCGCTATTTCTTCAAGGAGTTGGGCTTCTCGGGTAATGTCAATGACTACTACGCCGCCGAGAACAGCCTGATCCATCGTGTCTTGAGCACCCGGCGCGGCATTCCCATTTCACTGGCCTTGCTCTATATGGAATTGGCCCAGCACATTGGGCTCAAGGCCTATGGGGTGTCATTTCCAGGCCACTTTTTGGTCAAGCTGCGGCTGCCTGCAGGGGAGGTGGTGATGGACCCCTTCACTGGCCGCTCCCTGAGCCGTGAAGCCCTGGAAGAACGTCTGGAGCCCTTCCGCCAACGCCAAGGCCTGGTCGGCGACTTTGAAGCGCCGCTGGGGCTGTTTTTGCAGTCTACTGAGCCGCGCTACATCCTGGCGCGTCTGCTGGGCAACCTCAAAGCCCTGTATCGCGAACGGCAAGACTGGCCGCGCTTGCTGGCCATCCAAGAGCGTCTGGTGGCCCTCTTGCCCGAGGCCTGGGAAGAGCGGCGCGACCGTGGCTTGGTGTTGGCTGAGTTGGGCCTGGACGAACCCGCAGAGTCAGATTTGAGCGCATATTTGGCGCAACGGCCCGATGCTGCCGACGCGCCTTTGCTGCAAGCTCGCCTCGACGTATTGCGCAGCAGTCCACGGCCCTTGCTGCATTAATGCGCCCGAGGGCTCTAGGGTCAGCACCTACAATCTCAGCGTTCCTGAAACCCTTTTCATCGCCCCTAGGCGCCTCTCGATTGCATGACACCTACCCCTGACCAGCGCCAAATGTTCCGCTGGCTGCTGATTGCAGCCACGCTCATGGGCGTGGTGTGGCTGTTGGCGCCGGTGTTGACCCCCTTCATCGTGGCCGCTGTGCTGGCCTATGCCCTACACCCAGCGGTCGAGGCCTTGGTGGCGCGCCGCCTGCCGCGCACCTTGTCGGTGACGCTGGTGGTGTTGCTGGCGCTGCTGGGCGTGCTGTCGCTGTTCTTGCTCATCATTCCCATCCTCTCCAAAGAGATTCCGCTGCTCAAAGCGCAGATTCCGCTCTTGGCTGAACGGCTGAATCAGCACCTGACGCCGGTGCTGGCTCAACTCGGTATTCAAGTCCAGTTGGACGTCGCAGGCATCAAGGCCATGGCGCTGAAGTTCTTTGATGGCAACCTGGAAGATGGCCTGGCCACCTTGCTCAGTTCGGCCCGCATTGGCGGCAGCGTGGTGCTGTCGCTGCTGGGCAACTTGGTGCTGGTGCCGATGGTGCTGTTCTACCTGCTGCTCGATTGGTCCCACACCATGGAGCGGCTGCGCCGCTTTGTGCCCCCACGCTTTCAGGCCCGCACTGAGGCCTTTTTGGCCGAGTGCGACGACGTGCTGGGCCAATATCTGCGGGGCCAGTTGGCCGTGATGTTGGCGCTCGCGGTCTATTACACCGTGGCCCTGAGGATGGCTGGTTTTGAGTTGGCACTGCCCGTGGGCATCTTCACCGGGCTGGCCATCTTCATCCCCTACCTGGGTTTTGGCCTAGGTGCGGTGTTGGCCTTGTTGGCTGGCTTGCTCCAGTTCACCGGTTGGTGGGGTGTGGGCGCGGTCGCCGTCATCTACGGCCTGGGCCAGGTGCTGGAGAGCTTTGTGTTGACGCCACGTTTGGTGGGCGAACGCATTGGCCTGAGCCCCTTGGCCGTGATTTTTGCCTTGCTGGCCTTCGGACACTTGTTTGGCTTTGTCGGCGTGCTGATCGCCTTGCCGGTGTCGGCCGTGCTGCTGGTGGCGCTGCGCCGCGTCAAGGTGACTTATCTGAACAGCGAGCTGTACCGCGGATGAAACAACTGCCGCTGGACATGGGCTTGGGCGCAGAGCCGAGCTTTGAGACTTTTGTGCCGGGCCATAACGCGATGGCCGTGGCTGCGCTGCGTCACTGGTCCGCCCCCTCGGCGCCGCTGTATCTGCACGGGCCGGAGGGCTCGGGCAAGACGCATTTGTTGTCGGCACTGGCGGCCCAGGTGCGTAGCCAGGGCGGTCGCTGCGGCTGGTTTAAAGCGCAAGATCCGCTGCCATGGGCCTTTGATGAAGGCTGGACGCTGATCGTCATCGAAGGCGCAGAGCAACTGGACGCCGCGCGTCAGCACGCTGCCTTCACGCTGTTTGTCGAGGCCGCCACCCATGGCATTCAGATGGCCTGCTCGGGCAGCCTGCCACCGGTGGATTTGCCGGTACGCGAGGACCTGCGCTCACGCTTCGGATGGGGGCCGGTCTATGCGCTGCAGCCCTTGGACGAGGCTGCGACGCGCTCAGCCTTGCGGCGCGAGGCCGACCGCCGTGGGCTGTGGTTATCGGACGAGGTGATGGAGCATTTGATGACGCGCTTCTCGCGCGATTTGTCGTCGCAAATGGCCTTGCTGCAGCGCTTGGATCATTTCTCGCTGGCCGAAAAGCGGGCTGTCACCGTGCCGCTGCTGAAGAAGATGGTTGCTGAAGAAGGAATGTGTTGAGCATGGCCCAAACCTTGGCACTTTTTGATTTGGACGGCACCTTGCTGCCCGGCGATTCTGACCATGCCTTTGGCGCCTTCATGGTGACCTTGGGCTGGGCCGATGCCGAGGTGTGGCAGCGGCGCAATGATGAGTTCTACGCCCAGTACCAAGCCGGGCGTCTTGACCTGGCCGAGTACATCGCCTTCGCCACCTCGGTGTGGCGCGACCGCCCGCCCGAGGAGGCCGCCGCTGCGCATGCGCGCTATATGCGCGAAGTGATTGAGCCCATGATGCATGACAGCGCGCGCCAACTTGTGCGTCAGCACCTGCAGGCCGGCCACCTGTGCGCCATGGTGACGGCCACCAACGAGTTTGTCACTCGCCCGATTGCTGCCGCCTTTGAGCTTCCCCATATTTTGGCCGTTAACCTGCAGCGCGATGCCCAAGGCCGGGTCACCGGCGCCATTGAGGGCGTTCCCACGTATCAGGCGGGCAAGATTGATCGCGTAGAGGCCTGGCTGGCCGAGCAAGGCTTGAGCCTTGAAACTTTCGACGACGTGGTGTTCTACAGCGACTCCACCAACGACCTGCCCCTGCTGGAGCGTGTGCGCACGCCCATCGCCACCAACCCCACCCCAGCACTGGCAGCCATTGCCCGCGAACGCGGCTGGCGCATCCTGAACCTCTTCAACACATGATCCGCAAATTCATCAGCAAGCTGCTGGGCAAATCTGACGGCGACGCCTCAGAACCCAAGAGTGGCAAAGCCGCCCGCATTCCCCTGGGCAAACGCGTCGAGTTTGGGCCGGCCGAACATGGCATTGACCCGAGCTTGCTCGACGAGCGGGCCATTCGCGTGGTCACCACTTTGCAAGACGCGGGCTATGAGGCCTATGTGGTGGGTGGTGCGGTGCGTGACCTGCTGGTGCATCGCCGCCCCAAAGACTTTGACGTGGCCACGAATGCCACGCCGGAGCAGGTCAAGGGCCTGTTCCGCCGCGCTTTCATCATCGGGCGGCGCTTTCGCATTGTTCACGTCATCCATGGCCGTGGCCGCGACCACGAGGTCATCGAAGTCTCCACCTTCCGGGCCTACCTCGACGCGAGTGCCGCCGAGCAAGTGCCGGGCAACGAGAAGACCTCCAAGGCCGCTATTGCCGACAAAAGCCATGTGGTGGATGCCAGCGGGCGCGTGTTGCGCGACAACGTCTGGGGCCCGCAGATCGAAGACGCAGCGCGCCGCGACTTCACCGTCAACGCCATGTATTACGACCCTCGCACCCAAACGGTGGTCGACTACCACGGTGGCTTGAAGGACGCCAAAGCCAAGCTGCTGCGCATGATCGGCGACCCGCTGACCCGCTATCGCGAAGACCCGGTCCGCATCTTGCGCGTGGTCCGTTTTGCGGCGAAGCTGGGTTTTGCCATTGAGCCGAAAACGCAGAAGCCATTGCGTGAAACAGCGGCTCTGCTGGCCAATGTGCCGGCCTCTCGCCTGTTTGACGAGATGATGAAGCTGCTGCAAACCGGCCATGCCCTGGCCAGCTTGGCACAGCTCAAGGCCCAGGATTTGGAGCGCGGCATCTTCCCGGTGCTCGATTCCGTTTTCAGTCGCACCGAAGAAGGCGGCCCGCGCCAGAAGTTCATCGAGTTGGCCCTCAATGACACCGACCGCCGTGTGGGCGAGGGCAAGCCTGTGGCACCCAGCTTCATGCTGGCCTGCATGTTGTGGCACGACGTGCAAAACGCCTGGGCCGACCTGAAGGCCAAGGGCGAGCACCCTACGCCTGCGCTGCAGCAGGCCATTGACAGCGTGTTTGACGCGCGCATTGGCGACATTTCCGGCCGCGGCAAGTTGGCGGCTGATATGCGCGAGATCTGGATGATGCAGCCGCGCTTCGACCGCCGTACCGGATCTTCCGCTTACTCCTTGGTCGAGCAGCCGCGCTTCCGGGCGGGTTTCGACTTTTTGCGCTTGCGCGCCGATGTGGGCGAGGCCTCGCCCGAATTGGCTGAGTGGTGGGAAGACTTCTCTTTGGGCAGTGACGCCGAGCGTGAAGCCCTGGTCGAGGCTGCCCGCGAGAGCAGCCGCGCCCCCGGTGCGCGCAGCAAGCGCACTGGCCCCAAGCCCGACGGTGCGGCGCCGCGCTCGGCGCCTCGCCCGCCCAAGGACACGGCCGACGCCGCTGCCGAGCAAGAGGGCGACGAGGAGGCCGATGATGGCGCGCCAGACGCGGGTGGCGCTGAGGCGCCGCGCAAACGCCGCCGCCGTCGTCGCAAGCCGTCTGGGGCGCGTGGCGCCGCGCCAGCGGCGGGCGGGCAGGGCGGTGATGGCGGCGCTGGCGCCTGACCATGCGCTGATTGGCCTGGGGGCCAATTTAGGCGATGCCGTGGGCGCTGTTCGCAGTGCCGCCCAAGCGCTGGGGCATTTGCCTCAAACCCGGCTCTTGGCCTGCTCGCCGCTCTATCGCAGTGCGCCTTGGCAGGCCCAAGGTCCAGACTTCATCAATGCCGTCGCGTGGCTGCAAACCGGCCTCCAAGCGTTGGAACTGCTCGATGCCGTGCAGGCGCTGGAGCTGCAGCACGGCCGGGAGCGCCCTTATCCCAACGCACCGCGCACACTGGACCTGGATGTGCTGATGATGGGCGAGCTGCAACTACACACGCCGCGCCTGACCCTGCCACATCCGCGCATGCATTTGCGTGCCTTTGTGCTGCGGCCCTTGCAGGACCTGCTGCCCGGCTTGCTGATTCCTGGTCTGAGCCCCACTGACACCGTCAGCACCTGGGTCACCACCACGGCAGACCAAGCCATCGCCCCTTTGACCTGAGAGGAGCCTCTTCATGAGTGCCTTTTTCAGCGCACTGCCACTGAGCGTGCAGACCTTCGGCTTGTTGGTCTTGTCCAACCTGTTCATGACTTTTGCGTGGTACGGCCACCTCAAGCATCAAGCCAGCAAGCCTTGGCTGGTGGCGGCCTTGGTGAGCTGGGGCATCGCGCTGTTTGAATACCTGTTGCAGGTGCCTGCCAATCGCATTGGCTACACCGGAGGCTACAGCTTGGCCCAGCTCAAGATCGCCCAAGAAGTCATCACGCTGGCCGTCTTCGTGCCCTTTGCGGTCTTCTACATGGGGCAACCCTTGAAGTTGGACTACCTGTGGGCTGGCCTGTGCTTGATCGGCGCGGTGTACTTCATCTTTAGGGCCTGAAGGCGAGGGCCTGTTGACGCTCAAGCAACATTGTTTGGGCTTGGATCTTGACCATCCCGGCCTTCGGCTTTGTGGCGGGGCTGTGCTACTGGCTCAGCACGGTGCTGTTCTCAGCTCAACCTCTCCATGCTGGGGTCAAGCGCCGTTGCCGCTGCCGCAGCAGCCGCCTTCTCCTGCTGCCATTCAAAAAACTTCTGGCCGCCGAAGGCAATGCTGCCCATCAGCGCCCCCGCACCCAGGAACAAGGCCACGACGACGCCTATCACCGGGCCCCAGCCAGTGCTTTGAGGGGCCTGGCCCGCACCAAAGCGCTGGGCCCAGCGCTCGTCGTTGGTCAGGCCGATGAAGATTGCGCTGAACATGGCCACGGAGATCATGGCACCGAAGATGGGGATCAAGAGCCAAGAAACGGTGTCGTCCTGGCCCAGGTTACGCATCCGGATCACTCCGGCCAAGCCGATCAAGGTAGGCAGCGGATGCAACCAAGCGAAGGGGTCTTTGAGCCCGTGCAGATAGAAGCGGTGTGCGCCCAAGGTGCCCCCCAGCACGGCCAGCCAGGTCGCCAAGGTCTTGGATTTTGCGGTCGTGCTCATACAGCATCCTTTGCAGCTTCGCTGTCGCCCAGGCCCAGCGGGCGCTGCATCAGCACCACATCGCGCCAAGCGTCGAACTTCCAGCCAGCGCTCTTCAGCACACCTGCATCTTCAAAACCCAGGCGGCGATGCACGCCCACCGAGCCCAAGTTGGCGCTGTCGCCAATGACCGCCACCATCTGGCGCGCACCGGCCGCTGTGCAGCGCGCAATCAGTTCTGCCAACAGCAAGGTGCCTACACCTTGGCCCTTGGCATCCGGGCCCAGGTAAATCGAGTCCTCCACGCAGAAACGGTAGGCCAAACGGGGCCGGAAGTGGTTGGCATAGGCATAGCCCAGCACGACGCCCGCACGTTCGGCCACCAGCCAGGGCAGGCCTTTGCTCAGCACGTCGCCTCTGCGGCGGGCCATCTCGGCCTCATCGGGTGGCTCCAGCTCAAAGGTGCCGGTGCCATGCAGTACGTTGTCGGCATAGATGGCGGTGATGGCGGCAAGGTCGGCATCGGTGCTCGGGCGGATCAACAAGGCTGTTTCGGACATGTGCGCTAGGTGGTGTGCAAACAACCGTCTATAATCTCATGTTTCGGCCACGGTCACTGAGGGCAGGGGCGTCTTTCAATAGACAAGGCACCCATCCACCCACAGCGGCGTATCTACGGGGCTGGATCATGCCGGTTTGCTTGTGTGGCGGCCGGTTTCAGGCTGGCTGACCTTGCGGTGTCTCCTTGGTTCAGCGGTCGAATCCATGATTTCAAGGACGACAAAATGGTCGTGATTCGTTTGGCTCGTGGCGGCTCCAAGAAGCGCCCTTTCTACAACATCGTTGTGGCTGACTCCCGTGAGCGCCGCGATGGCCGCTTCATCGAGCGCCTGGGTTTCTACAACCCCATGGCCAAAGAAGGCGTTGAAGGCCTGCGCGTAGCCCAAGACCGCGTGACCCACTGGGGCGGCGTTGGCGCTCAACTCTCTGACACCGTCAAGCGTTTGGTCGGTGAAGCCAAGGCCAAGGCTGCTGCCTGATGGTCTTTAAGGCCATGGTCGGTGCGCGGTTTCAAGAGGACTCCTTCTTGTGACAGACGCTCTCGCATGGCCGGATGACGCGGTCGAAGTCGGTCGCATCATCGACGCCTGGGGCATCAAAGGCGGGTTCAAGGTGCAAGCCTTTTCCGCCGATCCTCAGGCCCTTTTTTCCTCGCGGCGTTGGTTTCTGCAGCCAGCCCTGCCTCAGGCCAACAAGCCTGCCTTGGTGGCCAAGCCGGCCAAGGCGATGTTGCCTCTGCCCCCGCTGTTGAAGATCACCACTGCGCGCGAGCAGGGCGATGTGATTGTGGCCACTGCCCAAGAAATTCCTGACCGCAACGCGGCAGAGAGCCTGAAGGGCGTGCGGGTGTTCATCTCCCGCCAAAGCTTTCCCACGGCCAGTGCCGATGAGTTTTATTGGGTCGACCTGATCGGCCTGAGCGTGCTCAATCGCGAGGGCGAATTGCTGGGTGAAGTCATTGACCTGCTGGATACCGGCCCGCACAGCGTGCTGCGCATCCGCAAGCCTGATGCGACGCCTGACGCCAAGCCCGACGATGCCGAGCGCCTGATCCCCTTTGTGGCTGCCTTTGTGGACAAGGTCGAGATGGAGCACAAGCGCATCACCGTCGACTGGGGTCTGGATTACTGAGCGCTGCCGTCCTTGGCCGCGCGCACGCCCTGGAGGGTGCCATGCGCTTTGACGTGATCACACTCTTCCCTGAGTTGTTTGCCCCCTTCATGACCGTGGGTGTGACCCGGCGTGCCTTTGAGTCGGGGCAAGTCGATGTGCGCATGTGGCCGCTGCGAGATTTCGCCAGCGACAACTACCGCCGTGTCGACGACCGCCCCTATGGCGGCGGCCCAGGCATGGTCATGCTGGCCGAGCCTTTGCTCAAAGCCCTGGGCGCGGTGCGCTCTTCGCGCGCGGAGGCGGGTGCCACATCAGGCCCCGTCATTCACTTCAGCCCAACCGGCCAGCCCATCAATCAAGCCCTGCTTCGCGAACTGGCCCAAGGGCCTGGTGCGACCTTGCTGTGCGGCCGCTATGAGGGCATTGATCAGCGCGTCTTGGACCGCGAGGTCGACCTGGAGCTGAGCCTGGGTGACTTTGTACTGTCAGGCGGTGAGTTGCCCGCGCTGGCTTTGCTGGATGGCATTGCCCGATTGCAGACAGGCGTGCTCAGCGACGCTCGCTCACACGAGCAAGACAGCTTCGAAGACGGGCTGCTCGACTGCCCGCATTACAGCCGTCCTGAAGTGCTGCCTTTGCCCGAAGGTGAGCAGCCGGTGCCGCCGGTGCTGTTGTCTGGCCACCATGCCGACATCGCCCGCTGGCGCCGCGAGCGCTCGCTGAGCCTCACAGCCCAGCGCCGGCCTGATCTGATTGCCTCAGCCCGGGCGGCTGGGCGGCTTTCAAAAGCCGATGAGCGCTATTTGGCGACTCTCGCGCTATAATCATCAGCTTTTCGATCCTCTGCCGGGCAGAGTGAGGTCTTTGAGACCATCGCTCATCCATTTCAAACCCGCGTCGGCACGATCTTTTTGGAGAACCCTGTGGACCTGATCCAAACCCTTGAGCAAGAAGAAATTGCTCGCCTGAACAAGACCATTCCGGCATTCGCTCCTGGCGACACCGTGATCGTCAGCGTCAACGTCGTTGAAGGCACCCGTAAGCGTGTGCAGGCCTATGAAGGCGTCGTGATTGCCAAGCGCAACCGCGGCCTGAACAGCAGCTTCATCGTGCGCAAGATCTCTAGCGGCGAAGGCGTGGAGCGTACGTTCCAGCTGTACAGCCCGCTGATCTCGTCGATCGAAGTCAAGCGTCGCGGCGATGTCCGTCGCGCCAAGCTGTACTACCTGCGTCAGCGTTCGGGCAAGTCGGCTCGAATCAAAGAAAAGCTGGCCTGATCCAGGCCGCTGGCATCTCCTCAGAGCTGCCGGTTTTTCTGACAAAGCCGCTTCATCTCACGGTGAAGCGGCTTTGTTGCGTTTATCCTGCCCATCATGACCACTGTTCCTGTCGGCCGAGGCATTCCCGGCTTTGACCCCGAAAAAACACCCGTGGTTCGGCGGGATGGGCATCTCCCGCCACTGGCTGCACCTGCATTGCAGGTAGGCTGGGTGCGTCAGCGTCTGCTGGCGGCGGCGCAGTGGCAGCCGGTGATTCAAGGTGATGCGGCTCGGCTGGATATCAAGCCCGATCGCCCACCCGCGCAGGCGGCGGTGCTGCTGCCCTTGGTGGTCCGCGAAGGGCAGATCAGCAGCGTGGTGCTGACGCGGCGCACCGCGCATCTCAAGCACCATGCCGGGCAGATCAGCTTCCCCGGAGGCAAGCGAGAGCCCCATGACGACTCACCCCAGGCCACCGCACTGCGTGAAGCCGAGGAAGAAGTGGGCCTCTTGCCGCATCAGGCTGAGGTGCTGGGCAGCATGCCCGCCTACAAAACGGTGACGGGTTTCGTCATCACCCCCGTGGTGGCTCTGCTGCCGCCTGAGCTGCCTTGGCGGCCTGACCCTGGCGAGGTGGCAGACGTTTTTGAAGTGCCGCTCAGCCACCTGATGAACCCGGCGCACCACCAATGGCATGAGCATGAATGGCAGGGCCACAAGCGTCAGTACCTCTCCATGCCTTGGCACGATGCGGCAGCCCAGCGCTACTTCATTTGGGGCGCCACGGCGTCCATGCTGCGCAACTTCTATCACCTGCTCGGCGACGCCCAGCCCGCCTGAAAATGTGGCCTCTTTGCGCCAATGCCCCGCAGCCTGCAAGCGCGGGATGAAGACAACACGATTCCCTCGTTATCATCCGGGGCGATGAGCTTCTTTGCCGTACTTTTTGCGCTGATGTTGGAGCAGGTGAAACCCCTGCCGCGCGACAATTGGGTGCACGACTCCCTGACGGCATGGGTGCGATGGACAGGGCGCAACTTTGATGCAGGCCAGCCGCATCACGCGCGCATCGTCTGGGCCGTCACGGCGCTGGTGCCAGCGCTGATCGCTTGGGCCATTCACTTCGCACTCTCAGAGTACGTCAGCTTCTTCTTGACGCTGGCCTTTGATGTGGCGGTGCTCTACTTGACCCTGGGCTTTCGCCAGTTCAGCCATTACTTCACCGACATTCGCGACGCCCTTGAGCGTGGCGATGAAGACCAAGCCCGCAGCCTGTTGGCCGAATGGCGCCACCTGGATACCTCGGAGCTGCCACGCACCGAACTGCTGCGCCATGTCATCGAGCACTCGCTGCTGGCGGCGCACCGCCATGTGTTTGGCGTGTTCTTCTGGTTTGTGGTGTTGTCCGGCTTAGGCCTGGGGCCGGCAGGTGCGGTGCTCTACCGCATGGCCGAGTTCGGCAGCCGCTACTGGGCCTTTAAGAGCCTGAGTCTGGGTGTCGCCGTCAATGAAGGCTTGCGCGATCTGTCCCAAAAGGCCTTCGCCCTGATCGACCACATTCCCTCGCGTCTGACCGCATTCGGCTTTGCCGTGGTGGGCAATTTTGAAGAGGCCGTGGCTGGCTGGCGGCGCGACGCCGAGCTGTGGAAGCATGCCAATGAAGGCATCATCCTGGCCGCCGCCGCTGGCGCGGTAGGGGTGCAGCTTGGGGGCGCCAGTGCGCCGGGCGTCACGCCCGATCGCTCCAAGTCCTTCACGGTCGGCGTCGATGCCGCTGAGGGCGAAGCCACCGGCTCCACGCCGGGCCTGCCGCCGCAGTTGGCCCATCTGGGCGCGGTGGTGGGCTTGGTCTGGCGCTCCGTGGTCTTGTGGATGCTGCTGCTGGCCTTGCTGACCTTGGCCAACTTGCTGGGTTGATTCAACCCTTGCGCTGCCTCGCTTCCAGCTCTTCCCACAAGCCTTCATAGAGGCGCACTCGGGACGGGCTGATCTCGCCGCGCTGGGCTGCCGCACGCACACCACAGCCTGGCTCATGCCGATGGGTACAGTTGTAGAAGCGGCAATCGCCCAAATGCGCTCGAAAGTCCGGCATCAACTCGGGCAGTTGCTGGGGCGAAATGTGCATCAGCCCAAACTCTTGAAAACCCGGTGAATCGATCAAGGCGGCGCGAGCGCCGTCTTGGCCTTGCGGCGTGTCGCTGCCGCTGAGGCCATCCAGCCAAAACCAAGTCGAGGTGGTGGTGGTGTGCTTGCCCGAGTTCAAGGCTTGAGAAATCTCCCCCACCTGGGCTGCGGCGGCGGGCACCATCAGGTTGATCAAGGTGCTCTTGCCCATGCCGCTGGCACCCAGGATCAAGGTGGTGCGGCCGGCCAAGCAGGGGCCGAGCAAGGCCCGTGCGCCGTCCAAGTCGCGTTTGAGCGAGGTTTCCAGCACCGTCAGGCCCATGGCTTTGTAGGGCAACAGTCGCTCGCGGGCTGCGTCTGCAATGGGCAGGTCGGCCTTGTTCAGCAGCAGGGTGGTGGGAATGCGGGCGTCTTCGGCGGCGATCAAAGCGCGGGTCAGTTGCGCCTCGCTGAACATGGGCTCGCCCGCCACCATGAACAAAAGATGGTCCAGGTTGGCGGCAAAGGACTTGGTGCGCCATTCATCTTGGCGCATCAGCAGGTTGCGACGCGGCTCGACGGCCTCCACCACCGCCTCGTCGCCCGCCACCGCCCAGCGCACGCGGTCGCCCACCACACAGGCGCTTTTCTTGCCGCGCGGGTGGGCCATCAAGCGCTGGCCTTCAGGGGTTTCAATCACCGCGTGGCGGCCGTGTGCGCCCACCACCAAGGCCACTTGCAAATGCGCGTGCTTGTTCATGCCGCCAGCCCGGGCGCCGCAGGGCGGCTGGCGCCGAGTGCGGCCAAGGCGGCCAAGCGCTCTGACGCGGCAGGGTGCGAGTAATAGAAGCGCACGTAGAGCGGGTCCGGTGTCAAGGTGTTGGCATTGTCTTCATAGAGCTTGAGCAGTGCTTGGCTCAAGGCCTGGCCATCGGCATGTTGGCTGGCATAGGCGTCGGCCTCAAACTCGGCTTTGCGCGAGCGCAGCGCCATCAGCGGTGAGATGAAAAACATGAAGGGCGGCAGCACCATGCCAAACAAAATCAAGGCCAAAGCATGCGAGGGCGAGCCGATATTGGGGCTCACGCCCAGGCCTGTGTAGAAACCCATTTGGCCGCTCAGCCAGCCCAGCAAGGCCAAGCCGGCCAGGCTCACGCCCAGCATGGTGAAGAGGTTGTGCAGCACGTGCTTGTGGTGAAAGTGGCCCAGCTCATGGGCCAGCACGGCCTCCACCTCGGTGGGCTGCAAGCGCGCCAGCAAGGTGTCGTAAAACACCACGCGCTTGCTGCGGCCCAGGCCCGTGAAATAGGCGTTGCCGTGGGCGGATCGGCGGCTGCCGTCCATCACAAAAAAGCCCTGGGCCTTAAAGCCGCAGCGTTGCATCAAGGCTTGGACCCGGCTGGTCAATGCGGGGTCTTCGAGTGGCGCAAAGCGGTTGAACAAGGGCGCGATCAGCGTGGGATAGATCAGTTGCATCAACAAGATGAAACCCGCCCACAAGCCCCAGGCCCACAGCCACCACAGGCTGCCCGCAGCGTTCATCAGCCACAGCACCGCGCTCAACAGCGGTACGCCAATCACGATGCCCACCACGCTGCCCTTGAGCATGTCCACCACAAACAACTTCAAGGTCATGCGGTTAAAGCCAAAGCGCTGCTCAATGCGGAACACCTGCCAGAGCGAAAAGGGCAGATCCAGCGCCCCACCGATCAGGCTGAACAGGCCGAACAAGGCCAGTTGATAGGCCATCTCACCCCAGGCCGGCTGCACCAGGCCATACACCCAGGTGTTCAATGCGTCCAAGCCACCCAGCAGCGTCCAGCCCAGCAGCACGGCGGCACCAAAGGCCTCGGTCAAGAGGCCAAACTGGCTGCGCACCACGGTGTAGTCCGCCGCCTTTTGGTGGGCCGGTAGGCTGATTTGCCCCGCAAAGGCGGGCGGCACGCTGCTACGGTGGGCATGCACATGCCGCATTTGGCGCGAGGCCAGCCAGAATTTGGTGGCCAATGAGGCCAGCACAGCGGCACAAAAGGCCCAGGTCACGATCATGGAAGACATGGGCTCAAGTGTAGTTGTTGGAGAATGGCCGGATCACAGAGACGCGAGAGAACCCATGAGCACCACCGCCCCGATACTGGCCAAGAGCGAACACAACCTGATTTGGATTGACTTGGAGATGACCGGCTTGAAGCCCGAGTCAGACCGCATCATCGAGATTGCGGTGGTGGTGACAGACCCGCATCTCACCGTTCGGGTCGAAGGGCCGGTGTTCGCCATTCACCAAACCGACGCCGTGCTCGACGCCATGGACAACTGGAACAAAGGCACGCACGGCAAGAGCGGCCTGATCGACCGGGTTAAAGCCTCAGAGGTGACCGAGGCCGATGCCGAGGCCAGCGTGATCGAGTTCTTGGCTGAGTACGTGCCCAAGGGCAAGAGCCCCATGTGTGGCAACACGATTTGCCAAGACCGCCGCTTCTTGGCCAACTATATGCGCGGTCTGGAAGCCTACTTCCACTATCGCAACCTCGATGTCAGCACGCTCAAAGAGCTGGCCAAGCGCTGGAAGCCTGTCGCCACCGAAGGTTTCAAGAAGGCCCAGGCCCACACGGCCTTGGCGGACATCAACGAGTCCATTGACGAGCTGATCCACTACCGAACGCACTTCCTCAATGTCTGATGCCTGCGGTGGCCCAGCGGCGAGAATGGCTTTTTGACTTTGGTGCTCATCATGCCCTTGCCTGCTTGGCTGAAGTGCGGCTCTGAATACAACAACGAAGCTGGCGCAATGCAGCTCAAGACCGAGTTTGTGACAATGCCTAAGGGCAGACAGGCCAATATGACCCCACGCATTCCCTCCGCCTATCCTCTGTTGTGCTGTCTAGGCTTGGCCTGGGGCTTGGTGGGCTGCCAAACCAGCGCCCCCAACGGCACAGCGCCTACAGGCCAAGACAAAGTGGCGCAAATTGCCACCACACCGTTGAGCGATCTGAATGTGGTGAAGGTGGAGATCCCGGTCGTGCTGCAAGACGCAGTGCGTGCGCCCTATGCCATCCAGGCCGCTTTGTCCTGTGAAGGCCTGGCCGCTGAGATCAACGCGCTGAATGAGGCGCTGGGGCCAGATCTGGATGTGCCCCACAGCCCACAAAACCCCAGCGCGCTGGAGCGTGGTGTTGGTGCGGTGGGCAACGCCGCCACGGGCGCCGTGAAGGGCGCGGTGGAAGGCGCCATTCCCTTCCGGGGCTGGCTGCGCAAGCTCAGTGGGGCAGAGCGCCAATCCGCCAAGGTGGCGGCCGCCATTGCCGCTGGCGCGGTGCGTCGCGGCTTCCTAAAGGGCCAGGGGCAGGTGCTCGGCTGCAAGCCCCCGGCGGCACCGCTTTAAACGCCGAGCAGTTCCACTTCAAACACCAGAGTTGCATCGGGCGGAATCACGCCACCGGCGCCGCGCGAGCCATAACCCAGGTGAGCCGGGATGACCAGCACGCGGGTGCCGCCCACCTTCATGCCTTGAACGCCCTCGTCCCAGCCGCGGATCACCATGCCGGCGCCGAGGTCGAACTCAAAGGGGCGGTTGCGGTCTTTGCTGGAGTCGAACTTGCGGCCACGCTGTTGCGGGGCGGCTTCATCGAATAACCAGCCGGTGTAGTGCACGGTCACCGAGTGGCCTTCGCGGGCCACGGCGCCGGAGCCTTCCACCACATCGGTCATCTGCAGTTGGGGCCGCTCGGGCGTGGGCAGCAACTCCACCTCAAACACCAGCGTGGCGTTGGGCGGGATCACACCACCAGCGCCTTGGGCGCCATAGGCCAGCTCGGGCGAGATGGTCAGCACGCGCGTGCCGCCCACCTTCATGCCTTGCACACCTTCGTCCCAGCCGGGGATGACCATGCCAGCGCCGAGATCAAACTCGAAGGGCTCGCCGTGGTCTTTGCTGGAGTCAAACTTGCTGCCGCGCTGGCCGGGGGCGGCGGCATCATGCAGCCAGCCGGTGTAATGGACGGTGACGGTCTGGCCCGCTTGGGCGGTGGGGCCGCTGCCGACGACCACGTCGTCGATCTGCAGGCCCGTGCTGGGGGTGCTCATGAGGAGTCCTGTTCAGGTGGGGGATGAGGGTCGAAAGCCCGGCATCATGCCACCGACCGAACCAGGCGCTCAGTCTTCCTTGTGATTCAAACGAATATTGGCTTCGCGCAAGCCCATGCCAATGCCGACCAACAGCTCTGAGATCAAAGACTTACGCCCTTTGTCCAAGTCGTTGATCCACAGGCTGACCTCCAGGGTGACGCAGTTTTCTTTGAGGCCGGTGATCAACACACTCTTGGGCTGGTTGTTCAGTACTCGAGGGTGGATGTCCAGCACACCCAAGATGATGCTGCGCGCCTGATTGAAGTTCTCAATGCTGGCCAGCTCCAGATTGAACGACACCCGAAAGTCTGGGTTACTCAGCGTGTGGTTCTGCAAAGTCCCGCGCGTGATGCTGGAGTTGGGGATCAGGCTTTCGGTGCCGTCGCCGTCGCGGATGACGATGGACTGGCGGTTCAAGTCGATGACCCGCCCCGTCACCTTGTCGATGGTGATGAAGTCCCCCAGCTTGATGGTGCGTTCCATCAAGATGTTGAGGCCGCTGAAGAAGTTCATCACCACTTGCTGCAGGCCAAAACCCAAGCCAATGCCCAGCGCGCTGGCAAAGGCGGCCAAGGTGCCCCCTTCAATGCCCGATTGGGTCAACACCCCGATGGTGGTGCCCACAAACAGCAAGGTGCCGAAGATGCGGCTCAAGAACAGGGCGTCGTTGTGATGCAGGCTCTTTCGCTCGGCATAGCGGTTGAGCCACAGCTCCAGCAAGCGCGCCAACTGGGCGGCTAAGGTGAAAGCAATCGCCGCCATCAAAATACCTTCGACGATGTTCTTGCCCTTGAACACCTGGTCGCCAACCGAAAAGTGGATGGCTTCGATGAGCCCAACCATGGGTGAATAGAGGCCCAAAAAGGACAACACCACCGAGGCAATCAAGAACCACTCGATGCACCAGAGTGAGAACTTCAGCAGGTCGTGGGGCTGCATCAACATGCGGAACACCCAGCTGCCGGTCTTGATGGCGCACAACACCAAGCCCCCGTTGGCCAGACCCAGCAGCACCGGGGCAGCAGCCTGCTGACCCAACAGGCTGCTGGCTATCCAGGTTTCGACCCACAGGGTCGCGGTCACCAGATACCACCCCGCCAAATGCCGCACAAAGGACGACTCTACGCGGCTGACTCCGGCCATGGCCAGACGTTTGGCCCGATAGGCCCGAATCAGCGCAATGCCGCCCGCCAGCGTGGCCAAGCCCACGGCAAGTTGCACCCCGAAGCTCAGGCCCGACAAGCTGGCCCAGGCCCCAAAAAAAGCAGAGCGCAAAAAGCCCTGACCGTCCCAATGAGGGGCGAAAGCAAAGAACGCGTTGAAGTCAAACATCGATCAATCACCGTCTCGGGCTGCTGGGCAAAGTGTGCGGCGCACACGCTTCAGCATTGTCACCGTCGAACATAAAGATTGGCCCAAGCGCTGACGGCCCAGGCCAGCCAATCCGCCAAGGAGTTGGCCGTGGATGCGCTAGGCTGTGGCGGCAGCCCCAAGGCTGCTGCCGCGCTGTGCAAGGCGGCCAAAGGATCAGAGAGGTCCAATTCGGCCGCACCGTTCTGCTTGGAGAGCTTATGCCCGTCAGCTGCCAGCACCAAGGGCGTATGCAAGTATTGGGGCGTCGGCATGCCTAAGCACTGCTGCAAGCCGATCTGCCGCGCGGTGTTGTCGGCCAAGTCTTCTCCACGGACGATGTGGGTGATGCCTTGCGCCGCATCGTCCACCACCACCGCCAATTGATAGGCCCACAGCCCATCGGCCCGCTTCAGCACAAAGTCACCCACGGCGGTGCTGACACATTGGTGTTGGGCCCCAAGCCGACGGTCGTGCCAGTACAGCGGCGTGCTCAGTGTCGGGTGCAGGTCGGTACGCAGCCGCCAAGCGCGGGGCTGGCCACCCTGCAAGCCCTGGCGGCAGGTGCCCGGATAGACTCGCTCGCCATGCCGCTGATGTTCAAGCCCCTGGGCGGCCAAGGCTCGGGCTATGTCCTGCCTGCTGCAACTGCAAGGGTAGGCCAGGCCGGATTGCACCAACTGCGCCAGGGCCTGCGCGTAGGCCTCGTGCCTGGTGGATTGCCACAGCGGCGGCTCATCAGGGAGCAGGCCACAGCGGGCCAACTGCTGCAAGATGTGCTCGGCGGCCCCCGGCACGCAGCGGGGCGTGTCCACGTCTTCAATGCGCACCAGCCATTGCCCACCCTGAGCGCGGGCGTCTAGCCAACTGGCCAGGGCCGCCACCAGCGAGCCCTTATGCAGCGGGCCGGTGGGCGAGGGTGCAAATCGACCCCGCGGCCTCATCAATCCACGTCCGTGTGCAAGCCTTGCATGCCGCTGGCGCGTTGCAGCAGCGAGCGCCGCGTGGCGGGGCTTTGCAGCTGGCCTAGCCACCATTGCAGGGCCAGGCCTTGCGGGGCCTTGCGCGGCGCACTCACCGAGGCCGTGCGCCAGGCATAGCCCAGCTTGGCATTGCGGCGCGGCCGCTGCACAGATTGCACCACCAGGCGCCCGGCGCGCACCAGGTCGCATACCAAGGGCTCGGGCAAAAAGCCGCAACCCAGGCCCCGCAGCTGCGCTTCAATCTTGGCCTGCATGGTGGGCACGGTCAGCACGTCTTGGCCGGGCAGCAGGTTCACCGTCATGGGGGACAAGCGCTGGGCCGAGTCCGCTACGGCCACGGCCCGGTGGTGCACGATGTCGGCATCACTCAAGGGGCCGGGCAGGGCGGCCAGTGGGTGGTGCGGCGCCATCGCAAAGACAAAGTTCAGCTCGCCCAAGGGTTGGCACTCAATGCCGGTGGTGGGGGCGGTTTCAAAGGGCACGCCCACCGCCAAGTCGGCTTGGCCCGAGATCAAGGCCTCCCAGGTACCGGCCAGCACCTCGGTGCGCAGGCGCAGGCGGGTGCCCGGGCCGCTGGCTTCATGGCCGGGCGGGCGCAGGCCGTAAAAGGCTTCGCACAGCTCCAGCACGGTGGGGCGGTTGATCACGCCATCGATGGCGATGGTCAGTTGCGCCTCCCAGCCCGTGGAGACGCGGCGCACCCGGTTGGCCACGGCGTCCATCTCTGCCAGCAAGCGGCGGCCTTCGCTGACCAACTCTTCCCCAGCTGCCGTCAGCTTGGCTTGGCGTGAGCGGCGGTCAAACAGCAGCACGTCCAGCGCGTCCTCCAATTGGCGCACGCTGTAGGTCAGGGCCGAAGGCACCTTGCCCAGCTCTCGGGCGGCGGCGGCAAAACTGCCAGTCCGCGCGATGGTGTCCATCATGGTCAGGGCGTCGGGGGTCAGGGCGTTGCGTTGGTCCACAGGCGGGTCTCAAGTGCAGGGATGCTTCATGTTATTTGAATTAAGGCTTCAACAGGCTCCGCCCCTGCGCCTGGGGCTTGCTTCTACATTGGCTGCATCACTCTCTTGGAAATGCGAGCTTCACACCATGATCACCCTGCGCCGCTCTGAAGACCGAGGTTTGGCCGACCATGGCTGGCTGCACAGCCAGCACAGTTTCTCGTTTGCTGAGTACTACGACCCCGCCCACATGGGCGTGGGCAACCTGCGGGTCATCAATGAAGACCGCATCGCCCCGGGCACTGGCTTTGGCACCCATGGTCACCGCGACATGGAGATCGTCAGCGTGGTGCTGTCGGGCGAGCTGGCCCACAAAGACAGCATGGGCAACGGCACCGTCATCCGCCCTGATGAGGTGCAACGCATGACGGCCGGCACGGGCGTTCGCCACAGCGAGTTCAATCACAGCCAAAGCGGCCATACCCACTTCTTGCAGATTTGGCTGTTGCCCCGCGCTGAAGGTCTGACGCCGGGCTACGAACAAAAGGCCTTTGACCCGGCCACCCAGCGTGGCCGCCTGCAAGTGGTGGCCCAGCCCGGCGGGGCCGACGGCGCCATCGACCTGAACGCAGATGCCCGCCTGAGCCTGGGCCGTTTTGACGGCGACGAGACGGCCATCCAGCCCTTGGACCCCGCACGCCTGAGCTATGTGTTCTTGGTGCGAGGCCAGTTAGAGGTCAACGGCCACCGCTTGTTGGCGGGCGACGCTGCCACCCTAGAAAGCGAGACGCAGCTGCGCCTGAGCCAAGGGCAGGCTGCTGAGGTGCTGGTGTTTGATCTGGCGCACTGAGGCGGGTGGCTGGCTGAAGCCGCTACAGTCCCAGGCATGACACTGAGTTTTCACGTTCTGAGCGCCTTGCCCTTGTTGGACTGGCTGGCCTTGGCTGGCTTTTTCGCGGGTTGGGGCGGTTATGTCTGGTTTGCACGGCGTCGCGCGGCCACCCATCCGTCCATCTTGGTGGCCACCAACCGCGAGCGCCACCTCTGGATGTGGCGCGCCACCTTTCGCGACAACCGAGTGCTCGACGGCGTGGTGGTGCAGAACCTCTCCACCAGCCCGTCCTTTTTTGCCTCGACCTCCATCCTGATCTTGGGGGGCTTGCTGGCCGCGTTGGCCTCCGGGGACAAGACCGTCACCCTGGTGCAAGACCTGCCCTTTGCGGCCCGCACCACGGCCTTGGTGTTTGAGCTCAAGCTGGTGCTGCTGACCGGCATTTTTGTGTTTGCCTTTTTCCGCTTCACCTGGAGCATGCGCCAGTACACCTTTGGCGCGCTGTTACTGGGTGCAGCGCCTCAACATTCTGAAGCCTGGGACGATGCCACTCGGCAAGCCTTTGCCGACCGGGCGGGCGGCGTGATGGGCCTGGCGGCAGAAACCTTCAATGACGGCTTGCGTGCCTGCTACATGTCCTTCGCCGCCATCGCTTGGTTCTTCTCGCCTTGGGCTTGTATGGTCGCCACCGCGTCTGTGGTGTGGATTCTTTATCGTCGTGAGTTCCATTCCGATGTTTTAAGCCTGCTGGAGCAGCGTCCAGGCGCTGCCGAGACCCCACCTTGAATGTTCGGGACACATGTCACGAACAGGGCCTTTTAGGCCGCCAATTCAAATTTCATTCTCAAGTCAGTAGCGGCCCCGCCGAAGTCCCGTACGACGGACCGGGTAAAAGGGCCGTGGCGACCCCATAAGGTTTTGCCGCAGCGTCGATCTCCGGTCTAGAGCCTCCATCCATGTTGGATGGGGCACATCAGATTCTCGGAGCTTCGCGCATGGCGACCATCATTACCAGCCTGACCACTGCCCAAATCGCGGCCCTCTCCACGGCCACGATTGCACGCCTCACTACCGAGGACTGGGCGGCGTTCACGACAGCGCAGATTGCCGCGCTGACCACCTCCCAGGTGGCTGCCATCCCCGCGCAAAACATCGCCGTCCTGTCGACCACACAGATCGCGGCCATGGAGACCGCCGACCTGCGCGCCATCACGACGGCTGGCATTGCGGCCCTGACCACGGCGCAGCTCAATGCCTTGGACAGCACGCAGATGGCGGCGTTTAACAACACCCAGGTCAGCAAGTTCACCACCGCGCAACTGTCGGCGCTGACCACGGACAGCCTCAATGCCATGAGCACCGCGCAGTTCGCCGTGCTCAGCTCAGCCCAGGCTGCTGCGCTCACAACGGCCCAAGTGGCCGCGCTAGAGACGGCCGACGTCGCTGCACTGCAAGTCACCACCTTGCGGGCGATGAGCAGTGCCTCCATCGCTGCGCTGTCCACCGCCAGCGTGCAGGCCTTGACCACCGCGCAGGTGTCCAACCTGACCACCGCACAGATTGCGGGCCTGACCACCGCCCAAGTCAATGCGCTGGAGACGGCGGACGTGCGCGCCCTCAGCACTGGCGCCTTGCTGGCCATGGGCACAGGGCAGGTCGCTGCGCTGTCCTCCGCAGCCGTGGCAGCGCTGACAGTGCCCCAGACCCAAGCCTTGTCCTCGGCCCAAGCCGCCGCGCTGACCACCGACCAAATGGGCGCACTCAGCACGGCCCAGCTCAACGCCCTCAAGACCTCGGCCATTGCCGCGCTGTCCACCGCGCAACTGGCGGCCCTGGACAGCGCCCAGATCGCGGGCCTGACCACCGCCCAGATCAATGCCTTGAGCACCGCCCAAATGGCGGGCCTGACCACGGAAGACCTGCAAGCCCTGACCACGGCCCAGTTCGCCTCGCTCACCAACACCAAAGCGGCGGCCTTGACCACCGCGCAAATGGCCGCCCTGGAAACGGCCGATCTGCGGGCCATGACCACCCGCGCACTGTCAGGCCTGAACACCGCACAACTCAATGCCCTGACCACTGATGGTGTCAGCGCCTTGACCACGGCTCAAGTGCAAGGTTTGAGCACGGCGCAAGTGGCCGGTTTGGACAGCACAAGACTGAATGCCCTGAGTACCGCTCAGGTGGCCGCCTTGACCACGGCCCAAGCTGCGGCCTTGGGCTCGGCCCAGACCTCCACCTTGGAGACAGCGTCGATTGCCGCCTTGGGCACGGCCGCACTGCGCGCGATCAGCACAGAAGCGCTGACCGCCATGGGCACTGCGGGCATTGCTGCGCTGCGTACCGGCCAAGTCGCTGCATTGACGACGGCCCAAGTAGCCGCGCTCGACACCGATGAAGTGGCTGCACTCAGCACCGCCCAGGCTGCCGCCTTGACCACGGCACAACTGCGTGGCATGACCACCGCCCAGCTGGCCGCGATGGAGACCGCCGACCTGCAAGCCCTCTCGACGGCGCAGTTTGCCAACCTCACCACCGCCCAAGTGGCGGCGCTGACCACTGGCCAGATGGCCGCCCTGGAAACCACCGACCTGCGCGCCCTGACCACCGGCCAAGTGCGGGCCTTGTCGACCGACCAGCTCAATGCCCTGGGCAGCACCCAAGTGGCCGCATTGACGGCCACGCAAGTGGTGGCGCTCGGCACCGACCAAATTGCCGGCCTGACCACAGAGACTTTGAATGCACTGAGCACCGCTCAGTTTGCGTCGCTCACGGCCGCTCAAGCTGCCGCCTTGACCACAGCGCAGATCGCCGCACTGGAGACCGCTGATGTCGCCGCGATGAGCAATCTGGCGCTGCGCGCCATGAGTGGCCCCCAGTTCGCGGCGCTGACCACCGACGCCATCAGCGCACTGACCACCGGCCAATGGTCCATGCTGACCACGGTACAGGCCGCAGCGCTCACCACCGACCAAGTCGTGGGCTTGCAAACCGCCGACCTCGCCGCTCTGAACACGGCCAACGTTGCGGTGCTGCAAACCGGTACCTTGGCGGCTCTGGGTACGGCACAGATCGCCGCCCTCAGCACGGCCCAAGCTGCCGCTTTGGGCACCGCCCAAGTTGCCGCGCTGACCACCACCCAGATCCAGGCCATTGAGACCCTGGACTTGCGGGCACTGTCCAGCAGCCAGTTGCGTGCCTTGACCACGGACCAAGTCCCTGCGCTGACCACCGGCCAGACGGCCGCCATCGGTACGGCGCAGCTGATGACCCTGCGCACCGAGCAAGTGGCCGCGCTCACCACCGACCAAATTCGTGCCCTGACCACAGTTCAGGCCACAGCGCTGACCACCGCCCAAGTGGCCGCCTTGTCCAGTGACCAAGTCGCTGCGCTGGAAACCGCTGATCTGGCGGCCCTGAGCACGGGTCAACTGGGTGCACTGAACACCGCGCAGCTCAATGCCCTGAGCACGGCCCAGTTTGCGGCCATGACCAACACCCAGGTCGCGGGTCTGACCACCGACCAGATGGCCGGCATGGTCACCGATGACCTGAACGCCCTCGGCACCGCACACTTTTCTGCTTTGCGGGGCGCCCAAGCGGCCGCCCTGACCACAGAGCAAGTGGCGGCGCTGGAGACAGCTGACCTGGCCGCACTCAGCACCGCCGCTGTGCGTGCCATGAGCACCGCGCAGATCGCTGCGCTGACCACGGCCCAAGTGGCCGCGCTCACCGCCGCGCAGTCCGCAGCGATGACCACCGAGCAATTGGCGGCGCTGTCCAGCACCCAAGTCAGTGGTTTGGAAACCGCTGATCTGGCCGCATTGGGGACCGCTGCGATTCGCGCTTTGACCACGGCCGCCGTGGCCGAGTTGACCACCACGCAGTTGGTGGCGTTGTCGACGACCCAGTTTGCCGCCATGACGACCGACCAAGTCGCGGCCCTGACCACGACCCAAATGGCCGCCATGGAAACGGCCGACCTGCGCGCCCTGGGCAGCGCTGCCTTGCGCGCCCTCAGCACAGCCCAGGTGGGCGCCTTGGACAGCGCGCAGATTGCGGCCCTGGCCACCAACCAAGTCAATGTGCTCAACACCGAGCAAGTGGCCGGTTTGAGCACCGCGCAGATCCAAGCCCTCAGCACCACCCAAATGGGCGTGCTGACCAGCGCTCAACTGCAAGCCTTGGGCACCGAGCAAGTGGCGGCACTGGAAACCGCCGACCTGCGCGCGCTCAGCACCGCCCAATTGGCCAACCTCAGCACCGAGCAGGTCAACGCGCTGACCACCGCCCAGGCCGCTGCCCTGGGCACCGCACAAATCGCCTCGCTCAGCTCTGACCAAGTGGCGGCCATGGGGACCGATGCCTTGGTGGCCCTGACCACGGCCCAATACGAAGCCATGACGGGTGCGCAAATGGCGGCGCTCGCCACCGACCAAGTGGCTGCGCTGGAGACGGCCGATGTGGCCGCCCTGCGCACCAGCGCGCTGCGCGCCATGGGCACCGAGCAAATTGCAGCGCTGTCGACTGCTGCGGTGGCCGCGCTGACCACGGCCCAGATCGCTCAGCTCACCACCGCCCAAGTGGCCGCCCTGACCAGCGAGCAAATGCCTGCGCTGGAGACGGCTGACCTGGTCAACCTGTCCTCGGCGCAGTTGGTGCAGCTCAGCTCGGTGCAGCTCAACGCTTTAGGCACCACCCAAGTGGCGGCCCTGACCAACGGCCAGATTGCGGCCCTGACCACCGGCCAAATCTCCACCCTGTCTACCGACAATCTTGCCGCGCTGACGACTGCGCAAGTTGCCGCGCTGACAGCCACCCAAATTGCCGCGCTGACCCCAGACCAATTGCTGGCCCTGGGTGGCGTGTCCATCGCCTCGTTGGGCACAGCGGGCATTCGTTCGCTGGGCACAGCCTCGATTGCGGCGCTGACAACGGCTGATCTGGCGTCGCTGACGACCGCCCAAGCCGCCGTTCTGACGTCTACCCAAACCGCCGTCCTATCGAGCGAACAAATTCCGGGCCTGACCACGGCCAATCTGGCCGCCTTGACCACGGCCGCTGTGGCGGCCTTGGCTACCGACACGGTGGCCGCTTTGTCCACTGCGCAAACCGTGGCCTTGACCACCGCGCAAGCGGTAGCCCTGACGACCGCACAAATCGCCGCGCTGACCACCGACCAAGTGGCCGCTCTGGAAACCGCTGACCTGCGTGTGTTGAGCAGCGCCCAACTGCGTGCGCTCGACTCTGACCAGATCGGCGCCCTGACCGTCACCCAAGCGGCCGCTATCACCACGGCTCAGCTGGCCAGCTTGGCCACCGAGCAAGTGGCGGCGCTGAGCACGGGCAATGTGGTGGCGCTGACCACCGCCCAAGTCGCCGGCCTGACCACGGCCCAAGTGGCCGCCCTGACCACCGACCAAGTGGCCGTGATCGAAAGCGCTGACCTGCGCAGCCTGGGCACGCCCGCACTGCGCGCACTCTCGACCGAGCAGCTCAATGCGCTGCTGTCCGACCAGATCGCCGCGCTGACCACGACCCAAGTCGCTGCACTGAACACCCAGCAGATCGCCGGCTGGGCCACCGACAAGCTCAACGCCCTGACCACCGCCCAAGTGGCCGCGCTGACCACCGCCCAAGCCGCTGCACTGACCACGGCCCAGGTGGCAGCCCTTGAAACAGCGGATGTGGCCGCCTTGACCACGTCCGCGCTGCGCAACTTCAGCACCGAGCAGTTTGCGGCGCTGACCACCGACGCGATTGCAGCCCTGACCGTGGGCCAGGCCGCCAGCATCAACACCACCCATGCCGCCGCACTGACCAGCGACCAAGTGGCCGGCCTGCAAACCGCCGACTTGGCCGCCATGGGCGTGGGCTCGGTGGCTGCCATCAGCACCAACACTCTGGCTGCGCTGAGCAGCGCCCAGATTGCCGGCCTAACTGGCGCCCAAGTGGCCGGCTTGACCACGGCTCAAGTCGCCTCGCTGACGACCGACCAGATCCAAGCCATCGAGACGGCCGATCTGCGCTTGCTGGGCACGGCCGCTGTGGCCGCGCTGACCACTGGCCAAGTGGAAGCCTTGACCACCACCCAAATGGTGGCCCTGACCACGCAACAATTGCGTGCACTGACCACCGCCCAGATTGCCGCCCTGGAAACCGACGATCTGCAGGCCTTGAGCACGGCGCAGGTGATGGCACTGGGCACCGAGCAGATCGCCGCCTTGACCACCGACCAAGCGGCCGCGCTGGAGACGGCTGACTTGGCCACGCTGACCAACGCCCAGTTGCAAGCGCTGTCGACGGCACAGCTCAATGCGCTGTCCACCGACCAAATGGCCGCCCTACGCGCACCGCAAATCGCTGCGCTGACCACGGCTCAAGTGGCGGGCCTGTCTACCGACAACCTGAACGCTTTAGGCACCGCCCAATTCGCGGCGCTGACCACCGGCCAGGCTGCCGCCCTGAGCACCGCCCAAGTGGCCGCGCTGGAGACGGCCGATGTGGCGGCGCTGTCCACCAACGCCGTGCGCAGCCTCACCACCGAAGCGGTAGCTGCCTTGACCACCGACGCGCTGGCCGCTCTGACGACGGGCCAAGCCGGTGCATTGAGCAGCGGCCAAGCCGCCGCCCTGACCAGCGACCAAGTCGTGGGCCTGGGCACCGCGCAAGTGGCCGCCTTGAGTGTGACCTCACTGGCTGCCATCACCACCAACACCCTGGCCGCGATGGAAACCCAGCAAGTGGCCGCTCTGACCGGCACACAAGCCGCCGGCCTGACCACCGCGCAAGTGGCCGCCTTGACCACCGACCAAATTCAAGCCATCGAGACGGCGGACCTGCGTCAGCTGGGCTCGGCCGCTGTCCGTGCCTTGACCACCGACCAAGTCGCTGCGCTCACCGTCACTCAAGCCGCTGCACTGGGCACGGCCCAAGTCGTGGCCCTGAGCACCGAGCAAGCCGCGGCGCTGGAAACCGACGACCTGCGTGCCCTGACCACCGCGCAGTTCATGGCCATGAGCACGGCGCAACTGGCGGCCTTGACCACAGACCAAGTCGCGGCTATCGAAACCACCGACCTGCGGGCACTGAGCACCGTGCAGATCGCTGCGCTGCAAACCGCGCAGATCAATGCGCTGGGCACTGAGCAGATGGTGGCCCTGACCAACCTCCAAGTCGCTGCCCTGACCACGGCGCAGATCGCCGGGCTGAGCACCGACCAGCTCAACGCCTTGACCACGGCGCAAATGGCGGTGTTGACCGGTGCTCAAGCGGCTGCGCTGAGCACCACCCAAGTGGCGGCCATGGAAGCCGCAGACGTGGCCGCCCTGGGCTCTGCCGCGATCCGTGGCTTGACCACCGAAGCCGTTGCCGCACTCACCACCGACCAGATCACCGCGCTGCGTGCCGCGCAAGTGGCCCAACTGACGGCGGGCCAAGCCGCCGCGCTGACCAGCGAGCAGATCACCGGCCTGGAGACGGCCGATGTGGCCTCGCTGACCACCGCTGCGCTGGCCGCCATCGTCACCGAAACTCTGGCGGCCATGGGCACCGACCAGATTGCCGCGTTGTCGGCCGCCCAAGCCACGGGCTTGACCACGGCCCAAGTGGCCGCGCTGACCAGCGACCAGATCCAAGCCATTGAAACGGCCGACCTGCGCATGCTGACCAGCACCCAGGTCCAAGCCCTGACCACGGCCCAGGTCGAAGCCTTGACCACGGCGCAAGTGGCCGCCCTGAACAGCGCCCAGATCAACAAGTTCAGCACCGAGCAGATGGCAGCGATCGAAACGGCCGATATCGCCGCGCTGACCACGGCCCACATCCTGGCCCTGTCCACCGCCCAAGTGGCCGCCCTGACCAGCGACCAAGTGGCGGCTTTGGAGACCACCGACCTTCGCGCGTTGAGTGCCACTCAACTGGCCGTGCTGGGCACCGAGCAGCTCAACGCCTTGGGCACCGCCCAAATGGCTGCGCTGACCAACACCCAAGTGGCCGCGCTCACCACCACGCAAATGGCTGGCCTGAGCACTGACAACCTGAACGCTCTGAGCACCGTGCAGTTCGGCCTGCTCAGCTCGGCCCAGATTGCCGCGCTCAGCACCGACCAGGTGGCGGCGCTGAGCACCGACGATGTGGCTGCGATCAGCGTCAACGGCCTGCGTGGCCTGAGCACCGAGCAGATGGCTGCGCTCAGCACCGATGCCATCGTGGCCTTGACCACCGTGCAGGCGGCAGCATTGACCACCGCCCAAGCGGCCGCGCTGACCACCGACCAGATGCCAGCGCTGGAGACGGCCGACCTGCGCGCCCTGGGTACCGCCCAAGTAGCGGCGCTGGGCTCCGAGCAGCTCAACGCCTTGTCCAGCGCCCAGATGGCCGCGTTCTCGAACAGCCAGGTCGTGGCCATGACCACGGCCCAGATCGCTGCGCTGACCACCGACGCGCTGAACGCCCTGAGCACAGGCCAGATGGCCTCGCTCACCGCCACTCAAGGCGCTGCACTGACCACCGACCAAGCCGCTGCGCTGGAGACTGCGGACGTGGCCGCCTTGGCCGTCAACACCTTGAAGGCCTTGGGCACGGCCCAAGTGGCTGCCCTGTCGACCGACGCGATTGCCGCACTCACCACCGCTCAGGCCGCTGGTCTGACCACGGCGCAAGTGGCGGCACTCAGCACCGACCAAATGCCCTCGCTGGAGACCGCTGACCTGCGCGCCATGAGCACGGCCCAGATCCGCGCCCTGGCGACCGACCAGCTCAACGCCCTGGGCACCGCCCAGGTGGCCGCCTTGAGCACGGCGCAGGTGGCCAGCCTGAGCACCGCCCAAGTGGCTGCGCTGAGCACCGACAACCTGAACGCACTGAGCACCGAGCAGATCCGTTCACTGACAGCCACCCATGCCGCTGCCCTGACCACGGAGCAAGTGGCCGCGATGGAAAGCGGTGACGTGGCCGCATTGACCACCGCTGCCGTACTGGCCTTGGGCACCGACCGGGTGGCCGCACTGTCCACCGATGCGCTGCAAGCCCTCAGCACGGCCCAAGTCTCCGTCCTGAGCTCGGCCCAAATTTCCGCGCTGACGACCGACCAAGTGCCTGCGCTGGAGACGGCAGACCTGCGTGCCATCGGCACGGCCGCTTTGCGCGCCCTGTCGACCGACCAACTGAACGCTCTGGGCACAGCCCAACTCAATGCCATGACCACGGCGCAAGTGGCGGCACTGAGCACGGCTCAGATGGCAGGGCTGACCACCGACAAGCTCAATGCCTTGAGCACCGCTCAGTTCGCCGTGCTGACCACCGCCCAGGCGGCTGGCTTGAGCACCGAGCAGATTGCGGCCCTGGAGACGGCCGATCTGGCCGCCCTGAGCACCGCCGCCGTGCGGGCCTTGGGCACAGCGTCCATCGCCGCACTGACGACCGCTGAAGTGGCCGCCTTGACCACTGCCCATGCGGCCGCGTTGTCCAACACCCAAGCGGCGGCTCTGTCCAGCGACCAAGTCGCTGCCTTCGAAACCAATGACCTTGCACAGCTGACCACGGCCGCCATTGCCGCTCTGCAAACCGGGGCGCTGGCGGGCCTCAGCTCCACCCAAGTGGCGGCCTTGACCTCCACCCAAGTCGCCTCGCTGACCACGGCGGGTGTGGCCGCCCTCAGCACCGACCAGATTCGCGCCATTGAAACGGCCGACCTGCGCGGCATGGGCACGGCGCAAATCGCCGCACTGAGCACCGATCAAGTGGCCGCCCTGACGGCCAACCAAGCAGCGGCGCTGGCCACCCAGCAACTGCGCGCCTTCTCTACGGAGCAGCTGGTGGCTCTGAGCACGGCCGATGTGCAAGCCCTGACCACTGCGCAAGTCGTGTCCCTGAGCACTACCCATGTGGCGGCGCTGAGCACCGACCAAGTGGCCGCGCTGGAGACTGCCGACCTGCTGGCCCTGACAGCCACACAGTTGCAGAGCCTGACATCGACCCAGCTCAACGCCCTGGGCTCGGCGCAGATTGCTGCACTCAGCACCACACAAGTGGCCTCGCTCTCGACGGCGCAAGTGGCTGCCCTGGAAACCAACCAGATCAACGCCTTGACCACGGCTCAGTTTGCGGCCCTGACCACCGGCCAAGCCATGGCCCTGACCACCACGCAACTGGCTGCGCTGGAGACTGCTGACTTGGCGGCCCTGGGCACGCTGCCGCTGCGCGCGCTGAGCACCGCCCAGTTGGCCGCGCTGACGACCGACGAAATGGCGGCCCTGGGCACCGCCCAAGTGGCCGCGCTGACGACCACCCAAGTGGCTGCGCTGAGCACCGACCAACTGGTGGCCTTGACCAGCACCCAGGTGGCCGCACTGACCACTGCCCAGGCCGTGGCTTTGACCACTGCGCAGATCGCCGGCTTTGACACCGCTGACATGGCTGCCTTCGGTGCCGCCAATGTGAAGGCCCTGACCACGGCCCAAGTGGCTGCGCTGACCAGCACAGCCGTGGGCGCCCTGAGCACGGCCCAGGTGGCTGCCTTGACCACCGCGCAAGTGGCGGCCTTGTCGACCGAGCAAGTGGCCGCGCTGGAAACCGCCGACATGGCCGCTCTGGGTACGCTGAACCTGCGTGCGCTGAGCTCCGAGGCCGTTGCGGCCTTGTCCACCGCCCAAGTGGACGCCCTGGGCACGGCTCAGTTCGCCGCGATGAGCACGGCTCAAATTGCGGCACTGACCTCCGACCACATGGCCACGATCAGCACCGCTGACTTGGCAGCCTTGGGCGCGGCCTCCATCCGCGCCATTGGCACCGAGGCCTTCAGCGCCCTGGGCACCGATGACATCCAGTCGCTCAGCACCTTGCAAGTGGCCGCACTGACCACGGCGCAGATCGCGGGCCTGACCACCACCCAAGTGGCGGCCATGGAGACAGCCGACCTGCGCGCCCTGGGCACCGCCAGCATGGCGGCCTTGACGACAGACCAAGTCGTGGCGCTGACCACCCAGCAAGTGGCCAGCCTCAGCACCACGTCGCTGAGGGCACTCAGCACGGCCCAGATTGCGGCCCTGGCCACTGACGACGTGCAAGCCCTGCAAGGCGGCCAGGTGGCCAACCTCAGCACCGCCCAAGTTGCTGCGCTGACCACTGACCAGTTCCAAGCCCTGCAAACCGCCCAGATTGCGGCCCTGAGCACCGCCCAGGCCCGCGCCCTGACGACGGATCAGATCGTGGCCTTGACCACCGATCAGATCGCTGGTTTGGAGACGGCCGACATTGCCGCGATGAGCACGTCCCAAATTGCGGCCTTCGAAGCCGCCGATGTGGCCGCCATGAACTCGGCCCAGTTGGACGCCTACTTCCTGGCTACCCCCATCGTCTTGGACCTGGACGGCAACGGCATCCAAACCCTGTCGGCCGCCAACGGCGTCAACTTCGACGTGATGGCCACCGGCACCGCCCGCCAAACCGGCTGGGTGGGCGCC
>NZ_JBIKNQ010000023.1:0-66736 GCF_044358605.1 Ideonella sp.
CATGAAAACCGCACTAAATCGATGAAATTCGGGCTCGATTTCCCGCATCACGAAACGCACTCAACTCAGACTTTAAGTCGGGCGCCAAAGCTGCATGATCAAGGCGGTTTTTCAGCAGCCTGCTAGAGCTGCAACTGGCCGCACGCCACGAGCGCTACCAAGTCACCGGCAGCGCCACCAGCCCCAAACTGGGCCTGCGCTATCTGCCCAGCAAAGAGGTGCTGTTGCGCGCCTCGGTGGGTGCAGGCTTCCGCGCCCCCTCCATGACCGATCTTTACCGACCTGTGGCCGTTGGGGCGTCGGCCACCTTGGCTGACCCCGTGTGCATGGCCGAGAACGACAACGATCTGACCTATTGCGCCGACATTTGGGAGACCCGCACCTTCTCCAACTCAGCACTCAAGCCCGAGAAGTCCAAGCAGTTCTCGCTCGGTGCCGTCTTCGAGCCCAGCAACCAGTTCAGCATGAGCGTGGACTACTGGAACATCGAAAAGCGGGATCTGATCAGCACGCTCGGTGAAGATGTGATCCTGGGCAACTTGGCCAAGTACGAGTCGCTGGTTCACCGCTACAACGAAGACGAAGGGCTGGAGGGTTGCGACTACGACGACAGCGACAGCGCCATCTGCTTTATCGAACTCAACAAGCAGAACCGTGGCCGCCAAAAGCTCTCGGGCTTGGACATCGGGCTCAACCTGCGTGGTCTGAAGACCAGTGTGGGCACCTTTGGCGCGCGTCTCAACGGCACCTTGACACTGACCTCCAAGAAGCAGTTGGGCGATGGCGACCCGTACGTCAGTGACTTGGGCAAGTTCGTCAACTACGGGGTGGTGCAACGCTGGCGCCACACATTGAGCCTGGACTGGGAGTACGGGGCCTGGGGCGCCACGCTGTCCAACAATTTCCTGTCGGGCTATGAAGACCAGAACAATGCCATCGACACCAACACCGGCAATATCGTCGAGAACAACCGGGTCAAGGCCTACTCGTTGTGGAACGTCTCCGGCAGTTGGGAAGCCAGCAAGGGCTTGGTATTGCGCGCTGGGGTGCAAAACCTATTTGACACTGCACCGCCCTTCTCCAACCAGGCCTATCACTTCATCTCGGGCTACGACCCCAGCTACACCGACCCACGCGGCCGCTATTTCTATGTGAGCGCGCAATACCGCTTCAAGTAAATCACGCGCATCACAACAAAGGGCCGCTGTTGCGGCCCTTTGTCTTTAAGGAAGGAAGTGAGGCCAGCATTCAGCGCTGGCCCAGCACGGCTCAGCCGTCGACCGTCTCGGAGGGTGCAGACACCCGCGCCAATGCGGCACGCACCTTCTCGCAAGCTTTGCTGAAGGCGGCGGACTCGCGGAAGCTGGCATCGCGCTTGGCGGTGCTGCTGACCTTGATCTCCTCGACCACACGCCCCGGGCGTTCGGCCATCACGATGATGCGCTGGCCCAAAGCCACCGCCTCTTCGATGTTGTTGGTCACCACCACGGCGGCAAACTTGGCCGTGGCCCCTTCTGGGCGCCACAGGCTCAGCAACAAGTCTTGCAAGACCAGACGCGACGCGTCCTCCAAGCCTGCAAAAGCATCGTCGAGCAAAAGCATGGCCGGCTTGGCCACCAAGGCACGCGCCAAGGCCGCACGCATTTTCTGCGCACGGTCCATGCCACGCGGTGCGGCATCCGCCAGGTCGGCCAAGCCCACGCGCTGCAAAGCGTCACGCGCCGCAGCTTCGCGCTTCTCGGGCGAGACCCCCTGCAGACGCAGCGGCAACTCCACATTGACCGCCACGCTGGCCCAGGACATCAGCGTGGGTTCTTGGAACACCATGCCGGCGTCGGACAGCGCTCCGCGGGCGGGTTCGCCATTGCGCAGGACTTCGCCGCTACTGGGCCGATCCAAGCCTGCAAGCAGCCGCAAAAGCGAGCTTCTGCCGCAGCCCGCAGGGCCCACGACGCTGACCAGCTCGCCGCGGGCCACCTTGAAATCCACACCATCCAGGGCCAGCAGCCCGGTCTCGTAGCGGCGTTGAGCCGCTTTTAGTTCGATAGATTGAAATGCACTCACAGGCGTGACTTTACCGGAGCGTGAGAACATGTCCTTTTTGGCCCCCAGTCGGTTCCGCGTTTTACATGCTTTTCGGCACTCTTTTTGCACTCGCTGCAGGCCTGATGTGGGGCCTGGTTTTTGTCGGCCCGCTGCTGCTGGCCGACTATCCCGCAGTGATGCTGTCCTTCGGTCGCTACCTCGCCTTTGGCTTGATCGCCTTGCCACTGGCGTGGTTGGATTGGGCTGCTGTTCGACAGCTCACAAGAGCCGATTGGATTGAAGCCCTCAAGTTAACGTTAGTCGGTAACATCGTCTATTACCTGTTTCTCTCGGCCGCCATCCAGCGGGCGGGCGGCCCTTTGCCCACAATGATCATCGGCACCTTACCCGTGATCATTGCCATCATCTCCAATCTGCGCGACGGCCAGCGCGATGGCCGCCTGCCTTGGCTGAAGTTGGCGCCATCTCTGTTGCTGATCGCAGCCGGCATTGCGCTGGTCAATCAACATGAGTTGGCATTGCTCCGCGCCGACCCCAACGCCGACCTGAGCCGCTATGGCATGGGCGCGCTGCTGGCCCTGGGCGCTGTGGTGTGCTGGACGTGGTATCCGATCCGCAATGCCGATTGGCTGCGCGCCCACCAAGACCGCTCGCCCCGCACTTGGGCCACTGCGCAAGGGCTGGTGACCTTGCCCGTGGCGCTGCTGGGCTTTGGTCTGACCTGGGCCTACTTCGAGGCCACGCAAGCGCCTTGGGTCATGCCCTTTGGCCCACGGCCCGAAGCCTTTGTGGGCTTGATGCTGACCATTGGGCTGTGCGCGTCTTGGTTGGGTACGATGTGCTGGAACGAGGCCAGCCAACGGCTGCCCACTGCCTTGGTGGGGCAGTTGATCGTGTTTGAGACGCTGGCCGCCTTGAGCTATGCCTATGCACTGCGCGGCCAGTGGCCCGATGCGACCACCGCAGGTGGCGTGGCACTGCTGGTGGGGGGGGTGTTGTGGGCCTTGCGTGTCAAGCCAGAAGGCGTACAGAAGGCCACAGCGGCTCCCGTGACACATTGACCCTGCGGCCGATCACTGCGCAGCATAGCGGTTTTTGCGGCGCTCCGGCCCCCGTGAATGTCAGCTTTCTGTCCTGCCGCTTTATGGCACCATCGGCCTAACGACCAAAAGCATTGACCGTGCTTTCGGGCCCGCCGGGCCTGAAGCTCGGCCCCTCGTGGGACAGGGGCACCACACCCTGACATGCGCCGCCGCTGAGGAAAGGCCCATGAAGAAGACGCCGAGCAGTCCTGTGTCCGCACACATTCCCGCCCGATGGGCCCGAGCCCACCAACGTGTTTGGCCTCGGGCAGCCGTGCTGCTGCTGCCATGGACCGTGTTGGCCGCCGCTTTGGCGCAGCAGGCAACGACGTCCACACTTTTGGTGAGCACGGGCTTACTTACCTTGCTAACGCTGATGGTTTGGGGAGGCCTTGCACAGCTTCGTGCAGAGGTGGTGCCTCTCAACCCTTGGCGCTTGGCGCCGCTGCGCTGGGCCATCGGCCTGCATGGCATGGCAGCCGGCTGCTTTGCGGCCCTGGCTTTGCCGCACACCCAGGCCGTCGCGCTCACCGCCTTGTGCCTCAGCGCCGGGCTAGGCTGGGCCTTGCTGTCTTTTGACAGCCGCGCCATTCTGGCCTTGCTGGCGGGCTTGGTGCTGCCCACTGTGGTGGCGCTTCTCAGCTTAGGCACGGCTCAAGCCGCACTGTTGGCCACCTTGCTGGCCGCGTGGCTGTTGCTGCCCGCCACGTCTCTGTGGCGCCGCCGCCCAGTATTGCGGCGCGGCCGAATACCTCTGGCGCCATTGACGCACCGCCCGCCTTTGCCGCTGAGCACGGCCGAGCAAGACGCCCTCAAGACCTATGAGTTTGTGCTGAACAACATCTCAGACATCGTGAGCGTAGTCGATGAGCACCACACGATCCGCGCCGTCAACGACGCCTGGTGCCGCGCTACGGGCATCTCGAGAGAGGCTGCGCTGGGGCAGCTGAATAACGCCCTCCCCGGTTTTGGTGTCAGTGCAGCCCGGGTCGAGGCCTTGCGAGCCTGCCTTGAAGACGGTAAGCAACGCACCATTCGCGGGCTCTTCAACGCGCCCGGCGTGATGGGCCGGGTGCTGGACACCACCTTCCACCCCTATGTCGACCCCATCACCGGCACGCGGGGCGCAGTACGAGTCAGCCGCGATGTCACCGAGCACGAAGTCGCCTTGAAGGCCTTGCTGGCCAGCCAAGCCGAGCAACGCTTGCTGCTGGAAGTCTTTCCCGGCTTTTGCGCCTGCCTTGATGCGCAGTTGCGCTACACCTTCGTCAACGAGCGATTGGCCCGAGCCTCAGGCCGCAGCCCTGCGCAGTGGATAGGACGCACAGTGGCGGAAATGGTGAGCCCCGAGAAACATGCCTTCTTGTTGCCTATGGTGCATCGGGCCTTGCAGGGGGAACTGGTGCACTACGAATCACCCCTGCCAGGCTTAGACGGTGGCCCACAGATCGACACTTTGATCACCCTGGCCCGGGGCACAGACCCGCAAACCGGCGAGCCACGCTGTTATGCCTTTGGCGCCGATGTCTCTGCGCTCAAGCAAGCACAAGCCGCCCTGGTGCTGGCCAAAGAAGAAGCCGAGCGCGCCAACCGCGCCAAGTCGCAGTTCCTCTCCAGCATGTCACACGAGTTGCGCACCCCCATGAACTCGGTGTTGGGCTTCGGCCAGTTGCTAGAAGCCGACGCCCACGCCCTGTCCGCCCAGCATCGGCTCTACTTGCGCGAGATCCTTCGAGGTGGTCGCCACTTACTGGCCTTGATCAACGATCTCCTGGACTTGGCCCGGATCGAGAACGACAAGCTGGCGGTCAGCTTGGAGCCCGTGGTGGTGGCCGAGGTGATCGATGAGTGCCGATTCCTGATACAGCCGCTGGCTGAGCGGCACCACGTGCAGGTGATACCGCCCACCGGCAGTGCGCCCGACCACATGGTCTTGGCCGACCGCACCCGCTTGAGGCAGGTGCTGCTCAACTTGCTGAGCAATGGCATCAAGTACAACCACAAGGGTGGCACGGTGCAGATCCGCTGGGCACGGTCGGGCGATCTTTTGCGGGTGGAGATTGAAGACAGCGGGCCAGGATTGAGCGCGGACGAGCAGGTCAAGCTGTTTCAGGCCTTCGAGCGCTTGGGGGCACAGCATGGAACGGTCGAGGGGGCTGGCATTGGTTTGGCATTGAGCCAACGCTTGCTGGCTCTGATGGGCGGGCACATTGGGGTCAGCAGCAGCGTGGGTGAAGGCTGCCTGTTCTGGGTGACCTTGCCACACACCAGCCTGAGCATGCCCACCGCCTTGCCCCAGCAGATGCATTCACCCGACGACATGGCGCTGGCTGCTGCGGCCATGGATCGCACCGTGCTTTACATCGAAGACAACCCCGTCAACACCATGCTGATGGAAGCCATGCTGGCCCGCCTGCCCGGCTTGAAGGTCTTGACGGCCGCCATGCCCCAAGATGGCCTGGCCCTGGCCCGCCAGCACAAGCCCAACCTCATCCTCTTGGACATTCAATTGCCCGAAATGGATGGCTTTGAAGTCTTCCGTCACCTGCAAGCAGCCGACAGCACCCGCGACATTCCCGTCATTGCCGTCAGCGCCAGCGCCATGACCCAAGACATCGAGCGCGGGCGCCGTATCGGCTTTGCCGACTACCTCACCAAGCCGCTGGACAGCCAGCAGTTGCTCCACGCGGTCATGCGCAGCCTGTCACCTCACTGATCACTGCACTCGGCAGCTCGACAACAAGTCTCGCTCAGCCTTGTAGGGTGGCGTCTGCACCGCCATCAGGCCCAGCATGGAGTGGAACAGGTTGTCGTGGCTGGCCTCCTGCTCGGCACGTTGCCGCAAGCACGCAGCATCCACACCCCAATCGGTTTTGGGGTCGCCACCCAACCACCACAACATGGGCACGGCCAATTGCTCTTTGGGCGCAATGGCCCTGGGCAAGCCATGCAAGAAAACGCCGTTTTCGCCCAAGGACTCGCCATGGTCTGACACATAGATCAGGCCCACATCAAACTGGCTTTGCTTCTCCTTGAGCAGCGCGATGGTGCTGGCCAAGAGGTGGTCAGTGTAGAGGATGGCATTGTCATAGGCGTTGACGATCTCCTCGCGGCTGCACTCGCGCAACTCATTGCGGGTGCACTCGGGCATGAAGCGCCGGAAGTTCTCTGGATAACGCTTGTAATAAGCAGGCCCATGGTTGCCCAACTGGTGCAAGACCACCACGGTATCTTTGAGCGGCGCAGCAGCACCCGAGCGCTGAATCTCGGCCTTCAAGCCCTCCAGCAAGGCCATGTCGTAGCAACGCCCATCAGGGCACAACACGGGGTCGCTGCCATTGCTGACATCGCGAGATTCCAGCCCCAAGCACACGCCCTTGCAGCCGCTTTGGTTGTCCAGCCAAACCACCCGCAAGCCCGCACGGTCGAGCAAGTGCAAGACACTTTCGCTGCGGCGGATCAGGTCCTCGTCGTAGTCCTCGCGTCCTTGGGCAGAAAACATGCACGGCAAAGAGACTTCGGTCGAGGTGCCACAGGCATCAGTCTTGGGAAAGTAGATCAGCTCTGGAATGCGCGCCAATTCCGGGTTGGTGACCCGTGCATAGCCGCCCAGAGAGAAATTCATGGCCCGGGCTGTTTCACCCACCACCAAGACCAACAACTGGGGCTTGCGGCCTTCGGCGCGCGCCAGGCGCTGCGCAGGTTGCGAGGGCTCGCGCTGCGCATTGGCCACGCGCAGGTCATCCACCGTCGCCTTGATGCTGGACCAGACCACGCTGGCCGGGGTGATCTTGTAGCGCAACTCTTTTTGGTTGCGCATGAGGGAGCCGAAATCCTGGAACACCAGCAACAAGGAGCCCACCGTCAAGGCCAGCAAGCCCATGATGGTGGCTGCGCGCACCCACAGCGCACGGCCCCAAGTCCGCTGGCGCAGGGGCAGGCGCCACAACAGGGCCGCCACCACCGCACCCATGGCCACGCTGCCCAGCAGGCCCAGGTTGACCAGTTCAGTGGCCTCGCGCACATCGGTGCGCATGGCATTGCGCAGCATGCTCGGGTCCATCACGACGCCGTAGCGGCTCATCATGTGGCTGGAGACGGTGCTGCACACCACCATCAGCACGAGCAAGGGCTTCACCGTCCAGCGATGGGCCAGCAGCAGCACCAGCATGGCCTGTGCGGCCGTCAGCATCACCCCCACCGCCAGCGCGAATCGCCAAGTCTGCCAGTCTGACCAAGCGCGCCCTGCCAGTGCTTGCTGCCAAAAAGCAGCATTGCCCAGCAGCACCAGCAAGGCCAACACCAGCACCACCAAGCCTTCGATAGAAACCCCAGCGGGCGGGTGCTGCCCAGTGAGCGCGGTGGTGGAATGTTTGGCTGCGCGTGTCATGCTTGAGGTGGTGGTGTGCGGGTGGCCCGGCGGAATGTGGCGTCAAGGCCATGGGGCATCAAGGGCGCCAAGATCCAGGCGGCGACGGCCCAGTCAATGGCGGCAGACCAGAGATTGTGGCTCGCAAAGTGAGCCCCTTGCAGGATCCGAACCGCACTGAACGCCACGCCAGCCGCCACAGCCAGCACCAGCAGACCGCGCGCCCGCGTCGTCCAACCCAGTGCCGCAGCGGCAAAGGCCAGTGCAATCAATGAGAACCCGCCGGCGGCATGCCCGCCTGGGAAGCAATGCCCGGCCCGACTGCGCGGCACAAACCACTCGGACGAGTAAACGTTGGCGCCACCAAAAGCCTTAAGACTCCAAGGGCAATCATGCGCATTGATGTCTTTGAGCAGGGTCACCAGGGTCGGGCCCAGGCCCATGGCAGCCACGGTGAGCCACAAGAGCTTGCGGTGCGGTGCCAGCCTGGGCAGCTTGGGCGCCACCACTGCCGCCAGCAGCAGGCCCACCCACACGCAGACCACCGCCGTCTTAGCGCCATGGTGGCCCCATGCTTCTAGCGCAGGCCAGTCGCTGGCCGGGAAGGCCATGGACACCGGGTCGAAAAACAAGGCCGTGAGTCGGTCATCCCAGCCGCTGGACCGCAGCAGTTGGGCCACCAGAATCAAGCCCATGGGGATCAGCAGGCCATGGATAAACAAGAAGGGCGATAAGCGCCAAGAACGATCGGACATGCCACACAACTTCAACAAAGACCGAATCAGCCACTCACCACCGCCGAGGGGGGCCACCACCACAAGTTTGGGTCTGTGTTGCATTGTCGTTCACGCAGAAGGTTCTTTCTTTACAGCTCCTTAAGGCTGCCAAACCCACGCCAGGTGTGCAATTCGTCGCCGAATTCAAGACTTCCTGCGCACACCTGCCCCGGTAGACACGCTTCATCACAGCATTTTTGAGCCAAGGCGGCGACACTTCGGGGCACGTGTTTTGTTCAAGCCCATGAGTAGTACAGCGGTTCAACTGGTTTTTGCAGGCGAGATTCTGTCGGGCTTTTCCCATGCGCAGGTCCGAGAAAAGTTAGGCCGCCGCCTGCGCCTGGATGAGCCGCGGCTCAACAAGCTGTTTTCAGGCCAAAGGGTGGTCATAAAGCGAGACTTGAGCCCCGCTGAAGCAGCCGATTGGGTACAGCGTTTCCGCGCCATTGGCGCAGTGCTGCATGCCGTCCCAGCCAAGGCACCGGGGGCAGAAGCGCCCGCTTCGGCGGCGCCCAAAACACCCCCCCCTGCGCCTTCGGTTGCGCCCGCTCCCGCCCCCCAAATCCCGGCGCCACCACCACCCGCTCGCCGCACCGCGGTGCCCCCGCCGGACACCAGCATGATGCTGTCCCTGGTGCCCGACAGCGAGCTGCCTTCTCCGCCGCCGCCGCCTTCACTTGCAGCAGCCCCCTCGCGCGCCCCGGCACCTGCGGCCGCTGCGCCCGCCTCTGGCCCCGAGGAAGTGACCTGCCCCAACTGCGGGGAGCGTCAATCCAAGCGAGTGATTTGCCGCTCGTGCCTGTGCGACATGCCGCGCACCTTGGCCTCGCAAAAGGCCGAGGCCGAAGCCCGACGACAGGCCAGGCTGGAAGAACAGCGCGCCCGCAATGAACAGCGCTTGGCGCAAGAGCAGGCGCGGCTCGGCGACGATGAAGGTTTCGAGAACGATGCCGACGAGCTGCCGCCGCTACTGAGCCTCTCTCTGGAAGGCCGCATGGGCCGTGTGCGCTTTCTGGGCAGCAATGCGCTGTGCTTGGCCGTCTCACTGGGGCTGTTGTTGGGGCTGATGGCCTTAGCAGTCACCGTCTCAAAAGCAGCCGTGCTGTGGGGCGGCGTGCTGGTCGGCGTGGTCTTGATGTGGTGGGGTATTCGCCTGACCGTCCTGCGGCTGCACGACCTGAACCGCAGCGGCTGGTTTGCGCTGCTGCAACTGGTGCCAGGCCTCAACGCCTTGTTCAGCTTGGTGCTGCTGCTGTGGCCGGGCAATGCCGAGGAAAACGACTACGGCACGCCCGTAGATGATGCACGGTGGTTGTGGGCGGTCTTCGGCGTGGTGGTCTTCGGCGCCACCACCCTGCTCACCACGCCTCAGCTCTGGCACATGCTGACGCGTTAGCCCTCAACTCGGTTCAGCTCAGCTCAGCGCACCACATCATCCATCAGCCGCAGCTTGACCTTGCGGCCCTTGAGCTGCCCTGCGCTCAGGCGCTTGACGGACTCTTGGGCAATGCCGGCCTCAACCGCCACATAGGTGTGGAACTCGGTCACCTTGATCTTGCCGATCTGGCTGCCGGCAAAACCCGCCTCGCCGGTCAGCGCGCCCAGCACGTCGCCGGGGCGGATTTTTTCTTTGCGGCCACCCAAAATCTGCAGCATGGCCATGGCCGGGCGCAGCGGGCCGCCCGCCGAAGGCACCAAATCGGCCAGCGGCTGCCACGGCAGGGTCATGCCATGGGCCAGCTCAATGCGGCCGATGCGGCCCATCTCCTCCATGCTGACCAGGCTTAGGGCCAAGCCGTCATGCCCGGCACGGCCGGTGCGGCCGATGCGGTGCACATGCACCTCGGGGTCGGGCGTGACCTCCACATTGATGACGGCCTCCAACTGCTCAATGTCCAGGCCCCGCGCCGCGACATCCGTGGCCACCAGCACCGAGGCAGTGCGCCCGGCAAAGCGGATCAGCACCTGGTCGCGCTCGCGTTGCTCCAGGTCGCCATGCAGGGCCAGGGCCACAAAGCCTTGGGCTGTCAGCACGTCCACCAAGTCGCGGCATTGCTGCTTGGTGTTGCAAAAGGCCAGGGTGCTGGCGGGGCGATAGTGGTTCAGCAGCTTAGAGACGGTGTCCAGGCGCTCAGTCTCGGTCACTTCAAAAGCGACTTGGCGGATGGCGCCACCCGCTGCCGCCTCTTTGACGGCCGCCGCTGGGGCCGCCACGGTGATGCTTTGCGGCTGGCGCAAAAAGCGCGCCGACAGCTTGGTGATGCCCTCGGGGTAGGTGGCGGAGAACAGCAGGGTCTGGCGCTGCGGCGGGCAGCGGCTGACCACCGTCACCATGTCGTCGTAAAAGCCCATGTCCAGCATGCGGTCGGCCTCGTCGAACACTAGAGTGTTCAAGGCACCCAGTTGCAAGCTGCCTTTCTCAAGGTGGTCCATCAGCCGCCCCGGCGTGCCCACCACGATGTGAGCACCATGAGCCAGGCTCTCGCGCTGCGGGCGCATGGTGGCACCGCCACACAGGCTCAAAATTTTGACGTTGCCCGCCGCCCGCGCCAGGCGGCGCAGCTCTTCGGTCACTTGGTCAGCCAGCTCGCGCGTGGGGCACAGCACCATGGCCTGCACCTGCCACACGGCCGGGTCCAGCCGGTGCAGCAAGGCCAAACCAAAGGCCGCCGTTTTGCCACTGCCGGTGGGGGCCTGCACGATCAAGTCACGGCCACTCAGCGCGGCAGGCAAGCTGGCCGCCTGCACCGGCGTCATCTGCGCATAGCCCAGTTGCGCCAAGTTGGCCTGGGCCGCTGCATTCAGCGGCAAGTGAGAAAACGCCAGCGCGGAAGTGGGTGCGGTGGCGGAGGAATCAGACACGGGAGAAGAAGGAACGCTCATGCTGGATTGTCGCCGGGTTGGGGTGGGCCGGGTCACCCATTCGCACTGTGCTCTCGTGGACCTTGGGAAAGACTCTGTGAAGGGCCGCGCGTGCGCTGACGCAGGCCGTGGCCCAGGGCTCATGCATCGGTGGTCGGCTAACGCCGACTCCCGTCGGTGCTCGGGCAAGGGCGTGCGCCGTCAAACTCCCTCCGCTCGCCTGCGGCTCGCTATGGTCAAACAGTGAAGGCGAATTTGTTGTGGAAGCGCGTGAATACACGCGCCACGCCCTTGCCCTGCGCGCCGCCGCACCTCAGAAATCGCCCCAGGCCACGGCCTGCGCCAGCGCAATTCCATCGTTTCCGAACTGCGTTGTGATATGACGTAGTAACTGGCGTCGCCCCAGAACTGCATCGTGCCTTCTGATCCCAGCAAGAGTGGGTGAGGCAACAATCGCCTAGTGCCTATAGTGCCGCCCTACCTTGCGCAAGCACACCGCCTCGTCATGCGGCACGCACATCCCGCGCAAGGCGCCGTACGCTTAGGCCGATTGCCCTCAAACGAGGCGCGCGTAACATGATGTCGACAAGAGAGGTTCTTTGATGTCAGGCACTTACCCGCAAGCAGCGAAGTTCGCCATCGCGGAAGAAACCCAAACGCTGATCGATATTGCGACTCGCTTTCGCGTCGCAATCCAAAGCGACACGTCTGGGCTTGGCCCCATCGGAATGTCGGCAGTATTCCCGAAAGGATGGTGCACCGATGCGTCGTATCTTCTTGGCGCCTATCTAGCCGATTCGGGGGTAGTAGGGTTCAAGTTGGTTTCCGGCTCGCGAGGGTCCCATGAGGACAGAACTTGGCATACGCATTCGTGGCTTCAAAGAGGCAACTGCGTCGTCGACATCACTGCAGATCAGTTTCCTGATGCACCTCCCAATGCCTTCGTAGCAGATCCATCTGCTTGGCACCTCTGCTTCAGAGCAGATCTCCCAGGCGAGTCAGACTTTCGGAAGTTGAACCCTCTTGAATTTCATTGGCATTACCAGATCTACGCTGGGATCGTCGAAGCGATCAGACCTCAGATCTATAGACCGTCTCTCAGCTGAAAGCTAGCGACCCACCCTGAGTCGAGGTCGACAGTATCCCGATGTCCAGCGCTTCAACCTGAAGCGCCAGATCTCCGTGCCACTTGGACCACCTTCCTTAGGCATTTCTCACTAGCATCGCGCCCAGGGCTTCGAACTCATGACTCATTGGATAAGCCCATCGCTTCTGATGCTTCAAGAGTGAGACTCCCTCACCCCCGCCCCACCGCCTGCCTCACCGCCCTCTCCCAGCGCGCCATCAACTCCGCCGCGCGGTCACGCGGCATGGTGGGGTGGAAGCTGCGCTCGACCTTCCATTGGGCTGAGAGTTCTTCGGTGTTGCGCCACACGCCTGTGGCGAGGCCGGCCAAGTAGGCCGCCCCCAGGGCGGTGGTTTCGATGACTTGGGGGCGTTGCACGGGGATGCCCAGGAGGTCGGCTTGGAACTGCATCAAGAGGTTGTTGACGCAGGCGCCGCCGTCTACGCGCAGCTCGCTCACCGGTGCACCTCCGGCGGCCACGGCGTCTTTGCTCATGGCTTGCAGCAGGGCGGCGCTTTGGAAGGCGATGCTCTCCAGCGCGGCGCGGGCGATGTGGGCCACGGTGCTGCCGCGTGTGAGGCCGACGATGGCGCCGCGCGCTTCGGCGTCCCAATAGGGCGCGCCCAGGCCGGTGAAGGCGGGCACGAACATCACGCCGCCAGCGTCGGGCACGCTTTCGGCCAGGGGTTGCACGTCGGCGCTGCTGTGAATGGCCTTGAGGCCGTCGCGCAGCCACTGCACCACGGCGCCGCCGATAAAGACGCTGCCTTCCAGCGCAAACTGCGGCACTTGGTGGGCGACCTGACAAGCGCTGGTGGTGAGCAGGCCGTTGCTGCTGGTTTGAAACTGTGCGCCGGTGTGGGTCAGCATGAAGCAGCCGGTGCCGTAGGTGTTCTTGGCCAAACCGGCCTTGAAGCAGGCTTGGCCAAACAGCGCGCTTTGCTGGTCGCCGGCCATGCCACCCGCAGGCAGCGCGGCGCCCAGCAGGTCGGCATTCGTCTCGCCAAACAGGTGGCTGCTGGGGTGCACGGCGGGCATCAGGCTGGGGGGGATGTTCAGCAGGCTCAGCATCTGCTCATCCCATGCGTTACGGCGGATGTCGAACAGCATGGTGCGCGCGGCGTTGCTCACGTCGGTGGCGTGCACGCGCCCGCCGGTGAGCTGCCACAACAGCCAGCTGTCCACCGTGCCAAAGGCCAGCTCGCCGCGCTCAGCCGACGAGCGGGCGCCTTCAACCTTGTCCAAGATCCAGCGCAGCTTGGTGCCTGAGAAGTAGGCGTCGATCAACAAGCCAGTGGACTGTTGCACCGCCGGCGCATGGCCTGCCGCACGCAGCTCGGCGCACAGGGGCTCGGCGCGACGGTCTTGCCAGACGATGGCGTTGTAGATGGGCTGGCCGGTGCGGCGGTTCCAGACCACGGTGGTTTCGCGTTGGTTGGTGATGCCAATCGCCCGCACTTGCTCGGCCTTCAGACCCGCCTTGGCCAGCGCCTCGCGCGCGGTAGCCAGTTGGGTGGCCCAAATCTCCAGCGGGTCGTGCTCGACCCAGCCGGGCTGGGGGTAGATCTGCCGAAACTCGCGCTGGGCCATGGCCACGATCTGGCCGGTTTCTGAGAACACGATGCTGCGCGAGCTGGAGGTGCCTTGGTCCAGCGCAAGGAGGTAGGTCATGGCTTGTCTTCCAAACAATTGAGCGATCCAAATTCAAGTGCACCGGTCAGCCGGGTGGGCCTACATCTGGCCCTTCGGCAAGCTCAGGGCGGACGGCCTTGGTCGGGCAGGTGCTTCAGGGCGCCACTTCGAGCTGCACACCCGCGTCCAACAGCAACTGCGGGAAGGGCTCGGGCGGCGGGGCGTCGGTGAACAGCATATCGAGCTGGTCCAGCCGTGCCAACTCCACCATCGCCGGGCGCATGAACTTGCTGTGGTCGGCCACCAGCCAGACCTCGCGGCTTTGCGTCACGATGGCCTGGGCCACTTTCACCTCACGGTAGTCAAAGTCGCGCAGCGTGCCGTCAGGCTCCAGGCCCGAGATGCCAATGATGCCGATGTCCACCTTGAACTGGCGGATGAAGTCGACCGCCGCTTCACCCACGATGCCGCGGTCGCGGTGGCGCACCACGCCGCCGGTGACGATGACTTCGCAGTCGGGGTTGTCGGCCAAGATGGCGGCGACATTCAGGTTGTTGGTGATCACGCGCAAGCCCTGGTGTTTGAGCAGCTCGCGCGCCACGGCCTCGGTGGTGGTGCCCAGGTTCATCAGCAAAGAGCTGCCCTGGGGCACCCGCGCCGCCACGGCCCGCGCAATGCGCTGTTTGCCCTCGGCATGCAGGGCTTCGCGCTGGCGGTAGGCAATGTTCTCGGTGGTCGAGCTGGGCACCCGCACGCCACCATGAAAGCGCGCCAAGAGCCCGGCCTCGGCCAGCAGCTTCACGTCTCGACGCACGGTTTGCAGGGTCACGCCAAAGCGCTCGGCCAGGGCTTCCACACTGAGGCTGCCCTGGGCACGCACGGCGTCCAGCAGTTCGGCTTGGCGGGGGTTAGGGGTCATCGCATCGGACATGGGCTGAATTGTGCAGGCTCGCCACAGCCGCGAAACGAAGCCTAAACGAACATCAAACGAAAACAAAAGAGCAAACACCCGATTGCATTCGCGCATTTATTCGGATAAAAAGAAAAAAGAAGAACGCAAGCAGCCTCGTTTGCGTCACCCGAGGAGATCTCTGTTGACCCTGGCGCCGCCCGTCCCATCGCTCCGCGCTGAGCCCCTGCCCTCCACCGCCTGTGACGTGCTGGTGGTGGGCGGCGGCATCAATGGCGCAGGCATTGCACGTGACCTCGCAGGCCGGGGCTGGCGGGTGGTCTTGGCCGAGCGGGACGACCTGGCCTCGCACACCTCGTCGTCCAGCACCAAGCTCATCCACGGTGGCCTGCGCTACCTGGAGTACTACGAGTTTTCTCTGGTGCGCAAGGCGCTGCAAGAGCGCGAGGTGCTGCTGCGCAGCGCGCCGCACATCATGTGGCCACTGCGTTTTGTGATGCCGCACGACCCCCAGGCCAGCTTTTTGCGCCCGGCTTGGATGATCCGCTTGGGCCTGTTTCTCTACGACCACCTGGCCAAACGCGAAGTGCTGCCCGGCTCGCGCGGGGTGGACTTGCGCCAGCACCCAGCGGGCGCGCCGCTAAAGCCCGGCTTCAGCAAGGGCTTTGTCTACTCGGACGGCTGGGTGGACGATGCCCGTTTGGTGCTGCTGTGTGCCCAAGACGCGGTGGCCAAAGGTGCGCGGGTTCTGACGCGCTGTGCCGTGACCGCCGCGCAGCGCAGCCCGCAGGGCTGGCAGGCCACGCTGAGCCATGCCGATGGCCGCCAAGAAACCGTGCAGGCCCGCGCCCTGGTCAATGCCGCCGGGCCTTGGGCCGAGAGCTTTTTGCGCGGCACGGCCACCGCCGCCCAGGGCGAGGCCCTGGCCACCAAGCACCTGCGCTTGGTCAAGGGCAGCCACATCGTGGTGCCCCGCTGCTTTGAGCACGACCACGCCTACATCTTCCAAAACCCCGACAAGCGCATCATCTTTGCGATCCCCTATGAGGGCCACTTCACACTCATCGGCACCACCGACGAAGAGATCCACGGCGACCCGCAACAAGCCCGCATCAGCGCCGCCGAAGTCAACTACCTTTGCGAACAAGCCAGCCGCTACTTCACCCGCCCCATCCGGCCCAGCGATGTGGTGTGGAGCTACAGCGGCGTGCGGCCACTGCTGGACGACGAGTCGGGTGACCCCTCAGCCGTGACGCGTGATTACTTGTTGGAGAGCAATGTGCTGTCCGCCTCCCACTCTGCACCATTGCTGAGTGTGTGGGGAGGCAAGATCACCACCTTCCGCAAACTGGCGGAAGATGCGGCGACCGAGGTCGGCCGCCTGCTCGGCGAGGCCCGCAGCCCTTGGACGGAAGGCGCCCTCCTGCCCGGCGGCGACCTGAGTGCCTGGATTGGCCCGGCCCAGCGCCCGGACACCGACTTTGCCCGCCTGCTGCAAGCCGTGCAGCAGCGCCACCCCTGGCTGCCGCCAGCCCTGGCCCAGCGGTGGGCGCGGGCCTATGGCGGGCGCGTCGGCCAAGTGCTGGGCACAGCCCAGCGCTTGAGTGACCTGGGCGCTGAAGTGGCCAACAGCGTCTACGAGACCGAGCTGCGCTATCTTCAGCGCGAGGAGTTTGCCCACACGGGTGAGGACGTGCTGTGGCGCCGCAGCAAGCTGGGCCTGCATCTGAGCCCGGCGGATCAGCAGAAGGTGAGTGACTGGATGCTGGCACACACCCATCAAGAGACCGAGACAAAGGATTCCCTATGCAGCTGAGCCTCACCGGCATCAGCCAGCGCGTTGGCGCTGAGACCTGGTTGTACGAACAGAGCATTGCGCCGCAGCCCGGTGCCGTCACCGTCTTGCTGGGCGCCACCCAGGCCGGCAAGACCAGCCTGATGCGCCTGATGGCTGGGCTGGATGTGCCCACCGCCGGCCGGGTGGCCGTGGACGGCGTGGACGTGACCGGCCAGCCCGTGCGCCAGCGCAATGTGGCCATGGTCTACCAGCAGTTCATCAACTACCCAGCCATGACCGTGTTCGACAACATCGCCTCGCCCCTCAAGTTGCGCGGGGAGGCAAACATCGCCGCCACCGTGCAAAGCCTGGCCGAGCGCCTGCACATCGACATGTTCTTGAAGCGTCTGCCGGCCGAGCTCTCCGGCGGCCAGCAGCAGCGGGTGGCCCTGGCCCGCGCACTGGCCAAAAAGGCGCCGCTGATGCTGCTGGACGAACCCTTGGTCAACCTGGACTACAAGCTGCGTGAGGAGCTGCGCGAAGAGCTGAGCCAGTTGTTCGCGGTGGGCGACGCCACCGTTATCTACGCCACCACCGAGCCGGCCGAGGCCTTGATGCTGGGCGGTTACACCGCCGTGATGGACAAAGGCGAGCTGCTGCAATATGGGCCGACGGCCGAGGTCTTTCACCACCCGCGCTCGCTGCGGGTGGCGCGCGCCTTCAGCGACCCGCCCATGAACCTGATCGCTGCGCAAGCGGGCCATGGCGGCCCCCGTCTGGCGCATGGCGAGACCCTGGCACTGCCCCTGCCCAGCACCGCGTCCGCCAGCCTGACCTTGGGCGTGCGCGCCAGCGCGCTGCGCGTGCAAGGCAAGCCTGGCGATGTGGCCTTGCCTGGCACCGTGCAGTTGGCCGAGATGTCGGGCTCCGACACCTTTGTCCATGTGCACACCGCTGTGGGCGAGCTGGTGGTGCAGCTGACCGGCGTGCACGACTTTGCGCTCAAGAGCGCGCTGACGGTATATCTGCGCCCGTCTCAGGTTTATGTGTTTGACGCCGCAGGGCAGGTGCTGGTCAGCCCCCGCCGCGCCACCCCGGAGGCGCACTGACATGGCCCGCATAGATCTGAACCTGGCCCACGCCTACAAGCCCAACCCGAAAGAGGATGCGGACTACGCGCTGCTGCCGCTGAAGATGAGCTTTGAAGACGGCGGCGCCTATGCGCTGCTCGGCCCCTCGGGCTGCGGCAAGACCACCTTGCTCAACATCATGTCGGGCCTGCTCACGCCCTCGCAGGGCACGGTGCTGTTCGACGGGCAGGACATGACCCGGGCCACGCCGCAGCAGCGCAACATCGCCCAGGTGTTCCAGTTCCCAGTGATCTACGACACCATGACGGTGGCCGAGAACCTGGCCTTTCCGCTGAAGAACCGCAAGGTGCCCGCAGCCCAGATCAAAGCCCGTGTCGGCCAGATTGCCGAGATGCTGGAGATGAGCCACCAGCTGGACATGCGGGCCGCCGGCTTGAGCGCTGACCAGAAGCAAAAGATCTCGCTGGGGCGTGGCTTGGTGCGGCCGGATGTCTCGGCCGTGCTGTTTGACGAGCCGCTGACCGTGATCGACCCGCACCTGAAGTGGCAGTTGCGGCGCAAGCTCAAGCAGATTCACCATGAGCTGAAGCTGACGCTGATTTATGTGACCCACGACCAGGTCGAGGCCCTGACCTTTGCCGACCAAGTGGTGGTGATGACCCGCGGCAAGGTGGTGCAACTGGGCACGCCCGAGGCCCTGTTCGAGCGCCCGGCCCACACCTTTGTCGGCCACTTCATTGGCTCGCCCGGCATGAACTTCATTCCGGTGGAGGTTGAAGGCTCGCAGCTGCGCGTGGGCCAGCAAACCCTGGTCTGCCAACAGCCCCTGCCCCAAGGCGCGCTGAAGCTGGGCGTGCGGCCCGAGTACCTCACCCTGCTGCCCGCAGGCAGCGCGGGCAGCCTGCAAGCCAGCGTGACCCAAGTGCAAGACATTGGTACTTACCAGTTGGTGACCTGCCAAGCCGAGGGGCTGATGATCAAAGCGCGGCTCACGCCCGACGAGGTGGCGCCGCCGCTTGCTGCGGTGGTGGGCTTGGCACTGCAAAGCGCCCACACCTGCGTCTACCAAAGCGAGGAGCTGGTGCCATGAACAAGCCCGTCAATCAAAAAGCCTGGTTCCTGATCTTGCCGGTGTTTTTGTGCGTGGCTTTCTCGGCCATCCTGCCGCTGATGACGGTGGTGAACTATTCGGTGCAGGACATCATCAGCCCCGAGCGCCGGGTGTTTGTGGGCACTGAATGGTTTGCCGCCGTGATGCGCGACGAAGACCTGCATGCCGCGCTGTGGAACCAGTTGCGCTTCTCGCTGGCGGTGTTGGCGGTGGAGCTGCCGCTGGGCATTGCACTGGCCTTGGCCATGCCGGCCACCGGCTGGAAGGCTTCAGCCACCCTGGTGATCGTGGCGCTGTCGCTGCTCATCCCCTGGAATGTGGTGGGCACCATCTGGCAGATTTTTGGCCGGGCCGACATTGGCCTGATGGGCGCCACGCTGGCCAAACTGGGCATTGAGTACAGCTACACCGGCGACGCCACCCACGCCTGGCTGACCGTGCTGCTGATGGACGTGTGGCACTGGACGCCGCTGGTGGCGCTGCTGGCCTATGCGGGCTTGCGCAGCATCCCCGACGCCTATTACCAAGCCGCCCGGATTGATGGCGCCAGCAAGTTCGCGGTGTTCCGGTACATCCAACTGCCCAAGATGCGCGGCGTGCTGATGATTGCGGTGTTGCTGCGCTTCATGGACAGCTTCATGATCTACACCGAACCCTTTGTGCTGACCGGCGGTGGGCCGGGCAATGCGACGACCTTCCTGTCGCAATACCTCACGCAAAAGGCCGTGGGCCAGTTCGACCTGGGGCCGGCCGCCGCGTTCTCTTTGATCTATTTCCTCATCATTTTGTTGTTCTGCTTTGTGCTCTACAACTGGATGCAGCGCCTCGGCCAAGCCGACAAGGAGGGTGCGCATGACTGAACAGCGCTTTCATAAACGCAGCCTCTTTCTCATCGCCTATTTGGTGTTCGCGCTCTTGCCCATCTACTGGATGGTGAACATGAGCTTCAAGACCAATGAAGAGATTTTGAGCAGCTTCAGCCTGTGGCCGCAGGCCTTCACCAGGGACAACTACAAGCTCATCTTCACCGACGAGAGCTGGTACTCGGGCTACATCAACAGCCTGATCTATGTGGGCATCAACACGGTGATCTCCCTCACCGTGGCCCTTCCCGCAGCCTATGCCTTCAGCCGCTACAGCTTTCTGGGCGACAAGCATGTGTTCTTCTGGCTGCTGACCAACCGCATGACGCCGCCGGCCGTGTTCTTGCTGCCCTTTTTCCAGCTCTATACCACCGTGGGCTTGATGGACACGCACATAGCAGTGGCGCTGGCCCACCTGCTGTTCAACGTGCCGCTGGCGGTGTGGATTTTGGAAGGCTTTATGTCGGGCATTCCGCGCGAGATTGATGAGACGGCCTATATCGACGGCTACAGCTTCCCGCGCTTTTTCCTGACCATCTTCCTGCCGCTGATCAAGGCCGGTGTGGGCGTGGCGGCCTTCTTCTGCTTCATGTTCAGCTGGGTCGAGTTGCTGCTGGCCCGCACCCTGACCAGCGTGAACGCCAAGCCCATCGTCGCGACCATGACCCGCACGGTCTCAGCCAGCGGCATGGACTGGGCCACGCTGGCCGCCGCCGGCGTGCTGACCATCGTGCCCGGCGCCATCGTGATCTGGTTTGTGCGGCACTACATCGCTAAAGGTTTCGCCATGGGGAGGGTGTGATGTTTGATTGGATGGTTTGGACGACGCCCGTGGCGGTGTTTTTCAGTTGCATCGTGCTGATGCTGATCGGTATGACGGTGTGGGAGATTAAGTCACCCACCGTCATGCGCAAGGGCTTTTTGCCCATCGCCACCACGCGTGGCGATCGGCTGTTCATTGGCTTGCTGAGTGCCGCCTATGTGAACTTGGCTTTCATTGGCTTGGCGGGCAAGTTGGCTGAAGTGTTGAGCTTGAGCGAAGAGCCCAGCATCTGGATCAGCTTTGTGGCCTCCATGGTCTTGCTGGCCTTTGTCATGAGAAAAGGTTGATTCGAAGCAAATTCCGTTTCTCAATCATTTGTGACCAGGCGCGACGCCGCAGACAGTGCTTGAGCACGGCAGGGCGAAGCAACAACGTCACAGGTGATTGAGAAGCGGAATTCGGCCCGGCGCTGCCCCGGGGCCGCTCAACCCAGCAATCACGGGGCAGCAAACGTTCCACCTCTTGAGGAGACAGACACCATGAAGATTCGTTACACCGCGCTGGCCCTGGCCGCCGCCTGTGCCCTGGGCAGCCATGCTGCTTGGGCCGGTGAGGCCGAAGCCAAAAAATGGGTAGACAGCGAGTTCCAACCCTCGACGCTGAACAAAGACCAGCAGATGGCCGAGATGAAGTGGTTCATCGACGCAGCGGCCAAGCTCAAAGCCAAGGGCGTGACCGAAATTTCGGTGGTCTCCGAGACCATCACCACCCACGAGTACGAGTCCAAGACCCTGGCCAAGGCCTTTGCCGAGATCACCGGCATCAAGGTCAAGCACGACCTGATCCAAGAAGGCGACGTGGTCGAGAAGCTGCAGACCTCCATGCAGTCGGGCAAGTCCATCTACGACGGCTGGATCTCTGACTCCGACCTGATCGGCACCCATTACCGCTATGGCAAGGTGCTGAACCTGACCGACTACATGGCCGGTGCGGGCAAGGAGTGGACCAACCCCGGGCTGGACTTGAAGGACTTCATCGGCACCAAGTTCACCACCGCGCCCGACGGCAAGCTCTACCAATTGCCCGACCAGCAGTTTGCCAACCTGTATTGGTTCCGTGCTGACCTGTTCGCCCGCAAAGACCTGCAAGACAAGTTCAAGACCAAGTACGGCTATGACTTGGGCGTGCCGCTGAACTGGAGCGCCTATGAGGACATCGCCGAGTTCTTCAGCAACGACGTGAAGCAGATCGACGGCAAGCCCATCTACGGCCACATGGACTACGGCAAGAAGGACCCGTCCTTGGGCTGGCGCTTCACCGACGCATGGCTGTCCATGGCCGGCACTGCTGACATCGGCACCCCCAACGGCCTGCCGATTGATGAGTGGGGCATTCGCGTCGGGGCCGACAAGTGCACGCCGGTAGGCGCTTCGGTGGAGCGCGGTGGCGCCACCAACTCGCCCGCCGCCGTCTATGCCCTGACCAAGTATGTGGACTGGATGAAGAAGTACGCGCCCAAGGAGGCCACCGGCATGACCTTTGGCGAAGCCGGCCCCGTGCCCGCCCAGGGCCAGATTGCGCAGCAGATCTTCTGGTACACCGCCTTCACCGCCGACATGACCAAGAAGGGCCTGCCCGTGGTCAATGCCGACGGCACCCCCAAGTGGCGCATGGCCCCTGGCCCCAACGGCCCCTACTGGAAGCAGGGCATGCAGAACGGCTACCAAGACGTGGGCTCATGGACCTTCTTCAAGGACCATGACGCCAACAAGACGGCCGCCGCCTGGCTCTATGCCCAATTCGTGACCGCCAAGACCACGTCGCTGAAGAAGACGACCGTGGGCCTGACGCCGATCCGCGAGAGCGACATCCAGAGCAAGACCATGACCGACCTGGCCCCCAAGCTGGGCGGTCTGGTGGAGTTCTACCGCAGCCCGGCCCGCGTGGCCTGGAGCCCCACCGGCACCAATGTGCCCGACTACCCCAAGCTGGCTCAACTCTGGTGGAAGAACGTGGCCCAAGCCGTGACGGGTGAGAAGACCCCGCAGGGCGCGATGGACAACCTGGCCAAGGAAATGGACGACGTGATGGCCCGCCTGGAGCGCGCCGGCATGGCCAAGTGCGCCCCCAAGCTCAACAAGAAGGAAGACGCCAAGAAGTGGCTGTCCGACAAGGCCGCGCCGTGGGCCAAGCTGGCCAACGAAAAGCCCAAAGGCGAAACCATCCAGTACGACAAGCTGCTTGGCGCTTGGAAGGAAGGCCGCGTGCGCTAAAACGCAGGCGGGGCCGAGGTGGAGACATCACCTCGGCACAGAAGATGGCAAAAGGCCCGCATCACGCGGGCCTTTTCTTTATCGTGCGTACCCTAGTACGGCGAAGAAGTGGCACACGCTGCCACCCAGCACAAACAGGTGCCAGACAAAGTGGGCGTAGCGGATCTTGTTGTCCATCAGGAAGACAAAGGCACCCAGGGTGTAGCTCAGGCCACCCGCAATCAGCCACGCCAGGCCTGCGGTGGGCATGCGCTCGATCAGCGGGCCAGCGGCCAGCACAGCCACCCAGCCCATGGCGATGTAGAGGCCGGTGGACAGCCAAGGGTGCTTGAGCCGGTTCAGCAGCTTGATGGCCACACCGGCGGCCGCCGCGCTCCAGACGATGATGAACAGAGTCCAGCCCCAGCCGCCCTTGAGCACGCCCAGGGTGAAGGGCGTGTAGCTGCCCGCAATGAATAAATAGATGGCCGCGTGATCCAGCCGATTCAGCCAAACCTTGGCCCGGCCCGCCGGGAGGGCGTGATACAGCGCCGAGATGCCGTAGAGCAGGATCATGGACGCGCCGAACACCGCCACCGCGGCGACATCAGCGCCTGTGCCTTTGAGCCAAGCATCCAGCACCAAAATGGGCAAGGCAGCAATGGCCAGCACACAGCCCAGCCCATGGCTGATGGCGTTGGCGATCTCTTCGCCCAGGGTTTGGGGGCGGTCAGGGGCCGGTGCGCGCAAGCGCGCCTTGGATGGAAGGCTCATGCCGCGATTGTGCCGGGTATGCACCTAGGCTGCTTAGGGCTATGTCCCCAGCTTCCGGGCAAAAGACCGCCAGGTGTCAAGCCGGCGCGACCCAATGCCCACTCTTGCCGCCCTGCTTCTCCAGCAGGCGCACGCCTTCCATCACCATGCCGCGGTCCACGGCCTTGCACATGTCATAAATGGTCAGCAAGCCCACCTGCACGGCGGTCAGGGCTTCCATCTCCACGCCGGTCTTGCCATAGGTTTCGGCCTGCACGGTGCAAGACACGGTGCTGGCCGCCTCGTTGATGTCAAAGCTCACAGCCACGCGGGTCAGGGGCAGAGGGTGGCACAAGGGGATCAGGTCAGCCGTGCGCTTAGAGGCCTGAATGGCTGCAATGCGGGCGATGCCGATGACGTCGCCTTTTTTGGCGCTGCCGCTGGTGATCAGCGCCAGCGTGGCGGGCAGCATGCGGATCTGGCCCGTCGCCACCGCGATGCGGTGCGTCTCGCTCTTGGCGCCAACATCCACCATATGGGCTTGGCCGTGGTCATCGAAATGGGTCAGTTGGTCATTCATAGCAGGCGCAACATCAGAGATACAAGTCGGTGTCATGATAGCGGCGCCCTTTTGCCGCTACGGCGGCGCTGTGAGACCTTGTCTGATGAACATCTCCCGTCTGACCCGTGCGCTGTCCCTGGTGAGCTTAGCGACCTTTATGGTGGCCGCCCGAGCCCCCGAAGCTTTGGCTCAAGTCAACTTGCCTTCGCTGGGGGACGCGGTGTCGGACGATGTAGACCTGATCACCGAACGCAAGTTCGGCGACCGCTATATGCGCGAGTTGCGCCGCGACCCTGACTTTCTGGATGACCCGCTGCTGCAGGCTTATGTGCAAGGCCTTTGGACACCGCTGCTAGAAGCCGCACGCGCCCGTGGCGACATCACGCCCGACCTGGACCGCGCCTTCGCTTGGGAGATCTTCTTGGGCCGGGACAAGGCCGTCAATGCCTTTGCCATGCCCGGCGGCTATGTGGGGGTTTATCTGGGTTTGATCGGCATGACGGCCTCGCGGGACGAGTTGGCCTCGGTGCTGGCCCATGAACTAACCCACATCAGCCAGCGTCACATCGCGCGCGGCATGGTCAACGGCCAGCGTCAAGGCACGGCGGCCATGGCGGCCATCTTGCTGGGCTTGATAGCCGCCAGCCGCAGCAACAATGCCGAGGTCGCTCAAGCTGTAGTGGCTGGCGGGCAGGCCGCGATGATCCAAGGCCAGATCAACTTCACCCGCGAAATGGAGCGTGAAGCCGACCGAATTGGCTTTGAACTGCTGGTGCAGGCGGGGTTCATGCCGTCGGGCATGTCCGGCATGTTCGAGAAGATGGAAGTGGCTTCACGGCTCAACGACAACAACCAGTTCCCTTATCTGCGCACGCACCCTCTGACGATTGAACGCATCAGCGAAGCCCGGCTGCGCACCCGCGAGAACCGCCCCGCCCCGCCGGCCTATGCCGAGCCCGTGCGCCACGCCTTGATGCAAGCTCGCGCCCGCGTCCTGATGGACCGCAGTGAAACCGCCTTGCGGCGCCTGCAAAGCCAGGGCGAGCCGGGCTCACCCCAGGTGGGTGAAGCGCGCTTGGCTGCGGTTTATGCGGCTGCGCTGGCCTCGGTGCAACTGCGCGACCATGCCAAAGCGGCCCAGTTCATCAAAGAGTCCGAAGCGCTGGCCCAGGGCACGCTGAAGGCCCAAGCCTTTGCTCGACTGGCCGTGACGCACCTGAAGGCTCAGAGCTTGATCGAGCAAGCACGCGGTGGAGGCGAGCCGCTCAGCCCCGAATTGGACGCATTGATGCCCGCGTTGGAGGCCGACCTGAGCCGCCCAGGCTTGCTGCTACGCGCCGATATCGCCCTGGCTCGCCACCGTGCCGGCCAAGCGCAAAGTACCCAGGCCTTGCGCGCCGCCATGGAGCAATTGCAAACCTGGGTGACCGACCACAAGCAAGACGCCACGGCCTGGCAAACCTTGGCGCAATGCGCCGAGCCGCTGGGCTTGAAGCTGCGGGCCCAGCGCGCGGCGGCAGAGGCCGCCTATGCTCAAGGCGATTTGCTGGGGGCGTTTGATCGACTGCGAGTGGCGCAAGAAAACTCACGGGCGCCGGACGCTCGGGATGATGTGGAGGCCAGCATCATTGCCGCGCGCATGCGTGAGCTGGAGGCCCCCCGGCGCCGCCTGCTGGCGGAGATGCGTGGTGAGCGCCCGGAGTAAGCCCATGCGCCTCGATCAAGCCGACTCACGGGCGAAGATGCGCTCCACCACCGCGTCAATGACCATGCCACAGGCGCTGTAGAGCAGTGAGCCGATCAGGGCGGCTGGAAAGCCGGTGACATTGAAGCCCCCCAAAAGCCCAGCCGCTGACCAGAACATCAGGGCATTGATCACAAACAAGAACAAGCCCAAGGTCAATAAGGTGACGGGCAAGGTGAGCAGCACCAGCAGAGGCCGCACCAGCGTGTTGAGCAAGCCCAGCATCCCGGCGGCCAACAGGGCACTTGAAAAGCCCGTCAGGGTGACGCCGGCATAGACCTGTGCCACCGCCAGCAAGGCCACCGCCAGCAAAGCCCAACGAACAATCAGCTTCATCTTGTTCCTCTTTCTGTGGTGCGAACCAGCCCGGGGCCTTCCGGCCCAGGGGTCTGTCAGCCTGACATTTTGAGGTCAGACCGCGCATTTACAAGGTGGGCGATCCACCCAAAATACGGTGCACGGTATTTAAGGGGGCACCATTTGCAGCGTCTTTTGGGGCGCCATCAGGCCGCCATCGGCCCGTTTATGCGAGGCAAACCCCAAGGGTGATGCCTGCGAACGACAAAAAGCGTGGTTTCGCAGGGGTCCGAGCACGATTTACCTGGGAAAACCGCTTCTCAGCCCCTCGTACACGCAGTACCATTCACCCCGCTCATTGACGTAGAGGATCGGTGGCTCACGCGGCCGCCGCCCAGGTCTGGCACATCAACATTCCTTTGATGGAGAGAATCGATATGGCAACTGCGAAGAAGGCCGCTCCGGCCAAGAAGGCGGCTCCCGCGAAAAAAGCGGCAGCGGCTCCTGCGAAGAAGGCGGCTCCGGCCAAGAAGGCGGCAGCAGCTCCGGCGAAGAAGGCAGCGCCTGCTAAGAAGGCGGCTCCGGCCAAGAAGGCTGCAGCAGCTCCGGCGAAGAAGCGCACCCCGAACGCGGCCTTCATGAAGGCCATGACGCCCAGCGCCGCTTTGGCCGCCATCATTGGCGACAAGGCTGTGCCGCGTACCGAGGTGACCAAGAAGGTCTGGGAATACATCAAGAAGAACAATCTTCAAGACAAGGCCCAGCGCACCATGATCAATGCCGACGCCAAGCTGAAGGAAATCTTCAAGAAGGCGCAAGTCTCGATGTTCGAGATGACCAAGCTGATCAACAGCCACCTGAGCTGATTGCCGACACCACCGCAGCTGCGGTGGCTAAGCGCAAAACCGACCCCTGGGTCGGTTTTTTTATTTGCGCGCGTGTGCTTGGAGCGCTCGAATCACCGACGACATCAGGTTGGCAAGATCAATGGGTTTGGTCCAGTAGTCGTCAAAGCCGGCCGCCCGCGCCGCCGTGATCTGCTCGGCCAAGGCATCCGCCGACAGGGCGATACAGCACAAACCCGCCGTCTTGGGTGAGGCGCGCAATTGGCGCAGAACCTCCAAGCCCCCGATGTCAGGCAAGTTCATATCGATCAAGGCCAGGTCGGGCTGTAAAGCAGCTGCCATGGCCACACCAGCAGCCCCATCGGTAGCGATGTGCAGCGTCCAGCCAGGATGGGCTCGAAACACCTCCTGAATCAGCAGCACATTGAGGGGCTCATCCTCCACATAGAGCACGGTCCCAGAACTGGCGGTCAGTGTCGGTTCACGAGGCTTGCCCCTCGGCGGCACAGGCTCCGCCTTGGGCGCCTCGCTGCTGGTGTCTCGGGGTAGCCGCACTCTGAACTCCGCTCCTTGCTGTAGCGCACTGATGACTTCTATCGTGCCGCCCATGGCATGCACCAGGTCGCGCACGATGACCAAGCCCAGGCCGCTGCCTTCAATGCGTCGGCGCTCCGCACCCAATCGGTTGAAGGGTTGGAACAACTGACTTTGGGCTGCCTCATCCAAGCCCCAACCTTGGTCGGTGACGGCCAGCACTTGGTGGTCACCGTCGGCCCAGACTTGCACCACCGCTCGTCCGCCGTGGCGGTTGTACTTGATGGCGTTGCTCAGCAAGTTGATCAAAATCTGCTCAACGGCCATGGCATCACCGCAGACGGCCGCCATCTCCGTCAACTCAGCCTGCAAGACCACCTCGCGCGCGGCGGCCATGGGCCGCATGGTGACCAAACAGGTGGCCACCACAGGCCCTAGGTCCACTCGCTCTTTTTTGAGCTGCAAGCCGCCGGCCTCGATGCGGGCCACATCCAACACATCGTTGACCAAGTCCAACAGGCGCTGCCCCGCGCTGCGCAAGCCCATCAGCCGGTGCGCTTGCTCGGCCGGCAGCGGGTTGGCAGCGTCCATGGTCATCAGTTGGGCAAAGCCCACCACAGCGTTCAAGGGCGTGCGCAGCTCATGGCTGGCGCGCGACAAGAACTCGCTCTTGGCACGGTTGGCCGCCTCGGCCGCCGCCTTTTCCCGCCGGAGCACTTCGTTCTCCAGGCGCGAGGCTTCTAAGTTGCGCCGCTCGGTGATGTCTGCCGTGAAGCCGTGGAACACCGTGCTGCCATCGGGCAGTCGCTGGGCCGACGCCCGGGTTTCAAACCAGCGTTGCGGGCCACGGCCGCTGCGGCGGCGGTACTCCACCTGCAAAGGGCGCAGGCTGTTGACCGAGCGCTTGAGTGCGGCACGCCAACGCGCTTGGTCGTCGGGCACCATGTCGTCAGCCGGCCCAAAAGGCGCCAGCGCAGTGGTGCCCTCCGGCACCGGCGCGATCCAACGGCTCAGGCCCGCACTGACATACAGATAGCGCGGGTCGCCGCCTTCAGCAGGCACCACAAACTGGACCAAGGCCCCGGGCACTTCGGCGGAGAGCCGCTGCAGCCGCTCGTCCTGCTCACGCCGGTGCTGCTGTGCCGCGAGCTTGGAACTCATGTTGCGGGCTGTGCCACGGTAGCCCACAAACTCCCCCTGCCCGTTGAACACTGGCAGGGCGCTGCGCGACAGCCACAGCGACCCTTGCGGCGTGTCCCAACGGCTCAGCACGCGGGACAAGGGTCTGCGTGTTGCCAACAGATCACTCAAGTACTGGGGTGGATTCAAGAGCTGGCCTTTTTCATCGACCAGGAGCTCAGGCGGCAGCGGGCTGCCCAGCAACTCTCTGGGGTGCACCCCGGTGGCCGCCTGAATGTCTCCGGAAATCCAGGTGCAGCGGCCTTGCGCATCCAACTCCCACATCCAATCGCCAGAGGCGCGCGCCAGATCGTGGAGTCGCTGGGCATGATCATCCGCCTCGCGACGCTGGCGACCTTGGATCAACAGAGAAGCAGCCAAGGCCGCCAACTCCTGCAAGGACTCACACTGACCCGGCGTCAGTGTGCGGGGCGTGGTGTCCATCACGCAGAGTGAACCCACCACCTCGCCATCGACCAAGACCGGGGCCGCCGCGTAAAAGCGCAAGCCCACATCGCCGACAACCAAAGGAAGCTGAGCAAAGCGCTCATCCAGCCGCGCATCAGGCACGATCAAGAGGGACGCATGACTGGGCAAGATGGAACAGAACGCGTGTTGCCGTGGAATGGCCTCGGAAGACCAACCGCACCATGCAAGCGGCCGTACCAAATCTGATTCGAGCACTGACAACGCACTGGACGGACAAGCCGCCAACTGAGCCGCCAAGCGCACCAGTGGCAAAAAACTGGGATCTGGTGAAGATTCCTGCAACCTAAGGCTACGCAACACCTCCAAGCGAAGATGTTCATCGGCCAATGGCGCACACAGGTCTGACATTCGTACTACCTTCCCTCGTGACGGAGAGCCCTATCCCGTCACGCGCTTCAGCGAAGTCTGTGCTCACGCACAGTATGTCCGCTGCCTTGGACGCACTCTTTGGTGCACCTCAAAGAAAAAGCAAAATTGGTGAAGCGCGGATTCTGATGCCTTGTGTTGCACCCGACAACTGCTTTTTCAAAAGCAGTACAAGCTGCGACCATTTCAACGACACACCGCCCACGCGGAGGAGTACATTGATTGGCGTGACTACCGCTAGGGGTTCACCCATAAGTCGGCGCATGAGTCCTACAGGCTATAGCGCCCAATCCAAGTTGTTGGGGAATATCTGTGAAGTACGAAGACAGCATCGAGCAAAGCGCTGAACTCCTGCGCAAAGCACTGCCCCTGATGTCCCGCCAGACCGCCGGTTTGCACCCGGTGAGCTACGCCATCTGGTATGACTATGTGTCCAATCGCAACCCGGACCTGCGTCATGCGATCGATGAGGTCATGGCCCGCAGCGGCACGCTGGACGAAACCACCACCCGGCACTTGTTTGATCGCCATGTGGCCGACATCGACGCCGACACCGCCGCCCGCGTGACCGAAGGCTTTCAGCGCGTGCTGGGCCACATGGCCACCTCCGCCGCGCAAGCCGGCACCGACACCGCCCGGTTTGGTGAAACCCTGGGGCGGCTCTCCACCGCGCTGGACCAAGGCGATGGCCATGCCGACGCCGTGGCCGAGGCGCTGGCTGAGACCCGCACCATGCAAGGCAATATGAAGGCCTTGCAAGACCGCTTTGACGACAGCCAAAAGCAGATCATGGCCTTGCGCGAAGAGGTGCGCAAAGCCCGCGAGGAATCGCTTTTGGATGCCTTGACCGGCTTGGCCAACCGCCGCGCCTTTGACCAACGCTTGGCCGCCTGCTTGGCCAGCACCGTGGCCGGTGGCGAAAGCGCCCCCTGCCTGCTGGTGGGCGACATCGACCACTTCAAGAAGATCAACGACACCTGGGGCCACCCCTTTGGCGACCAGGTCATCAAGGCGGTGGCGGCCGTCCTCAAGGCCTTGGCTCCGCAAGGTGCTTTGCCCGCGCGGGTTGGCGGTGAGGAGTTTGCCGTGCTGCTGCCAGAGTCTGCCTTGCCCGATGCGCACACCCTGGCCGAATTGGTGCGCCAGCGCATCAGCGCCGCCCGCATCCGCCGCCATGGCGCCGATGAAACCCTGGCACGCGTGACCCTATCGCTGGGGGTGACCCGCCACAAGCCGGGCGAATCGCCCACCGACTTTTTCGAGCGGGCCGACCAAGCGCTCTACGCCTCCAAGACCGGCGGCCGAGACCGCGTCACCGTGCTGGCCGCCTGAAACGCGGCTTAGGCCTCAGCGCGCCAGCAATGTCTTGAGAAAGCGCCCAGTGTGGCTGGCCTCGCTGGCCGCAATCGCCTCGGGCGGCCCTTCGGCCAACACCGTGCCGCCACCCGAGCCGCCTTCTGGACCCATGTCGATCAGCCAGTCTGCGGTCTTGATGACATCCAGGTTGTGCTCGATCACGACGATGGTGTTGCCCGCATCACGCAGCTGGTGCAGCACCTTGAGCAGCAGCTGAATATCGGCAAAGTGCAGGCCGGTGGTGGGCTCGTCCAAGATATAGAGCGTGCGGCCGGTATCGCGCTTAGAAAGCTCCAGCGCCAGCTTGACCCGCTGCGCCTCACCGCCCGACAAAGTGGTGGCGCTTTGGCCCAGAGTGATGTAGCCCAGGCCCACGTCCAGCAGGGTTTGCAGCTTGCGCGCAATGCTGGGCACAGCGCTGAAAAAGGCGTGCGCCTCTTCCACCGTCAGTGACAGCACCTGGGCAATGTTCTTGCCTTTGTAGAGCACCTCCAGCGTCTCGCGGTTGTAGCGCAGGCCCTTGCAGGTGTCGCAAGGCACATAGACATCCGGCAGAAAGTGCATCTCCACCTTGATGACGCCGTCGCCCTGGCAGGCCTCGCAGCGCCCACCCGCCACATTGAAGCTGAAGCGGCCCGCGCCATAACCGCGCTCGCGCGCGGTGGGCACCTCGGCAAACAGCTCGCGAATGGGGGTGAACAAGCCGGTGTAGGTGGCCGGGTTAGAGCGCGGCGTGCGGCCAATCGGGCTTTGGTCCACATTGATCACCTTGTCAAAAGCCTCCAGGCCTTCAATGGTGTCGTGAGCCTCGGGCTCGGCATGGCTGTTGTAGAGCTTGCGCGCCACCGCCGCATACAGCGTGTCGTTGACCAAGGTGCTCTTGCCCGAACCCGACACGCCCGTCACGCAGGTCAGCAGCCCCACCGGGAACTCCACCGTCACGCCCTTGAGGTTGTTGCCGCGTGCGTTGACCACCCGCAAGGTCTTGGGGTCGGTACTGTCGGCCAGGCTGTGGCGCTTCTCAGGCACCGCAATGCGCAGCACCTGGCCCAGGTATTTGCCGGTGAGGGAGTCGGGGTGGGCCGCCACCTGCTCAGGCGTACCCGCTGCCATCACCTGCCCGCCATGCTTGCCGGCACCCGGGCCCATGTCAATGCACCAGTCGGCGGCGCGGATCATGTCTTCGTCGTGCTCGACCACCAGCACGCTGTTGCCCAGGTCGCGCAGGTGCTTCAAGGTGCCGATCAGGCGCTCGTTGTCGCGCTGGTGCAGGCCGATGCTGGGCTCGTCCAGCACATACATCACGCCCGTGAGCCCGGAGCCGATCTGGCTGGCCAGGCGGATGCGCTGGGCCTCGCCACCGCTGAGGGTGTCTGCGCTGCGGTCCAGGCTCAGGTAGTTCAGGCCCACATCATTCAAGAAGCGCAGGCGCGAGCGGATCTCGCGCACCACCTTCTCGGCAATCTCGGCCTTGGCCCCCGTCAGCGCCAAGCTGCTGAACCAAGCCAGGGCATCGGCCAAAGTCAGGTGCTCCACCTCATAGATGGGGCGGCCCTTTTGCGACTCGGTGCCGGGGATGAAGACATTGCGCGCCTCCACGCGCAGCCGCGCGCCGCCGCAATGGCCGCAGGGCTTGGCGCTTTGGTAACGGGCGAGGTCTTCGCGCACCGCCACCGAGTCGGTCTCTTTGTAGCGGCGCTCAAAGTTGGGGATCACGCCTTCAAAGGGGTGCGAGCGCTTGACGCTGCGCGGCTTGCCGTTCTTGCCTTCGGCCTCGTAAACAAACTCAATGTCCTCACCGCCCGAGCCATAGAGCAGCACCTGCTGGGCCTTGGGCGGCAGCTCTTCGTAAGGGGTCTCCAAGTCGAAGCCGTAATGCTTGGCCACGCTCTCCAGCATGGAGTAGGTGTAGGCATTGCGTCGGTCCCAGCCCTTGATGGCACCTGAGCCCAGCGACAGCGTGGGGAAGGCCACCACGCGGTCGGGGTCGAACACGGTTTGCATGCCCAGCCCGTCGCAGTGCGGGCAAGCCCCCACCGGCGAGTTGAACGAGAACAGGCGCGGCTCCAACTCTTGCAGCGAGTAGCTGCACACCGGGCAGCCGTATTTGGCCGAGAACAGATGTTCTTTGGCCGTGTCCATCTCCAAGCCAATCGCCCGGCCGTCGGCAATGCGCAGCGCCGCCTCAAAGCTCTCGGCCAGGCGCTGCTTCATGCCTTCGCCGGTCTTGAGTCGGTCCACCACCACGTCGATGTCGTGTTTCTCGGCTTTTTTGAGCGGCGGCACATCGGCAGCGTCCAGCACCTGGCCGTCGACCCTGAAGCGCACATAGCCCTGGGCCTGCATGTCGGCAAACAGCTCCAGGAACTCGCCCTTGCGGTCGCGCACCACCGGGGCCAGCACCATCAACTTGGTGCCCTCGGGCAGCGCCAGCGTGGCGTCCACCATCTGGCTGATGCTCTGCGCCTGCAGGGCCAGGCCGTGGTCGGGGCAAAACGGTGTGCCTGCGCGGGCATAGAGCAAGCGCAGGTAGTCGTGGATCTCGGTGACCGTGCCCACCGTGGAGCGCGGGTTGTGGCTGGTGGCCTTTTGCTCGATGGAGATGGCGGGCGACAGGCCCTCGATCACATCCACATCGGGCTTGTCCATCAATTGCAAGAACTGCCGCGCATAGGCCGAGAGGCTCTCCACATAGCGGCGCTGGCCCTCGGCATACAAGGTGTCAAAAGCCAGCGAGGACTTGCCCGAGCCCGACAGCCCCGTGATCACCACCAGCGCATGCTTGGGGATGTCGAGGTCGATGTTCTTGAGGTTGTGGGTGCGCGCACCGCGCACTGAGATGCGGGCCGCTTGGGCCAATGCCGTGGCAGACAAGGTCGGCAAGCCCGGCAAACCCGGTGCAGAGGCGGCAGAAACAGCGGGCAAATCAGTGTGTGGCATGGGGTCGGCAAGGCGCAGCGAGGGCAACCGACCATGATAACGGGCCGGGGCGATTTGGCCCACTCCGCCCGGGGAAGATCCCTGCGCAGGCCGCTTGCTAACCCGGCAAATGCGTGATGGCTTGGCAACTTCTGGGTTCATTGCCTGACACAAGCCTATATATAACAGCGAATAAAATGGTAGTGTGCGCACACATTTGCAAGAATGTTCGGCATGCGTAAATTCATTCAATACCGCGGGTCTTCACGGATGCAAAAAACTTTCACATTCTTGTCATCTGCGCAGAAAGCTGGCTCGTTGTACCCCTCGCAGGCCCTTCAAAGCCTGCTCTAGAAGTCATCAGCGAACCCCCATGCAAAAGTCTGCTCATCCTCCGTTTCCCGCTCCGCGCCTGCACCCCGTGGCCCCCGCCGCGCGAGACGATAAGGGCCAGAAGTTCGAGCCCTTCTGGAGCATGGCCATTCACAATGACCGCCGTTGCATGGCCCGCGTGCTCAAGGCCGACCAAAAGCGCTGACCCCACCCAGCGCTTCTTTCGCCCCCTTTGCTGAGCCGCCTTTTTGGGCGGCTTTTTCATGCCAGGGTCATCCCTTGAGCGCTGGGAGCAACCCAGCGGCAGACGGCATACTGAGCGCATGTCCGCCTCCATCATCCCCCTGAGCCCACACGAGTCGCTGTTCAATCCCCAGGCTCGGGTCTGTGCCGAGTGCGGCGTCCGAAAGTTCGCCCTCTTTGGCGTCTTGGATCATGCGGAGTTGGACAAGATCCACGTCCACATCGCCAGCCTGAAACTAGAGCCCGGCCAAAGCCTGTACGAAGCCCAGGGCACGGGCCATGCCGCCTTCACGGTGCGTTCAGGCGTGGTGCGCCTAGAGCGCAACAACGAGCGGGGCGAGCGCCGCATCTTGCGCCTGGCGGGCCGCTCTGACCTGCTGGGCATGGAGGCCATGCTGGGCCAAAGCTATGCGGCCGACGCCGTGGCCTGCACGCCGGTGGAGGTCTGCCGCCTGCCGCGCACCCTGGTGGACGAGCTGACGCGCGAGCAGCCCGAGCTGATGCGCGACATGATGAAGCGCTGGCAACGCGCCTTGGACGACGCCGACGAATGGCTGACCGAGCTATGCGCCGGCCCTGCGCGCTACCGCATGCTGCGCCTGCTGCTAAAGCTCACCGAATATGCCGACGGCGGCGAGATCTGGCTGCCCGGCCGCCAAGAAATGAGCGCCATGCTGGACATGACGATTGAAACCGCCAGCCGCTTGGTCAGCAGCTTCAAGCGCGATGGCCTGTTGGTGCCCACCACACCGCGCCACGCGCGCATTGACCACACCGCCCTGGCCGCCGCCCTGCGCGACGAGGCCAGCAAACTCTGAGCCCACGCCCATCATGAATGCTTCTTTGAGCCGCCCGGCGGACCATGCCCTGCCCGCAGGCCACCGCGCCGATGCCGCCGCCGCTGAGGCGCGCATGTCCGCCTGGGTGGCTGAGATGCGTGGCCGCCCACCCGTGCCCTGCGCCGTGGCCCACCCCTGTGACGAGGCCTCGCTGAGTGGCGCGCTGGACGCGGCCGACGCCGGGCTGATCATCCCGCTGCTGATTGGGCCAGAAGCCCGCATCCGCAAGCTGGCCGACACCCTGGGCCGCAGCCTGGACGGCTTGACCTTGATCGCCGCGCCGCACAGCCACGCCGCCGCCGCTATGGCCGCGAGCCTGGCCGCCCAAGGCCAAGCCCATGCGCTGATGAAAGGCAGCCTGCACACGGACGAACTGATGCAGGCCGTGCTGGCCGAGCCCGGCCTGCGCACCGAGCGCCGCATGTCGCACATCTTCAGGCTCGATGTCCCCGCCTACCCCAAGCCTTTGCTGGTGACGGATGCGGCCATCAACATCGCGCCCGACCTGCTCACCAAGGCCGACATCTTGCGCAACGCCATTGATTTGGCCCACGCCCTGGGCGTGGCCTGCCCCAAGGTGGCCATCCTCTCTGCCGTGGAGACGGTAACGCCGCGCATCCCCTCCACCCTGGACGCCGCCGCGCTGTGCAAGATGGCCGACCGAGGCCAGATCACCGGTGCCCTGCTGGACGGCCCGCTGGCCTTTGACAACGCCATCTCGGCCGAGGCCGCCCGCATCAAGGGCATCCAATCGGCCGTGGCCGGTGACGCTGACATCCTCTTGGTGCCTGACTTGGAGGCCGGCAATATGCTGGCCAAGCAGCTCGATTACCTGGCCGGCGCGGCCAGCTGCGGCGTGGTGCTGGGCGCCCGCGTGCCCATCGCCTTGACCAGCCGCGCCGACACCGCCGCCTCGCGCGTGGCCTCGGCCGCTTTGGCGGCGCTGGTGGGCCGCCGCCCGTGATGCCGACCCTGCGCGAGCGCTTCCAAGGCCAGCGCGCCGTGCTGGCCGTCAACGCCGGGTCGTCCTCGCTCAAATGCGGCCTGTACCCGGCAGAAGGCCCGGCCCGCTGGGCTTGCACCTATGAAGGCCTGGAGCCCGGCGGCCGTCCACGCCTGAAGGCCGAAGGCCAAGCGCTGGACCTGCCCGCCAGCCCGCAGCCGCCCATGGCGCAAGCCTTAACGCATTTGGTGAGCCTGTTGAGCGCCGCCCAAGTGCCGCTGCAGGCCGTGGCCCACCGCATCGTGCATGGCGGCAGCGTGTGCGTGGCGCCCTGCTTGCTGGATGCGCCGACGCTGCAAGCCCTGGCCGCCCTCAGCCCCTTGGCCCCGCTGCACCAGCCGCACAACCTGGCCGGTGTGGCCGCCTTTGCCCAAGCCCTGCCGGGCGTGCCGCAAGTGGGCTGCTTTGACACCGCCTTCCACGCCAGCCTGCCGCCCCTGGAGCAGCGCCTGCCCCTGCCCGCCGCCCTGGCCGAGCAAGGCCTGCGCCGGTACGGCTTTCATGGCCTGTCTTACCAGTATGTGAGCGAGGTGCTGGCCGCGCACAGCCCGCGCGTTGGTGGCCGCTCTGATGGCCGCGCCATCCTGGCCCACCTGGGCAACGGCGCCAGCTTGTGCGCCACCCAAGGCGGCCGCTCTGTCGCCACCACCATGGGCTTTTCGGCGCTGGACGGCCTGATGATGGGCAGCCGCAGCGGCAGCCTAGACCCCGGCGTGCTACTGCACCTGTGGCGCCAAGGTTGGAGCCAAGCCGAGGTGGAAGAACTGCTCTACAAAAACAGCGGCCTCAAAGGCGTGTCGGGCCTGAGCGCCGACATGCGTACCCTGCGCGCCAGCGCCGCCCCCGCAGCACGTGAAGCCATTGCCCTGTTCACACGCCGCATCGTGCGAGAGATGGGCGGCTTGGCGGCCTTGCTGGGCGGGGTGGAGCTGATCGCCTTCACCGGTGGCATTGGCGAGCACGACGCGGCACTGCGCGCTGACGTGGCCAGCGCCCTGGCGTTTCTGGGCGTGCGGCTGGATGCCGCCGCCAACCAAGCAGACACGGGCGACAGCGTGCAAGCCATTCATGCCGCCGACAGCGCGGTGGAGCTGTGGGTCGTTCCCACCGACGAAGGACGCGTGGCGGCGCGAGCCGCGTTGGCCTTGCTGCGCTGAACCGCGCACGCCGATCTTCAAAGGCCTAGAGCCGCTGTTGAGGCCACGTTGACTCCGCCTTGACCTGACAGGCCGCTGCCTTCCTCAGAATCGCATGCCTGTGTGCCACGCCCGATCGTGCCGCGCTCGTCCTCTTGAAAGCTCCTGATGAAACGAATCACTACCCTCCCCAGCCTCGCACTCGTCACGGCCCTGCTGTCGGCTTGCGCGGTCAATAACCAAAGCACCGGCACGCGGGGGCTGGGGCTCACCTACCAATCCGCCATCAAGCCTGTCAGCGACGGCTCGTTCTCTATCGAAGCAGAAGCCGCCCCGCTGGCGGGCCGTCAGTCCGGCGCGGACGCGGTGGTGACCGAGCAAGCCACCAACTTCTGCGAGCTCAAACAGAAAAAAATGACCGTGGTGAAGAAGGACTTCGACTCCAACCTCCTGGTCAATGGTGTCGTGCGCTTGAACTTCCGCTGCCAGTAAGCACCAGCCCGCCTTAGCCCAACCTCACACTCGCCCGCACCCGCCCTGCCCGCCCGGCGTGGGCGCTGAGCTGCAGCACCGTACCTGCCGGCGCCTTGACGATCCACTCGGCCTGCGCGCGGTCCGCCGTCAGCTCTTTGCTGGGTAAGAAGGCCTGCAGCGATTGCTTGGCGGCGTGGCCGTCTAGGTGCGGGCCTTCGATGCGGCGTGCGCCCATCTCCAGCGTGGCGGCCTCGGGCAGGTCCAGCTCAAACACGCAGGGCCGAGAGGTCTTGCGCTCTGCCGCGCGCTTGGTGACATTGCTGGGCAGGTAGCCCGCATTGGCCACGGCCAAGCGCACCCGCCAGCGCTCGTCGCCCAAGGGCTCGGCCGTGGCGTGCAGCAGCTCCAGCTTGGGCAGGGTCAGGCCGATCTGGGTCAGCCATTTGGGGAAGCGGGCGGCCTCGCGCTCGCGCAGGTGCGGCGGCGGGTTGCGCCAGAAGTTCAGGCGGTCCCAGCCGCCCAACTCCACGGAGCCTAACTGCGGGTGTTCAAACGGGTACCAGTCCACGTGGGCCAGGCCTGCGCATTGCTCGTCGCTCCACTTCAAAAGCTTGAGATCATCTTCGGGCGGGTGGTCGCGGTACCAATGGATCCAGTCGTAGTCTTTGATGCCCGCTTCTTTGTTGGGCGCCCAAATCTCCACCGTCCAGAACAACGCCCCCAGGTGCTCGTAAATCCAATCTTGCGTGCCGGTGATGACCTCTTTGGGGTGGTACTTGAAGTCATGAAAAATGCTGACGCTGGGATAGCCCGTCAGCTCGGTGCCGATGTCTGAGAGGCGCTTGATCAGCCACAGGTCTTCCGGCGTCATGTCGGTGTCGCTTTGCGTGCCCATGGGCCGCAAGATCACGCCCGAGTGGGTGTGAAAGCTCACCGCCGCACCAATGTTCGGGTGCTTGACGATGAAGTCCACCATGGCCCGCACCTCGGGCTCGCTGGTGGGGTAAGGCCCCGCGCCCACCTGCTCAAACTCCTGCCGCCACATGGAGGGGAAGTTGCGGTTCAGATCCAGCCCCTCGACGTCGCGGTTGGCCTTGAGCGTCACGCCGTCAAACTGCTGCACCGTGCCCTCAGGCAACACGCGGTAATACGTACCGCCAAACTCGCCCGGCTGGCGGGGGATGAGCACGCGCGGCTCATCAGGGTGGGGCTTCCAGCCGCCATGCGGGTCGGGCATGCGCATCAGCAGCACACGGCCGTCACCGTCCACATCCTCTACCGTCAGGCCTTCGACATGCGGCTCGTCAAACGGGTAGGGTCGGGTGGACGAGCGAATGTGGCGCGGCTTGTCGGCCAGGGCCAGCTCAGCCCCATCAGGGTTGAGGCGCGGCACCAGGTACACCGCCCGCGTGTTCAGCAGCTCGGTGATGGCTGCATCGGCGCCATAGCCCTGCACCAGTTGATGCAGCCAATACAAGCAGGCAGTGGAGGCCGTCAGCTCGGCCGCATGGATGTTGCCGTCCACCCAAATCGCCGGCTTATCATCATCCGCGCCGGTGGCGGTGTTGGTCAGCACGATCACCCAAATCGGCCGCCCTTCATGGCTCTTGCCTAACTCCCGCAACTGCACCAAGTCCGGCCGCGCATCGGCATAGGCTTGCAGCAGGGCGGTGAGTTCGGGGTGGCGGTAGAAGCGGTCGAAGTGGGGGGTGGGTAGCGAGGTTGGCATCACATCAGGCAGTCAGTGTGGATGAACACAGTTTAGAGGTAGCGCGACATGCAAGAGCCTAAGGGTTCAACCGAACAGGCATCTAAGATGCAAGGTATCCGCTCACCCTCTCAATCACAACTCCATGCTCCGCTCCTCCCATCGTCTCTGCTTCGTCCTCACCCTATCGGTGCTGCTCACGGCCTGCCAAGCTCCTCCAGCGCCCAGTACCGCGCCGCCGACCGCCCCCGAGATACTGGCCAGATCAACGAAGGCAGGAAAAGGTGTTCCGAATGGACGCTCTGATACTCAGGCACCCTACCTCAGAATGCCACTCCTGATCTCCCAGGATCCCGGCTATGGCTTTTCGAAAGAGAAGCCAATCAAGGTAGGTCCTAGATCTCGCACAAATCTGCACATCCTGTTTCTCAATGCACTTCGTGGACCTCAAGGCCAGCCACTGGAGTATGAGCGACAAGGCGCGTGCTGCGAGTTCCCAAGCGTGCATACACCCATGGGCATCGGTCTGCTGGACGTGTATCGGATACGGGTAGATGGGACCGATCAAGACCGTCTCATCTATGTTGACATGTATGAGCCAGGCCCCCCACAAATCCCTATGGGCTTCACTCTACGGAGTGCGCTTTCATCATGAGCTTGGGCATCACTGGCCCTTGAACATCCCCTGAAAATGCCGCGACACCGGCAGGCGGTCAGGGCGGCCGCGCAGGGTCAGGACCATGGTGCCTTCGTCCACGCGCACGGCGCTGGCGATGTGGTGGTGGTTGACGATGACGGAGCGGTGTACTTGCCAGAACTGATCCGGGTCGAGCTGGGCCAGCAGCTCTTTGAGCGGGGTGCGGATCAGCGCCTCGCCGGGGCCGGTGACCGGGTCGTCGACCACCACGCGGGTGTAGCGCGAATCGGCCTCGAAATAGACCACATGCTCCACGCGCAGCAGCTTGACCTCCTTGCCCACCGCCGCCTGGATCACGCTCAGCGGGGCGGGCTTGCGCAGGCTGCCACCCAACTGGCTCAACAAGGCCTGTAGATCAGGCAGTGTGGGCGTGGCACTGGATTGCAGCCGCGCTTGCAAGCGCTCCACCGTTTGCTCCAGGCGCGGCCGCTCGACGGGCTTCATCACGTAGTCCACCGCGCCGGCTTCAAAGGCCGTCACGGCATGGTCGCCGAAGGCAGTGACAAACACCACCGGCGTCTGGGCGCCGATGCGTTTGGCCACGTCAATGCCAGACAGGCCGGGCATGCGAATGTCCAAGAAGCAGACATCAGGCTCATGCTCTAGATAGGCGTCCCAGGCGTCGACGCCGTTGGCGGCTTCAGCCGCGATCTGCAGCTCAGGCCAGGCCTGTTGCAGCGCGGCTTTGAGCTGGGCGCGGGGGGCTTCTTCATCATCAGCGATCAGGGCGGTCAGGGTGTGGCTCATGGCAGGCCTTGTGGGCATCAGGAGGACATCAAAGTGGGGCGGATGGCCCCGGGGGCAGCAGCAGTTGGGCGCAAGCGCCGCCGCTGGCTTGGTTGTGCAAACTCAGCTCGGCCGCAGCGCCATGCAGTTGCTGCAGGCGGGTGCGGGTGTTGCGCAGGCCCACACCGCGTGTGCTGTTGGGGTCGGCCGGGCCAGGGTCGGGGGCGGGCAGGCCCACGCCGTCGTCGCACACCGTCACGCTGATGCGGCCATCGGCCGTCACCTGGGCCAGCACACGCACCTCGCCACCTTGCAGCTTGGGCGCCAGGCCATGCTCCACGGCGTTTTCCACCAGGGTCAGCAGCACGCCGGGCGGCAGGCTGGCCTGCAGGGTCTCGGGAGCGGCTTGCACCTCGCTGCGCAGGCGCTCGCCAAAGCGCAGTTGCAGCACGGCCAGGTAGTGGCGCACGGCTTCCAGCTCTTGGGCCAGGCTCAGGCTGCGGCGCTCGAACAGCGGCAGCGTGGCGCGCAGGTAGGCGGTGAGCTCGGTCAGCAAGGCGGCCGCTCGGGCATCACCCGTGCTGACCCAATGCTGCAGCGAAGCCAGGGAGTTGAAGAGGAAGTGGGGCTGGACCTGGGCCGTCGCCAACTGCAAGGCCATGCTGATGGCTTGGTCGCGCTCGTCGAGCTCGCGCAGGCGGGCGGAAATTTGACTGGAGCGGGTGGCGGTCAACACCCACAGTGCCATGGACCCCAGGAAAAAGACCACACTGGAGGCGATCAACAGTTCAAAACGCGACTCACGCGGCAAGTCCAGACTCTTCACCGCCACGGCCAAGGTGAGGTGAAAGGCTGTTGCCGAAAGAAACGCAATGTGCAAACGCCTGCGAGTGGGGTAGGCCCAGCACCAAGCGGCCAAGGGGAGGAGCAAGATCAAGAAGGCACCCACCACCCCAAAGACTGGTAGTCGCATGGTGGGCGTGGTCAGTGCCCACAGCGCCGGAACAATGCACAAGAGCTGAGTCAGCACAACCAGGATCAAGGTCTTGGAAGGCCTATCCTGCCCCGCCCTCGCCATCTCCTGCGGCGTAAAGCGCCGGGTTGGCCCCGGGTAATAGAGCTGGCTCCAATCAATGCGCTCAGCCGACATGGGCCACCTCCTGGGTCGAGCGCGCGGCAGCCACGGTCAGCGTGGCGCGCACGCCCGGATCAGCCGCCTCCACCCGCAAGCGGGCCTGGCCGCCAAAGCGGTGTTGCAGGCGTTCACGCGCATTGGCCAAGCCCACGCCTTCTTGCCAGCCGGGGCTGAGGCCCGGGCCGGTGTCTTGCACGGTCACCGTCAAGTGGCCGTCCTGCACGGCAGCAGCCACCCGCACCTGCACGGCTTGCAGGGCCGGGCCCACGCCATGCTCTAGCGCGTTTTCCACCAGGGTCAGCAACAGGCCTGGGGGCAGGTGCCACCCGTCGGCTTCCTGGGTGCTGCTCATCTCGGCCTGTAGCCGGTCGCCCAAGCGGGCTTGCATGATGGCCAAGTAGTGGCGCACCAAGGCCAGCTCTTCGGCCAAGGCCACTTCGTCGCGGGCCATCAGCTCGGTGGAGCCGCGCAAGAAGCCGGTGAGCGAGCGCAGCAAGGGCGCGGCCCGTGCGTCGGACGTATCCACCCAATGCTGCAAGGCCGCCAAGGTGTTGAAGATGAAATGCGGCTGGATCTGGGCTTGCAGCAGCTTCAAGCGGGCTTCGGCCATTTGGCGGGCCAGTGTGTCTTGGGCTTGCACCACCCGCGCCTGCTCCAGCTGATGCTGGGCTTGCGAGCGGCGGATCTGTGCCACGCCCCACAGCAGGGCAAACAGGGCCACCACGCCAATCAAGAGAATGGGTGTGGCCTGCTTGGCCGCGATGGTGAGCTTGTCGCCCAGGTCTTCAAAGGCCAGGGCCAGGTTGCCCTTGCGCGTCAGCCGCCCCACCAAGAAACCCGTGAAGGCTCCGGCAAAGGCCATGAGCACGGCAAACAGGCCGCCGCGCCACAGGCGGGTGCCGGTGAACTTGTCGGGCATCAGCCAGGCACTGGCCAGGGCGATGAGGATACCGAACCACACGCCCACGCTGCACACCAGCGCCAGGCCCCAAGGCATACCCACGCCCAACACCAAACCTGCGGTGGACCCGGCCACCGCCGACAGCCACCCCAGCCACAGCGCCAGCCCGCCGCGGGTGGTGTAGAGGAACTCGTCCATGCGCCGGGCCTCGGCCTGAGCCTCGAGCGGCAGCCGCTGGTAGTAGGGCTCAGCCCACCGGATGTAGGCGCGTTGCAGGGCGTTGTGGGAGGCGGACATGGGGCGCAGTGTAGGCAGCCGTTGAAGCGCCTCAAGCCCTCAGCGGGTGAATGGCAGGCTGGCCGTCATGAACAGCAGCAGCCCGGCATGAATGTCAGAGCGGCGCGCCATCCACAAACACCCGCAGCTCACCGGGCGCAAAGGCCGTCCAGGCCTCGTCGCTGGTCAGGGGCTCGGTGGCGATCACGGCCACGCGGTCTTGCGGGGTGGTGAGGTTGGCAAAGTCCACCTGCATGTCGTCGTCGCGCAGCGCGGCGCGGCGAAACGGGTGCTGGCGCACCAGCCAGTGCAGCTTGGTGGAGCCATGGGCCCACAGCGCCTGACCGTTGGAGAGCAGCATGTTGAAAGTGCCGTGGCGGTGCAGTTGCGGCATCAGCTCGGCCAGGGTCTGGGTCAGCTCGGCCACGTCGGGCACGCTGGCGTGGGACTTGGCCAGCTCCTGCATCAGCCAGCAAAAGGCGCGCTCGCTGTCGGTGCAACCCACGGGCTTGAAGGCGCCGTGCAGGCGGGGTTCGAAGTTCTTCAAATCACCATTGTGGGCAAACACCCAGTAGCGGCCCCACAGCTCGCGCTGGAAGGGGTGAGTGTTCTCCAGCGCCACCACACCCTGGGTGGCTTTGCGGATGTGGGCAATGACCTGCTTGCTGCGGATGGGGTAGGTCTTGACCAACTCGGCCACTGGCGACTGGCGCGCGCTGTGATGGTCCACAAACAGCCGCACGCCCTTGTCTTCAAAAAAGCCAATGCCGAAACCGTCTTTGTGCTCGTCAGCGCGCGTGGCCAGGCCGGTGAAGCTGAACATCACATCGGTGGGTGTGTTGGCATTCATGCCGAGGAGCTGGCACATGGCGCGGCAGGCCTGGCGACAGGCCGTCAAGAGTGCGGAAAGCGGCCATTGTAGGCAGGGGCCTGCACCCGCAGCACCCTTGACCCCCGTCAAGGCAAGCGCCGCCTCACAGGCGCACGATGAGCATCAAGGAGACCCCTTCATGAGCACCATCCTCAACACCCCCGAACGCCAAACCCTGGAAGCCGCACTGCGCCAGCGGCAACAGGCCCTGACCCAACAACTCGACACCCACCAAGGTGGCCAGAGCCGGGTTGAACACGCGCACGAGGTGCTCTCGCAAGATGGCGATGACGCCCCGCAGCGCGACGCCGACCGCGAGGTGGACATGGCCCGTTCCGACCGCGTTAACCAAGAGTTGGCCCTGATCAGCCGCGCGCTGCAGCGCCTCTATCAACAAGATTTCGGCACCTGTGGTGATTGCGGCGACGCGATTGCCGAAGAGCGCCTCGCCATTGAACCCTGGGCCGAGCGCTGTGTGCGCTGCCAAAGCGCCCATGAGGGCCAAGTGACCCATCACCGTCTTTGATTCACTGTCACCTAGAGAAGGACACCCACCATGAGTAAATTCCACGCCGTCGTCTGGATGGACCACCAAGAAGCCCACGTGCTGCAGTTCGACCCAGAATCGGTGGAGGCCGCACGCGTCAAAGCCCGCTCGCATCACCCGCGCCATCATGGCCCCGACGCCAAGGCCCTGGCCGAGTTCTACAACCATGTGGCGCAAGCCCTGGCCGGTGTGCACGAGGTGCTGGTGGTCGGCCCCGGTGCCGCCCACGACGAGTTCCATGCCCACTGCAGCAAGCATGTGCCGGCCGTGGCCAAGGCCATCGTCGCCAGCCAAAAGGCCGACCACCCCACTGATGCGCAATTGGTGGCTCTGGCCCGCCAGTACTTCAACAAGTACGACCGCATGGCGGGCACCCCCACCCCCATGTAAGCGGCGTCTCGCTCAGGGCTTGCGCCGGGCAGCCCTGGCTTAGGCTAACGTCGGGGGCTCTCATGCCAAAGCAGAGCCGCCGTGTTTGCCTTTTTTGAACGCCTGATCGCCCCCTTCCCCGACGAGTTGCCGCCCGTGCCCCCCAAGGGCCTGGGCCGCTTTATCTGGGCCTGCACCGCTGGCATGCGCCGCCATATCGCGGTGCTGGCCTTGCTGACGGCCGCCATCGGCATCTTTGAGGCCCTGATGTTCGCCTTCATGGGCGAGATCGTCGATGGACTGTCAGGCGCCAACCCGGCTACCTGGTGGGCCGAGCACCAAACCCAGGTGCTGTGGATGGGCGTGGCCGTGCTGGCCAGCCCCCTGCTGATGAGTGTGTGGGCGCTGTCCAAGTACCAGACCCTGCATGCCAACTTTCCGATGCGGCTGCGCTGGATGTTCCACCGCCAAATGCTGGCGCAAAGCTTGGCCTTTTACCAAGACGAGTTTGCGGGCCGCGTGGCCACCAAGGTGATGCAGACGGCACTGGCCGTGCGCGACACGGTGATGACGATGGCCGACATCCTGGTCTATGTGCTGATCTACTTTGGCACCATGGTGGTCATCGTAGCGAGCTTTTCCACCACCATGATGTGGCCCTTCATGGTCTGGTTGGGCCTTTACTTGGTGGCACTGCGCTACTTCGTGCCGCGCTTGGCGCGCGTGGGCCAAGCCCAGGCCGATGCGCGCTCGCTGATGACCGGCCGCGTGGCCGATGCCTACCACCAACATCGCCACCGTCAAGCTGTTCTCGCACACGAGGCGTGAAGCGCTCTTCGCCCGCAATGCCATGCAGGAGTTCATGGGCACGGCCTATGCGCAAATGCGCTTGTCCACTGGCTTGGAGATCACCATTCAGACCTTGAGCGTGGGCCTGATTGCCGGCAGCGCTGCGATGGGCCTGTGGCTGTGGTCGCGCGGCGAGGTGGGCGTAGGCGCCGTGGCCGCCGCCACTGCCATGGCGCTGCGCATGAATGGCATCTCGCACTGGGTGATGTGGGAGATGGCCTCGCTGTTCGAGAACATCGGCACGGTGCAAGACGGCATGGACATCTTCTCCAAAGCGCCCACGGTGCTGGATGCGCCCAAAGCCAGCGCACTGGACGTGAAGCGCGGCGAGGTCAAGTTTGAAGAGGTGTGCTTCGCTTATGGCGACGGCCCCAAGGTCATCGACACGCTGAATCTCACCATCCGCCCCGGCGAAAAGATCGGCGTGGTGGGCCGCTCAGGCGCGGGTAAATCGACGCTGGTGAATCTGTTGCTGCGCTTTCATGACCTGCGCGCGGGCCGCATCTTGATTGACGGCCAAGACATCGCCCAGGTCACCCAAGACAGCCTGCGCGCGCAAGTGGGCATGGTGACGCAGGACACGTCGCTGTTGCACCGCTCAGTGCGCGACAACCTGGCTTATGGCCGCCCCGATGCCGACGACGCGGCCATGCTCGCCGCCGCCCATAGGGCCGAGGCGCACGGCTTCATCCAAAGTCTCTCGGACCCCAAAGGCCGCAGCGGTTATGACGCTCATGTGGGCGAGCGCGGCGTCAAGCTCTCGGGCGGTCAGCGCCAGCGGGTGGCGATTGCGCGCGTGATGCTGAAGGACGCGCCCATCTTGTTGCTGGACGAAGCCACCAGCGCGCTGGACAGCGAGGTCGAAGCCGCCATTCAGGCCAGCCTCTACCAACTGATGGAAGGCAAGACCGTGGTCGCCATCGCCCACCGCCTCTCCACCATCGCCGCCATGGACCGCCTGATCGTGATGGACCAGGGCCGCATCGTGGAACAAGGCAGTCATGCCGAGTTGCTGGCAGCGGGTGGCTTGTATGCGCGGCTGTGGGCGCATCAGAGTGGGGGGTTCTTGGGGGAGGAGGCGTGAAGACGTCGGCTGTAGCGGCCAAGCGAGGGCATGTCGGTGCGTCGCCGCTTGCTGCGGTGGCCACCTGCCGCGGCTGGCGCTTGCAGAGAGGGATGGGGCATGATTCCGCTCATGTCACCCGGCCTTCGGCCTCCTTCTTTACTTCGCTGCATCACGCCCCATCCCTCTCTGCTTGTTCAGGCGTCGCTGGCTTTGCATGTCAAGCTGAAGAGTGAGGTCAAGTGAAGAACGTCAAACCCGACTCCAACGACAACGCCGCTGAGTTCCAGTGGCAAAGCGACGATGTGTTCGGGCGCATCGCCGGGCGCTACGACCTGTTGTGCGACGTCTTTAGTCTGGGCATACATCGCCTATGGAAGCGGCGCGTGGCGGCGGTGATTGCGCAGGAGCCCTGGGGCGTGCTGCTCGATGGCGCGACCGGAACTGGTGACATCATCTTGCGGGTGTTGCCTCAACTGCAAGGGGAGAAGCGGCACATCATGGCTGCAGACCTGAGCCCCAGCATGCTGGCCATCGCCGAGAGGCGCCTCCAGAAACACAGCACTGAGGTGAGCTTGAGGACACTGGATGCGCAATGCATGCAGGGCATTGCGGACGCCAGCGTGGACGCCTATTCGCTGTCATTGGCACTGAAGATCTGCAAGCGTCAGGCCGTGCTTCAAGAAGCTTGGCGTGTGCTCAAGCCCGGAGGACGATTGATCGTTTTAGAGGCCTCGAACATTCGATGGCCTCTGGTACATCGCCTCTATCTGGCCTACATGTCCTTGTGCATGCCCATGCTCGGCTGGATCGCCACGGGAGGAGATGCGTCGGCCTATAAGTACCTGCTGCAAGGCATACGAGACTTCCCGAGCGCCGAGCAGTTGGCCGACGAGCTGACCGCCATTGGATTCGAAGACGTGTCTTTTGAGCGGCTGTCTTTGGGCATTGTGGCGATACATACAGCACGCAAGACGCGGGCTCCTGCGAACCACTCTTGGGCATGAAGGCACCATGAAAACACTCACTGGACTGGCTCTGACATTGGCCTGCATCACGGCTCGCGCCGCACCCTTGCCGGTGCAGGACGGCGACATTGTTTTTCAGACCTCGCGCTCGTCGCAGAGTGTGGCCGTGCAGCGGGCGACAGGGTCTAAGTACAGCCACATGGGCATGGTGCTCATGCGCAACGGCAAGCCTTATGTGCTGGAGGCTATAGGCAAAGTGAGCTATACCCCGCTAGCGGCATGGGTGGCGCGCGGTGTTGGCGGCGAGGTGGTGGTCAAGCGCCTGCGCGATGCGCAAACCCGACTGACGCCAGAAGCCATCGAGAAGCTTCGGCAGCACGGTCAAGCCTTTGTCGGGCGTCCTTACGACCTGACTTTTGAGTGGTCGGACGACCGAATCTATTGCTCTGAACTGGTGTGGAAGGCCTATCAGCGGGCGCTGGGGGTCAGCATTGGCCAGCGCCAGCAGATCCGAGATTTCAATCTGTCCGACCCCGCTGTGCGCAAAAAGCTCAAAGAGCGCTATGGCGACAGCATTCCCTTGAACGAGCCCGTCATCTCACCCGTCGCGATGTTTGACTCGCCCCTGTTGGCCACCATCGCCACACAGTAACCGTGCCACCGCACCCACTGCCCTGGAGCGGGGTGGGCCGCAGGGCGATTTGAGAGGCGCTGAGGAGCGCGGGGGTAGCCTGGGAACCACCCCGCACCAGGGCAAGGCAGTCCGCAGACCCTTGTCGCCCTCAAGCTCCCCCCTCCAACAGCCGAAAAGCCGGTGATCGACGGGCCTCTCCTCCTTCACCGACTCTCCCATGGCGAATCCTTCTTTGCTCAAGACCTTGGCCAGCCTGTGCTGTGGCTGGGTGGCCCTGTCCGCCACGGCGGGCAGCGTCAGCGTGACGGTGCGTGGCCAGCAAGGCCAGCCCCTGGTGGATGCGGTGCTGATGCTGGAGCCTGTCGGGGCCAAGGTGCCTGTCAAGCCCATGACAGCGGTGGAGATCGGTCAGCAGCAACGACGCTTTGACCCCATGGTCACGGTGGTCACTGCGGGGACTGCGGTGAGCTTTCCGAACCGCGACACGGTGCGGCATCACGTGTACTCCTTCTCACCGGCCAAGAAGTTTGAGATCAAGCTCTATGTGGGCAAGCCTGAAAAGCCCATCCTCTTTGAGCGCAGCGGCGTGGTGGTGCTGGGCTGCAACATCCATGACCAGATGGTGGGCTGGGTGGTGGTGAGCGACACCCCTTGGTGGGCCAAAACCGCCACCCCCGGCACGGCGCGCTGGGACGATGTGCCCAAGGGCGCCTACCAATTGCGGGCCTGGCACCCCAGCCTGCCCGCAGGTTCGCAAGGCTTGCTGAGGGCCGTGACAGTGACCGGCAACGAGCAGATCAACGTGGACTTGCCCGCCTCATGAACGCCCGCCCTCTCTACCGCGGCCTGACGGGCCGCATCTTGGGTTTGTTCCTGGCGCTGCTGCTGGCGGTGCAGTGCTTGGGCTTTCTGAGCATTCGGCACAGCATAGAAGCCAATGCGCGCCTGCTGCTGAATGATGAACTGAAGGTGGGTGAGCGGGTGCTGCACCGGCTGCTGGCGCAAAGCGCGCAGCAGTTGCAACAAGGCGCCGCCTTGCTGGCCGCAGACTACGGCTTTCGGGCGGCGGTGAACTCTGAGGACAGCGCCACCATCCAAGACGCGCTGGCCAATCAGTCGGGGCGTATCGGCGCCACGGTGGCCGCTTGGTTGGGGCCGGATTTGCAATTGCGCGCCGTCAGCGGGGGCGATGACGCGCTGCGCCAAGCGCTGAGCCAATGGCCGCGCCAGGCCGACGGCAGCCCGCAACTCAACCAGTGGCTGCTGGTCGACCAACAGGCTTATCAGGTGGTGACCGTGCCCATGAAAGCGCCGCTGCTGGTGGGCTGGGTGGTGATGGGCTTTCCGCTGACCGACGCGGCCCCCAAAGACCTGCATGGCGTCTCAGACCTGCACATGGCTTGGCTCAAGCTCAGCCCCTCACAAACCCGTGTCGTGGCCAGCAGTCAGCCCGGCCTGTCTGCCACCAGCCTGGCTCAATGGCCCCTGGGCGCGGGGCAAGCGCAGGTGGCGGGGGTGGCCGTGCAAACCCATGCGGTCAGTTGGCTCAATACCCCCCAAGGGGAGCTACGGGCTGTGCTGTGGCGCTCGGTGGACGCGGCGGTAGCGCCTTACCGCCGCCTGCAATGGCTGCTCCTGGGCATCACGCTGCTGGGCTTGTGCGTTTTGGTGGCCGGCAGTGTCTGGACGGCGCGGCGCGTGACCCGGCCCTTGCAAGCCCTGGTGGAGGCCAGCCGCCGCCTCGGCCAAGGCGACTTCGTCACCCCGATGACGCTGCCTAGCGCCGACGACGAAGTCACCGACTTGGCGCAGGCCTTTGAGCAAATGCGCGGCAATGTGGCGGCCCGCAATGAAGCCATCCGCAACCTCGCCTTCACCGACAGCCTGACCGGCCTGCCCAACCGGGCACGCTTCAGCGAAGCCTTGCGCGACGCGCTGGATGAAGGGGGCTTACCAGCCGCCGTGCTGCTGCTGAACCTGGACCGGCTGCAGCAGGTCAACAACAACCTGGGCTATGACAGCGGCAACCAAGTGCTGGTGCAAGTGGCCGAACGGCTACAGCGCGTGGCTGCACCACGCGGGGGCTTGGTGGCGCGCTTCAGCGCCGACGACTTTGCGCTGCTGCTGCCCCATGCAGGCGTGGCAGAGGCCGAGCAAGCCGCCGCCGAGATTCATGAGGCCTTGGTGCCGCCCTTGCTGCTCAATGAGCACCCGGTGGATGTCAGCGCCGGCATTGGGGTGGCTGCTTACCCCGCCCACGGCGAGGCACCGGCGGTGCTGCTCAGCCATGCTGAGATGGCCATGCATGCGGCCAAGCAGCGCAAGCTGGGCAGCTTGGTCTACAGCTCCGAATTGAACGCCAGCAGCGCTCAGACCCTGTCCTTGCTGGGTGAGTTGCGCCGGGCGGTGCGCAACAGCGAGTTGCGGCTATTTGTTCAGCCCAAGTTGGCCGTGGGCAGTGGCCGCATCGTCGGTGGCGAGGCCCTGGTGCGCTGGCAACACCCGCAGCGCGGCATGGTGCCGCCGCTGCAGTTCATCCCCTTTGCCGAGGACACCGGCTTCATCCACACGCTGACACTGTGGGTGGTGGAAGAGGCCGCGCGCATTGTGGCGGCGTGGCGTGCGCAGGGCTTTGAGGGGCGGCTGTCCATCAACCTCTCGACCCACGACTTGGCCAAGCCCGACTTGCTGGCCCAACTGGACGCCCGCTTGGCGCATGCCGGCGTGCCGCCCAACGCGCTGTGCTTGGAGATCACCGAGAGCGCCATCATGAGCGACCCGCAGCGCGCGGTGCAGACGCTGCACGCCTTGCAGGCGCGGGGCTACAAGCTGTCGATCGATGACTTTGGCACCGGCTACAGCTCCTACGCCACGCTCAAGACCTTGCCGGTGCATGAGCTGAAGATCGACATGTCTTTTGTGCGCGCCATGGAGCGCGAGCCCAAGGACGCGATGATTGTGCGCTCCATCGTCGAGCTGGGGCACAACCTGGGCCTGAGTGTGGTGGCCGAAGGGGTTGAGAACGCCACCGTCTTGGAGCGCCTGAACGCTATGGGCTGCGATGAAGCCCAAGGCTGGCACATCGGCAAGCCCATGCCGGCAGCGGAGCTGGAGGGCTGGCTGGCGCAGCGGTTTGCCGCCGTACCAGCCTGATCAGGCTGCGGCAGGCACGATGGCGGCCACCGGCTCCGGCGCCAGCATGGTGCCGGCACGCAGGCCGCGCCAGGTGGCCATCAACAAGCTCAAGATCACCAAGGTGCTGAGGGCCAAGAGCACCGGCCCCAGCACCGCCATGGCGCTGCCGGGCGTGGCCAGCTTCAGCGTCAGGGCCGTCAGGGCTGTCAGCGGAAAGCTCACCCCCCAATGCGGCAGCGCAAAGGGCAGTGTGCGCAAGCGCGGGGCCAGGCTCGCCACCCAAGCCGCCACAAACATCGCCATGCCCCACAGCAGCCAGCCCCCTTGTGCCGGCGCGCCCAATTGCAGCACCGCCAAGCCCACCACCGCCGGTGGCGCGATGAAGATGAAGTTCATGGGCAAGAGCCGCTCGGGCCAGGCGCCCTGCACCAAGATGCGGGCCATCAGCAGCGTCCAGACCACCGGCCAGAACAGCACGCCCACGCCCAACTGGGCCATGGCCCACAGCTCATGCCCCAGCGGCACACCGCCCAGCGGTGCCAACACATTGCCCACGATGGGGATGAACAAAGCGGGCGTCACCGCAGCCCACTGCAGACCACCCTGCGCCTTGGGCTGCCACCAGCGTGCCAGCACCCAATAGGTGACGCCCAACTGCCCCACCGACCCCACCCACCACAGGCCCGCCGCCACGACATTGGGGCCGAACAGCGCCACGCTCACCGTGCCCAAAAGCATCAGCGAAATGGGCATGGTGGCCACAAAGGCATGACGGACCGGGTGGCGCAGGTCTTCCTGCCAGGCCTCGGGGTGGCGCTGCAAGCGCAGCAGTGTGCCCACCGCCAGAGCCACAAAGATCAAGGCCGCCAAGGCCCCCAACACCAGGGCGATGCCGCCGGCCATCTCGCCCATCAGGCTCCCAGCACGGTGCCAGGCCAGCGACAGGCCCGCCACACCCATCACCAGGGTGAACCAGCCGGGATGGAGGAATTTCAAAGGGGCATTGGAAGAGGTCATGAGCGCCTGGGGGAAATCAAGGACAAGATGCTGAGGATGGATGATGCATCATCCACAACTTATAGACATTGACCTCACTCACCCGGAGTTTTCCATGCGCGTGAAATCTATGGTGCTGGCCAGCCTGTTGGCAGCCACTTGCAGCCTGAGTCTGGCCCAAGACAAAGTGGTGTATCACATCAACGACGCGGCCAGCCAAGCCTTGTCGGGCTTGCGCAATCTGCGCAACCACTTGGATGTGGACCCCAGCGCCAAGATCACCGTGGTCAGCCATGGCGAAGGCGTCGACTTTTTGATGGAGGGTGCCAAACACCCCAGTGGCGCGGCCTATGACGCCTTGGTCTCAGCCCTGGTGGCGCGCGGCGTAAGCTTTGAGGTCTGCGAGATCACGCTCAGGAACCGCAGCCTCAAGAAGGAACAGTTCATTCAAGAGGCCAACTTCACGCCCTCGGGGGTGGTGCGCATTGCACGGCTGCAAACCCAGGGCTTTGGCTATATCAAGCCCTGAGCCGCAGGCCATCAGTGGCCGCCGGGGCCATGCAAGCGCGCATGCACGCGCTGCGTGGCCTTCCACACCGCCCACAGCACCAGCGGTATCGACGCCCCGGCCAGCATCTCGGGGTTGAGCGGCAGGCCCGCCGCCTTGGCGGCCTTGCCGCCATACAGCACCAGGCTGATGACGTAGTAGGAGATGGCCGCAATCGACAGGCCCTCCACCGTGGTCTGCAGGCTGAGCTGCAGGTCTTGGCCCCGCGTCAGCTTGGCCAGCAGCTGCTGGTTTTGATGCTCGGTGGCAATGTCCACCCGTGTGCGCAGCAGGCTGCTGGCGCGCTCAATGCGGGCGGACAGCGCATTCAGGCGCTGCGCCGTGGCCGCCACCGTGGCCATGGCGGGTGAGAGCCGCCGCTGCATGAACTCGCCCAAGGTCTGGGTGCCTGGGATGGCCTTCTCGCGCATCTCGGCAATGCGCTGGCGCACTAGGCCGTCATAGGCCAGGGTGGCCGAGAAACGGTACATGGACTCGGCGGTGGCCCGCTCCACCTTGGCGGCGACACTGATCAGGGTATCGAGCAAAACCTGCTCCGACTCTTGATGCGCGTCCAAGCGGGCCGTGACATCCGCCAGCGCCCGCTCGGCCTCGGCCAGCGGGGTGGCCAAGCTCTTGGCCACCGGCAAGCCGCGCAAGGCCATCAGCCGGTAGATTTCCATCTCCAGCAGGCGTTGCGAGACACGGCCCGCACGGGTTTGGGTGGTGCCTGGCGGCATCACCAGCACCATGCGCTCAAAGCCGTCCTCGCGCAGCTGGAACCGGGTCACCGCCAAAGAGTGCCCATGCCCCATCAAGGACGCCACCACCGTGCCGCCCCCCAACCAGCGCTGGGCCAGTGCCAAAGCGGCAGGGGCATCGTCCAGCGGGTGCTCGACCAAGGCGGTTTGCACCGCCGCCATGGTGCGGCCCGGAATGCTGGCCAGCCACTCCGTGCCCACCAGCATGCCGCTGAGCAGGTCCGGCTCTTCGGCGCCCAGCCCAGCACCCTCGGGCAAGGGCTGCACCAACACGTAGCGGGTGTACTCGCTGTGGCGCTCCCACTTCAGGGTGTGGCCGCCCAGCCGCAGGCGCACGAAGTTACCCTGCAAGGCCTCCAGCGCCAGCCCTTCTTGGCCCGGCAGGCGGCGCAAGTGCTGCCACTCCTGCTCGCGGCTGACGGCGTCGTTCAGCACCACCACCAGCACCACCAAGGCCGGCAGGCGGATGCGGGCCGGGGGGCGGGCATGGACCTCGTTGTGTAACTCGGTGCGTTGCACATCCATGGGCGGCAGGCAGGGGCTGCGGGCAAGGGCAGGTGTGGCATCAGGCATGGCTAAACCTCAGAGACTTTGGGCTCAAGTATCAAGGACAGCGGGCATCGGCCGATGACCAACTACCAGCGCCGGGCCGTTCAGACGGTTGCCCTGTTGTCAGCAAGCACTTGCAACGCCACTTCCCCTGCTTGCCAAGACTCAGCACAATCCGCCCGCTGCGCTGCTTTCAGCATCTTCAAGGACTGATCATGCCCACACTCACTCTTGCTGCACGAACCGCGACCCTCGGGGTCCTTCTGGGCCTGGCCGCCTCGACCGCCAGCATGGCCGCAGAAGTGGCTGACCGGGTGGCCGCCAGCAGCAACCTCAAGGTCTGCATCTGGCCGGATTACTACGGCATCACGCTGCGCAACCCGCGCACCCAGCAACTCACCGGCATCGACATTGATCTCTCTGCCGAGTTCGGTAAAGACCTGGGCGCCAAAGTCCAGTATGTGGACTCCTCCTTCGCCAAGCTGGTGGAAGACCTGACCACCGACAAGTGCGATGTGGCCATGTTTGCGGTGGGCGTGCTGCCCGCACGGGCCAAGGTGCTGCGCTTCAGCCAGCCTTATCTACAAAGCGACATTTATGGCGTGACCACACGCTCCAACCGCACCGTCAAGCAGTGGAGCGACATCGACAAGCCGGGCGTGCTGGTGGCCGTGCAAGCGGGCACCTTCATGGAGCCGGTGATGTCCGAGGCCTTGAAGCAAGCCAAGATGGTGGTGGTCAAGCCTCCACAAACCCGCGAACAAGAATTGGAGTCCGGGCGCGTGGACGTGTTCATGACCGACTACCCCTACAGCCGCCGCCTGCTGGACAACGCCGATTGGGCCAAGCTGATCTCTCCGCCCACGGCCTTTCATGTCTTGCCCTATGCCTACGCCGTGAAGCCGGGCGACGACGCTTGGCTCAAGAAGGTGGACGACTTTGTGGCGCGCATCAAGAAAGACGGTCGGCTCGACGCTGCGGCGAAGCGGGCGGGCTTGAGTGAGATCGTGGTCCGCAAATGACAGACCCTGGCAAGCGCGCCGCCCTGCCCGAGTGGCTGACGGAGCGTGCCGCCTGGTGGGCGGGCTTCTCGCTCTTGGCCTGCATGTTGCTGGGTCTGGTGGCCTTCATGGTGATGGAGCACCGGGAGCTGGAAGACCACGCCCTGGAGCGCTCCGCCCTGAACGCGCGCGCTCTGGAGGACCATGCCAACCGTGCCTTCAACACCGTAGATGTGGTGCTGAGTGCGGTGCAAGACACCATTGTTCAAGACACAGCCACGCATGCGGACCGCCTCAAGGGCGAACATGACCTGCACCTGACCCACGCTGAAGGCCTGAGCCAGACCATGGCCACGCTCTTGCAAGGCCTGCCTTTTGTGCGCAGCTTGTCGGTGGTGAGCCCGCAGGGAAAGGTCACCGCCAGCTCGCTGCCCGCCAATGTGGGGGCGCAAGTGGACTTGGCCGCTTTGGGCACCGCCGACCGCCCCAACGGCGGTGTGGTGCCCCGCCTGCTGGCCGGGCGAGACTTAGGTCAATGGGCCCTGGACCGGGCCACCGGCGCGCCGCCGCAAAGCAGCCAAAGCTTCATGCCCGTGTTGCAGCGGCTCAGCGGTGACGCCGCCACGGCCCCCTGGCTGGTCGCCACCATCAACCCCGACTACTTTGCCAACCAACACGCGCTGACCTTGGACAACGAGCGCGCCGTGGGGGCGCTGCTGGCCTTTGATGGGGTGCTGCTGACCGGCACCTCGGCCTTGCGGGCTGAGCCTGGACAGTCCATGCGAGGGCACATTGCCTTCAAGCAGTTCCTCCCCGCCAAAGAAAGCGGCAGCCTGATCGACAAAGGGCTGGACGGACAAGACGCAGTGATGGCCTTTCGCAGCCTGCGCCGCCAGCCCTTGGTGGTGATGGTAGAGCAGCCCTATGACCAAGCCATCGCCGACATTTGGCCGCTGGCGCAAGGGGCCTGCCTGGCGGCATTGGTGGCCAGCATCGTGGTCTTGGGCTTCACCTCGCTGGCCGCCCGAAGCCTGCGCAGCCATGAGCAAGTGACGCGCGAACTCAACACCGCCAATGAGCGCGTGGTGGACAGCGAGCGTGAGCTGCGCGTGCTGATTGAGGGCGTGCGCGAATGGATCTTCCGCACCGACGCCTCGGGGCGGTTGACCTATGTGAACCCGCGCTGGCAACAGATCACCCTACGCCCCGACGACGAAGCCCTGGGCGCACCGCTGCAGCACTTGGTGGTAGAGCGTGACCGGGCGGCTGTGGACCAGCTCATCACCCACGCTGCGCGAGGGCCGCAAAGCCCCTTACCGGTGGAGTTGAGCATGGCCTCAGGCCTGGGCCTGCCGATGGAGTTGAGCCTGTCCGCCCTGCACGGGCCAGACGGCAGCCTGCAAGGCTTTGCGGGCTTTGGCGCCGATGTCTCCGCGCGCGAAAGCGCCCGCCGCCGCCTACAAGCGCAGCTCGACTTCACCGCCCAGTTGATCGAAGCCACGCCCACGCCCATCTTCGTCAAAGATGACCAAGGCCGGCTGGTGATGGTGAACAAGGCCTGGACGGAACTGACGGGCTTGTGCTTGCTGGGCCAAGCCGCCGGTCAAGGGGGTGAACCGGCCGAGACTGAAGCCGAGCTGACCGCCTTGAATGCAGGCCAGGTGATACGCCGCGAGGGCATTCACCGCCGCAGCGACGGCGCGCTGCGCCACACCGTCACCACCAAGGTCAGTTTCACTCAGGTCGACGGCACACCTGCAGGCGTGATTGGCAATATCGTCGATGTCACCGAGTTCCGCGAGGCCGAGCGCGCCACGCGGCTGGCCCGTGACGCAGCCGAGAGCTCCAACCGTGTCAAAACGGAGTTCATCGCCAATATGTCGCACGAGTTGCGCACGCCGCTGCAGTCCATCATTGGCTTCTCTGAGCTGGGCGTGAAGTTCAGCCAGGAGCACGCGCGCCTGCACACCATGTTCGACCGCATCCACGTGGGCGGGCACCGCATGCTGGCCTTGGTGAACGACCTGCTGGATGTGGCCAAACTCGACGGCGACGCCCAAGGCATGCACTTGTCCAGCACCGACTTGCCCCTGCAAGTGCAGGAGGTTCTGGCGGAGTTTGAGCCCTTGGCCGGACCGCGCGGCGTGAGCTTTGTCTGGGACCAAACAGCGCGCGTGGCCCCCATGCAACTCGACGCCTTCCGCATCCAGCAGGTCTTGCGCAATGTGATTGCCAACGCCCTGCGCTTCTCGCCCGACGGTGGCGTGATTCGGCTCTCGCTCACCAGCCATTCACAGGCCGTGCAGTTGACGGTCAGCGATCAAGGCCCTGGCATTCCAGAGGACGAGCGCGAACACATTTTTGAGCCCTTTGTGCAGTCCACACGCACCAAAGACGGCTCAGGCGGCACAGGGCTGGGATTGACCATCTGCCGCCGCATCATGCAAGCCCACGGCGGCTGGATTCAGGCGGGCAATAACGCGCACGGCGGCGCGATCATCACCTTGGCTTGGCCGCACAGCCCCTCGGGGGTTTGAACGGCGCAGCCCACTGAGGCCCAGGTGGCCTCAGAAGAAGTCCACCACCGCTGGCGCCGGTGCAGCCGCCTTGGTGTGCGCACGGGGCGGGGGCGCCATCGGCGGCGTCATGGCATTGACAGAGACTGGCGGCGGCATGGTGTGAGAGATCCGGAAGGCCGCCAGCACCTGGCTCAGCCCCCCCGCATGCTGGGCCAAGGTACGCGAGGCCTCGTCGGCGCGTTCAGCCACCGCCACGTTCTGCCGCGTCAATTCGTCCAGGTCCTTCACGGCCTGGGTCACGGCTTCGATGCTGTTGGCATGTTCATCGGTGTCGGCAGACAAGCTGCGGAAGACATTACCCGCCCGCTGCACGGCCTCCACCAAGTGCTGCATGTTGTCACCTGCAGAGTCAGCCAGTTGGTTGCCCTGCTCCACGGTTTGCAGGGAGTCGGCGATCAAGCCCTTGATTTCCTTGGCGGCATCCGACGCCCGCATGGCCAAAGAACGCACCTCGGCAGCCACCACCGCAAAACCCCGCCCTTGCTCACCTGCGCGGGCCGCCTCGACCGCCGCGTTCAACGCCAAGATATTGGTCTGAAAGGCAATGCCATCGATCACGGCAATGATGTCGGTGATGCGCCGCGCCGATTGGTCGATGTGGCGCATCTGCCCCACCATCTGTTCAATGATCTTGCCCGCCCCGGAGGCCAGCTCAGACGCAGCGTCTGCATGCGCGCGCGCCTCCAGCGCCGCCTCGGCGCTGGACTTCACGATGACGGTGATCTGCTCCAGCACCATCGCCGCGTCTCGCAGGCCATTGGCGCTGCTCTCTGTGCGTTGCATCAACTCGGTGCCACTGTCTTTGAGCACATCGGCCACGCCATGCACGCCTTGCGTGGAGGCGTCCACTTGCCGCAGCGCATCCGCCATGCGGTCTTGCACATGCTTGAGTCGCTTGCCCAACTGAGACTCGGCACGCACGGCATCAAAGTTCAAACGGATCGGGCCGTCAAAGCCCATGGCTTTGACCAAGAACTCCACGTCAAATCGCTCGCTGTCGCGGTGCCCACCCACCCAGGCCACATAAACCAGGTAGCAGGCCTGGGCCACCACGGTGGCCACGGCCAAGCTCTGGGCCACGGTGCTCATGCCACCGCCGACGCCCCATTGAGACAGCGCCATCAGGTGGGCCGCCATCAGCCCCCCCATGGTGGCAATGATGGGCCAAGAGCGATACACCGGCAGCACCGACAGGGTCAGCATCATCGGCAACACATATTCGGCCTTGCCCCCTGAGAGCACCAGCGGCGCAGCGCTCAGCCCGGTCACCGTCACCGACATCGTCCATCGCAACCATGTGTCGCCCGCCCAGCGGTAAGCCAGCAGGGCAGCCACCACCAAGAGCACCCCGACCGACACTTGGGTACTCCCCGCCAGGGGGCCGTCGAACGTCAATGCCACACAGAGTGCACCCAAAGCGGCGGACAACACCACGGTGGTGTAGTCCATTCGGCGCAGGGTGCTGACAGGAAGCAGAGTGGTGGGCATAGCGGGTTCGCAGTCTTCGGCAGATTCGTGCAATATCGCGCGAACTGCCGGCGCCCAAAGGCCACAACATCAGCCCATTCGCCCCCTGTTTCTGCCTATCACCACGGGGCCAGCCGCCTACAGTGAGGGTAGGCAGGTGGCTGTAGCTGTCGCTGCTGTGCCATCACCTGGGAGCCCTCATGAAACGAGTGTTGATCGTCGACGACCAAACCGACATCCGAGAACTGGTTCGGATGACCTTGGAGATGCAAGACTATGACTTGCATGAAGCGTCCAATGGCGAAGACGGCGTCAAACAAGCTCAAGCCCTGAACCCCGACCTGGTGCTGATGGACGTGATGATGCCCGGTGCGTTTGACGGCATAGAAGCCTGCCGACGCATCCGCAACGACCCGCGCCTCAAACGCAGCAAGGTCGTGATCCTCAGTGCCAAGGCCCGCCCGGAAGACCGCGCCACCGGCCTGGGTGCCGGCGCCAGCGACTATCTGGTCAAGCCCTTCAGCCCACGCGAATTGCTACAACTGGTGGCCCGACTGGCGTGAGCCGCTGAGCGGAGGAGCGCTCTCAGCGAACCTTGGACAGCAATGCTTGGACCTCGTCCATCACCTCGGCCAATTGCTTGCGGCCCCGCGCGTTGTCGCTGACCTTTCCGGCCAACTCTTGCTCCATGACGCAGACCGTCATCCGAACATAGGTGCTGTCCAGCGCCTTGCGCACGGCCGACATCTGGCCCGCGATATCCAGGGCGTCCTCACCACCCTCGATCATTCTCTGGATACCGCGAAGTTGCCCTTCGGCACGTTTGAGCCGGTTCAACAAATCGGTCCGGCTCTTTGCATCATTCAGCACTGCCATGGTCAATCTCACCCAACTAAGATCAAAATATATTAGTCGAGATTTGCGTCTCGAAAGTTAACATCTCTGTCACAAAGCCTCCGGAATACCCGGAGTTCCGGAAGAAATGCCCGCCACACAGACGCCGTTTCAGGCAGAAGGCGGCGACCAACCCCGCAACACTGGGGTTCACCCCTCACCTTGGTCGGGTCAAGATCGCTCCCTCAAGCGCTCTGTGGGTCACCTTGAGAGTCAGCCTGCTTCGATGGTGACGCTCACCACAGCCCCATCCGGCGCAACAGTGATGACCAAGTCACTTTGCCTCCAGTCCCAGTGACATTGGCCCAGGCTATAGCGAAGCTGATCGTCTCGCATCACCTCCGCCGGGCCTAACCGAGCGATCACCTCGTTCTTGCCAAGCTTGTTCAACTGGCGGTCGTCCAGCAGTGTCAGCGCAATACCGCCGCGGACACATCCTGGATCAGGCTGCTTGGCCTGTTCGGCGCGCCTGCGCCACTCCCTTGCATCAAAGGGCTCAGGGTCGGCATGCACCGAGGTGAAGTTCACATAGGCCAGCGCTGCGAGTAGGACTGCGAAGGCGCAGAGTGCAAGGGATATGCGCATACTCAGCCTTCACCCCTGGCGCTCAAACAAACGATTCATCATGCGCTGGGGATCCATCAGGAAAGCGCGTGAAAGCTGAAAATGCTCGGTGGCTTCGTAAGTCGTACGACTGATACCGTCTTGTCCCAAGAGGTAGATGTAGGCGTCTGGATAAGCCATGAGGATTGGTGAATGAGTCGCAATGATGAACTGCGCCCCGTCGAGAACCAGATCATGCATCCGCGACAGTGCAGCCAGCTGTCGCTGCGGAGAGAGCGCAGCCTCCGGCTCATCCAGAAGATAGAGTCCTTGGCCCGTGAAGCGCTCGTTCATCAGTGCGAGAAAAGACTCCCCATGTGATTGCTCGTGCAGTGATCGGCCACCGTAGCTCGCTGCAACGGGCGGACCACCAAAGGGGTCTTCGTCGAGGCGCTCAATCTCAGTGGCCACATTGAAGAAACTCTCCGCCCGCAGAAAGAAACCTGTCTTCGGCCTCCGGAAGCCTTTTCCGACTCGCAGGTACTCATGAAGCTCTGAGTGTGACCGACGAGTGCCGAAACTGAAGTTTTTGCTGCCCCCCTCTGCATTGAATCCTAATGAGACTGCGACGGCCTCCAACAAAGTTGACTTTCCGGAACCGTTTTCACCGACAAAGTAGGTCACTCGCGGATGAAGGTCCAGGCTCTCAAGCGATCGGACGGCCGGCAGGCAAAAGGGGTAGCGATCGAAGGAATCGACTCGCTGCCGATTCAGGCTGATGCGCTGGACGTAATGGGACTGGAGCATGCCATCAAACTCGGTCGTTGTTGCGCATTGGTCGCCTGCAGAGTACGCGCCTCAGGGCAAATGTGCTTCACCACAAAAAAGCCCCATCAGCATTCACTGTGGGGCTTTTCAGAGCGAGCTGAGCGCGGCGTGCCGATCAGAACGGAATATCGTCATCCATGTCGTCAAACCCCGTCGACGACTTGGGCGCGGGGCGGGGGGCCGGGGCTTCGCGGCGCGGGGCGGGTGCAGCGCGGGGCGCGGGGGCTTCGCGGCTGTAGCCTTCGTCGTCGCCACCGCCACCACCGCCGCCACCTTCACGGCCGCCCAGCAGTTGCATGGAGTCGGCGACGATTTCGGTGGTGTAGCGGTCTTGGCCTTCTTTGTCTTGCCACTTGCGGGTCTTCAGGCGGCCCTCGATGTAGACCGGGCGACCTTTCTTCAGGTATTCGCCAGCGATCTCGGCTTGGCGGTCATACAGGACCACCGAGTGCCATTCGGTCTCTTCCTGGCGCTCGCCGCTGTCGCGGCTCTTCCAGTTGCGGGTGGTGGCAATGCGCAGATTGCACACGGCCGCGCCGTTGGGGGTGTAACGCACCTCGGGGTCGCGCCCCAGGTTGCCGAGGATGATGACTTTGTTGACGGATGCCATGGGCGCTCCCTGGGTCGGCTTCAAAAAAAGGGGGCGCGGCAGCCTCAAGCGTTCAAGGTCAAAGCGCCGCGCGGCCCTGGATTGTGCCGCATGCCATGGCCCTTAGCGTCCCCCTCGGATGGGCCAGCGCCAGCCCCCGAATTGGTGCCAAACTCCGTGCATTGCCCGCTCGAAGGAGACTGCTATGCCTGCCCCCCTGCGCTTGGCGCGCCCCGCCCTCTCTGGCCTGTTGTTGAGTTGTGTGCTGATGAGCGCCTGCGCCGCGCCCGCCAACAAGCCCCCAGCCGCCCCCGCCAGCGCCGCCACGGCTGTGCCCGCCGGGGCGGCGGCCTTGGCGCAGAAGGTGCGCGACGAGATCGGGGACGCCGCCTGCACCAGCAACAGCCAGTGCCGCACCATCGGCGTGGGCCACCGGGCTTGCGGTGGGCCTGAGGCCTGGTTGGCTTGGTCCACCAGCGGCACCAACGAGGCCAAGCTGAAGCCTTTGGTGGACGCCCACACTCAGGCCCGCAAGGCCGAGGTGGAACGCTCGGGGATGATGTCCATCTGCGCCATGCTGCCGGACCCAGGCGCGCAGTGCGTGGCGCAACGCTGCACGCTCAAGACGCGTGGGGCGTCACCGGCGGTAATGTAAAGCCAGCGTGGGGCTGCGCGCCGCAAGGGCCGGTCAGCGCTCGCCCAGCCCCAACTGCCCCCTGAAGAACCCTTGCACCAGAGCCAAGCCGCGCAACTCTTGCGCCCGGGTGTTGCCCAGGCTGTGGCCGAGTTGATCATCCACCCACAGCCACACCGGCTTGCCGCTGCGGCTGGCGGCCTGCAGCCGTGCGGCCGTCTTGCTGCTGTTCCATAGCGTCACGCGGGGGTCCGTCATGCCGTGGGTGATGAGCACCGCCGGATAGGCCACGCCATCTCTGATGTGGTGATAGGTGCTCATAGCCAGCAAGGCCTTGAAGTCAGCCTCACGGCGCACGGTGCCAAACTCGGGCACGTTGGTCGGCCCATAGGGCTCGCGCTCGGCGCTGACCATGTCTAACGCGGCTGACGACAACACCACGGCACCAAACAAGTCCGGTTGCTCGGTCATGGCCCGCCCCACCGCTATGCCCCCGGCACTGGCGCCCCACAAGCCCAGCTTGGCCGGCGATGTCCAGCCTTGTTGCTGCAAAAAGCGTGCGCAGGCAATGGTGTCCAGCCAAGTGTTGGCCTTGGTGGCTTTGCGCCCGGCCTCGTACCAGGCGTCGCCCTTGGCACCGCCCCCGCGCACATTGGCCACGGCATACACCCCACCAGCCTTCACCCAAGACGCCAAAAAAGTGCTGAAGCGCGGCTCTTCGGTGTGGCCATAAGCGCCATAGGCCAGCAGCACGGTGGGGTGGCTGCCATCCAGCACCAAGCCCTTGCGATGAACAATGGACATGGGCACCAGGGCGCCATCGTGGCTGGGCACCAGCACTTCGGTGGCCTGAGCGTCGGCCTGGCCGGCTTTTGCGCTGGTGGGCTGCCAGCCCGTGTTGTGCACCGCGCCATCGGCCCGCACTTGATACAACTGGCGCATGTGCAGCCAGCCCTGCAGGTCGAGCACCAGCCCTGGCAGCAGGGGGTGGCCCACGCCAGACAAACTGGTCTCGTGGGTCAAACTGAACGCACCGTCAATGGGCAGGGCCAGGTCCAGCAAGGCGGCGTCTGCGCGGTGGCTGCGTTTCGACAAACGCTTGACGTTGCCTTCGCGGCTTTCTACATACAGGCCATCCTCAGCCACCGTCATGCCCATCACCACGCGCTCGCTGTGCGGCACCACCACCCGCGCATCGGCCAAGGTGGGCGTGAAATGCTCAGCACGCAAGTCAAGCGCCAGGATTTGGTAATTGGGCGCCTGCTGGCGGCTGCGCAAGTAGAGCCAGCCGTGGCCATAGGCACTGCCCACCACGCGGTCTGCAGCGCCGGCCAGCTTGCGCCACTGCGGCCGGCCCGCCAGCACCGAAGAGGCCGGGGCCAGCCACAGCCCCAAGTCTTGCTGGGTGCCGGTGTAGACCGTGGCAATAGCCCAGCGGCCGTCGTGGCTGAACTCCACCTCGGGCACGTCCTCGGGCTTCAGGCGCACGCCGGGCACGCCCGGGCCAAATATCTTGCGCGCTTGCTGCAGGGGCGCCCCGGGCTGCATCAGCCACACGGCCGAGTTGAGGTAGCGGTCTTGATCACGCGCCTGCGGCCCTGGCGCCTGCAAGCGCAACACGGCCAAGTGCTGGCCGTCTGGGCTGAAGGACACAGCGCCCACCTCAGCCCTGTCAATGGCTGGGCCCACGACCTTGCCGCTGGTGGTGTCCATGACGCGCAGGGTGGCGTCTTCTGAGCCATCGCGCGACAGCGCGTAGGCCAGCCAACGGCCATCCAGCGAGGTCTGGAAATAGTTAAGGGCAAACACCGGCCCGCGACCGCGCCTGACGGCCTCCGGGTCCACCAGCACTTTGGCCGGCGCTTCCCCTGCGGGCTGCAAGACCAGCTTGAACTGATCCTCTCCCGCCATGCGGCGCAGAAACAGCCGCTGGCCATTGGGAAAGAGCCGCACATCCGTCACCCGCAAGGGCAAGTCGGCGTCTTGCTCGACCATCTGGCGCAACAAATCGGCCTGGCCCGGCATGGCCGACAAGCTGGCTTCGGCCTCACGACTTTGCTGGGCCAGCCAGGCTTTGACGCGCGGGTGATTCGACTGCTCTAGGCCCCGGAAAGGGTCTGGCACGGCCACGCCAAAGTGCTTTTCAACCACCGGGCCCCATTGCTGCGGCCTGCTGGGGTTGGCTTGCGCCACCCAGGCCACCGCGCACAGGCCCCACACCAGCGCCTTGCAAACGCCTGCTTTTACCCCGTCCACACCAAACCTCATCTTGTTCTGGCCGCTCAAACCACTTGCGAGCGACGTTGGAGATTAGCATTGCGCCACTCGCGCCCATCCACGGGCAAACGCGTGCTTTCAGCGCGCCCCCCCAACTCAAGACTCGGGGTTTTCCATGGCATTGAACCGTCGCTCCCTCCTCACCCGTCTGGGCTGCCTGGGCAGCTTGGCCACCCCGCTGATCAGCCAGGCCCAGAGCGCGCCCGCCGCGCTGACCAGCAGCGACCTGCGCCACGCCCAAGCCCTGCGCGAGCTGGGCCTGAAAGACAGCCTGGCCTATGCCCTGACCGAGTCTTTGGTGACCGAGGTCGGCGCCCGGCCCGCAGGCTCGCCCGCCGACGCCCGCGCCGTGGCCTGGGCTCAGGCGCAGATGCAACGCTTGGGGCTAAGCCAGGTGCGCGCCGAGCCCGTGAGCATGAAGGTCTGGCAGCGCGGCCCCTTAAACGTGATGCTGAGCAGCCCTGTGCCCCACCCGCTGACGGCCCTGGCCCTGGGCAACAGCATCAGCACCGCGCCCGAAGGCCTGGACGCCGAAGTGGCCTATTACCCCGACCTGGCCGCGCTGAAGGCCGACAAAAGTACGCTTCAAAGAATCGTTATGCTAACTTCGGTCCTTCACTGAAGTCGGTCCGCATTCAAGGATTCCGGGGCATCAATGACCTCTCAGTTGACTTCCTGTTTCCAATCGTCGCGATCTCCGGCCTAAACGGTGCAGGCAAGAGTACGGTAGGTCAGTTGTGCCTAGGTGCCTACAGAAAGCCGTCAACTGTTACTGGGATCAAGCGGTTCTACGTCCGAGACTTCTTTCCTGCTTCTGCTGCAGACCCCAACCCTTTCCGCCCAGACTCCTCAGTTGTTTTCGAGTACAACACGACCGATCCAAACAATCCACAGACTCTGACCGTGGCGCGATCGGTCAAGGAGTGGTCGGGATACAAGCGGCAGCCTGAACGCAGTTGCTACTACATTGGGTTCACAATTTACATACCCAAAGTCGAGCAACGCGACCTGAGCATGTATCGGGGAGCGGAGATTCAACTTGCTGCTAAGCGCGCAATACCGGACGACGTCAAGGATCGGGTGGGACGCATTCTCGGGCAGCCCTACCAAGCCTTGCACTTCCAAGGCATAACTCACGGGCAACGAAAGGGAGAACTTGGTATTGCGAGTAGATTCGGTGCTCAGTACTCTGAAAACAATATGGGTTTTGGTGAAGGAAGATCACTCTACTTGGTTGACCTCCTAGAGAACTCGCCAGAGCAAAGTCTGTTTGTTATTGAAGAACCCGAAACTTCACTACATGAAAACGCGCAGTTTGAACTTGGAAAGTACTTACTTGTCAAGCCCCGGGAGATCATTCACACGTTTTGTGAAGAGCTTGGGGTGTGAGGCGTGCCATTTTTTCAGGGCCTCGATGGGGGTCTGGTGGTTGAGGGCGCGTTGAGGAATTCGATGGTTGT
>NZ_JBIKNQ010000076.1:0-19757 GCF_044358605.1 Ideonella sp.
GTCCGTCTACCTGCACACCGACCTGGAAAAGCGGGCCCGGCAGCTCGGAGCGGCATTCGCTGCGAAAGACCGAAAGTCGGTTACATCATGGTCGTCGGAATAATATCGGGTTTGAGCTTACAACCCCTGTTATTGAGCGTTTCACCCTTCAGGACCCAGCCAATGCGCTGTTCGGGCTGAGCTTGTCGAAGGACAGGGCTTCGACAAGCTCAGCCCGAACGGCACCCTGTACCTGGCCTGAACGGTGTCAGGTATTTCGGAATGACCCACAAACTCTGTAAGGGAGAAACACCGTGACCCCAGCGACCATTGAGCTGCGCGAATCTCAGTTGCATATCGAAGACGGCGTGGCGACGTTTTCTCATCAACGGCCCGCCGCCCGTAATGCTTTGTCGGACGAGATGCGCCGCGACTACCACGATATGCTGGATCGCTTGAGCAGCGACCGCAGCCTCCGGGTGTTAATCGTGACAGGCTCGGGCGGCAGCTTTTGCGCTGGCGGCGACGTGAAAGGCATGCACGAGCGCTTGCAAAACCCCGACCCTGAACTCAACTCACCAGATGCCACTCGCCGCCGCATCCAAGAAGCCCAGCGCTGGGTCAACCGCCTGCGCGAACTTGACCTACCGGTGATCGCAGCGGTGGACGGCCCGGCCTATGGCGCGGGTTTCAGCATTGCGCTGCAGGCCGACTTCATCTTGGCCTCCACCCGCGCCGCCTTTTGCATGTCATTCGCCCGGGTGGGCGCGGTGCCTGACTACGGCGCGCTCTACCTCTTGCCGCGCATCATCGGGCTGGCCAAGGCCAAAGACGTGATGATGACCGCGCGCCGCATTGGCGCTGAAGAAGGCAAGGCGCTGGGCTTTGTGCATGCCGTGTACCCGCCCGAGGCCTTGCTGAATGAAGCCCACTCCTTCGCGCGCAAGCTCTGTGCAGGCCCGCGCGAAGCCACCGCCCTGACCAAGAGCCTGCTCAACAAGAGCTTTGAAACCGACCACGCCACGCTCTCGGCTCTGGAGGCCTATGCACAGGCGGTGGCCATGCACACCCCCTATCACGAGCAAGCCGTGGCGCGCTTCGCCCAAGGCGAGCCTGGCGTCTTTGATTGGGACCGCCCCGCCAGAAACACTTGAGAACCCTGAAAAGCCCTGACGCGATGCTGCAAGAACAACCCACCATGACCCAAGCCGCCAACGCCGTGGACCTCGACGCCTTTCGCGCCGAGGTGCGCGGCTTTCTCCAAAACGCCGTGCCCGACGACATTGCCTTGGCCGTGCGCTCGCACTGCCTTGTCACCCGAGAACAGGCCATGCGCTGGCAGAGGATTCTTCATGCGCGCGGCTGGGCCGCCCCCGGCTGGCCGGTGCAGCATGGGGGCACGGGTTGGTCGCTGGCGCAACAGGCCATTTTTCGGGAAGAGATCACCCAGATCAACGCGCCGGTCTATGAAAACATCGGCATCGACACCATCGGGCCGACGCTCATTCGCCACGGCTCTGCCGCCCAGCAACAGCGCTTCTTGGGGCGCATGCTGTCGTTTGAAGACTTCTGGGCGCAGGGCTACTCCGAGCCTGAAGCGGGCTCAGACCTAGCCTCGCTGCGCACCACGGCCCGGCGCGAGGGCGATCACTATGTGGTGAGCGGCAGCAAGATATGGCAGAGCTACGGCCACTGGGCCAATTGGGCCCTGGTCTTGGTGCGCACCAACCCCGATTCACCGCGCAAGCAAGACGGCATTTCGGTGCTGCTGATCGACCTCAACTCAAAAGGCGTAGAAGTCCGGCCGATCCGCTTCATGCACGGCGGGGTCTTGCATGTGCAGATGTTCTTCGACGAAGTGCGCGTGCCCGTCGAGAACCTGGTCGGCACCGAGAGCGCGGGCTGGGCTGTGGCCAAGGGCTTGCTGGTCACCGAGCGCCTGTTTGTGGCGCGGGTGGCCGAGTGCCGCGCAGCACTGATGGAGACCCCACATCTGGCTCAAGGGCGCGGCGTGAGTGGGGCGTCGCTGTTAGACCAAGATGTGTATGCCCGCCGCTATGCCGAGTTGGACATTCGGGTGCGCGCCATGGAAGCAGCTTGGTGGCCCACGGTGCGCGCGGTGGAGGCGGGCCAAGAGCCAACACTGGAAGCTTCGCTGCTCAAGCTGCAAGGCAACGAGGTGCTGCAAGACCTGCACCAGCTCCAGCAAGACTTTTTGGGAACCGACGGCTTGGTGTTCGATGCCAACGCCTTGACGGGCACGCCATCGACCACGCCCCTGGTGCCAGAGCACGCGGGCAACCTGACCCTGCACATGTGGCGCTACCGGGGCATCACCCTGGGCGGTGGCACCTCTGAGGTGCAGCGCGGCATTGTGGCCAAGGCCATCTTCGGCGGCCAAACCGCGCTGGAGCAACCACTGGCCGCCGACATGAGCGAAGAGCAAGTCATGCTCGATGAAGGTGTGCGCCGCCTCTTGGCGGACAGCTACAGCTTTGATCAGCGCAGCGCCATGCTCGCGGGCTCCACCCGGGTGGACACGGCTTTTTGGTCGGGCTATGGCGACCTGGGGGTGCGCGGCCTGCTGCTGCCCGAAAGTGACGACGGCTTTGGCGGCACGCTGGCCGACCTCTTGCCCGTGATGGGGGCGTTGGGCGAAGCGCTGGTGTTGGAGCCGGTGCTCTGGGCCTCGGTGTTGCCCCAGCAGGTGCTCATGCATTCGACGAACTTTGAGGGCAGACGCGCGGCGTTGGACGGCCTGCAACAAGGCGATTTTGTGGCCGTGGCCCACACCGAGCGCAATGACCCCATCGCAGCCCAGCCCGTCACGGCAAAGCCAGATGGCGACGGTTGGCTGCTGACTGGCCGCAACGTCTTGGTGCTGGGCGCCGATGTGGCCCACCGCGTGATCGTGCGGGCCCGCTTGGACAATGGCTTGGACACGGGTACTTTTGCGCTGTTCGACTGCGCCGTCAACACACCTGGGTTAACGGTGGAGAACAGGCGCTTGCACGATGGCCGTGGCGCGGCAGATGTGATCTGGCAAGGCGTGCGCGTGTCGGCGTCCAAGCGCTTGGCCGAGGGCGAGCAAGCGGCCCGTATTCTCGACGACGCCCTGGCCTTTGCCACCGTGGCCCTGTGCGCCGAAAGCGTGGGCAGCATGCGCCGCGCCTTGGCGCTGACGGTCGAATACATGCGCACCCGCAAGCAGTTTGGCAAAAGCCTCGCCGAGTACCAAGCGCTGCAACACCGGGTGGTCGAGCACTATCGAAGCTGGGTACACGCGCAGTCGTTGTTGCGCGAGGCCGCTGCGGCGTGGGGCAACACCTCAACCCCTGCCGTCTCGTCCACCGAGCGCGCCTGCCGCGTGAGCGCGGCCAAATGGATGGCGGGCAAGGCGGGTCGCGCCATCGCGCTGGACTGCTTGCAACTGCACGGCGCTGTCGGTTTGCAAGACGAAACCGCCATCAGCCACCACGCCCGCCGTCTGGCCGCCAACGATGTCTTGCTGGGCGACCACCACCATCACCTGGGGCGCATGGTCGCGTTGCGAGGTCGGGTATGAACACAAACATGAACGCCCACACCCGCCCACCGCTGCACGGCATCCACATTGTCGAATTCGAGGGCATCGGCCCCGGCCCGGTGGCCGGCAAGATCTTGGCAGATATGGGGGCGACCGTCACCGTCTTGGCCCGCCCAGAGGGCCAAAAGTTGTTGAGCGCAGGCAAGACCCAAGACAACGCCCTGCGCGAAGGCAAGACGCTGGTCACTGTGGATTTGAAGCAGCCTGAGGGCGTGGCCGCTGCGCTGGAGCTCGTGGCTCGCGCTGATGCCTTGATCGAGGGCAACCGCCCCGGCGTGATGGAGCGCCTGGGCCTGGGGCCTGACGTTTGCTTGCAACGCAACCCGCGCCTCATCTATGGCCGCATGACGGGCTGGGGCCAAAGCGGCCCCTTGGCACAGGCGGCGGGCCACGACCTGAACTACCTGGCCTTGACGGGCTTGCTCTCGCTCTCCGCCCGCCCAGGCGTGGCCCCCATCGCTCCGCCCACGGTGTTGGGCGATGCGGGCGGGGCCTTGGGTTTGGCATTTGGCATCACCTGCGCGCTGCTCGACTCGCGAAGCTCCGGCCAAGGCCGGGTGGTAGACGCCGCGATTGTTGACGTGGTGGCCATGTTGGGCTCGCTGGCACATTGGATTCGCTCCCGTGGCGGCATCGACAGCGCCCAGCCCAGCCTGTTCCACGACTCACCGTTTTACGACACCTACCGCTGCGCCGACGGCCAGCACATCACCATCGCCGCCCTGGAGCCCCAGTTTTACGCGCTCTTGCTGGACAAGCTGGGCATGCACGATGTGGACCCCAAAGCGCAGAACGACCGCGCCGCATGGCCCGGCTTGAAAGCGCGGCTGACCGCCTGCTTCCTGAGCAAAGCGCGCAATGAATGGTGCGACTTGCTGGAAGGCAGCGACGCCTGCTTCGCCCCGGTACTCAGCATGGCCGAGGCGGCGCAACATCCCCATAACTTGGCGCGGGGCACGTTCAGGCAGGTGTCGGCCAGCGACATCCGGCCTGCGGTGGCACCTCGGTTTTTGTGAAGCTCAGAACAAGCAAAGGTGGCGTTGTTCCAACATCGAGGTTTGGGGCGGTGTGAGTCAGAAGAAGAGTCAGCGCAAAGACACTCAGTTGAACCGTTTCAGCCGTGCGCCGGCCGCCGCAGGACGGACAGTCCGCACAAACCTTCCAAAGGCGGAAGTAGAAAGCGCCGCGCGAAAGGCCTGCGATTGAGTGTGCTTCCTTGGTCGGGGTCGTGTTTGGATCAGAGTGGTTGGCGCCTTGTATCCGCATGACTCACTCGGTGAACAAGGCGCTTTGCCGACACAGTGCCACCACCTCATCTCGGCTGGTCAGGTCCAGCTTGGTATAGATGTTCTTCAGGTGCCATTTCACCGTCTCAGGGGATAGGCCCAGGCTGCGGGCGATTTTTTTATTGGGCATGGCTTGGGCCAGCAGGCGCACCACATCGGCCTCGCGGCCACTGAGCTCGGCCAGTTTAGAAACACGGTCATTGCTACTCACCGCGCTGTGCAGGGGCGGGGCTTGGGTGCTGGTTTTGCGCGAGGCGGCGATCAAGCGCTGGGCGTAAAACGCCAGCACTGGCTCTTGGTCGGCGCTGATGGCCGCCGGTTCGGCCAACGCGCCCGCGTCTTTGTGGGCATCGAGCAAGCTGCGCAGCAGGCCCAACTTGTGGCCCAGGCGCATGGCCTGGCGCATGTGCTCAGCGGCGCTGTCAGGGTGACCGAGGCGCTGTTGCACAGCCGCGCATTGCACCTGCAGCGCCGCTGCCCGCCGCTTGAAGCCGATGGATTCACAAAACTCAATGAGTTTGAGCAAGCGCGCGTAGCCCGCCGACAGGTCGCCACTGTCAAGGCACAGCAAAATCCGGGCGCGCTCCACCGACACCGAGACCTCGGTCAGGGCAGACTTGCCGGTCTGGGTGGGGCTTTGGCTCAGCGCCTCCAAGCGGGTCATCAGCGTGTGGGCGACAGAAAAGTTGTGGTCCTCCAAATGCCAACGCAGTTGCAAGGCCAAGCTGTACGCCAGCGGGCGGTCCAGCCGACGCGCCAAGGCGTACTGCTCCAGCCGGTCCATGAACCCAAAGGCCTCCAGCGGCAGCCCGGCCAGCCGCCGCGACCAGCCCATGATGATCATGGCGCGCAACACCGTGTCGGGGATGGAGACTTGCTCCAACACATCGAGGCGGTTCTCCAGCAGTTGCACGGCGGCCTCTTTGCCGTCCAGCTCGTACAGCACCTCGCCCAACAAGCCCGCCGCCAAACAGGCCGCGTCAATGCAGGCCGGGCCTTGCTTCTCAGCCTCGTGCAAGACCTCTCGGTAAATGCGCTCGGCTTGGATCATGTCGCCTTCGACCGAGTAGGTCAGGCCCAGCAGGCACCGCCCCGCCAACATGCCAAAGGGGGAGCCCAACAAACGCCGACCGTTGAACAGAAACACGCCCGGGTCAAGCTGCACCTGGCGCGCATCGGTGTAGTTGCCTTGAAAAAGATAGATCCAGGTCAGGATGTTGCGGCGCCCGGCCAAGGCAATCACGTCCGCATGCTCGGGCGGGCGCAACAGTTCGGGCAGGATGTCTTGCGCGCTGGCGGTGTCATCGCGCTGCACGGCATACAGGCCCCGCAACACCACCAGGCGGTAGTGCGCCACAGGGTCACCGGGGTCTTGCATCGCGAGCAGGGCTTGAATGCTTTCGGCACATTCGTCCATGCGGTGCTCAAACACTTGCAGCCAGGCTAACCACAGGCGCAGGCCCGCGCGTTGCGTCACCGTGGCCGGGGGCAGCAGGCGAACCAAGGCGGCCAACTGGCGCAACTCGCCACTCACAAACAGGTCAAGGGCGGTGGCTTCGACCAGTTGCGCAGCGGCTTCAGGGGCACCGGCCTGTACCGCATGGCGCACGGCGTCGTGCATCATGCCCCGCGCTGAAAACGCAGCCCAAGCGCGTTGATGAATCGTCGTCTGTAGATTGACGGACCATTGGGCAAAACGGTTCAACAAGACATCGCGCAACAGCGGGTGCATGCGCCACCAGGCCTCAGCAGACCGGCCTCTTCCAGCCCCGTTGCCAGGGACGTTAGCGGTGCCGTAAACGTGTTCATTGACGGGGCTGATGAAGAGCTGCTCGCGCTCCAGGCGGGCCAGCAGTTCATGGCTGACCGCTTGGCCCTGCGCGTCGCTCACCAAGTCCGCACACAAGAGGGCCGAAAAATGCTGAGGCACCGCTGCACACACCAAGCTGTGGACCTGATCAGCCGACAACTGCGCCAAGACCTCGCGCTCAAAATAGTCTGAAAACGCCCTCGGGTTGCGCATGTCCGCTGCGAGGGTCGGCGCCTTCTTTCTCTTTTTGGCGATGCACAGCAGCTGCAATCCCGCTGCCCAACCGTGGGTCAACTGGTGCATGGCGTCCACCTCCTGGTCGCTGACCTCGCCGAGGTGGGCGCGAATCAGGGCGGCGGCTTCAGGCAAGGTCAGGCACAGGTCGTCCAGGCCGATTTCCAGCAACTCGTCTTGGGCCCTCAAGCGCGAGAGCGACAACTGCATGGCGTTGCGTGAAGACAGCACAAACCGCAGTTTGGGTGGCGCATAGTCCAGCAGAAGCTGCACCGCCTCCAGCAGCCGTGGCTCCTGCCAGTGGTGGAGGTCGTCCACCAGCAAGACAATGGGTTTGTCCGAGGCCGTGATCCCGCGCACCAAGGACATCACCACGCGCTCTATCGAATAGGCGTCCCCGCTGTAGCCGCCCAAAATGCGCGCCTCGCGGGCAATGGCCTCGTCCACCTCAGCAAACGCCGTCAGCAGCACATCGAGCCCGCGTTCCAACTGGTTGTCGGCCGGGCCCACCGTGAACCCGCACACCTCCAACCCCAACAGCAACAAGCGGTGCCGCCAGGCCGACAACACCGTGGTCTTGCCATAGCCCGCCGGGGCTTGCACCACCACACAGCGGTATTGACCGCTGTGTACCAGGCCCGCGAGCAAGCGGTCACGCGGGACGAAGCGGTCGCCCACGGGAACCGTTCCATAGGGCTGATGCGCCCGGGCGCTGTCGCGCGTCGGGTCGGCAGAGGTCGTGCTGAGCGCATGCGGCCCCTCCATGGACGGGGGGGAAGCTGAGAGAGGCTTCTGGTTCACAGGGGTGTAGGGTGCATGGGGCACTGAATGGGGAAATGATGGGAGAGAACTGGTTCGATGCTCGTGTCAGGAAGAATGCCCCAAAGGAGACCCCCATGATCACATCCATCCGAAGCGTTACCCTTCTTGTTTTTCCGGCCGCCGCGATGCTGAGGGGCTGCGCGCCACCAATGCCGTCGCCCAAGACAAAGGCCCCTGTTTTGTTCTGATACTTATGGCCCACCAGCTCATATAGCTCGCTCGGCCCGCGCTGGCCCTCGGGGCCCCGCAGACCCCGCCACGCAGTCGGGTGTGCGAAGTGGTGCGCCCGCAAGGGGGAGTGGGCGGCTGGCGCGATCTGTTGCCGCAGGCCCAAGCGGCGAAAACCCTGTGGCACTGAACGCTCTGAGCGCCCCTTGAAAGCCCCGCATCACCGGGGCTTTTTGCGTCATCAGCGCCCTACAACACACTGGCTGGTCTTGGTCGCCAAATAGGCACTGTCGCTTCACTAGGGTTTCCCCTGTTCGAGTTTGACTTGCGTCAACGCAAGGCCTGGAATTACATTAACCGACCGGTCGGTAAACTAATTCCTGACCGCTGCGACCTTCCACGAAAGGGCATGACCTATGTACACGCAAGCCATGGACACCATGGGCAAAGAGGCCAGTGACGGCAGCAAGCCGGTCCGCTCGGCCGAAGACATGCAACGCCAGGAGCGCTTTGACGAACGCATTGATGCGGGCGACTTCATCGAAGCCAAGGACTGGATGCCAGACCACTACCGCAAGACCTTGCTGCGCCAGATCAGCCAGCATGCGCACAGCGAGATCGTCGGCATGCTGCCCGAGGGCAACTGGGTCACTCGGGCGCCGACGCTCAAGCGCAAAGCCATCTTGTTGGCCAAGATCCAAGACGAGGGCGGCCACGGCCTCTACCTCTATGCCGCCGCCGAAACCCTGGGCCAGAGCCGCGACCAGATGCTGGATGCGCTGCACACCGGCAAGGCCAAGTACAGCTCCATCTTCAACTACCCCACGCTGAACTGGGCCGACATCGGCACCATCGGCTGGCTGGTAGATGGCGCGGCCATCATGAACCAGGTGCCTATCTGCCGCTGCTCTTATGCGCCTTATGCCCGGGCCATGATCCGCATCTGCCGCGAAGAAAGCTTCCACCAGCGCCAGGGCTATGACAGCCTCTTGGTGATGATGGAGAAGGGCACTGAGGCTCAAAAAGCCATGGTGCAAGACGCGGTCAACCGCTGGTGGTGGCCGTGCTTGATGATGTTCGGGCCGCCCGATGCCGAAAGCACCCACACCGCGCAAAGCATGCGCTGGGGCATCAAGCGCATCTCTAACGACGACCTGCGCCAAAAGTTCATCGACGCCACGGTGCAGCAAGCCCAAGTCTTGGGCGTGACCTTGCCCGACCCCGACCTGAAGTGGAATGAAGCACGCGGCCATTGGGACTTCGGCACCATCGACTGGGCCGAGTTCTGGCGCGTGGTGGGTGGCGAAGGCCCCTGCAACCGCGAGCGCCTGAACATGCGTGTACGCGCCTGGGAAGAGGGCGCCTGGGTGCGCGAGGCCGCCTTGGCCCATGCCCGCAAACAAGAACCGACCGCCCAAGCGGCCTGAAGCCAGCTTCAAGAAACAAGGACAACACCATGAGCACCGCCACCCAAAACGAATGGCCCCTGTGGGAGATTTTTGTGCGCAGCAAGGCCGGCCTGGACCACAAGCACTGTGGCAGCCTGCACGCCCCTGACGCCAAGATGGCCCTGCAAATGGCCCGCGATGTCTACACCCGCCGCCAAGAAGGCACGAGTGTGTGGGCCGTGCGCTCAGACCAGATCGTGGCCAGTGACCCCAGCGACAAAGACATGTACTTCGACCCGATGGAAGACAAGGTCTACCGTCACCCCACCTTCTACCAACTGCCCAAGGCAGTGGATCACATGTGAGGCCTGACACTGTATGTCTACGCCTTCCATTCGCCCCAGCTCCGCACCGCAGGTGCGCTATGTGCTGCGCATTGCGGACACCTGCCTGATCCTGGCCCAGCGTCTGTCTGAGTGGTGCGGTCACGCCCCCGTGCTCGAAGAAGACATTGCGCTGACCAATATGTCCCTGGACCTGGTCGGCCAAGCCCGCGCCTTGTTCACCCATGCGGGCCACTTGGGTGCTGCGGACACCCAGGGCGTGGCCCTGGATGAAGATCAACTGGCCTTCCTGCGCGAAGAGCGCGACTACCTCAACCCCACCTTGGTGGAGTTGCCCAACGCCTTCTACCGCGCCGGTGCCCAACCCGGTGACTTTGCCTTCACCGTGCTGCGCAATGCCGTGGTGTCGACTTGGCTGCTGTCCCTGTGGACACGCTTGGCGGACTCCAGCGATGCGGAATTGGTGGCCATTGCCGGCAAGGCAGTCAAAGAGGCCCGCTACCACCAACAGCATGCCGCCGACTGGGTGGTGCGCTTGGGTGATGGCACGGCCGACTCGGCCGCGCGCATGCAGGCTGCGCTCAATGAAATGTGGCGTTATCTGCCCGAGTTGTTCCAAGACGACGAGGTGGACGCCTTTGCCGCGCAGAGCCAATTCGGCCCAGCCTGGTCCAGCTTGAAAGATGTGGTCATGGGCCAGATGGGCTCGCTGCTGGCCGAGGCCAAGCTCACCCCGCCGCCAGAATCCAGCTTCCGCACCACGGGCCGTAACGGCATCCACAGCGAACACCTGGGCTTCATCCTGAGCGAATTGCAGTACCTGCAACGCGCTTATCCCGGGGGCGTGTGGTGAACACCCAAGCGGTGTCGGCAGACCCGCGCATCAGCCAAGCCTGGACGGTGCTGGCCGACGTGCCGGACCCCGAAGTGCCGGCCATTTCGGTCTGCGACCTGGGCATCGTGCGCGAGGTGCAGGTCGGCGCCGATGGCGCCCTGGAAGTGGTACTCACCCCCACCTACAGCGGCTGCCCCGCCACCGAAGTGATCGAGCAATCGGTGCTGGCCGCGGTGGACGCCGCAGGCCTGGGGCCAGCACGGGCCGTGACCCGCCGCCACCCCGCCTGGACCACCGACTGGATCAGCGAGGAAGGCCGCCGCAAGCTGCTGGCTTATGGCATTGCGCCGCCCGGTGCCTGCGCCGCCCCGCCTGCTAACAGCAGTTCGGTGGTGCGCTGGCTGGGGCGCGGTGGCGAGCCCGTGGTGGCCTGCCCGCGCTGCGCCAGCCCGCGCACCGAGCGCTTGTCGGCCTTTGGCTCCACTGCGTGTAAGGCACTGTACCGCTGCTTGGCCTGCCGCGAGCCCTTTGAACATTTCAAACCCATTTAACAAACCTCGGAAGGTCTGCTTGTGAGCGTTCTCTTTCATCCTCTGCGGGTGCTCGCCATTGAGCCCGACACCCAAGAAGCCGTGGTCGTCAGTTTTGAAGTCCCGGCTGAGTTGCGCGAGACCTTCGGCTTCACCCAGGGCCAGTACCTGACGCTGCGCGCCACCATCGACGGCCAAGACCTGCGCCGCTCTTACTCCATCTGCGCGGGCGTGGACGATGCGCAACTGCGCGTGGGCGTGCGCAAGGTGCGCGGCGGTGTGTTCTCGAACTGGATCAACACCCAGCTCAAGGTGGGCGACACCGTGCAGGTCATGGCCCCGCAGGGCCGCTTTTATGTGCCGCTGAAGCCCGAAGAGCGCCGCCACCATGTGGGCATTGCCGGCGGCAGTGGCATCACGCCCATCTTGTCGATCATGAAGACCGTGCTGGCGCGTGAGCCACGCTCTGAGTTCACGCTGATCTACGGCAACCGCGCGCTGGCCTCGACCATGTTCAAGGAAGAGCTGGAGGACTTGAAGAACAAGTACCTCACGCGCCTGACCCTGCACCATGTGTTCTCGGATGAGCACACCGATGCGGCCATCAACCATGGCGTGATGAACCGCGACAAGCTGGGTGAGTTTTTGAGCAGCTTGGTGCCGGCGGCCAGCATCTCGCACGCCTACATCTGCGGCCCTTTCCAGATGAACGACGAGGCCGAGGCCGCGCTGCAGGCGGCGGGCGTGCCTGAAGAGCGCATCCACATCGAGCGCTTTGGGGTGGCCCCCACCAGCGGGCAGACCGCCGACGCGGCGGTGCATGCGCCGCAACCGGGCGACGCCGAGCATGCCAAGGTGGTCATCATCCGTGACGGCCTGAAGCGCGAGATTGAGTTCCGCAAAGAGCAGCCCAGCATTCTGGATTGCGCCTCTGCCGCTGGGCTGGAGATGCCGTTCTCCTGCACCTCGGGCGTCTGCGGCACCTGCCGGGCCAAGGTGGTGGAGGGCAAGGTGCGCATGGAGCGCAACTTTGCTTTGGACAAAGCCGAGGTCGAAGCCGGCTTTGTGCTGACCTGCCAGGCCCACCCCCTGACCGAGCGCCTGATTTTGTCCTTCGACGAGCGCTGAAGCCTCGCCAGTGTTTGCCCGAGGCCCGGGCAAACCCGCATGATCCTGCCGCCCACTTTCAAGGGTGGCGCAATATACTGCACCAAACAGTTGTGTATGGTGACTGCTTCAGGCGGTCCCTTTCACTCCAGGAGACAGACATGAGCCTGACCCGCAATGCGTGGATTGTTGACGGCATCCGCAGCCCCTTTGGCCGCTATGGCGGAGCGCTTTCTGGTGTGCGTGCGGATGACTTGGCCGCCCACCCCATCCGCGCCTTGATGGCGCGCCAGCCCTCGGTCGATTGGGCCGCCGTGGATGATGTGATCTACGGCTGCGCCAACCAAGCCGGCGAAGACAACCGCAACGTGGCTCGCATGGCCGCGCTGCTGGCGGGGTTGCCGGTGGAGGTGCCGGGTGTCACGCTGAACCGACTGTGCGCCTCAGGCCTGGACGCCATCGCCTTTGCCGCCCGCACCATTGCGGCCGGTGAAGCCGATCTGTTGATTGCTGGCGGCGCGGAAAGCATGAGCCGCGCCCCCTTTGTGATGGGCAAGGCGGACAGCGCGTTTTCGCGCAGCGCCAAGATCGAAGACACCACCATCGGTTGGCGCTTTGTGAACCCCAAGATGAAGGCGGCGCATGGCATTGACTCCATGCCCGAGACGGCCGAGAACGTGGCCCAAGACTTTGGCGTGGCCAGAGCTGACCAAGACGCCTTTGCCATTCGCTCGCAGCAGCGCTGGGCCGCAGCTCAGGCCGCCGGTTTCTTTGACGGCGAGATTGAGCCCGTCACCATCGCCAAAGCCAAGGGCGACCCGGTGGTGGTGAGTCAAGACGAACACCCGCGCCCCGAGACGACTTTGGCGCAACTCGCCAAGCTCAAAGGCGTGGTCAAGCCCGAAGGCTCGGTGACCGCGGGCAACGCCAGTGGCGTGAACGACGGCTCGGTGGCTTTGCTCTTGGCCTCAGATGCCGCCGTGGCCAAGTACGGGCTCAAGCCGCGCGGGCGCGTGGTGGGCTCGGCGGTGGCCGGTGTGCCACCCCGCATCATGGGCATTGGCCCCGCACCTGCCACGCAAAAGCTGCTGGCGCGCTTGGGCTGGAGCCTGGACTCGGTGGACGTGATTGAGCTGAACGAGGCCTTTGCTGCCCAAGGCTTAGCGGTGACCCGTCAGTTGGGCCTGGCCGACGACGATGCACGCGTCAACCCCAATGGCGGCGCCATCGCGTTGGGCCACCCCTTGGGGGCCTCGGGTGCACGCTTGGCTTTGACGGCCTTGCGCCACCTGGAGCGTACCGGCGGCAAGCGCGCCTTGGCCACCATGTGCATTGGCGTGGGGCAGGGCATTGCCTTGGCCGTTGAGCGCGCCTGATCTGACTCGTCTGAACCCCTCACTTTGGCATTCCACACCATGACCGTTCTTCAGAGTTTCATCGGCGGCCGCTGGGTCGGCTCGCAAGCCGCCCAAACCCTGCGCAGCGCCATCAACGGCCAAGCCGTAGCCCAGACCCATGCCGAGAGCCTGGACTTTGCCGAGGCCCTGCACTTCGCCAGAAGCACGGGCTTGCCCGCCTTGCTGGCCTTGAACTTCCAGCAGCGCGCGCAGATCCTGAAAGCCTTGGCGAAGTACATCATGGAGCGCAAAGAGCAGCTCTATGCCATCTCGGCCCACTCCGGTGCCACACGCGCCGACAGCTGGGTCGACATCGAGGGCGGCGCAGGCACTTTGTTTGCCTATGCCAGCATGGGCTCGGCCGAATTGCCCAGCAGCAATGTGCTGCATGAAGGCCCGGCCATTCCCTTGGGCAAGAAGGGCGGTTTCTCGGGCACCCACATCTTGGTGCCGCGCCGTGGCGTGGTGGTGCACATCAATGCCTTCAACTTCCCCATTTGGGGCTTGTTGGAAAAGTTCGCGCCCAGCTTCTTGGCAGGCATGCCCACCATCGGCAAGCCAGCCACCGCCACGAGCTACTTGACTGAAGCCGTGGTGCGCATGATGAATGAGAGCGGTTTGCTGCCGCCGGGTGCCCTGCAGCTCATCATTGGCGGCACGGGCGATTTGCTGGACCGGCTGACGGGCTCAGACGTGGTGACCTTCACCGGCTCGGCCGACACCGCCGCCAAGCTGCGCGTGCACCCGAACGTGATCCGCAACTCCATTCCCTTCAATGCCGAGGCCGACTCGCTGAACTGCGCCATCTTGGGCCCCGATGTGAGCCCAGACGATGAAGAGTTCGACCTGTTCGTCAAAGAAGTCGCCCGCGAAATGACGGTGAAAGCCGGACAGAAGTGCACGGCGATCCGCCGCAGCATCGTGCCCGCCCAACACTTGGACGCCGTGATCGAGCGCCTGAGCAAACGACTGGCCGGTGTGGTCGTGGGCGACCCTGCCGTTGAAGGCGTTCGCATGGGCGCTTTGGCCTCTCATGCCCAACAGGCCGATGTGGCCGAGCGCGTGGCCCTGCTGCGCCAAAGCGCGGAGTGCGTGTTTGGCGGTGAGGCCATCACGCCGCGTGGCGAGGGCACCGAGGCCGGCGCCTTCTTTGGCCCCACTGTGCTGCTGGCGCGCAAGCCGCTGGAGACCGCGTCGGTACACGATGTCGAAGCCTTCGGCCCCGTCACCACCTTGATGCCCTACAGCGACATTGAGGAAGCGCTGGCCCTGGCAGCACGCGGCCAAGGCAGCTTGGTTGGCAGCTTGGTGACCCGCAGCCCGCAAGTGGCGGCGCGGGTGGTGCCCGAGGTGGCCGCCTTGCATGGCCGCGTCTTGGTGCTGGACCGCGAAGCGGCGGTGGAGAGCACCGGCCACGGCAGCCCGCTGCCCATGCTCAAGCATGGCGGCCCCGGCCGCGCGGGGGGTAGCGAAGAGCTGGGTGGCATTCGCGCCGTCAAGCACTTGCTGCAGCGCACGGCAGTGCAGGGCTCGCCCACCATGTTGGCCGCAGTGACTGGTGAGTTTGTGCGCGGTGCTGCGCGCATCGAGACCGATGTGCACCCCTTCCGCCGCTGCTTTGAAGACCTGCAGATCGGTGAGAGCCTGACCACCCACCGCCGCACGGTGAGTGAGGCGGACATCGTCAACTTTGGCGGCATCTCGGGCGACTACTTTTACATGCACTTTGATGCGATTGCGGCCAAGGACACCCAGTTTGGCCAGCGCATTGCGCATGGCTACTTTGTGCTGTCGGCCGCGGCAGGTTTGTTTGTCAGCCCGGCGCCTGGCCCGGTGCTGGCCAACTATGGCTTGGACACGCTGCGTTTCGTCAAGCCTGTGGCCATTGCCGACACCATCCAAGCCCGCCTGACGGCCAAGCGCAAGATCGACCGTATGAAGGTCGACGACAAGGGTCGCGGCCAAGGCGTCGTGGCCTGGGATGTCGAAGTGATGAACCAGGATGGGGAGCTGGTGGCCAGCTACGACATCCTGACCCTCGTGTCTAAACGCGGCGTGTAAGCGCACCCGAACCCTCGCTGGAGCAAGCCCTCACCATGGACTTCACCATTGCAAGCATCCTGGCACTGGACGGTGTCACCAACGGAGCGGTGTATGCGCTGCTCGCCTTGGCGACCGTGCTGGTGTTCACCGTCACCCGGGTGATCTTTATCCCTCAAGGTGAATTCGTCACCTTTGGCGCTTTGACCTTGGCCGTGTTGCAAACCGGCAAGACGCCTGACACCGTGTGGTTCCTGCTGGCCTTGGCGATGCTGGTGGCGGTGATGGATGCTGTGGCGGGGGTGCGCAGCGGGCGGCCGCAAGGGGAGATCGCCAAGAATGTGCTCAAGACCATGGCCCTGCCGGTGGCGCTGGCGGTGTTCGTGCCCTGGGCGGCGCCGCAGCAGTTGCCCTTGAGCATCCAGGCGCTGATGACTCTGGCCATCGTCACGCCCATGGGCGGCTTGATCTACCGCGTGGCGTATGAGTCGCTGGCGGATGCGTCGGTGCTGGTGCTTTTGATTGTGTCGGTCGGTGTGCACATTGCGCTCACGGGTCTGGGCTTGTACTTCTTTGGCGCCGAGGGCTCGCGCAATCCGTCGTTTTGGGACGAGCGCTTCAATGTCGGCGTCTTGGCTGTCTCGGGACAAGCCTTGATCATGTTTGCGGCCTCGGGCGCCCTGATCCTGGCGCTCTACCTGTTCTTCGAGCGCAGCCTCTGGGGCAAGGCCTTGCGTGCCACAGCGGTGAACCGCTTGGGGGCACGGTTGATGGGCATCTCGGCCACAGGCGCTGGGCGTTTGGCCTTCACCTTGGCGGCCTTCTTGGGCGTGTTGTCGGGCCTGCTGATCGGGCCCACCACCACCATCTTTTATGAGTCGGGCTTTCTGATTGGCCTCAAAGGCTTTGTGGCCGCGGTGGTGGCCGGCTTGGCCAGTTATCCCTTGGCCCTGGTCGGTGCCTTGGGCGTGGGCCTGTTGGAGAGTTTCGCGTCGTTTTGGGCCAGTTCGTTCAAAGAGGTGATTGTGTTTGCATCCATCTTGCCCGTGCTGCTGTGGCGCTCTCTGCGTGATCCTCATGGGGAGGAACACTGATGCGCCGCCAATGGATCTTGCCGCTGTTTTGTGCGGCCATGTTGCTGCTGCCGGCCCTGCCGGTGCCTGATTTCTGGATCACCCAGCTCAACTACATTGGTCTGTCAGCCATCGTCTCATTGGGCCTCGTGGTCTTGACGGGGGTGGCAGGGTTGACCTCTTTTGGCCAAGCCGCTTTTGTGGGGGTGGGGGCCTATACCTCGGCCTACTTGTCGGTCACGTTGGGCGTTTCGCCCTGGCTGACGCTGTTTGTGGGCCTGGCCCTTTCGGTGCTGGTAGCCGTGGTCTTGGGGGCGCTGACGCTGCGCATGTCAGGGCACTACTTGCCCCTGGCCACCATCGCCTGGGGCTTGGCCCTGAACTACAGCATGGCCAATATGCAGTTTTTGGGCAAGTACGACGGCATTTTGGGCGTGCCGCCCCTGATGATCGGCGACATGAGCCTAGGCAGTGGCCGGGTCATTTATGTCTTGATCTGGCTGGTGGCTTTGGGCTCAGCCATTGCGGTGCTCAATTTGCTGGACTCACGTCCTGGCCGCGCGATTCGCTCGCTCAAGAACGGCACCACCATGGCCGAGGCCATGGGCATCTCGACCTTCCGCTACAAGATGACTGCCTTTGTGTTGGCCGCCATCCTGGCCGCCATCTCAGGCTGGTTGTTTGCGCACTTTCAGCGCACGGTCAACCCCTCGCCCTTTGGCCTGAACCGTGGCATCGAAGTGCTGTTCATGGCGGTATTGGGTGGCATTGGCCATGTCTGGGGTGCGTTTTTGGGCTCGGGCGTGGTCAAGCTGCTGGAGGACCAGTTGCAAGTCTTGCTCCCCTCCTTGTTGGGCAGCAGCGGCAACTTTGAAACCATCGTGTTTGGTGTCATTTTGGTGCTGGTGCTGAAGTACGCCCCTGATGGCCTGTGGACCTTTGTGCAACGTTGGTTCCCTAAACCACCGCGTGTGCGCGACTGGGAAGGCGCCGAAGCGCTGCCCTCGCGCAGCAAACCTGCAGCGGGCGAGGCGCTGCTCGAAGCTCGCGCTGTGCGCAAGGAGTTTGGCGGCTTGGTGGCGGTCAACGATGTCAGCTTCACCATCCGCGCCGGCGACATCATGGGCTTGATCGGCCCCAATGGTGCGGGCAAGTCCACGACCTTTAACCTGGTCTCTGGCGTGTTGGCACTGACCAAGGGCGAGGTGATTTTCCGGGGCCAAAACGTGGGCGGCATGAGCAGCCGCGAGATTGCCCGCATCGGCATGAGTCGTACCTTCCAGCATGTGAAGATGATCCCCGAGATGACGGTCTTGGAGAACGTGGCTTTGGGCGGCTATCTGCGCACGCAAAGCGGCACCGCGCGCGCCATGCTGCGCCTGGACCGTGCTGAGGAGAAGCGCTTGTTTGCTGAAGCCGAGCGCCAACTGGCCCGCATTGGCATGGCCGACAAGATGCACGAGTTGGCAGGCAACCTGGCCTTGGGGCCACAGCGGCTGATGGAAATTGCCCGCGCTCTGGCCACTGACCCAGCCTTGCTGCTCTTGGACGAACCCGCAGCCGGCCTGCGCCTCAAAGAGAAACAAGCCCTGGCAGAAGTGCTGAGGCAATTGAAGCGGGAAGGGCTGTCCATCTTGCTGGTGGAGCACGACATGGACTTTGTGATGGGCTTGGTGGATCACATCACGGTGATGGAGTTTGGCACCAAGCTGATTTCTGGCACGCCCGCTGAAGTGCAGGCCAGCCCCGTGGTTCGAGCGGCCTATCTGGGCACGGAGCATTGATGATGAGCGCAACACCCTCCACGCCTTCCGCCCCTCTCCTGCGCATTGAAGGTCTGCACGCCGGCTACGGCAAGGCCGAGGTGCTGTCCGGCCTGAACATCAGCCTGCCCAAGGGCTCGGTCGTCACCGTGATCGGCCCCAACGGAGCGGGTAAGTCCACCACGCTGAACGCCATCATGGGTGTGCTGCCTTCGCGTGGCGTGATCTCTTTTGACGGCCAAGACCTGGCCCAAGTCAGCCTGGAAGACCGAGTGATGGCCGGCCTAGCCTTGGTGCCCGAGAAGCGCGAGCTGTTCACCACCATGGCGGTCGAAGACAACCTGGTTTTGGGCGGCTTCAGGCCTATGCGCCAACGCGTGCCTCAGTGGCGCAGCACCTTGGATGAGGTCTACACCTTGTTCCCGAGGCTCAAAGAGCGGCGAGAGCAGTTGGCCGGCACGCTGTCTGGCGGTGAGCGGCAAATGCTGGCTGTGGGCCGCGCGCTGATGAGCCGCCCCAAGGTGCTGATGCTGGACGAGCCTAGCCTGGGCTTGGCACCGTTGGTGGTGCGGGAGATCTTCCGCACTGTCAGCCAACTGCGCGCCACTGGCGTGAGCATTTTGCTGATCGAGCAAAACGCGCGGGCCGCCCTGGAAGTGGCCGACTACGGCTATGTGCTGGAAACCGGTGCCATTGCCCTGGAAGGCCCCGCCAGCGACCTGGCCACAGACCACCGGGTGATTGAGACCTACCTGGGCGCCAAGCGAGGCTGAGCCTGCTGAGGGACCGTGATCTACATCACGGCCCAGGCTCGGATACAACTGATTGCATGAAAAGTCACTTCATGACCCCGCATCTCGGTCGATGAGGCCCTCTTGGTGAAAGCGGCCTGCGGCATGAGCAGGTCTGGCGCCAAGCTGTGTCATCGCGAAGGGTCTCGTTATGAAGTGTTTGCATCAGGTGGGAGGGCGGCTGGCTGCCCTTTGGATAGGCGTGAGTGCGCTGTTGTTCGGTGCGGTGGGGGCTGTTCAGGCTCAACAACCTGCCGTCGCCAGCAAATTGGCTCCGGACTTGCGCCCCTACGCCGCAAACTCCAGCGCGCTGCCTGAAGTCACCTGGGCCAAGCAACTGCACAGCGGCATGCACGTCAAGGTGCTGATCGTTGCCTCTGGAACGGATGCGTCGCTGGCTGACCTGCGCAGCGACATCGTGGCCAAAGGTGGCTCGGTGTTTTACAACTATGTGTCGGTGCGCGCGCTGTCGGCCTTGCTGCCGAGCGCCGCGCTGAACAGCGTGGCGGCCAGAGCAGATGTGCTCAGCATCTCGCCTAACCGTGCCACAGCTCGGCATGCCAGCTTGCTCCAGGCCAGTACCGGATCTGGCGATGAGTTGCGA
>NZ_JBIKNQ010000077.1:0-19586 GCF_044358605.1 Ideonella sp.
TGATGAACAGGCTCTCGGTGAAGGTGTCGGCGCCGCGCATAGGTCTCTCTCAGATCGGGATGCTCACATTGTCCTCGCTGCGCCTCGCTCGACCATCACAACCGGTCGGTATTTCAGCAGCCTGCTATAGCCTCAGCACCGAGCAGGTCTACGTCTACTGGGTGCGCTTCTTCATTCGCTGGTCGGGCCGTGGCGGGGTCATGCGGCATCCACGCACAACCAAGCTTTGAGCGCGATTCTGTTTCTTTACCGGGAAGTACTCGCTGTTGAGTTACCTTGACTCAGCAACATCAACCGCCCTACCCAAAAGCGGCACATTCCCAGTGTGTTGACGATAGACGAGGTAGCCGGGGTGCTGGCACAGATGCAAGGTGAAACCGCGCTGATGGCCCGCCTGCTTTACGGCACGGGCATGTGCCTGATGGAGGGAATGCGTCTTCGTATCAAAGATGGGGATTTTGATCGGCATGTGATCATCGTGCGTAATGCCAAAGGTGGCAAAGACCGTCACCCACCTTGTCCATCGATCCGCGCAGCGGCATGGAGAGGAGTCACCATCTCTACGAAGACCGTGTGCAACGCGCGCTGAAGAAGGCGGTACCGCTGGCAGGCATTGCCAAACCGGTGTCCGTTCACACTCTGCGCCACTCTTTTGCCACCCATCTGCTGCAGTCGGGCATCGACATCCGCACCGTGCAAGAGCTGCTGGGCCATTCAGATGTATCCACCACCATGATCTACACCCACGTTCTCAAAGTGGGCGGTAGCGGGGTGCGCAGCCCTTTGGATGCCATGGGGCTGGTTTGAAGCCGCTTTTGCTTGGCAGCGATGGCACGCCTTCGCGCAGGGCTGTCCAACAGCCGCGTCAATGCTCCAGCAACTTTTTGTCAGTGATTTCAAAGTCGTCAGCAAAGGTGACTTTGGCCACGCCCGCCAAGGTGCCAAGCGTACGAGGTCGTCCCGCTTCGAGTTGCGCATAGGGGATCAGCGCAGCAACCTTTTCATGCTGGTGACCCAAGGTCACGATGAACGTCTCGCCGTGGTGCGCGGCGTCGATGAACTCCTCGAACCGCGCCTTGAACACATCCGCTTGTATGGTTTGCATAGGCTCCTCTTTGGAACGCAGCCATGCTACTCGACACCACTAGCAAACTGATCAAGAGGCTGACAGCAGGCTCACACCCTCACGCCACCAAACCCTGATCCACCTCACCCTCATCCACCTGCGCAATAAAGCCCGCCAGGTGCTCGGCCCAGGCGGCGTAGCCCGCGCGGCCGGGGTGGAAGCCGTCTTCGGCCATCCATTGCGCGGCCGGGGCAGGCAGCGTGGGCAAGGGGGCGTGGTGGCGGCCAGCAGCGCAGGAGACGCGGCTGCGTGCGGCGGCGTCGAGCCTGCGGGCGTCGCGGCCCAGCACGCTGCGCAGGGGCCAGGGCAGCAAGGGGAACTGGTCCATGGGAGGCAGGGCGCTGTGCAGGGTGTGGCGCAGGCCCAGGTGGGCGCGGCCCCAGGCGTCGATGGCGTCCAGGGTGTGAGTAAAACGAGCGGCGGGGGTTTGGGCCACCGCGTCGTTGACACCAACGATGACCAGCAGCCAATCCGTGGGTTCGGGCGGGCTGGCTTGCAGGTGCGCCAGGGCTTCGGCGGCGGTGTGGCCGGTTTGGGCCAGCAAGCGCCAAGCCACAGGGCGGGCCAGGCGGTGGGCCAAGGCGGCCGCCAGGGGCTGGGCCAAGGCTTGGTGTTGGTGGGGGACGCCCACGCCAGCGGCGGATGAATCGCCCAGCACCGCCAAACGCAGGGGCTCACGTTCGGCGTTAAAGGTCATCTCGGGCTCTTCCACGCCCTGGCGCGGCCCTGCGGCTTCAGGCAGGCGCAGCGCGCTGCGCCGCACCTGGCGACCTTGCCAGAGCAGCACCGGGGCCAGCGCCAATTTGGCGATCACGAGAACTGCGAGAAGTCAGGCGCTCGCTTCTGGAAGAAGGCGGTGAAGGCTTCTTTGGCCTCGGGGCTCTGCAAGCGCTGTGCAAACAAGGCGCCTTCGGTCTTGATGACCTGGGCCAATTGCTCGCGCTGCGGGCCCTTCATCAAGCGCTTGGCTTCGCGCACGGCGGCCGGGGGCAGGTTGTTAAAGCGTTCGGCCACGCGACGGGCGTGGTTCACCACCTCGGCGCCGGGCAAGACGGCGTTGGCGATGCCGCATTCCACGGCTTCATCGGGGGTGAAGGGGTCGCCCAGCAGCAGCTTGGGGGCGGCCTTCACATGGCCCATGAGCTGGGGCACCAGCAAGCTGGACGCGAACTCGGGCACCAGCCCTAAGCTCACAAAAGGCATGGCCAAGCGGGCTTCGTCGCTGATGAAGACAAAGTCGCAGTGCAGCAGCAAGGTGGTGCCAATGCCGATGGCCGCCCCGGTGACGGCGGCCACCACGGGCTTGTCGCAGCCAATCAGGGCTTGCATGAACTCAAACACGGGCGCGGGCGAGCCATCGGCCCGAGGTGGGCGCTGCATAAAGTCTTCGATGTCGTTGCCAGAGGTGAAGATGCCGGGCTGACCCGTGATCAGCACGGCCCGCACGCTGGGCTCGGCCTGCGCCGAGCGCAGGGCTTCGGCCATGGCGGTGTACATGGCCTGGGTCAGCGCGTTCTTCTTTTCAGGGCGGGCGATCTCGATGAGGGCCACACCGTTGTGGACGGCGGTTTTGATGGACATGGGCTGGATTCCTTGGGAGTGAAGTTGATGAAAAACCGCCACAGAGGCACAGAGACACTGAGGACTGGCCGTTCGTCAATCAAAACGGCAAACGGGCGACCCTGGTGGGGGCCGCCCGCTGCACGCTCTTAGGTCAGTGTGTTGTTCACAAAGCTTCGAAAATACCGGCAGCGCCTTGGCCAGTGCCCACGCACATGGTCACCATGCCGTACTTTTGCTTGGTGCGGCGCAGGCCGTGGATGGTGGTGGCGGCACGGATGGCACCCGTGGCACCCAGCGGATGACCCAAAGCGATGGCGCCGCCCAGCGGGTTCACCACATCCGGGTTCAGGCCCAGGGTGCGGATGACAGCCAGAGACTGCGCGGCAAAGGCTTCGTTCAGCTCGATCCAGCCCAGGTCTTCTTGCTTCAGGCCGGCATAGCCCAGCGCGGCGGGGATGGCCTCGATGGGGCCAATGCCCATGATCTCGGGGCGCACGCCACGGCTGGCAAAGCTCACAAAGCGAGCCAGCGGGGTCAGGCCGAAGGTCTTGACCGCTTTTTCGCTGGCCAAGATCAAGGCGCCGGCGCCGTCGCTGGTTTGCGAGCTGTTGCCTGCGGTGACCGAGCCCTTGGCCGCAAACACCGGGCGCAGCTTGGCCAGGCCTTCGAGCGAGGTATCGGGGCGGGGGCCTTCGTCCAGGTTGACGGTGCGGGTGCTGTTGCTGATCTCGCCGGTTTCCAGATTGGGCGTGCGGGTGATCACGTCCACCGGGCAGATCTCGTCTGCAAAGTAGCCTGCGGCTTGGGCGGCAATGGCGCGCTGGTGCGAGGCCAGGGCAAAGGCGTCTTGGTCGGCGCGGGTCACGTTCCACTGCTCGGCCACGCGCTCGGCCGTCAGGCCCATGCCGTAGGCAATGCCCACGTTGTCGTCGTCCGCAAAGACGGCCGGGTTGAAGGAGGGCTTGTTGCCGCCCATGGGCACCAGGCTCATGGACTCGGCACCCCCGGCAATCATCACGTCGGCTTCGCCCACGCGGATGCGGTCTGCGGCCATCTGAATGGCTGTGAGGCCCGAGGCGCAGAAGCGGTTGATGGTGACACCGCCCACCGAGTGCGGCAGGCCCGCCAAGGCCACGGCCACGCGGGCCATGTTCATGCCTTGCTCGCCCTCGGGGAAGGAGCAGCCAATGATGGCGTCTTCAATGGCCTTCGGGTCCAGTGTGGGCACTTGGCCCAGGGCGCTGCGCAGCGCAGTGATCAGCAGATCGTCCGAACGCGTGTTCTTGAAATAACCCCGGCCTGAGCGGCCGATGGGCGTCCGGCTGGCCGCAACGATGTAGGCTTCTTGCACTTGTTTGCTCATGATGTATTCCTTGATCAGTTGCGGACAGGTTTGCCGGTTTGCAGCATGCCCATGATCCGCTCTTGCGTCTTGGGGTGCTCCAGCAGGCCGCAGAAGTGCTTGCGCTCCAGCGCCATCAGGTATTCCTCGGTCACCAGGGTGCCGGCGTCCACGTCGCCACCGCACACCACATCGGCGATCAGGCTGGCAATGTGGAAGTCGTGCTGGCTGATGAAGCCGCCGTCGCGCATGCCCACCAATTGCGCCGTGATGGTGGCTTTGGCATTGCGGCCAGCCACCGGGAAGCTGAGCTTGGCAGGCGCCCGGTAGCCCGCGTTGGCCAAGGCCTTGGCTTGGCTGATGGCCACGTAGAGCAGCTCGTCTTTGTTGGGCACCACCACGTCGCTGTCCAGCAGATAGCCGATCTTGCGGGCTTCCAGGGCGCTGGTGGCCACGGTGGCCATGGCCGCCGCTTGGAAGCCATCTTTCAAGAAGGCCAGCGGGTCCAGTGCCGGGGCAGCTGCGCCCACTTCGGCCGCACGGCGGGCGATGTAGGTCAGGCCACCACCGCCGGGCACCAGGCCCACGCCCACTTCGACCAAGCCGACATAGCTTTCCATGGCGGCCACGCGCTGGCTGCAATGCACGGCCAGCTCGCAGCCACCGCCCAGCGCCAGACCGCGCATCGCGGCAATAGTGGGCACGCTGGCATAGCGGAAGCGCAGCATCATGTCTTGCAGCTTCTTCTCTTCCGGCGCAATGCCCTTGGCACCCAACTTCATGAAGACAGGCATCAGAGACTCAAGGTTGGCACCGGCCGAGAACACGTCGTCCGGGCTCCAGACCACCAGGCCTTGATAGCCGGCTTCAGCAATCTCCAGCGCCTTGAGCAGGCCGTCGGTGACGGTGGGGCTGATCAAGTGCAGCTTGGCGGTTATGCTGGCGATCACGACCTCGCCGTCCAGCGTCCAGACCCGCACCTCTTCGTTCTTGAAGAGCTCAGTGCCCGACTTCAGCGCGTCCACCGCGCCGCTGCCGCCCACGCTTTCAGGGAAGTGCTGGCGGGCATACACGGCCAGGCTAGAGCGCGGCAGGTATTGGCCCTGCGCGGCCGACCAAGAGCCTTCAGGCGTGTGCACACCCGTGCGTCCATCAAACACCCACGCAGGCAGCGGCGCATTGCACAGGGCCTTGCCGGCATCGATGTCTTCCTTGACCCAGGTGGCCACTTGCTGCCAGCCGGCTTCTTGCCACAGCTCGAAGGGGCCTTGCTTCATGCCAAAGCCCCAGCGCATCGCAAAGTCCACCTCGCGGGCAGAGTCGGCAATGTCGGCCAGGTGCACGGCCACATAGTGGAAGCTGTCGCGCAGGATGGCCCACACGAATTGGGCTTGCGGGTTGGTCGATTCGCGCAGCAGCTTCAGGCGCTCGGCCGCAGGTTTTTTCAGGATGCGCTCGACGATGGTGTCGGCCTTGCCGCCCGAAGGCACATAGCTGGCCGTGGCCGCATCCAAGCGCAGGATGTTCTTGCCTTCCTTCTTGTAGAAACCAGCACCCGCCTTTTGGCCCAAAGCGCCCTTGGCGATCAAGCCAGAGAGCACCGCCGGCGTGGCGTAGCTGGGGTAGAAGGGGTCGGCCTGCAGGTTGTCTTGCAGGGTCTTGATGACGTGGGCCATGGTGTCCAGGCCCACCACATCGGCGGTGCGGAAGGTGCCCGAGCTGGCGCGGCCCATCTTCTTGCCGGTCAGATCGTCCACCACGTCCACGCTCAGGCCAAACTTTTCGGCCTCGTGGATGGTGGCCAGCATGCCGGCAATGCCCACGCGGTTGGCAATGAAGTTGGGCGTGTCTTTGGCGCGCACCACGCCCTTGCCCACGGTGGTGGTGACAAAGGCTTCGAGCTGGTCGAGCACCACAGCCTCGGTGGTGGGGGTGGAGATCAACTCCACCAGGTACATGTAGCGCGGTGGGTTGAAGAAGTGGATGCCGCAGAAGCGGGGCTTCAGGCTTTCGGGCAGCGCTTCAGCCAGCTTGCTGATGGACAAGCCCGAAGTGTTGGACGCCACGATGGCGCCCGGCGCCACAAAGGGGGCGATCTTGCTGTAGAGGTCCAGCTTCCAGTCCATGCGCTCGGCAATGGCCTCGATGATCAGGTCGCAGTCTTTCAGCAGCTCCAGATGCTCTTCGTAGTTGGCAGGCTGGATGCGGGCCGCATGCTCGGCCACGCCCAGCGGTGACGGCTTGAGCTTCTTCAGGTTCTCGATGGCCTTCAGCGCAATGCCGCTCTTGGGGCCTTCTTTGGCGGGCAGGTCAAACAAGACCACCGGCACTTTGACGTTGACCAAGTGGGCCGCGATCTGCGCGCCCATGACGCCGGCGCCGAGCACGGCCACCTTGCGAACGTTGAATTTGCTCATGTGTGTTCCAGAACGGTAGGCAAAAGTGGTGCGCCCGGCTGGGCGGCACCACAGAGTCTCATGTCAGCGTTATTCGACGCGGATCCAGATTTGATTGCGGTGGAAGGGGCCGACATAGCCACGCACTTCCAGCTTCTTGCCGCCCTCCAGGGGCTTCATGCGCAGCTTGTAGGTCTTGCCGTTGTTGGGGTCGAGGATCTCGCCGCCTTCCCAGTGATCTTTGTCGTCCGCACTTTGCTTAGCGCCGCGGATGATCTGCATGCCCACGACGGGCTTGTCCTTGCGGTCGTCGCTGCATTTCTCGCACACGGCGTTGGCCTTTGCCGGGTCGGTGACCTTCTCGACCTTGCCGCTGAGCACGCCACCGGCGTCGGTGATGCGAACCAGCGACTTCTCTTGCTTGGTCTCGTCGTCAATGGTGCGCCACAGGCCTGCCGGGTTGGCTTGGGCGAAGGCGGTGGCGCTCAGAACGCTCAGGGTCAAGGCAGTGATCAGTGCTTTCATCGAAGGTCTCCTAGGGTTTAGGGGCAGTGAAGCGGTCAGAACAGGGCTTCGTCCATGGCCATCAGCGGGGCCACGCCCGCACGCGCGGTGCGGATGAGGCTGGCCGTTTCAGGCAAGAGCTTGGCGAAGTAGAAGCGGATGGTATGCAATTTCGCGGTGTAGAAGGGATCACCCGAGTTCTGCTTGTCCAGCGCAATCTTGGCCATGCGGGCAAACAGGTAGGCAAAAGTCAGGTGGCCCACCACACGCAGGTAGTCCACCGACGCGCCGCCCACCTCGTCGGCATTGCCAAAGGCCTTCATGCCCAGCTCGGTGGTCAGTTTGGTGACTTTGTCGCCCAGGTCGGCCAGCGGGTTGATGAACTCCTGCATGTCTTCGCGCACGCCTTCTTCTTCCACGAACTCGGCGATCTTCTTGCCAAAGGCCTTCAGCTTCTTGCCGTTGTCGCCCAAGATCTTGCGGCCCAGCAGGTCCAGCGATTGCACGGTGTTGGTGCCTTCGTAGATCATGTTGATGCGGGCATCGCGCACGTACTGCTCCATGCCCCACTCGTGGATGTAGCCGTGGCCGCCATAGACCTGCATGCAGTGCGAGGTGGCCAGCCAGCCGTTGTCGGTGATGAAGGCCTTGATGATGGGGGTCAGCAGGGCCACTTCATCAGCAGCTTCCTTGCGCACGTCTTCGTCGGGGTGGCTCAGCTCTTTGTCGAGCTGCACCACGGTGTAGACGGCGAGTGCACGGCCGCCTTCTGCAAAAGCGCGGGCGGTCAGCAGCATCTTGCGCACATCGGGGTGCACGATGATGGAGTCAGCAGGCTTGTCGGGTGACTTGGGGCCGGTGAGCGAGCGCATCTGCATGCGGTCTTTGGCATAGGCCACAGCGTTTTGATAGGCCACTTCGGTCAGGCCCAGCGACTGGTTGCCCACGCCCAAGCGGGCGGCATTCATCATCACGAACATGGCGGCCAAGCCCTTGTGCGGCTGGCCCACCAGGGTGCCCACAGCGCCATCCAAGATCATCTGGCAGGTGGAGTTGCCGTGGATGCCCATCTTGTGCTCCAGAGCACCGCAATGGATGGCGTTGCGCTCACCCACGCTGCCGTCGGCATTGATGTGGAACTTGGGCACGATGAACAGCGAAATGCCTTTGGAGCCTGCGGGGGCGTCGGGCAGGCGGGCCAGCACCAAGTGGACGATGTTCTCGGCCAGGGTGTGCTCACCAGCGCTGATGAAGATCTTTTGGCCGGTGATCTTGTAAGTGCCATCGGCCTGGGGCTCGGCCTTGGTGCGCAGCATGCCCAGATCGGTGCCGCAATGCGGCTCGGTCAGGCACATGGTGCCTGTCCACTCGCCGCTGACCAGCTTGGTCAGGTAGAGGCGCTTTTGCTCTTCGGTGCCGTGGGCGTGCAGGCACTCGTAGGCACCGTGCGACAGGCCGGGGTACATGGTCCAGGCCTGGTTGGCGCTGTTGAGCATTTCATAGAAGCACTGGTTGACCGTGTGCGGCAGGCCTTGGCCGCCGTATTCCGGGTCGCAGCTCAGCGCAGGCCAGCCGCCTTCCACATACTTGGCATAGGCCTCTTTGAAGCCGGTGGGGGGTGTGACCTCGTGGGTGACCTTGTCGAGCTTGCAGCCTTCGGCATCCCCGCTGATGTTGAGAGGGAAGAGCACTTCGGCGGCGAACTTGCCGCCCTCTTCCAGAACCGCATTGATGGTGTCAGCGTCGATGTCGGCGTGGGACGGCATCTGTTTGAATTCGCTGCTCACGTCCAGCAGCTCGTGCAGCACGAATTGAAGGTCGCGCAGAGGTGGGTTGTACTGGGCCATGGTGTGCTCCTGTCGAAAAAAGGTCAGCGCCGCTGCCGGCTCAAGGGGTGGGACGGGTGAAAGGCCGCACCACCGTAGTGGCAGGTGCGGGCTCGGCGTAATCGCGGATGGTTCGGGCAAAGGCGCGCCGCGCGCGCTCTACAGCGCCAGGGTTGCGCAAGAAGCGTGCGTCGTAGTGCAGGGCCAAGATCAGGCCGTGCAGCTCGAACAGCAGTTGGTCGGGGTCGGTGTCAGGTTGCAGGTCGCCCGTATCAATGGCCTGCAGGATGGCGCGGGCCAGTGCGGCTTGCCAGGCTTTGACCATGCTGGCCAGAGCGTCGCGCACGGGGCCGGGGCGGTCGTCAAACTCGACGGCGCCGCTGATATAGATGCAGCCGGAGTCGATTTCCACCGACACCCGCTTGACCCAGTTTTCAAACAAGGCGGTTACGCGCGGCAGGCCGAGCTTTTCGCGGATGGCGGGAAAGAAGACTTCTTCTTCAAACTTGGTGTGGTACTCGCGGATCACGGAGATCTGCAACTCCTCGCGCGAGCCAAAGTGGGCAAACACGCCGGACTTGCTCATGCCGGTGACCTCGGCCAAAGCGCCAATCGACAAGCCCTCCAAGCCCATGTGCGAAGCCAAGCCCAAGGCGGCCTCCAAAATGGCAGCGCGCGTCTGCTGACCTTTGTGCAAGGTGCGCGACGAGCTGCGGCGGTTGTTGGCGGAGGTGTTCACTGGCGTGTTGTCGGCTGATCTGAGCCAACCCTGAAACGAACGGTCGTGCTATTTTGCAGAAGTCGCGGCATTTGGCGAGTCCTCAACCCTGTTTATTTCTAGGGTTCTTGGCCTAATGCGCCCAAAAATTCGGGTTTTCCCTTGGATTTCAGCCACTGGGGCCGGTGCGGTCAAAGTGTCTTGAGCCTGTCATCGGCAAAGCGCTATGCTCAGGGGTGATGCGCCAAGACGGCGCGGCGGCGCATCGCGTGCCCCCTATCCGCGTCAATGCTCAAGGAGCATGTTTGCGATGGATGTCTTGCAACTCGACATTTCTGGTCGCCCTCAGGCTTGGATGACGGTGCGCCAAGCGGCGCTGCTGTATGCCTCCGACGCGATTGCCTGGACGCTGGGCGACCCCTGCCAAGTGCTGCGCGGAGGGGTGCAGCGCAGCACGGGCTTGCGCTCCCGCATCGAGGTTCACGCCATCATCGCCGTCAAAGGCGCCATTCCGGCGCGGGCCTGGCGGGTGAACCCCGCGCTCACCAACCCCAAGTTGTTTGCGCGTGATCGGCAAGTGTGCGCCTACTGCGGTCACCGCTTCCACGTAGACGACCTGACCCGCGAGCACATCATCCCCGTCTCGCGGGGTGGCGAAGACAGTTGGATGAACTGCATCACCGCCTGCCGGGGCTGCAATGGCCACAAGGGCAGCCGCCTGCCCGAAGAGGCGCGCATGAGCCTGCTCTACCTGCCCTATGTGCCCAGCCTGCATGAAGACATGATCTTGCGCGGGCGGCGGATTCTGTCGGACCAAATGGGCTTCTTGCTGGCCAGCGTGCCCCGAGGCAGCCGGCTGCACGGCTGAGGGGCCACCACGACGCCTGGGCATGAGGCACGGACGCACCGCTTTAATCGGTGTATGCTTATTTATAAGTCAAAGCCGATGGAGTCTTCATGTTGCCCACGCCTTCAGCCCCCTCCTCCTCTGAGGCGTCGTCACGCCGGCATCTGCTGAAGCAATGGGGCCGGTATGGCTTGGCGGCCACGGCAGCCCTGAGCCTGCCACCCCTGCTGCAGGCCGCACAAAGTGCGGCGGACTTCATCCGGGGGCCTGCGGTGCCCGACTACCCGCTCAAGCGCCTGAGCCCACGCGTCAGCATGGTCTGGACGCCTGACGGCTTTCCCACCCCCGAGAACCGGGGGATGATGGCCAACATCACCTTCATCGAGACCAGCGCGGGCGTGGTGGTGGTGGACACTGGCGCCTCGGTACAGATTGGTGAGATGGCGATTCGCCGCCTGCGCAGCTTCAGCAGCAAGCCGGTGGTGGCCTTGATCAACACCCACTTCCATGGCGACCACTTCTTGGGCAACCAAGCCTTTGTTGACGCCTTCGGCAAAGCCCTGCCCATCTACGCCCACCCCTTCAGCCGCCAGCACATTCAAGGGGCCGCAGGCAATATGTGGCGCAGCATGATGGAGCGCTGGACCAACGGCGCCTCCGCCGGGACGGAGCTGGTGGTGCCCACCCACACCGCCGTGCATGGCCAAGAACTGCGCTTCGGCGACACCCTGCTGCGCATTCACCACTATGGTGTGGCCCACACGCCCGGTGACATCTGCGTGGAGGTGATGCCAGACCAAGTGGTGATGGTGGGCGATGTGGCCATGAACCGCCGCATTGCCAATATGGATGAGGGCAGCTATTTGGGCAGCCTGAAGACCATGACCGAGCTGACGCGCAACACCCAAGCCAAACTCTGGGTGCCAGGGCATGGCGATGCATCCCCCACCCTGTTGGTCGAGCAAAGCGAGTTGTTTGAAGGCATTTACCGCCCTTGCGAGCAGGCCGTCAAAGCGGGCCAAGACGAAGCCGCCGCCAAGGCCCGCGTGCTGGCCGACCCTCGTGTGGCGAAACACGCCAAGCACACCCAAGGCTGGGACGGCAATATCGGCAAGTACATCAGCCTGGCCTATCTGGAAGCCGAGAAGGAAGCCTTCTGATGCAGGGGTTTTGGAACGAACGCTTCGCTGCGCCGGGCTACAAGTACGGCACGGCACCGAATGCCTTCTTGGTGGAGCAAGCCGCCACCTGGCCAGCCGCACAAACCGTGTTGGCCGTGGGAGATGGCGAAGGGCGCAACGGCGTGTGGCTGGCCGAGCAAGGTCATCAGATTTTGGCCGTGGATTACGCCCAGGCCGGGCTGGACAAGGCCCTGGCGCTGGCCAAGGCGCGTCGCCTTGAGCCCAGCCGCTATGCCACGCTGTGTGCCGACTTAGCCACCTGGCGGCCGGCACCGGACAGCGCTGACGCGGTGGTCTTGATCTATTGCCATCTCGCCTCGGCGCTGCGCCGCCCCGCCCACCAGCACTTGGCGCAAAGCCTCAAGCCCGGCGGCCGCTTGGTGCTAGAGGCCTTTCACCCGACGCAAAAAGGCCGCCCCAGCGGGGGCCCGCAGGACGTGGACATGCTCTACACCCTGGCCGACCTGCGCGCAGACTTTGCGGGCGAACTGGACGAGGTGCTGGGCTGGGAAGGTGAAGTGCTGTTGGACGAAGGCCCCGGCCACCAAGGGCCCGGTTTGGTCACCCGCTTTGTGGGCATCCGGCCTGAGTGAGCGTTGTCAAGCCTAGCGCCTTGATCTAGCGCATGGGGCGGAGGCGACAGAAGCAATCGGCGGCGATACGTCAACAGGGTTAATCAGTGTTTTCACCAGCTTCGTGTCAGGCTGTTCAGCTTAATATCTGTTTTTGCTTATTTATAGATTTTTAGCCTTGGTTCGCCAGGGCTGCCCGATCCACCAAGGAGCGACTGTGCAACGCGACGACGATCTCATCCAGCGGCCTGACGGCGCCTCAGGTCGCCTGATCAAGGCCCCTGAGAATTTTCTTGACGCCGATGGCGTCCGTACTGTGTTCGCGGAAGGCAAGCAAGGTCGCCGCGGGTTCATCCGCCACGCCTTTGCGGCCGCCGCAGCCACAGGTTTGGCGGCCACCGCCCGCGCGCAGTCCAACCCGGTGTCGGGCGACGGAGACTCCAACATCCTTGAGCTGCCTGAGCACACCAAGGGCCTGGGTCAGCCCGTCGTCACCGACGGTTACGGCAAGCCGTCCAAGTACGAAGCCAATGTGCAGCGTCGCCAAAGCCCAGGCCTGACCCAAACGGCGCAGGCCTCGGTCTCCTTTGCGCCGCTGCAGTCGCTGTTCGGCATCGTCACCCCGTCGGGGCTGCACTTCGAGCGCCACCATCAGGGCTGGTGGGACATCGACCCCTCCAAGCACCGCCTGATGATCAACGGCTCGGACCCCAGCTTGCTGAAGACGCCCAAGGTCTTCACCATGGACGAGCTGATGCGTCTGCCCTCGGTCTCGCGCTTCCACTTCATTGAGTGCGGCGCCAACACCGGCATGGAGTGGGGCAATGTGGCCGTGCCTACGGTGCAATACACCCACGGCATGATCAGCTGCTGCGAGTTCACCGGCGTGCCGCTGAAGATCTTGCTGGACATGTGTGGTGTCGACTACAAGCGCGCCCGCTTTGTGCTGGGCGAAGGCGCTGACGGCTCGTCCATGACCCGCACCGTGCCCATGGAGTTGATCGAATCGGGCGAAGTCTTCGTGGCCTACGGCCAGAACGGCGAGATGCTGCGCCCCGAGAACGGCTACCCGCTGCGTTTGGTGGTGCCCGGCGTGCAGGGCGTGAGCTGGGTGAAGTACCTGCGCCGCATTGAAGTGGGCGACAAGCCTTACGGCGCCAAGGACGAAGCGATTCACTACATCGACCTGATGCCAGACGGCTTGCACCGCATGTACTCCAGCACCCAAGAGTGCAAGAGCGTAGTGACCACCCCCTCGGGTGGACAGGTTCTGCTGGACAAAGGCTTCTACAACATCTCGGGCCTAGCATGGTCGGGCAAGGGCAAGATCAAGCGGGTGGATGTCTCGGTGGACGGCGGCCGCAACTGGCGCACCGCCCGCATGGAAGGCCCAGTGATGAGCAAGTCCCTGACGCGCTTCAACATTGATTGGAGCTGGGATGGCAAACCCGCCATCATCCAAAGCCGCGCGATGGATGAAACCGGCTATGTGCAGCCCACGTATCAGCAAACCCGCGCGGTGCGTGGCACACGCTCGATCTATCACAACAACTCCATCCAGTCCTGGCTGGTCCAGGAAAGCGGCGAGGTGAAGAATGTCCAGCTCTCCTAAGGCGCACACCATGAGCAAACGCCTGACCTTGGCCCTTGCGTTGGCCACCTTGAGCGCCGCAGCGGTGGCGCAATCCTCCAGCTACCCTGGCGTCGGGCGTCCCGCCACCCCCAAAGAGGTGGCCGCTTGGGACATTGATGTCCGCCCCGACTTCAAAGGCCTGCCTAAGGGCTCCGGCTCTGTGGCCAAGGGCCAGGACGTTTGGGAAGCCAAGTGTGCGTCTTGCCACGGCGTGTTTGGCGAAGCCAATGAGGTCTTCTCCCCATTGGTCGGAGGCACCACTGCCGACGATGTCAAAACAGGGCGGGTGGCCAGACTGCTGGATCACAGCTTCCCTGGTCGCACCACCTTGATGAAGGTCTCGACCGTCTCGACGCTCTGGGACTACATCAACCGTGCCATGCCCTGGACGGCGCCGAAATCCTTGACGACGGAAGAGGTCTACAGCGTCACGGCCTACATGCTGAACATGGGCGGCATCGTGCCGGACAACTTTGTGCTGTCCGACAAAACCATGGCTGAAGCCCAAGCCCGCATGCCCAACCGCAATGGCATGACCACTGATCACGCCATGTGGCCGGGCAAAGGCATGGGACACAACAAGCCAGATGTCCAAGCCAAGGCTTGCATGACCAACTGCGCACCAGAGGCCAAGGTGGGCTCCTTCCTGCCGGACTTTGCGCGCAACAACCATGGCAACTTGGCGGAGCAGAACCGCATGGTCGGCCCACAGCGGGGTGCCGACACCACCCAGCCTGAAGGCACTGCACCCGCCAAAGCCGCGCCTGCCGCAGCACCCAAGGCTGCGGACGCAGGCACCGCAGCCGCCCTGGCGCTGATCAACAAGCACACGTGCGTCGCCTGCCACGGCGTGGAGAGCAAGCTGGTCGGCCCCGGCTTCCGTGAGATCAGCAAGAAAATGGCTGGAAAGGCCGATGCCTTGGAGTATCTGACCAGCAAGATCAAGGTCGGTGGGGTGGGCGTATGGGGCCAAATTCCTATGCCTGCTCAGACCTTGTCCGATGCGGACGCTCGTGCCATCGCACAGTGGATCGCCGACGGCTCCAAGAAGTAAAACCACTCTCGCTTCTATCCGTGTATTGCGATAGAGTTAATCAAGTCAAGCCAACCTAGGAGTTGTGAAATGCAAACCCGTCGTCAAATCCTCGCGCAAAGCGCGACCGTCGCAGGCCTGATGGCCGCTGCAGGCTTGTTGCCTGCCACCGCCATGGCTGCCTGGAACGGCGGCGCCTTTGAAGCCAAGAACATGGCTGACCTCATGAAGGCGCTGGGCGGCAGCGCGCCGGCCGAGAGCAAAGATGTCACCGTCACTGGGCCTGACATCGCTGAGAACGGCGCCGTGGTGCCCGTGGGTGCCTCAACGGCTTTGCCCGGCGTGAAGCGCCTGCTGATCTTGGTCGAGAAGAACCCCTCCATTCTGGCCGCCTCTTTCGACGTGACCGACGCCGTTGATGCCAATGTCGCCACCCGCGTCAAGATGGGTCAATCCTCGGATGTCTACGCTGTGGCCATGATGAATGACGGCAAAGTTTTGTTTGCCAAGAAGGAAGTCAAGGTCACGCTGGGCGGATGCGGCGGTTAAGCCTGCTGCCCGCTCATTGACCCATCTCTATCACTCAGATTTTTTAGGAGTCCCTCATGGCTGATCCGATGCGCATTCGCGCCCAAGCTTCTGGCGACAAAACCACTGTCCGCGTTCTCATGAGCCACGAAATGGAAACCGGCCTGCGCAAAGACGCCGCCGGCAAGTCCATTCCCGCTTGGTTCATTCAAGAACTCACCGCCAGCCTCAACGGCAAGGTCGTGATGACCTCGCAGTTTGGCCCGTCTGTGTCCAAGAATCCCTTCCTGCAGTTCGCCATCAAGGGCGCTAAAGCGGGCGGCAAAGTGGCGATCACCTGGACTGATAACAAGGGCGAGAAGCGGACTGACGAAGCCACCGTCAGTTGAACTTGAAGCACTGCACGCACATACCCGCCACGGCGGGTTTTTGCGCCTAAAGACAGCACTCATAACACGCCCACTGGAGACAAGCAGTCTATGTCCAAGTCCACCCCTCGCCGCACTCTAGCCCTTAGCCTCATGCCTCTCGGCTTGGGCCTGTTGGCTGCCGCAACGACCTTGCCCGCAGTGGCACAAAAGTCCGCCGCCGATGGCATTGCGGAGTACCGCGCCATGTTGGCGGATGGCAACCCTGCCGAGTTGTTCGAAGCCAAAGGTGAAGAGCTTTGGAAGCAGAAGCGGGGCCCAAAAGCTGCGTCATTGGAGAAGTGTGACCTGGGCAAAGGCCCCGGCGTGGTGAAGGGGGCTTGGGTGGAGTTGCCCCGCTACTTTGCAGACACACAGCGTGTGCAAGACCTGGAGTCGCGCCTGCTGACCTGCATGGAAACCCTGCAGGGCTTTGACGCCAAGAAGATTGCTGAGACCGCCTTTGGCAGAGATGAGCAGAAGACCATGGAGGCCTTGGCCGCGTGGATCTCCGGCGCATCCAAGGGCATGAAGATGGCGCTGCCCCAAAGCCATGCGGCAGAGAAGAAGATGTATGAAATGGGCAAGCGCGCCTTCTTCTTCCGGGGTGGCCCCATGGACTTCTCCTGCGCCACCTGCCATGGCGAGGAAGGTAAGCGCATTCGCCTGCAAGATTTGCCTGACTTGCGCAGCAACCCTGGTGACGGCATCGGTTTTGCCGCTTGGCCGGCTTACCGTGTATCGAGCGGTGAGATGTGGAGCATGCAGCGTCGCTTGAACGACTGCTACCGCCAACAGCGCTTCCCCTACCCTGGCTTCGCCTCGGATGTGACCATTGCACTGAGTGTGTACATGGGCGTGAACGCCAAGGGTGCCGAGAGCATCACCCCCGCCATCAAGCGCTGATCTGCCAGGAGTCACCATGAAGAAGTTTTTCAAAGCCCATCGCCTTGCGCTTGGTGTCGTCGCCGCAGCAGTTTTGGCGGGTTGCTCCAGCATGCCCTCTGAGGCTGAGCTGCAAGCCCAGTTCACGAAGATGATGAGCGAGTCCTTCCGGGATCAGGGTATTGCCAAGGTCGATCGCATTCAGCAAGAGCCTTCGCAAGTGGCCTGCTCTACGGGCACGGCGCCAGACCCAGCCACCACCAAACTGATCGAAACGACTGCGCTGGCCACCATCAAGCCGCCCAGTGACGGCAAGTACCTCGGTGACTGGAAAGAAGGCGAAAAGTTAGCTCAGAACGGGCGTGGCATGACCTGGACCGACCGGAGCACTGCCACATCCGCTAACGGCGGCAATTGCTACAACTGCCACCAGGTCAGCAAGGCCGAAATCTCCTTCGGCACCATCGGCCCCAGCCTTTACAACTACGGCAAGCTGCGCGGCGTCAGCAACCCCAACGACCCGGCCTCCAAGGCGATCGTGGAGTACACCTGGGGCAAGCTGTACAACGCATGGGGCTATAACGCCTGCTCCAACATGCCACGGTTTGGCCACCAGGGCTTGTTGGACGAAGGTCAGATGAAGCACATCATGGCCCTGCTGCTCGACCCTGCTTCGCCCGTCAACCAACAAACCGTTTCCGGGCGCCGTGGAAGGCCTCGCCACAAGCGAGGTCGAGTTCAACACGGCGCCCGCATCATTTGCAGCAAGAGAAAGTCCGTCATGAATATCAGTAAACGCGAATTTATGCAGGTGCTCAGCGCCGCCTCCGTGGCGGGCATGGGTTTGGGCAAGTGGGCAGAAGCCGATGCCGCAACCGCTCAGAAAGGCCTGTACGACCTGCCTCGTTTTGGCAATGTGTCCTTCTTGCACATGACGGACTGCCATGCTCAGCTCAAGCCCATCTACTTCCGTGAACCCAGTGTGAATTTGGGCATCGGGAGCATGCAAGGTAACTTGCCGCACCTGGTGGGCGAGCATTTGCTCAAGGTCATGGGTGCCCGCCCCGGCACCGACTTGGCGCATGCCTTTACCTACATGGACTTTGAGAAAGCTGCCCGCCGCTATGGCAAGGTCGGTGGCTTCGCGCACTTGGCCACGCTGGTCAAGATGATGAAGGCCAGCCGTCCCGGCGCTCTGCTGCTCGACGGCGGCGATACCTGGCAAGGTTCTGCCACGGCACTGTGGAGCGATGCTCAAGACATGGTGGAGGCCTGTAAAGCCTTGACCGTGGATGTGATGACCGGCCACTGGGAGTTCACCTATGGCATGGAACGCGTCAAGGAGATTGTGGAGAAGGACTTCAAGGGCAAGCTGGACTTCGTGGCGCAGAACGTCAAGACCAATGACTTTGGCGACCAAGTGTTTGCGCCCTATGTGATCCGCGAGATCAACGGCGTCTCGTGCGCCATCATCGGCCAAGCCTTCCCCTACACGCCCATCGCCAATCCGCGCTATATGGTGGCGGATTGGGGCTTTGGCATCCAAGACGAGAACATGCAAAAGATGGTCGACGAAGCCCGCGGCAAAGGTGCCAAGGTCGTCGTCGTGATCTCGCACAACGGCATGGATGTGGATTTGAAGATGGCCAGCCGAGTGCGTGGCATTGACGCCATCTTTGGCGGCCACACCCACGACGGCGTGCCGGTGGCCATCCCTGTCAGCAATGCGGGCGGTAAGACGCTGGTGACCAATGCCGGCTCCAACGGCAAGTTCTTGGGCGTGATGGACTTTGAAGTCAAGGACGGCAAGGTGGTGGACTTCCGCTACAAGCTGCTGCCCGTGTTCGCCAACCAGCTCAAGGCGGATCCTGAGATGGATGCCTTGATCACCAAGGTACGCAAGCCCTACGAAGCGAAGTTGGCTGAGAAGCTGGCCGTCACCGATGGCCTGCTCTATCGCCGTGGCAACTTCAATGGCAGTTGGGATCAACTCATCTGCGATGCCATGATGGATGTGCAAGGTGCCGATTTGGCGTTCTCACCCGGCTTCCGCTGGGGAACGTCGTTGTTGCCGGGGGATGTGATCACGCGGGAGTTGATGATGGATCAGATCGCCATCACCTACCCCTACGCCACACTCACAGAGATGACCGGGGCTCAGATCAAGACGGTGCTGGAAGACGTGGGCGACAACCTCTTCAATCCCGACCCCTACTACCAACAAGGTGGCGATATGGTGCGCGTGGGTGGCTTGGCCTACACCTGCACCCCCGGGGAGAAGATGGGCAGCCGGATCTCCGACATGCGCCTCAAAGGCAAGGTCTTGGAGGCGGACAAGAAGTACAAAGTGGCAGGCTGGGCTCCGGTGGCGGAAGAAGCCAAGACCATGCCCGGTGTCAAACCCATCTGGGACGTGATGGAGACCTGGTTCAAGTCGCAAGGCGGCCGCGTCAAGCCGCGCACCATCAACACGCCCAAGTTGGTGGGCGTGCAGGGCAATCCGGGCATTGCTGCCTAAGGGCGCGGTGGGAGAACCGCCACAGAGACACTGAGGCACAGAGGCATGACGCCGAGAGATCCGACCCATTGAAGTTTGCGTTCCGTTCGGACTGAGCCCTTCGACAAGCTCAGGACGAACGGTTCATGCATTCGCGGGCCTCATCCATAGCGCTCCACCGGCACCCTGTGCCTGGAGGTTTTCCTCTCTGTGCCTCTGTGTCTCTGTGGTCGTTTTTTCCGGCCAGCACCTTCTCCAACTCGAGCCTCAAGGGCTGACGTAGCCGGGCTCCATAAAGGTCTTGCTGGTCGGTTTGGCCTCTTCCCCTCGGCGGTCCACCAGATAGTCGGTGATGGCGGCTGCCGCCCAGATTGCGACCAAGGTGACCCAAGAGGTCAGCGTGAACACTGCGGCCCCGGGACACCGGCCCCCACCGCGCAGCCACCGGCCAGCATGCCGCCAAAGCCCATCAGCATGGCCCCGGCTATGTAGCGGCGCATGGCCTGCCCGCCTTGGAAGCCTTCCAGC
>NZ_JBIKNQ010000079.1:0-18964 GCF_044358605.1 Ideonella sp.
CTCTGGGATCGAAGCCAGCAACTCGCTCAGGACAGCTCTGGCCTGAAGTAGCGGCCAGCTTCGAATCGGCCAATGATCACATGAGACGTGACACCTATGCTCCGGTACCTAGACTGCGCTGATGCAGGCGGCTGCGCCCAGCACGGTGCTGCTCAGTGGGGGCACACACAACCCCATGGCGCCGCCTGCGCACTTCTTGCAGCGCAGCTATATGCCGCTGCTGGCTCGTTTGGGGGCGCATTGCACGCTCACGCTGCGCCGTATGGGCTTTTACCCGGCGGGTGGCGGCGAGGTGGAGGTGACCATTGCGCCCGCAGGCGCCTTGCAGCCCTTTGACCTGCTGACGCGCGGCGAGCGCCTCGAGGCCTATGCCGAGTGTCTGGCGCCGGCGTTGCCGCGCAATGTGGCTTACCGAGAGCTGGAGGCGGTGGGCCAGGCCATGGGCTGGGCCCAGGAGCAGCTGCGCCAGCCCGTGGTGCGCGCTAACGAAGGCCCCGGCAATGCGCTGATGCTGACCTTGGCTCACCAGAACGTGACCGAGGTTTTCACCGAGTTCGGTGGCAAGGGCGTCAGCGCAGAAGAGGTGGCGCAGCGTGTGGTGCAGCAGGCCCGCAGCTATATGGTCAGCACAGCGGCCCTGGGGCCTTACTTGGCTGATCAGTGGGCGCTGCCGCTGGCGCTGTCGGTGCAGCACAGCGGCCAGGCGGCCGCCTACACCTGCACCGAGTTGAGTGACCACGCCCGCACCAACTTCGAGGTGATCGAGCGCTTCTTACCGGTGCGGTTTGAGACGGCGTCTGTCGCCGGGGGTTGGATGGTCCGATGCCATCTGGCGCCCGCGCCCGAGCACCGCATGGCGCCTGGAGGGGCGCGCTAGGTCAGCACGAGTTCACCCTGAGGGCGCTCCGAGAACGCGGGGTCTTCGGACAGATCAATCTCGACGCCCAGTGTGGAGAGGGCGCTGGGGGCCAGGCCAAACATCTGCTTGAAGCTGCTGCTGAGATGCGAGGCACTGGCGAATCCTGCCGTCATGGCGGCCGTCGTCAAGTTGTTGCCCGCCGCCAGCTCACGCATGACCACCGCCATGCGGCGCCACAAGCGATAACGGCGGAAGGGCAAGCCGACCTCTTCAGAGAACCGCGCGCGGAACCGGGACGCAGAGAGCTTGGCCATCTGAGCGGCCTGGCTGAGGTGGTTGAAGTGATCCGGGTTGCGATCCATCTCCCGAGCCACTCTGGCAATGCGCGGGTCCTTCGGGACTTGCGCTTGCAGCCCCATGGCCGCAAAGGCGGCGCCCAGGCCCAGAGGTTGACTCAATTCGAGCAGCCTGGCTCGCCCCAAGCTCAGGTCGCCCAGACTGGCATTGGAATGTGCATCCGCAAGGGGGTCCAAATACAAGAAGACCATGGGACCTGTGGCACGCAGGTGGTGCAAGGATTGGGCAGGAATTCGTGCCACTTCATGGGTCTGCCAATCGGACCACTTCCGCTCACGTTGCCATACCCGCAACTCAAACGAGCCCTGCAAGGCAATCGCCACCGTCACCGCGACATTCACGTGCGGTGTCAGGTTCAACCCAGGGCCCACGTACAGGGCTCTGGCCGCGCCCACCGCAATGCGTGGCAGAACAGGCACTTCTTGAAAGCGAGTCATCTCGTGACTTGTCATGATGGTGGTGATGGCTGTTTTGTGGACAGGCAGTTTGTACGGCACACGATTTTCGGAGGGTTCCCCATGGCCATGAATGTCCTCTCGCTCGCTGCGTTGCTCATCGCGGGCTTGATCCATCTCTTGCCCGTCATGGGTGTCTTGGGTGTCACCAGCCTTCAGCGCTTGTACGGCACCACCGTGGCCGATCCCAACCTCGCCATTCTGCTGCAGCATCGCGCGGTCTTGTTTGGGCTGCTGGCGGCCTTGATGCTCGGTGCTCTGGGCGTGCAAGCATGGAGAGTGATGGCCTTGGCCATGGGCTTGGTCAGCACGTCCAGCTTTGTGCTCATTGCGCTATGGGTCGGCGGCTACAACGGCGAGATCGGACGTGTGGTGGCTGTCGACGTCGTGGTGTCCGTCGTCTTGGCTGCAGGCTTGTTGGCGGCCTTGGTTGCGGGGCGCAGTGGGGTCTAAGAAGCCCATGACCTAGCGCCCAAAAATTCGGCAAACCCCCAACAGCCCATGCGCCACCGCCAACAGCGCCGCCAGCAGCGTAGACAGTACCGCGATGCGGCTGCCGCCCGCGTTGGAGGGCAAGGCCCGGGTGTCGATGTGCAGGGCCACGGTGCTGCCCGCAGCGCGTTCAACCCGGGTCACCTGACCGAAGAACCCGACTTCGTGTGGCGCTTGTGGGGGTAGCTCAATGCCGGGCCAGCGTGGGCCCAAGCGCTCATTGCTGAGCGCCTCCAGCTTGGGCTCGACGGGCTCGCTGAGGTGCAGTGTGACCGCCAGAGGTGAGTCACCCCAGAGGCGTTGCTTGCAGTCCAGCGTTCGCCAGATCACCTCGCTGCTGGGGACGGTGTCACGCTGTTCCGCACAGCGCACCTGCGCCTTGATCCGCACCATCTCGCCCACGGCAGGGGGCTGGCGCAGGACTTGATCCAGCGTGGGTGTCGTAATGGCCGTGACCGGCTGCACCGAGGCCAGCGCATGGTGCCAGTGGGCCATCCAGCCGCTCAGCGGCATCACCAAATACAGCACCACCACACCATGGGTCAGCGCCAGTGCGCGTTGCGCCCGCCAGCGGCCCATCAGGCGCCATCGCCACTCGCGCTCGATGGCCAAGCTGCTGCCCAGCCGCAGCACCGTGCGCTCGCTGGGGCACACCTCGGCGTCCATATGCATGGGCGAGGCCTGCACGGTGCGACCCACCCAATGCGCGGGCAGGCTCACCAAGGCGCCGGTGCTTGTGTAGAGCGTGCCGGGCAACGGCAGCGCAGCCACGAGGTCAGGCACGGCCTTGCGCTGCAGGCGCAGCGTCATGCGGTGTACCTCCACGGCCTCAGCATTCACCACCGGGTGCCACACCAGCCAACTGGCCCACGCCAGCAGGCCCAGACCAGGCAGCAGCCACAGCCCCATCCAAAAGCCGCGCTCGGCCAAGTAGGCCCACCACATCAGCAGCCAGCCCAAGCTGGCCACCACGGCCACGCCCCAGCCATCTTGGTTGAAGAGCCGAAAGCGCAGCTCGTTGGGGGTTTCTAGGCGCTGGTTCAGCACCTGCTGCGCTTGGGCCTTGAGCTGGCGGCGGGGCTTGGCTTTAGCCATCGATCAGCCCCAAGTGGTGTTGGAGCGTCAGGCAGGGCACGTGGCTCGGAGCGCAGCAGTACAGAAACATGAGGGAGCAAAAACACATCGAGCCGGTCAGTGTAGAACCTCGTGAGTGCTCAACGGCTTCGGCGGTACGTCACCCACGCCATGACCCCATAGAACAAGACCGCTGCCGCCATGAACCCCACCACCAAGCTGCGTATCCGACGCGCGGTGGTGAACCACGGAAACACGCGGGTGTCGAGGCTGAGCATGGGGTGGCCCCACAAGGATTGGTCCACCTCTTGGACCAGGGCAAAGAAGCTGACTGTCGCTGAGTGGCCTGACGGGTTGGCGTCGGGCGTGGCCACTGCTGTTTCCAAAGCAGGCAGAGGCTGGTCGAGCAGCAGCCACCAAGGACTTGATTGCGATGCAGATTGCAGGCGCAGGCAAGCGCTGCCGGGTGCGGCGGGCTCCTTCAGCACGGCCGCCAAACGGGCTTCCGTGTCGCAGGCCAAGGTGTCTTGGATGCGCAAAACCTCGCCTGCTCTTGGGGGGCGAAAGGCCAAGTCCGACATCGAGGTGGTGGCCCAAGTGCTTGAGGGGGCTACCAGCAGCCGGTAACTGACGTTGAGCTCTTGCCAATTCAAGGCCAGCATCGCTACAAGGGTTAGCAAATAGGCCAGTGCACACTGGCCATAGTGTCGGGCTGCGGGCAAGCACTGCCAGCGTGGCTCTTCAGCGATGGCCAAGCGGCCCAAGCGCAGCAAAGTGCCGTTGGCAACGCAGACCTCTGCCGGCACAAAAGACGGACTGCGCGGGATGGTCTGGCCGACCCAGTGGGCCGGCACTTTGACCCACTGGCCATCCATGGCCTGAAGCGAGCTGGGCAACTCAAGCAGTAGTTCGCTGCCTACCAAGCCTTTGCGTCGCAGGTCCAGCAGCACGGGCACGACCCTGCCGGGTGATGGGGACCCCCGCTTGAACGCGATCCACAACGGGGTCAGCAGCAAGAGGCCCAAGCCCCAGATGACCATGATCCCCAGCCAGACACCCGTGTCTTGCGGGCGTATCAGCAGAAGGGAAGATGCCGAGCAACAGCCCCAGGATCATCGGAAAAAGGCTTTCGAGGCCGCCCAGCGACAGCCGGAACTGCACCTCCAGAGGTGTCTCTTGCCGCGCCGCAAGCCCTGGCTCTGCCGCACCTGCGGCCAGCCCATGCACCACCCTGCCAGACTTCACCCCGCTATCTCCTGCGGCGACACCGTCACCCGCACCTCCATCTGCGCGCCTTGGCCGCCACGGATGACGCCGCGCAAGGGGGCCACGTCGGCAAAGTCGCGGCCCAGGGCGAGTTGGACGTGGTCGTCGGCGGGCAGGCAGCGGTTGGTGGGGTCGAAGGCCAGCCAGCCGTGTGGGGGGCACCAGACTTCCACCCAGGCGTGGCTGGCGTCGGCGCCGATCAGGCGCGGCCTGCCGGGGGGCGGCTGGGTTAGCAGGTAGCCGCTGACATAGCGAGCGGGCAGGCCCACGGCGCGGCAGGCGGCAATCATCAGGTGCGCAAAGTCTTGGCACACGCCGGCCCGCAGGCGCAGCACATCGGGGGCGCGGGTGTGCACGTTGGTGCTGTGCGGGCGGTAGGCAAACTCGTCGTGGATGCGGCAGTTCAAGGCCCAGGCGGCCTGGGCGCTGCTGTGCTGTGGGGCCAAAGTTTGGCGCGCAAACTCACGCAGCTCGGGGGTCAGCGGGGTGTAGGACGAGGGCACGCTGCACAGCACCAAGCTGGGGTCTTGGGGGCCTGCGTGGTAACGCAGTTCATCGGCCACGTGGGGCCAGGTCGGTCCTTGGGCCAAGTCGGGGGCCGCGCCCGGCAACAGTTGCACGCAAAAATCTGAGCGCACGTCCAGCACCTCATGCGGGCGGCTGTGGGCAAACACCAGGCGTTGGTTGCCCAGGCGGTCCAGGCTGAGGGCATGGGCGGGGGGCGGGGCGTCGTCGGCCCAGTTGTCGGGGGTGGGGCTGATGCGCAGGGTTTGGCTCAGCAGGTGCTGGCGCGGGCTGTGGCGTGGCAGCAGGTAGGCCACGTGCTGGGCCAGGTCCACCACCTGGCGGTGCTGGTAGCGCGTGACATGGCAGACATGCAGGCGGCGCGGGCTGCTCATTGCCACACCACCTGTTGGCCGCCGTGCACATGGGCAAACAGGCCGCGTTCGATCTCCACACACAGTTGGCGGGCCTGGGCGCTGGCCTCGCCCAACTGGGCCAACAGGGCGGCTGTGTCGGGGGGCTGGCCCGGTGCAAACCAAGTGGCCATGGGCCACTGGTCGGGCTGGGGCTGCTGGGCGGCCACCTGGGCGGCCCAGGTGGGCTGGTGGCGCGCCAGTTTGACAAAGCGCTCGCGCATGGTGCGCGCCACCCAGGCCAGGGAGCGGGGGTTGTCGGTGTCGCGCACCAGCAAATGCAGCAAGGCCAAGACCTCGCGCCGCGACTGGAACTGCGCGCGGTAGGTGATGGTGGAGTCAAACAAGGCCAGCACCAGCGCAAAGCCGTCTTCGTCGTGCACGGCGCCGGTGTCAAAGGCTTGGGCCAGCACTTGGCAATGAAAGTCCAGGCGCTCGATCTGGCGGCCCACGCTCAGCAGGCGCCAGGCGTCGTCGCGGGTCATGCGGTCGGTTTGCATGCCGGTCACGGCGGCCAGGTCGGTGGCGGTGCGGCTCAGGGCGCTCAGCGCGTCGGCACTGGTGGGCGGGGCCGGTTGCTCGGCAGCGCTGTGGGCATGGTCGGGGGGCGGCAGGGCCTGGGCCAAGCGCTGTTGCAGGCCTTGCAGCAGTTGCACCTGCTCGGTCGACAACCTGTCGCGCAGGGCTTGGGCGCATTGCTGCATGGCCTGCAGGTTGTAGGCCAGGCTGTAGAGGCCCGGCGCGCCCCGCGCCCCGCGCAGCAAGGCCTGGCTCACGGCTTGCGGGTCTTGGGCGGCGGCCGGGGCCTCCCAGGGCAGCAGGCTGAGTTGGCGGCACAGGGTGTCCACGGCCTGCAGCACGGCCGGGGCCAAGCGGCCGCGCTGTTTGGCGCCCAGGGTGTCCAGCGCACAGCGCATCAGGCGCAGGGCGTTTTCTGCGCGTTCGGTGTAGCGGCCCAGCCAGAACAGGTTCTCGGCCGATCGGCTGGCCACTGGGCGGCGTGCGCCCAGCAGGTCGGCGTCGGTCAGGGCTTGGGGCAGCAGTGTGGTGTCGTCCACGGGGCCGTCGGTCAGCACCCAGGTGTCGGCGCTGGCGCTGCCTTGCTGCATGCTCAGCCAGCCGCCGGTGCCCAGGTCGCCCGCGCGGCCAATGCGGGTCAGCCCACCGGGCAGCACCTGCCAGCCGCCTTGGCCGTCGCTCAGGGCATACACACGCAGCACCGCGCCGCGTGGCTGCAACTGGCCCGCCGTCCATACAGGCGTTTGTGAGGGCTGCACCCGCGCCAGCAAGGTGAAGGCGGCGGGGTCTTGCTGCATCTGGGCCAGCAAGGCATGCTGCTGCTCGGGGGAGAGCTGCTCCAGTGTGACCGGCCCATTGGCCAGCAACCCACCGCTGCCCGGGAAGGTGGGCGCCACCACCTGGCCCGCCAGTTGCGGCTGCATGCGCTGCCACACGGCGGCCTCACCGCACCACCAGCTCTCGGTGCTGGGGAGTTGCAGCGGCTCGCCCAGCAGGCCTTGGGCCACGCCCGGCCAAAACGCGTGCAGGCCGGGGCTTTCCAGCCAGCCCACGCCGGGCACATTGGCCAGCACCACGCCGCCGCAGCGCAGGGCTTGCAGCAGGCCGGGCACGCCCAAGGTGGAGTCGGCACGCAGCTCCAGCGGGTCCAAAAAATCGTCGTCCACGCGGCGCAGCAGCACGTCAATGCGCTCCAGGCCGTGCAGGGTTTTGAGGAAGAGCTGGTCGTCGCGCACCGTCAGGTCTGGCCCCTCCACCAGGGTGATGCCCAGGTAGCGTGCCAAAAAGCTGTGCTCAAAGTAGGTTTCGTTCAAAGGGCCGGGCGTCAGCAGCGCCACGCGGGCGCGCTCGCCTTGCGGCGAGAGCCGCATCAGCCCTTGCAGCAGGCTGCGAAAGCTGCCCGCCAAGCGCTGCACCGCCATGGCCTTGAAGGCCTCGGGGAACTGCGGCGCAATCACCAGCCGGTTCTCCAGCAAATAGCCCAGGCCTGAGGGCGCTTGCGTGCGCTGGCCCGCCACGCACCATTGGCCGCTGGGGCCTTTGATCAGGTCAAAGGCCAGCAGGTGCAGCCACACATCACCGGCGGGCTGCAGGCCGTGCACCGCTTGCAGGTATTGCGGGTGGCGCAGCACCAGTTGCGGCGGCAGCAGGCCCTGGGCCAGCAAGGTGCCGGGGCCGTAGACGTCGGCCAGGCAGGCGTTGAGCAGCTTGGCGCGCTGCTGCACGCCGGTCTCGATGTGGCGCCACTCTTGGGCGCTGACCAGCATGGGCAGCAGTTCCAGCGGCCAGGCGCGCTCGGGCTGGCCGCCGTCGTCATAGACGTTGTAGGTGGCACCGTCCTCGCGCACGCGGTGGCGCACGCGCTCGTGCTTGTGGGCGCAGTCCAGCCAGCCTGCGGTGCCCGTGGCCTCTAAAAAGGCCTGCCACAGCGGCGTCAGCGCGGCGGGCGCGCCGCCGCCTGTGGCGCTGCTGCTACTGCCCCGCAGTTCGTCAAAGTGGCCGGGGCGGGCCGGCTGGGCGGCTTGCAGGGCCAGGCGCATGGCCTCCTCGGTGGGGCTGTGGGGTGGGGTGGCGAGGGGGGCCTGGGACTGCGGGGCGCTCATCCGCGCATCATGGCACTAGCCAAGCGGCTCTTCACCGCCCAGCGCGCCGTAAATCCAGCGTCAGCGGGAATTCCAAACTGCGTTGCGGCTCTGGCGCCACCAGCGTGCCCGGCGTGTGGCCCATGGCAAAGAAGCGCGCCAAGCGGCGGCTCTCGGCCTCGTAGGCATTGACCGGGAAGGTTTGGTAGCTGCGCCCGCCCGGGTGGGCCACGTGGTATTGGCAGCCGCCCAAGGAGCGGCCGCTCCAGGTGTCCACCAGGTCAAAGGTCAGCGGCGCATCCACGCCAATGGTGGGGTGCAGGGCCGAGGGCGGCAGCCAAGCGCGGTAGCGCACGCCCGCCACATATTCGCCCTCGCGGCCGGTGGTGTGCAGCGGCACCGTCACCCCGTTCACCGTGAGGCGGTGGCGGGGGTCCACCAAGCCGCTGAGCTTGACCTCCAGCCGCTCCAGAGACGAGTCTACAAACCGTACCGTGCCGCCCGCGCTGCCCTCCTCGCCCATCACATGCCAGGGCTCCAGCGCATGGCGCAGGCTGAGCTGCACGCCGCGCAAAGCCCGCTCGCCAATCTTGGGAAAGCGGAACTCCAGGTGCGGCGCAAACCAGGCCTTGTCAAAGCCATGGCCAAAGGTCTGCATCTCGGCCAGCACGTCTTCCAGGTCCATCTCAACAAAGGTGGGCAGCATGAAGCGGTCATGCAGGCTGGTGCCCCAGCGCACCAGCGGCGCGCGGTAGGGCTGCTGCCAGAAGCGGGCCACCAGCGCACGCAGCAGCAACTGCTGCACCACGCTCATGCGGGCATGGGGCGGCATCTCAAAGGCGCGCAGCTCCAGCAGGCCTAGGCGGCCAGTGGCCGAGTCGGGCGAGTAGAGTTTGTCGATGCAGAACTCGCTGCGGTGGGTGTTGCCAGTGACATCGACCAATACGTTTCTGAGCGTGCGGTCCACCAGCCAGGGCATCATCTCGCCGCCACTTGAATCGTGCAGCCGCCAGATCTCGCCCAGCGCAATCTCCAGCTCCCGAACTTGATCGTTACGTGCCTCGTCCACGCGCGGGGCTTGGCTGGTGGGGCCGATGAACAGGCCCGAGAACAAATAGCTCAGCGCCGGGTGGTTGTGCCAATAGGCCAGCAACGAGGCCAGCACGTCGGGGCGGCGCAAGAAGGGCGAGTCGGCCGGCGTGGCGCCGCCCAGCACCAGGTGGTTGCCACCGCCGGTGCCGGTGTGGCGGCCGTCGACCATGAACTTCTCGCTCGACAGCCGCGACTGCCAGGCCGCGTTGTAGAGGAACTCGGTGTTCGCCACCAACTCGCCCCAGTGGTGGGCGGGGTGGATGTTGACCTCGATCACGCCCGGGTCCGGGGTGACCTGCAGCAGCTTGAGCCGAGGGTCGCGCGGCGGTGGGTAGCCTTCCAGCACCACCTTCATGCTCAGCTCGCTGGCGGTGGCCTCCACCGCGGCGAGCAAGGCCAGATAGTCCTCCAGGCGCGCCAGCGGCGGCATGAACACATACAAGACCTGGCTGGCCTGGCCTTGGGCCTCGGCCTCGGGGCCATTGGCGCGGCGCGGGTCGCGCACCTCCACACACAAGGCGGTGCGGGTCAGCCAATGCGCGCTTTCAAAGCGCTCGGGCCGCTGGGCCAGCGGTACGCTGCTCTGCGCCGTGGCACTGCGGCTGCGGGCGGCTGCGGGCTTGTCCAGCGAGGCCGCATGCAGGCCCACCGTGTCGCCTTGGGCCAGCTCGCCCTGGGCGGTGGCGGCCCCGTGGCGCGGCAGGCCACGGGTTTGGCCGCGCAGGGGCGTGGTGTTGGGCAGCGGTGCGCGGGGTGCAAACGGGTCTTGGTCGATCAAATAGGGGTACTCGTCTGGGCGCACCCAGGGCAGAGACTCCAGCGGCAGGCGCAAGCCCATGGGCGAGTCGCCAGGCAGCAAATACATGCGCTCGTCGCGGAAGAACCAAGGCCCCGTCAACCAGCCCGGGGTGTCGGCTTCTTCTTGCGGCCCCAGGGGCAGCACATAGCCCACGGGCTTGTCCAGCCCCTGGCCAAACACGCGGCGCAGGCGGGCGCGCTCTTGCTCGTCGTCCAGGCGGGCGTCGTGCGGGTCCACATTGGTGGGCAGCTTGCGCTCGCGCCACAGGTAGTACCAAGCGTCTTCATAGCCGGTCTGGATGAACTCGTCCGTCACACCCAAGTGACGCGTCAGCGTGCGCACAAAGCGTTGGGCGTCTTGCGCCGTGTAGGCGTGGGCGTCGCGCTCGTCGGCCAGCAAGGCGGGGTTGTGCCAACAGGGTAGGCCGTCGGCCCGCCAGCAGATGGACAGTGCCCAGCGCGGCAGTTGCTCACCCGGGTACCACTTGCCCTGGCCAAAGTGCAAGAAGCCGCCTTGGCCGTATTCATCGCGCAAGCGCTGCACCAGGTCTTGCGCCACCAGGCGCTTGGTGGGGCCTAAAGCATCGGTGTTCCACTCGGCAGCGTCGCGGTTCTCAACGGCCACAAAAGTGGGCTCGCCGCCCATGGTCAGGCGCACATCACCGGCTTGCAGCTCGGCGTCCACCTGCTCGCCCAGGCGCAGCACCTCGGCCCATTGCGCGTCGGTGTAGGGCAAGGTCACGCGGGGCGATTCAAAAATACGCGTCACGCCCATCTCGTGCTCAAAGCTCACCTCGCACTCGTCCACCGCACCGCTGATGGGCGCGGCGCTGGAGGGCTGCGGCGTGCAGGCCAGCGGGATGTGGCCCTCACCGGCCAGCAGGCCCGAGGTCGGGTCCAGCCCGATCCACCCGGCGCCAGGCAGATAGACCTCGCACCAGGCGTGCAGGTCGGTGAAATCCACCTCGGTGCCGCTGGGCCCATCCAAAGACTTTTGGTCGGGTGCGAGTTGAATCAGATAGCCCGACACAAAGCGCGCCGCCAGCCCCAGGTGCCGCAGCACCTGCACCAGCAACCAGCCGGAGTCCCGGCACGAGCCCGAGCCCTTACTCAGCGTTTCTTCAGGCGTTTGAACCCCAGGCTCCATGCGGATGAGGTAGCTCACATCACGCTGTATTTTTTGGTTCAGGCCCACCAAAAAATCCACCGTGGGCTGCGGCTCGCGCGAAATGCCCGCCAAATAAGCCGCCAGCTTGGGGCCCGCCTTGTCGGCCACCAAATAGGGCGCCAGATCTTGGCGCTGCGCCGCGTCGTAATCAAACGGCGCCTTCTGCGCGTGCGGCTCCAAAAAGAAGTCAAACGGGTTGTAGACCGACATCTCGGCCACCACATCCACCGTCACCGTGAACTCAGTGGTCTTGTCCGGAAACACCAGCCGCGCCAGGTGGTTGGAAAACGGGTCTTGCTGCCAGTTGATGAAGTGCAGCGCAGGCTGCTACCCGCAGCGAGTACGACAGGATTCGCGTGCGGCAATGCGGCGCCGGACGCAGCCGCACCACCTGCGGCGAAAGGCCGACCCGCCGGTCATAGCGATAACGGGTGACATGCTTGAGCGCAACGTGAATAGACACAGCAACTTCCTTGGGGCATCAGAGACAAAGCAGGGCAGCCAGGCAGCCAGGCAGCGAGGCCGCTGGCAAGCAGCCATGGCCCGTCAGCCCAGCCAGCAAGATGCAGGCCAAGAAAGGTGCGTGGAGGGGTGCGCCGGCGCCCCGGATTGGGGGCGGGTGCACAGGGTTGGGGCGTGGGGTGGGCGAGGGTGGTGCGGGGGGCGCCTTAACCTTGCTCGGCCAATGTGGTCAGCCCGTCTGCCAGGGGCTTGGCCCCCAATTGCACCAGTGGCTGAACCACTCGCGAGAAGAAGGGGTCAACCATGTGTTGAGCGGGCAAACCATGCTGCTCCACCACTCCCTCTCCAGACACCTCAAAGATATGGCGCCCGTTGTGCAGGTGCCAAGCTTCTACGGTGATGCCGCCGGCCTTGTCTTTGAGCCGCACCATCAGATGCGAGCGTTCTGACGATGTGGCGATGTAGCCCGCTGATAGCGCGTGTTGCAACGAGGCCGCCGTCACCGTGCCGCTGACAGACAAGGCACTGCTCACTTGCCCGCCAGGCCCCCATGACACATCGAACTCCTGCTTCTCGTCGACTTTTCCTTGCAGGGGAACAACCCAATTCAACAGGCTATTGGGCAGGGGACCCGGTCCACGCAGTTTGACCATGCACTCGGTGCCCTCCGGCCCCGTGCGTTCGCGCCCGATCAGGCGAAAGCCCTCGGGCAAGGGGTCAGGTCCTTCCACCTTGAAGTAGCGGACGGACATGTGCTTCCACTTGCCCTCCCGCAGGCCCAGGGCCTGGGCGACTTGGCTCAAGTGCTGCGGACCGCCCTGGCTCGGGTCCCAGCGGATGGCGTGTTCGGCGGTTGGCATGGTGGCGTCTCTTGGCACTCACTTGGGAACGCACAGATCCACTTGAGCGGAAAATGTGGAAAGCGCGGTAACGACTTCCTTTCGACGTAACTCCAATGCGGACTCGTCCAATGGCGCGATTCCCGCTTTGTTGGTTCTGAGCCTTAGGTTGAAGGTCGATAGGGCTTGTTGGGAAGGTGCGGTAACACTACCGGCACCCGCCGTTCCAGATTGCTGTGCTGCTTTGTATCGGTCAACCATCTGTGTCAGCGCATCGCGTGAAGGCGTTCCCAATTGAATGGACTGCAGCTCCGCTTGCAGCCTTGGCAAAACCTCTTGCTCCATGAAGTGCAAGGTCTTGCGTGGCACCGTGTTGTACAGCTCATCCAGGTCTTTTGGTGAAACCGTCAGCTTTGCGTTGATGCTCTCTTTATCCTTTGAATTAAAGAGATTTAAGTACTCATCGTTGGCGGGAATTGGTTGCAAAGCTTCAATCAGGCAACTCATCTGGCTTGCGGCACGCTTGAAAGCCAAGGTCTGGTCATTGGTCTGGTAGTGCGAGCCAAGCAGCTCAGACCCAGCGGCTGCCCCTGCACCTAGGTTGCGTACCACCCGCCAACTCTCTGATGCCTGCCTTGCCACCTGGATGGACCCAGCGGTGAACAACAAGGTACCGTAGAACAGCACCTCCTTGGCAGCGAGGCTTTGCATGCGCCGGTCACGCGTAGCCTGATTGAGTTGATCCGACCAAGCGGCAGCAATCTTGCGCGCCTGGGTGACGTTCACAGCGTCAGGCATTGTCGTCGTGCTGCTCAGCAATGCATCGCGATCGTATTTGGGCTCAATCGGCAGGATACCGGTGGCACAGCCAGAGAGCGCCACCGAAAGGGCAGCGCAGAGCAACTTGTGAGTGTGATGAATCCTGAGCATGTCTTTTTCTCCAATTGACGCTGGTGAACCGCAGTCGAGATAGGGGACTCGCTGTCGCTCAATGTCATCCCTCGAACTTATGAGCGCTGAGTAGGGAGTTATGGCTTCAAAACCAACTGCTCACGCGATCAAGTGGTCGGGCCAAGCGAAGCCCTCGCTAAGCGGCTGTGCAGGCGGGACCTCATACTCATTCGGGAACATCCGCTGAAGAAGATCTTCAACCGCTTCCACCTGGTCATCCAAGGGGCTGCTGGTGCTTAAGCCTGCCTGCTCCATGGCTTCGCGTGTGTCTTTGCCGATGACACCGTCCACATTGCCTAGCTCATAGCCAAGGCGGATCAGGCCGAACTGCAGAGAGATCTCGCGTTGACGGTCACCGAACATATCCAGCGTGATGCCCACCGCATTGATCGCGCTGGCAGCCATGGCGGTGTAGGGCTTGGCGAAGTTGTTGCCTTTGCCATCCTTGTAATAGCTGTAGACCCGAGCATGGCTACCCGGACAATCGAAATGCCATGCTTCGCTGAGCTTGGCATCTGGCTTACTGATGATCGGTGACACACCGGCCTGCTGAGCTAAATGCCAAAAGGCTTTGAGGCTGATCTTGAGCGCGCCCAAATCAAGGTCGAAGGCGCGCCCTGCCTCATGCATGCTTCCGCCAGGTGCGGGGCTGAAGGCCGACTTCTTTCCGCTCTTCCAATCCAGATGCGCCTGGAGCTGCATGTCGTGGCTGCGGAAAAGGTCAGACAGATACAGAGCGCCGCCTTGTGAGGCCACTTGCTGTGCCAACCGATAGATGGCTGAGTACATGTCCGGCGTGCACTTGGCCATGCGGCTCGGCAGCATTTGGCGTGTGCTGCCTTTGAAGTAGATGGAGGGAATGGCAATGTCCAGCAGTGGTACTTTCATTGGTGGCTCCTGAATTGGTTTGGTGCACACCTTATTGGCGCTTTCGAGGCCAGTCATCCCCACTCTGTAGGACGCCCATAAAATCAAACGACTTAATGAGGAGGCTTAAAGGGTGCAAGCCAAAGAACAAGATAGCCGCGTGGCCGTGCTGGTGGACTGCGACAACACCTCGCCTGAAATCTTGGAATACGCCTTACGCGTGGTCGCACAGTTTGGCCGGGTGGTGCTGCGGCGTGGCTATGGCAACCACGCGACGCTGACCAAGAAATGGCAAGACGCATTGGTGAAGCTGGCATTCACGCCCTGCCTGCAGTTTCAATATGCGGCCGGCAAGAACACCTCTGACATTGCCTTGGCGCTGGACGCTCAAGAAGCATTGTTCGACGCCCGGGCTGAGACCTTTTGCGTCGTCACCAGCGACTCTGATTTTGCTTACCTTTGCCGCAAGCTCCGAGAACGTGGTGCGACGGTGCACATTGTTGGTGAGGCCAAGACGCCTGATGCTTTGCGCAATGCGAGCGATCAGTTTTTCGAGTGGCACAAAGAAGAAGAGATCGCATCGGTGCCTGAACCGGCACCCGAAAAGCTTGCGGCGGCCTCCGCTAAAGCCAAAGTCGAAGGCGTGGCCCCGAAGCCGACCGCTCAGAAGCCTATTCCTAAGCAGCGCTCCAAGCTCGTCGTGCAGGCTATTGGCATTCTGGCTGCAGACACCTCTGAGGGACGGGTCAGCATCAGCCTGCTGGGGGCCTACTTGAAGCGGGCTGACCCCTCTTTCTCTCCCAAGAAGTTCGGTCATTCCAGCCTGCTCAACATGATCAAGACTTATGACTTGCTGGAGCTGCGGCAGGGCGCGGGCGACCACTGGACAGTGCAGCTAGCGTCTACGCCGGAGACATAAGCTTGCTTCAGCCGGTCTTCCTCCGTTGGCGCGCTGAGCACCCACCGTGCGGTTCGCTACAAACCAAGTCGCTGGAGCCAGGCGTTGACCTGTTCATAGGCGTCACGCTGGACTTGGTCTTCGGTCATGTCACCCAGCGCAGCGGACTCCGACAAGAAGCGGCGAACGGTGATAGGCCCATAGGCGTCCATTGCTGAGAATTTCTCGGCGATGTTTTGCAAGCCCTTCATTGCGATGGTGTCCGTCAACAGCTCGGCGCATTCGTGGGCGAGTACCTCAGGGCCTCCTTCAAACTCCCGCACCGAGAAGTAAATGTCGTAGGCGTCTTTCTGTTTGTCCCGCCCTGCAAGCGCATAGCCCTTCATGACGAGGAGCGCCGGGATGCTGGCGACACGAATCTCAAGGCTGTTGGGTCGGCCGTCTGGCATGGTTCCTTCCAGCTTGTGGTTCAGAAACGAGCGCAGGGCCACCCCGGCGCCATCGGCGCGCTGCACGGCAAAGTTGGCGATCAGCGGTGGCTTGTTTTTCTCGAAGGTGGCCTCCCGTGGCATCAGCAGATCGATGATCACGGTGATCGGCGCACCTGCGCCCAAGTCAACGCTGCGCCTCAACTGGAAGAAGCGCATGCCTGGTGCTGAGCGTTCATAGCCAGCCGCTTCCAGCAGCTCCACCAGCGTCTTGTAATCCCCGTCACCCAGGGCTTCTGCGTCGAGGCTCAAATCGACGTCCATGGTGCCCACGTGTGCGGGCTGCGCGTTTGGAAACAGCAGCCACGGCACCGAGCCGCCGATGATGACGAAGCGATCTCGATACGCCCCAAGGACCTGCCCTATCTCCAAGAGAACGGCGCACACGGCCTTGGCGCCGCGGTCGTCATAGTCATTCGCGTGTTTGGGGTCGCTCATGCGGCGCTCTCCAGGCTGGGCTCGATGCGCTCTTGGCGCCAGTGTTCAGCGGCTTCACGTCCACGCTCGCCGGTCTCCAGCAGGTCCAGGTATGTCTGGATCGGGTCGGTGCCGTAAAGTGCCGAATCGATCTCAATGGCTTCAGCCATAAGCCCTGCGTCGTCGAACGGGTAGATGGTGACGTTCTCCCCCTTGTCGGTCTCTTTGAGATCGAGATGCCGCTGGAGGATGGCCAGCCCCTTTGCGTCGGCATAGAAATAGTCGCCCGCAACTCTGGCAAATGGCGCCAGCCGTCGGGCGACCGAGTGCGATGCCAGCAGCAAGCGTGCTCCATCTCCTCGGGCCTCTTCAAAGGCCGCCGCCAATGTGCTGTCCGTGACGCGTTTGAGCGTATAGCCGCGATAGGGCGTGCTTGTACTGGGTGGGCCGTCATCACGCCAGGCATCGAGCAAGGCATGGGGCTCGGTCAGGCGCAGGCCTTCTCGGGCTTCGGCCTGTGCCCAGCCTCGGTCAATCAGCGCTCTGCGCACATTGCTCACCTGCCCTGCGCTCACGCTAGCGGCGGCCGCCAGCTCGGCCACGCGCCACAGCCGCAGCGGCGGCCGCAGCAGCACCTTGAGCACGCGGGCGGACTTGGGATAGAAAAGAGAGCGCTGCTCTCGCTTGGACGCGAACGGGTCGCGGTTCTCCCGCTCGATCTCCAGGTGAAACTTTGGGAAGACAAGCCGCGCGTTGCCTGCAAAGTCCAGCCAGCCTATGTTCGCTTCCTTGAGGAGAGCGCGCGAAGACGGCGATACGAAAGGGGCCACAAAGAGCCCACAGGTCAGGTCGCTTGTACTGAGGGTTTCTCGTCCCAACTGCAGGATGGCCGTGTGAACGTGTCGCGGCTGGCCCGATGATTTGCACTCGACAAGCAGGCGGTGCACTTGCCCCTCTACCAAGAATTCGACTTCGCCGTCTGGCCCCGAAGTTCTGCGCTTCGGGTCGATCGAGATGTTTTTGATGATGGGCGAGGCCGCCAAGACGCCGCGCAGGCGCTCTGGCCATTCGTTTTCAACGTCGGCTTCCCGCATGGTTATTGATTCACCTATTCATCTATTTCAGCAAAATGCTGAAATTGCAAATTTTGATGAACTATCACGCAAGTTCAATAGAAAAGCAAGTTTCAACAATCGCTGAAACAGCCTCCTTTAGTGAATGAGTCGTGTCCAGGTTCCAGAGCGGCTTGCGCGGGCAGCACCGCAGCGCCCAGTCCCAAGCCGGTCAGGGCGGCTCACAACACCACCAACAACTCCGCCACCACCCTCACCGCGTCACCCTCTTCCGGCGTGATCACCATGGGCTCGTAGCCGGGTGCGGTGGTGTCGGGGCTCAGGGTGATGCGGGTGTTCAGCCACTCGCCATCGGGGCTCAGCTGTTTGTCGCTGTGATAGACCTTCACGGTGTAGCGGCCTCCCGTGTCGGGGCAGTCGATGCTGTGGTGTTCGGCCACCACCACCTTGCCGTTGCGGGTGCCACCCGGGTTGGCGCGGAACAGGCACCAAGCGCCGTTTGGGATGCGGCGGTTCATGGACTCGCCTTGTACCTGGGCCACAAACAGGCCGGGCTGCAAGCTGAGCCACTCGGGGGGCGCCACCCAGGCCTCGGCGCCGTCTTCCAGGCTTTGCACATCGCTGAAGCTGCCCGCGGCAAACTTCAAGGCCAGCACAGGGATGGCGGGGGCGCCTGCTGCGCGCTCGGCTTCGCTCACCGTTTGCAGCGGCCACTGTGGCAAGTTGGTGGGGGCTGCGGTGTCGGGGCTCGGTTGCTCCTGCAAAGCGGCTGCATCGGCCTTGGGCGCCACCTCTTGGCCCGCTGCCTTCAGGCGGCTGCGCAGGTGGGTGGCCAGGGCTGGGTCTGTGCAGTAAACAAAACAGCCCTTCATGCCGCGTGTCATTAGCGTGCGGTAGGTGTTTTTGATGATGCGGTCGGCCAGCTCGCGCGCCTCCAGTGGGGCCGTCTTGGCGCGCGACTTCAAGCCCTTGACCGATTGGTCTGAGCGGGCCCGCTGGCTGACATCTGTGACGATGCGCTCTGCTTCGCAGCGCAGGTCTTGCCCGATGATCACGCCCACATAGTCCAGCTCCAGCCCTTGGCAGGTGTGGATGCAGCCGACCTCGGCCACAGAGTTGGGGGCCATGATCCAAAGGCTGCCGTCCTTGCTCAGGTTCCAGCGGCGGCGGTAGCCAAACTCGGGCATCTCAATGTCCCAGGCCTCCGGGTCTTTCTTGCTGGGCCAGGTCCAGCAATAGCCCGCCACCACGCGCGAGCGGTTGTTCTTGCCATTCTTCTGCTCAATCAGCCGGTGCAGCTCCGCCGGGCTGTCCACCACGCGCAGGTCGTACTCAGCCGTATCCAGCACCGGGTTGGCGGTGCTGCGGATATCCAGCACATCATCCAGCCACGCCAAGTAGCCGTCTGAGCCACTGCAGCGGAACTGCGAGGCCAAGCTCAGCTCAGTCACCTCGGCGCCCAGGCGCTGGGCCCATTGCTGCAGGGCTTGGCTGTGGCCCACGTCGTCCACGGTGACCACCTGGTCGTCGTCCACAAAAAAGATGCTGCAGCGCGCGGCCTGCATCAGCTCTTTAACCTGATGCTCACCCTGGTTGCGGTAGAGGCCGCTCTTCTCATTCAGGCGGTGGGCTTCGTCCACGATCAACACGTCGTGGCTGTCGGCCTCTGCCGTCATGAAGCTGCCGGAGCCCCTGAACAGGTTGTGAAACCGCGTCTTGCTCATGGTGCCGGTCAGCCGCGCTGCGTACACCGCACGCGGGGCCGCGTTCTTGGAGACATAGCTGTCACGTCTCATGTGATCATTGGCCGATTCGAAGCTGGCCGCTACTTCAGGCCAGAGCTGTCCTGAGCGAGTTGCTGGCTTCGATCCCAGAGAGTTCATCATAGCCA
>NZ_JBIKNQ010000024.1:0-63057 GCF_044358605.1 Ideonella sp.
TAGACTATTGGCCCTTCCCGAGCAGTGGCTCAAGGGAACTTTTTTATGTGGAGACAGATGCCTGTCGCCCGAAAAAACCCAGTCGCCAGCAACAGGCTGTGTGACCAGCCTCTAAGTGCTTGTCGATGCTGACGTATTGCGCTTCAAACTGGATGAACATACAGCGTTAACAGATCGGCATTTTGGCGCAGGGCTGCACAGCACTATAGCCCCGGGCGGTCACGCTTTGGAGGGAGGACAGGATGGGCAGTAACCCTCAGATTGAGTGGGGCTCGGGCCCGTCGCCGCTGACACTGCCAAGGTAGGCGTCGCATGGACCCTTAGGTGGGCGACAAACCTGAACTGGTACGGCATGACAAAGGGCTCCCGAGGGAGCCCTTCTCATTTGAGGAACGCAGGCCTTACACAGCCGCCGTCACCACCACTTCAATCTTCCACTCCGGGCGCGCCAAAGCGGCTTGCACGGTGGCACGCGGGGGGGTGTGGCCGGGCACCACCCACTGCTCCCACACGGCGTTCATGGCGGCGAAGTCGGCCAGGTCGACCAAGAAGATTTGCGCGCGCAGGATCTTGCTCTTGTCGCTGCCCGCGCGGGCCAGCAGGGCATCCACGGCGGCCAGCACTTGCTGGGTTTGGCCGGTGATGTCTTGGGAGCCGTCTTCGGCCACTTGGCCGGCCAGGTAGACCACGCCGTTGTGCACGGCCATCTCCGACATGCGAGGGCCGACGTCAAAGCGTTGGATGGAAGCGGTCGTCATTCAGTGTTTCCTTTGCGCTGGGCATGAGTGTGAGAATCTGGGGGAGCGGCTGGGGCATCTGGTGCCGCACCGGCCGCCTTTTGGCCAATGCGGCTTTCAGTGCCGGCCATCAGCTTGCGAATGTTGGCTTCGTGGCGCCACACCAGCAGCAGGCTCATGATGGCGATGGGCAGCACCATCAAAGAGGGGCCCCAAATCAGCAGTTGGTAAAACGGGGCGAACAGTGCCGCCACGATGGCTGCGAGCGACGAGTACCGCGTGAAAACGGCCACGATCAACCAGGTGCCCAAGGTGGCTGCCCCGAGGATGGGGTTAATGGCCAGCAGCACGCCAGCCGCCGTGGCCACGCCCTTGCCACCCTGGAAGTTAAAGAACACCGGCCAGAGGTGCCCCAAGAAGGCCGCCAAGCCCACAAAGGCGACGGTGCTGGCGCCCCAGCCAAAACGCGGCATCAGCCACAACGCCACCAGCACCGGCACATAGCCCTTGAGCGCATCAAACACCAGCGTCAGGATGGCCGCCTTGCGGTTGCCCGAGCGCAGCACATTGGTGGCACCGGGGTTGCCCGAGCCATAAGAGCGCGGGTCATTCAAGCCCATGAGCCGCGAGACGATCACGGCGAACGAGAGCGAGCCGATGGCATAGCCCACCAGCACCGCGATCAAAGAATTCACAACATCCATGGCTGACACCCAGGGGCACGAGGAGGCCCCGCAAAACGGTCGTCAGTGTAAGTGAAGGTCAGTAACGCCCCGACAAGCCCGCCATGCGCAAGTACCAGTGGGCCACCCACGCCACCAGTGCGCGGCCCAGCACGGCGGCCGGGCCTGGCGCATAGCTGCCGGGCAGCACTTGCTGCGATGCCGCACGGGCCTGGGCCAACTCAGCGGCAACCTCGCGCGCAAACTCAGCATCTTGCACCACGACATTGGCTTCTAAGTTCAGCAAGAGCGACAGCGGGTCAATGTTGGAGCTGCCCACCGTGGCCCAGGCCTCATCCACCACCGCCACCTTGGCATGCAAGAACGCTGGCATGTACTCGTAGATTTCTACGCCTTCAGCCAGCAGCTCGTTGTAGAGCACACGTGCGGCCAAGCCTGCGATGCGATAGTCCACCTTGCCTTGCAAGATCAGCCGGACTTGTGCGCCGCGCCGCGCCGCCGCAATGAGTGCGCGCCGAAAGTTTTGGCCTGGGTAGAAATACGGCGTGACCAAGTCAACCCGGGTGCGGGCGCTTTGGATGGCTTCGATGTAGGCGCGCTCGATGCTGCGGCGCTGGCGCAGGTTGTCGCGCACCACCAGGGCGGCCCGCATCGGCTGCTGGGCCTCTGCGGCCTGCCCCGCTGTGCGCTGGCGGCTGCTGCGGCGCCATTCCCGCCACAGCTCGCGCGCCGCCTTCAGCGGCTCTGCTCCCCGCCAGACGGCCTGCACCTCTTGCCGCCATTGCTGGCCCATGGCTGCACGCGTCCAGACACTGCGGGTGGCCTGGCTGATGTCTGCCACCAGCGGCCCCCGCACGGCCACGGCAAAGTCCAGGCGCGGCTCCTCGGTGGGGCCGTGGTTCATGTCCAGCCTATCGCCGATCACGTTGATGCCGCCCACAAAGCCCAGTGCGTCGTCCACCACGCACAGCTTTTGGTGCAGGCGCCGCAATTGCCCGGGTTGCAGCCAGTTCCACCACCGTGTCAGGGGCCGGAATACCGTCAAAGCAACGCCGGCCTCTAACAGCCAGGCTTGCACTTGGTCCAGTGTGCGGTTGGTGCCAAAACCATCCACCACCACTTTGACGGCCACGCCCCGGCGGGCCGCTGCGGCCAAGGCCTCGGCCAACTGTTGGGCCTGAGGGTCGTCGTGAAAGATATAGGTGGCCAGCCACACGCTGTCGCGCGCCTGGGCGATGGCCTCGATCATGGCCGGGAACAAGGTGTCGCCACCGCGCAGCAAGTGCACTTGGTTGCCGCCCAGCCAGCCCAAGGGCTCACCACTGCGCCAGGCCTTGAGCCGGGCCGCCGTGCCGGCGAGCGCCAAGGGCGGCGGAGGCGGCGGGGAGGCCATCAGCTCAGCTCCAGCTCAACGATGAGGGGCAGGTGGTCGGACATGCGCGCCCAGGCTGTGCCCCGAGGAACATGGGTGCCCAAGCAACGAAAGCCCCGGGTGTAGACCCGATCCAGCGCAAACACCGGGACCAGCGATGGAAACGTCACCCGCTGGTTGGGGCGCCCCACTGGGGCCACGGCACGGCTCAGGCCCAGGGCCTCCATGGGCCGGTTGAGTCGCTCACCCCAATCGTTGAAATCACCAGCCACTAACAGCGGCGCGTGGGCAGGCACCTCGCGCTCTAAAAAAGCCTTCAAGCGCTGCACCTGGCGCACGCGGCTGGCATGGATCAGGCCAAAGTGGGCCACCACCACATGCACCTCGGTGCCTTGCCAGCGCACCGGCACATGCAGCAGGCCGCGCTGCTCAAAGCGATGGTCGGACACATCATGGTGCCCCACCTCGCCCAAGGGCCAGCGCGCCAGCAAGGCATTGCCATGCTCGCCGTGCCGCGTCACCGCGTTGGTGCGGTAGGCCGAGGCGTAACCATCAGGGGCTAAGAAGTCAGCCTGGCCTTCTTCAGGCCAGCCAAACCAAGTGCGGTCAAAGTGCTTGGCCTCGCGGGCATGGAACAGCCGCACTTCTTGCAGGCAAATGATGTCGGCGTCCAGCGCCTCCACCCCCAAGCCCAGGTTGTGGATCTCCAGCCGCTTGCGCGGGCCAATGCCGCGCACGCCCTTGTGGATGTTGTAGGTGGCCACCCGCAAGACCTGGCTGGTGTATAGGGTGCTGGGCGCTTGGGTGCTGTGGCGAAACACACGCGGCATGGCTCAGCCCTCTTCGGTGGCCGCTGCCCAGCGCTGCAGGTGCAGCACGGCTTCGGCGTTCGAGGGCGAGAAGCAGCGGTCCGCCGCCTCGCGCCAGGGCAGCCATTGGTAAGCGGTGTGCTCGCGTGGTGCTAGGCGCACCGGCGTGCCACTGGGCACGCACAGGCCAAACACACGCTCGGTGTTGTGCGTCACCCCCGGCGCATAGCGGTGGCGCCAGCGCGGGTAGATCTCATACACATTGGCCAGCGCCCAGTCTTGCAGGGCCGAGAGCGGCACCTCGGGGCTGCCGACGACGATGCCCGTCTCTTCCTCGACCTCGCGCACGCAGGTCTCTTGCCAGGGCTCCTCTAAGCTGTCTTTGGAGCCGGTCACGCTCTGCCAAAAGCCCGGCGCATCGGCCCGCTCGATCAGCAGCACGTCCAAAGCCGGGGTGTAGATGACCACCAGCACAGACTCTGGGATCTTGGGCGGGCGTGGATCAGGGGGCATTGCAGCAGGTGTCAGCATGTCGCGATGCTATCTCGGCCGCTGTGTGACCAAGAAAAAGGGGCTCCGAAGAGCCCCTTTGATCATCGGCCAATAGCTGCCGCTCAAGCCGCTGGCTGGGCGTTGCGCAGGCGGATGTGCAACTCGCGCAACTGCTTCTCGTCGACCATGGACGGAGCGCCCGTCAGCAGGCACTGGGCGCGCTGGGTCTTGGGGAAGGCGATCACGTCGCGGATGGACTCGGCCTTGGTCATCAGGGTGATGAGGCGGTCCAAACCGAAGGCCAGGCCACCGTGCGGGGGCGCGCCGTATTGCAGCGCGTCCAGCAAGAAGCCGAACTTGACCTTGGCGTCTTCGGGCGTGATCTTCAGCGCGCTGAAAACCTTGCTCTGCACCTCGGCGCGGTGGATACGGATGGAGCCACCACCCAGCTCCCAGCCGTTCAGCACCATGTCGTAGGCCTTGGCGATGCACGCACCGGGGTCGGTGTCCATCAGGTTCTCGTGGCCGTCCTTGGGCGCGGTGAAGGGGTGATGCACGGCCGCCCAGCGGTCGTTCTCTTCGTCGTGCTCGAACATCGGGAAGTCGACCACCCACAGCGGTGCCCACACGTCGTCGAACAAGCCCTTGGACTTGCCGAACTCGGAATGGCCGACCTTGATGCGCAGCGCGCCGATGGCGTCGTTGACGATCTTGGCCTTGTCGGCGCCGAAGAACAGCAGGTCGCCGTCCTGGGCGCCGGTGCGCTTCAGGATCTCGGCAATGGCCGCATCGTGCAGGTTCTTGACCACCGGCGATTGCAGGCCTTCACGGCCCTTGGCGATGTCGTTGACCTTGATCCAGGCCAGGCCCTTGGCGCCGTAGATCTTGACAAACTCGGTGTAGCCGTCGATCTCGCCACGGCTCATCTCGGCACCACCTGGGATGCGCAGGGCCACCACGCGGCCACCAGGGGTGGTGGCGGGGCCAGAGAAGACCTTGAAGTCCACGTCCTTCATCACCTCGGTCAGCTCGGTGAACTCGAGCTTGACGCGCAGGTCGGGCTTGTCCGAGCCGTACTTGAACATCGCATCGGCGTAGCTCATCACCGGGTAGGCGGGCAGGTCGACGTTGATGGCGTTCTTGAAGACGGTGCGGATCATGCCCTCGAACATCGAGCGGATCTCTTCTTCGGTGAGGAAGGAGGTCTCGATATCGATCTGGGTGAATTCGGGCTGGCGGTCAGCGCGCAGGTCTTCGTCGCGGAAGCACTTGGTGATCTGGTAGTAGCGGTCGAAGCCCGAGACCATCAGCAACTGCTTGAACAACTGCGGCGACTGCGGCAGCGCAAAGAACTGGCCGTCGTGCACGCGGCTGGGCACCAGGTAGTCGCGCGCGCCTTCGGGCGTGCTCTTGGTGAGCATCGGGGTCTCGATGTCCACAAAGCCTTGGGCGTCCAAGAACTTGCGCACTTCCATGGCCACGCGGTAGCGCAGCATCAGGTTCTTCTGCATCTGCGGGCGGCGCAGGTCGAGCACGCGGTGCGTCAGGCGCACGGTCTCGCTGAGGTTGTCGTCGTCCAACTGGAACGGGGGCGTCACCGAGGGGTTCAGCACTTCCAGCTCATGGCAGAGCACTTCGATCTTGCCGGACACCAGGTTGGCGTTTTCAGTACCGGCAGGCCGCGCACGGACCTTGCCGATGACCTTCAGGCAGAACTCGTTGCGCACGCCTTCGGCGGTCTTGAACATGTCGGCGCGGTCGGGGTCGCAGACGATCTGCACCAGGCCTTCGCGGTCACGCAGGTCAATGAAGATCACACCGCCGTGGTCACGGCGACGATGGGCCCAGCCCATCAAGGTCACGGTTTGGTCCATCAGCGCTTCGCTGACCAGGCCGCAGTAGGTTGTTCTCATGGGGCACTCCTGTGCATTGAATTCGGTGAAGTGCGCAGCAAAGGCGCCGCGCAGCAAGGGGATGGAGAGGCGGTGGGTGCGTGAGCACTCAGGGCTGAGGGCCTGCCGAGCAGCCTTCAGCCCCGTCGATTGGGGTCGGCCTCCTCCGGCTGCGCCACCGCGCCAGCCGGGGGCGCGACCACGCCCATGGAGATGATGTATTTGAGGGCTGCATCCACGCTCATGTCCAGCGGCTTGATGCTGCTCTTGGGCATCATCAAGAAGAAGCCCGAGGTGGGGTTGGGCGTGGTGGGCACATACAAGCTGACATGCTCACCCACCAAATGAGCGGCCACTTCACCGCTGGGGCGGCCCGTTACAAAGGCAATGGTCCAAGAGCCTTCACGCGGGTATTGCACCAACACCGCTTCACGAAAGGCATTGCCGCTGCTGGAGAACAGGGTGTCGGAGACCTGTTTGACCGAGCTGTAAATGGACTTGACGATGGGAATGCGGTTGAGCAGCCTGTCCCACTGCTGCACCCACCACTGACCAAAAATATTGGTCACGAACATGCCCGTCAGCAGCATCGCCGCCAGCGTGACCAGAACGCCCAGGCCAGGAATGTCCTTGAGCTGCGCCAGGCCGGGCACCAAGGTACCGAACAGGCTCAGCACCGCATTGAACATGCCGTCCATGAGGCCGACCACCCAAAGCATCACCCAGATGGTGATGGCCAAGGGCATCCAAGTCAGCAGGCCAGCAATGAGGTACTTTTTCACAGGGGGTCAAACTCGCGGCAAGAGGGCATGGGCATCAGGGGCAGGCCGGTGGAACACAGAGCGCGGCCCTGAGCCCCAGGCTCAATGGCAGGCGCAAGAACCGCCACAGGGCGTGCCACCCGATGGGGCTGCAGCGGCAGACTCTGACGATGCGCTGGCTGCTGCACCAGTGGCCGCAGTGCTTGCGGCTGCCGGCGCGGACGTGGCGCCACCACCTTTAAAGTCGGTGGCGTACCAGCCCGAGCCCTTGAGCTGAAAGCCCGCAGCCGTCAGCTGTTTCTGGAATTGCTCAGCACCGCAGTGCGGACACACGGTCAGCGGTGCATCGGACATCTTCTGCAGCACATCCTGCTGATGGCCACAGGCTCCGCACTTGTAGGCGTAAATTGGCATGGCAGTCTTGAAGGTTCAAAAGGCCGAGAAAACCCTCGATTATAGAGGGTGGCCTTTTTTAGCGCTTCACTCAGTGTTTGGCCGCGGCCGCCTTGGCCATGTGCAGGGCCGTTTCAATGGAATGGCCTTTATGTTTGATCAGCTCCGGGGCGAAGCTGCCGACCAGCATGCCCACGGCAGAGGCGGCGAGACCCAACAAATTAGCGGGGACCATAGTTTCAATTTTCAACTGATCCAAGATGAGCCAAGTGCCGACCCCCAACACCACCGACAACAAAGCACCTTGCGTATTGGCCCGCTTCCAGAAGGCCCCGGCCACCAGCGGCACAAACGCGCCCGTCAAGGTGACGTTGTAGGCGTTCTGGACCATTTCGTACATGGTGCTTTGGCTGTTCAGGGCGAACAGCAAGGCGAAAGAGGTGAAGGTGACCAAGATGATGCGCATAGTCAACAGGAACTGACGGTCACCCATGTTCGGCACAAAAGGCCGCAAGATGTTTTCAGTGAAGGTAGCAGTTGGGGCCAAGATCGCGCCGCTGGCTGTGGACAAAATGGCCGACAACAGAGCACCGAAGAACATCACCTGGGCCCACAGCGGCATCTTGCCCAAGACCAGGTCAGGCAAGATGCGTTGAATCTCACGAGCGTCCTCAGAATTGAACAACTCCTTAAGCTCTGGGTGGGCCACCAGCGCGGCATAGGCGATGTAGATGGGCACAAAGGCCATCAGAAAGTACACCGATGCGCCTATAAGCGTGCCTCTGACCGCTGTCTTCTCATCTTTCGCGCTGGTCATGCGCTGAAACACGTCTTGCTGCGGAATGGAACCAAAGGCAAACGCAAAAAACACCCCCGCCATGGCCCACCAAGCCGTTGCATCCATGTCCGCCGGGAACATTACAAACTTGCCATCGGCAGCGGCTTGGGCCAACACCTTCTCCATGCCGCCCGCTTGCCCGCCGACCAAACCGGCCACCAAGAACAAGCCGACCACGATGATCACGGTTTGGAACAAGTCGGTGAAGGCCACCGACCACATGCCGCCGAACACGGTGTAGACCAGCACCACCACCGCCCCCAGCATGATGGCGTGATTCAGCTCGATAGCGCCGCTGGACAGCACGTGGATGACCAAGCCCAGCGCCGTGAGTTGGGCCGATGTCCAGCCCAGGTAGGACAGCACAATGGCCACGCTGGTCAGCACCTCCACGCTCTTGCCATAGCGCACTTTGTAGAAGTCGCCAATGGTCAACAAGTTCAAGCTGTAGAACAGCCGCGCGAACAACAGCGCCGCGAGCACCAGGCAGACCGTGGCACCAAAGGGGTCGCCCGGGATGCCATTCAAGCCGTCTTTAGCAAAGGTGGCCGACACCGACAGCACGGTTTCCGCCCCAAACCAGGTGGCAAACACCGTGGCCACATTCATGTAGAGCGGCAGGCTGCGGCCCGCCACCAAAAAGTCAGTGCTGCCATGCACCCGGCGTGCGGCCATCAGACCGATGGCAATGGTGACAGCGAGATAAACAGCGACAAAGGTGATCAACACGGCACGACTCCTCGTCCAACGATGCTCATTGATGGTGTGAAAAAAATTGCCTCACAGTGTAGCCAGAGGCCAGCCAGACCTTGGCCCCCTGTGGAGCGACATGGGCTCAATGCAACAGCGCCATCCACCACCGCGCCGCCAGCACGCCCACCACAAAACCCACGATGGCGATGATCACGCCGCGCACCAAGCGGTTGGTTCGGCGCTGCTCATGCAGCAGGTCTTGCAGCAAAGCGGTGTGGTCAGGGGTGCGGGCTTGCAGGCTGGCGTGCAGCAGGCGGGGCAGTTCGGGCAGCAGTTGGGCGTAGCGCGGGGCTTCGGCCTGCAGTTGGCGCAGCAGCGCGCGCCAACCCACTTGCTCGTTCATCCAGCGCTCCAAAAAAGGCTTGGCGGTGGCCCAGAGGTCGAGCTCGGGGTCCAGCTCGCGCCCCAGGCCTTCCACGTTCAGCAAAGTTTTTTGCAGCAGCACCAGTTGCGGCTGAATCTCGACATTGAAGCGGCGCGAGGTTTGGAACAGGCGCATCAGCACCTGGCCCAAGGAGATTTCTTTGAGCGGCCTATCGAAATGCGGCTCGCAGACGGCGCGCACGGCTTGCTCCAGGGCATCCACACGGGTGTCAGGCGGCACCCAGCCGCTTTCCACATGCAGCTCGGCCACGCGCTTGTAGTCGCGACGGAAGAAGGCGATGAAGTTCTGCGCCAGGTACTGCTTGTCGTTCTCGGTCAGCGTGCCGATGATGCCGAAGTCCAGCGCGATGTAGCGGCCAAAGGTCTCGGGCGCCAAGCTCACCTGGATGTTGCCCGGGTGCATGTCGGCATGGAAAAAGCCATCCCGGAACACCTGGGTGAAAAAGATGGTGACGCCGTCGCGCGCCAGCTTGGCGATGTCCACCCCCGCCTCGCGCAGGCGCTGCACCTGGCTGATGGGCACGCCGTGCATGCGCTGCATCACCATCACCGTCTCGGTGCACAAGTTCCAGTGCATCTCGGGCACCATGATCAGCGGCAGGTCCGCCATATTGCGGCGCAACTGGGCCGAGTTGGAGGCCTCTCGCACCAGGTCGAGCTCATCGTGCAGATAGCCGTCAAACTCCGACACCACCTCGCGCGGGCGCAGACGGCGGCCATCGGCACTCAGGCGCTCCACCCAGCGGGCCAGCACATGCAAGAGCGACAGGTCGTCATCAATCACCGACAGCATGCCCGGCCGCAGCACCTTGACGGCCACCTCGCGGCCATCATGCAAGGTCGCAAAGTGAACCTGCGCAATCGAGGCGCTGGCCACGGGCTCGGCCTCGATGTGCGCAAACACCTCGTCCAGCGGCCGGCCCAAGCCCTGGCGGATCAACGCCAGCGCCTGCTCAGAGGCAATCGGCGGCACCTTGTCTTGCAGACGCGCCAACTCGTCGGCAATGTCCAGCGGCACCAGGTCGCGCCGGGTGGAGAGCACCTGCCCGAACTTGATGAAGATCGGCCCCAGCGCCTCTAGCGCCAAGCGCAGCCGCTCACCGCGCGGGGCCTCAAAACTACGGCCTCGGGTGACGCACCAACGCAGGGTCTTGATCCAGGGCTGAGGCGCATTGGCCAGGACGAGGTCATCCACGCCATAGCGCATCAGGGTGATGATGATGCGGCCCAGCCGCGCCCAGGATCTCATGGTGCGAGTTGCTCGGCGCTCAGGGCTTGCGCCCCAGGCCAGAAACGACGCTGCTCAAGCCCTGAGCCAGCGATTGCGCCACCCCACCCAGCTGAGCCGCCACGCGGCTCGCGCCTTCGGCCACGACGGGGCCGGCCACGCGCTCCAAATCAGCCGCAATGTCCCAGCGCACATTCGCCAGGACCCAGTTGATGTCAGCCGCCAGGGCCACATCGCCTTCAATGCGGACGTTGGGAATCTGCCCAGCCACCAGTTGCTTGGCTGCGGCCAGCGGGTCAGACGCATCGACCGTCAGACGCAGCTCCACCACCTCGGGTGCCGCCTCTCCGGCTTCAGGCGCCTCAAACAGACCCGCCGGGGTCAGGCGCAGGCTCAAGGGGGGCGGTGGCGGCAAGGGCAAGCGCCAGCCTTCGACTTCGACCCGCAGCCAACGGCCGCTATGCGCCTTGAGCCGCCCCATGGCCGGCGGCGCTGCCATCAACACGTGGTTGGCCAGCAAAACAAAGCGTGCGGTGGCCGCAGGGACGAGGGTGTCGACGAGCAGATTGGACATGAGCGGGATTGTAGGGGGGCACGTTTGGGTCCGGGGGCCATTGCCCTTAACGGCCTAATCAATGTCGGACAGCTGAAACAGCTCAAGGCTTCCGTCAGATGCAGGCTCGGGCCAATAGAGGGTTCCGCCTCCTTCGAGAAAGCTTCGGACCTCTGACGCCGCGAACTTCAAAGCGAGAGCCAGGGCTTGCCAAGAATCCTCGCCATAGATTGGTTTCGGTGGCGAGAAAAGCCGAGTGATCTCGACTTGGCAAGCCCAGGTCGCCAGTTCAGCAGGCGAGGGAGACCAGACACAAACTCGCATGTCCCATTCCTCACCGTCGAGCGATCGGGCACGCAGCAACTTCTCTGCGATGAGTGGACTGGAAGAGTTCATTCAGGCCGCAACCCGCTGCTGCAAAGCTTCTTGAGCCAAAGCATTGATGCTCTTGCCTTCCGCCTGCGCGACGATGGCCAATCGCTCATGCAGGTCTGGCGGGATGCGAACATTGAATTTTCCGGAGTAACTCCGGCGCGGCTCGATACCCTGCTCCAGGCAGACCTCCAGGAAAACCTGCAAGGACTTCTTGAACTCAGCCCGAAGCTCCTTGGGGTTCTTACCCAGAAAATCTGCGCCACCGTTCAAGCCCAAAATTTCGCCTCGAAACAAATCGAGGTCGGCGTCATACTCAATCTTGGCCTGATAGCCATCCAAGGTCATTGTGTTCACGGCAAAACTCCATGCTGCTCCAACCACTTCCGAACACTGGCCACTGCGCCTTTGTCGGTATTCGGAGAAGGATGCGGCCGATGAAAGACACGCACTTCGCCAAACAGCACGACGGCAACTCTGCTGCCTTCTCTCTCGCTGACCTTGGCGCCCAGCTCCCGAAACAAGGCTTCAACGTCTTTCCATGGGACGTTGGCGCTGGTCGGGTGGGCGAAGATCAACTCCAGTGTGCGTTGGTGCCTTCTCTTCATGGAGCAATGGTACCAATTTCAGGTACCACCGCAAAGAGCGGCGGACATTGGCCTGCGCTCCAAGCCCGTCAACGACCGCCGGCCCCAAGCAATCTGGCCTCAGCCCTCAAACCCCTGCGGATTGGCCTGTTGCCAGCGCCAGCTGTCGGCGCACATTTGGTCGAGGTTGCGGGTGGCCTGCCAGCCTAGGCGGTCGCGGGCCAAGGTGGCGTCGGCCCAGAAGGCGGGCAGATCGCCGGGGCGGCGGGGGGCGATGTCGTAGGGGATGGGGCGGCCCGAGGCGCGCTCGAAGGCCTTGACCAAGTCCAGCACGCTGATGCCTTGGCCGGTGCCCAGGTTGACGGTCAGCGACTGCTGCTCGCGCAGCAGGTAAGACACGGCGGCCACATGGCCTTCGGCCAGGTCCATCACGTGCAGATAGTCGCGCACGCCAGTGCCATCGGGGGTGTCGTAGTCGCCACCAAACACACCCAGGCGCTCCCGGCGGCCCACGGCCACTTGGGTGACATAGGGCATGAGGTTGTTGGGCACGCCGCGCGGGTCTTCGCCGATGCGGCCGCTTTCATGCGCGCCCACCGGGTTGAAGTAGCGCAGATAGGCCACCTTCAGCGCGGGGTCGGCGGCTTCGGCGTCGCGCAGAATCTGCTCGCCCATCAGCTTGGTGCGGCCATAGACATTCATTGCGGCCAGCGGGTGGGCCTCGGTGTAGGGCAGGAACTGCGGCTCACCGTAGACGGTGGCGCTGGAGCTGAACACAAAGTTCTTCACGCCAGCCCGGGCCATGGCTTGGTGCACTGTGACCAAGCCGCCGATGTTGTTGGCGTAGTACTTGAGCGGCTGGGCGGTGGACTCACCCACGGCCTTGAAGGCTGCGAAGTGCACCACGGCGTCGATGGTGTGGGCGGCGAACAGGGCATCCAGCGCCGCGCTGTCGTTGACATCGCCTTGGACAAACATCGGGGGCTCGCCGATCAACTCGGCCAGGCGGTTCAAGACTTGGGGCGAGCTGTTGGAGAAATCATCCAAGCCCACCACCTCAAAGCCAGCGGCCTTGAGCGCCACCCAAGTGTGGGAGCCGATATAGCCCGTGGCACCCGTTAACAAAACTCTTTTCATGCGCCCCCCATCTCCGCGAGCCCACCACTCACTCTGTGGCTCTGTGCCTCTGTGGCGGTATTCATCAAGACATCAGCACTTGATGCCCACATGCAGCGCCACCACGCCGCCCGTCAGGTTGTGCACGTCCACATGGCCAAAGCCTGCAGTCTTCATCATGCCCTTGAGGGTGGCCTGGTCGGGGTGCATGCGGATGGACTCGGCCAGGTAACGGTAGCTTTCAGCATCGCCCGCCACCATCTGACCCAGGCGCGGCAGCACTTTGAAGGAGTACCAGTCATAAGGCTTTTGCAGCGGCGCAGCCACCTTAGAGAACTCCAGCACCAGCAGGCGGCCACCGGGTTTGAGCACGCGGCACATCTCGGCCAGGGCCACGTCTTTGTGGGTCATGTTGCGCAGGCCAAAGGCCACGCTCACCAGGTCAAACGTACCCTCTGGGTAGGGCAGCTTCTCGGCGTCGCACAGGTTGGTGGGCAGGGCCAGGCCTTTGTCCAGCAAGCGGTCGCGGCCGGTGCTCAGCATGGCCTCGTTGATGTCGGTGTGCACCACCATGCCCGTGGGCCCGACCCTCTTGGCGAAGGCCATGGCCAGGTCGCCCGTGCCCCCCGCGATGTCCAGCGCCTTCTGGCCCGGCTGCAGGTTGGCCACGGCCACGGTGTAGACCTTCCAGGCGCGGTGCATGCCCATGGACATCAAGTCGTTCATCACATCGTATTTGGACGCGACGGAGTCGAACACCCCTTTGACCTTATTGGCCTTGACGGCCTCGTCCACGGTCTCAAAGCCGAAATGCGTTTGCGACATGAGGCGTTCCTCTTTGCTCAGTGCGATGCGCAGCCAGACGCTGCCTTGGGCGCCATCGGCGCGTCGCGGTCGACGCCTGCCGCCACCAGGCGCTCTTCGTATTGCGCCCACAGCGCCTCTTGCTGACTGCCCAACTTGTAGAGCGTCTCCCAGGTGAAGATGCCGGACTCATGGCCATCGTCAAAGGTGGGCTGGATGCCGTAATTGCCCACGGGGGCGACGCCACTGATGCCCACATGGCGCTTGCCGGATTGCAGTACTTCTTGGCCGGGGCCGTGGCCTTGCACTTCGGCCGACGGGCTGTAGACGCGCATCAGCTCGAAGGGAATCTTGAACTCGCTGCCGTCGGAGAAAGCGATCTCCAGCACGCGGGTGGCTTGGTGCACGGTCAGCGCGGTGGGATGGGGGGCGTTGCTCATGAGGGTTGTCCGTTGGAAAGGGTGGCCAAAGCGGTGGCCACGGCCTGCTGAACCTGAGTATCGAGCGCGGCCCAGTCGCGGGCCAAGCGCTCTGCAGCAGAAGGCTCGGGGCTGCGCTGGCGCGGGCCCCAGATGGGCTGAGGGAACTGGGCGTCCCAGTCGAAGCGGGCAATCACATGCCAGTGCAGGTGCGGCACCATATTGCCCAGTGCAGCCAGGTTGATCTTGGTGGGTTGCAGCTCAGCGCGCAGCACCCGCTCAACGGCCACCACAGCGGCCATGCAGCGCGCGCGCTGAAGCTCGCTCAGGTCGCTCAACTCGGCCACATGCTCGTTCCAGATCACGCGGTAGAAGGCGGGGAACTCAGGGGCATCCAGGACGCGGATGACGCAGAGGTCCGGCTCACGATACACCAGGCCCCAGGCAGGGGATTCGATCTGCTCGCACAGCTCGCAACCGGGTTGGCGTGCCATCAGACCAGCACCCGTTCAATACCGCCGCTGTTGGCGCGTTGCACGTACTCAGGCATCCACTGCTCACCCAAGATCTGCTTGGCCATTTCGACCACGATGTAGTCGGCCTCCAGCAGGCCATTCTGCAAGTCGTCGCCATAGCGCGACAGGCCTTGCAGGCAGCTCGGGCAAGAGGTGAGGATCTTCACCGGGCCTTGCGCGGGCACGGCGCCAGTGGCCCGCAGCTCGGTTTCAGCCTTGCGCATTTCTTCTTCTTTGCGGAAGCGAACCTGCGTGGAGATGTCCGGGCGGCTGACGCCCAGCGTGCCCGACTCACCGCAGCAACGTGCGGACTGAACCACCGCTTCGCCCACCAAGGCCTTGACCGTCTTCATCGGGTCTTGCTGCTTCATGGGGCTGTGGCAGGGGTCGTGATACAGATAACCCCCCGCGCCCGGCTGGTTGGCCTGCGGCAAGGTGATGCCCTTCTCCAGCAAGAACTCGTGGATGTCGACGATGCGGCAGCCGGGGAAGATCTCTTCAAACTTGTAGCCCTGCAGTTGGTCAAAGCAGGTGCCGCACGAGACCACCACGGTCTTGATGTCCAGGTAGTTCAGCGTGTTGGCCACGCGGTGGAAGAGCACCCGGTTGTCGGTGATCATCTTCTCGGCCACATCAAACTGGCCCGACCCGCGCTGCGGGTAACCGCAGCAGAGGTAGCCCGGTGGCAGCACCGTCTGCACCCCGGCGTGCCAGAGCATGGCCTGGGTGGCCAAGCCCACTTGGCTGAACAAGCGCTCGGAGCCGCAGCCGGGGAAGTAGAACACCGCCTCCGAGTCCACCGTGGTGGTGGCCGGATTGCGGATGATGGGCACGTAGTCTTTGTCTTCAATGTCCAACAAGGCACGGGCGGTCTTTTTGGGCAGGCCGCCGGGCATCTTCTTGTTGATGAAGTGGATGACCTGCTCTTTGATGGGTGCTGTGCCCACGGTGGCCGGGGGGGCGCTGGTCTGCTTGCGGGCCGCCAGCTTGAGCACATCGTGCGCAAAACGCTGGGCTTTCATGCCCACGCCCACCATGGCGGCACGCGCCAGCTTGATGGTTTGCGGGTTGGTGGCGTTGAGCATCAGCATGGCTGCTGCATTGCCCGGGCGGAAGCTCTTTTGCCCCATTTTGCGCAAGAGGTTGCGCATGTTCATGGAGACATCGCCAAAGTCGATCTTCACCGGGCAGGGGTTGAAGCACTTGTGGCAGACCGTGCAGTGGTCGGCCACGTCTTCAAACTCTTCCCAGTGCTTGATGGACACGCCCCGGCGGGTTTGCTCTTCGTACAAAAAGGCCTCCACCAGCAGCGAGGTGGCCAGGATCTTGTTGCGCGGGCTGTAGAGCAAGTTGGCGCGCGGCACATGGGTGGCGCACACCGGCTTGCACTTGCCGCAGCGCAGGCAGTCTTTGACCGAGTTGGCGATGTCGCCAATGTCGCTCTGCTGCATGATCAGCGACTCATGCCCCATCAGGCCAAAGCTGGGCGTGTAGGCGTGGCTCAGGTCGGCCGCATGCACATCAGGCCCCAGGCCCGTGAGTGCCGCACCGCGCAGCAGCTTGCCTTTGTTGAAGCGGCCTTCAGGGTCGACCTTGGCCTTGTAGGCGGTGAAGTTGGCCAACTCATCGTCGGTCAAAAACTCCAGCTTGGTGATGCCAATGCCGTGCTCGCCCGAGATCACGCCATTGAGGCTGCGGGCCAGAACCATGATGCGGCCCACCGCCTCGTGGGCGGTTTGCAGCATCTCGTAGTTGTCGGAGTTGACGGGGATGTTGGTGTGCACATTGCCGTCACCCGCGTGCATGTGCAGCGCCACCCACACGCGGCCGCGCAGCACCTCTTTATGCAGGGTCTTGCAAGCCTCCAGCACCGGCGCAAACACCGCGCCCGCAAACACGGTTTGCAGGGGCTTGAGGATCTGGCGCTTCCAAGAGGCGCGCAGGCTTTGGTCTTGGATCTGGTCAAAGAAGCTGCGGCCGGGTTGGCCGTCTGCGGCGGGCTGCACCACATCCAGCCCGTCCATCCATTGCTGCCACTGCTGGCGGGCTTCGGCCACCAGCGCCAGCGCGCGTTGGCAGCGCTCGTCCAGCACGTCGGTGCTGGGCACGTCGCTGGGGTCATCGGTCTTACCCAGGGGCAAGTGGCCGGTGCCAAAGAAGGCGCTGAGCTTGTCGGCCAAGGCAATCTTGTTGCGCAGACTCAGCTCGATGTTGATGCGCTCAATGCCCAGGGTGTATTCGCCCATGCGCTCCAGCGGGATCACCACGTCTTCATTCACCTTGAAGGCGTTAGTGTGCTTGGAGATAGCGGCCGTGCGCTTGCGGTCCAGCCAGAACTTTTTACGGGCCTCGGCCGACACGGCCACAAAGCCCTCGCCCGAGCGGCCATTGGCCAGGCGGATGACCTCGCTGGTGGCGCGGGCCACGGCGTCTTCATCGTCGCCCACGATGTCGCCGATCAGCACCATCTTGGGCAAGCCGCCGCGCTTGCTTTTGGTGGCATAGCCCACGGCCTTGAGGTAGCGGTCGTCCAGATGCTCCAGGCCCGCCAACAGGACGGGGGAGGGGCCCCGTCCTTCCTTGTTCTCGCCACCGGGCTTCGGCATCAGCGAGAACATGAAGTTCTTGATCTCGACGATGGAAGGCACGCACTCCTTGGGGTTGCCAAAGAACTCCAGGCACACCGTGCGGGTTTGCTTGGGCATGCGGTGGACCACCCAGCGCGCGCTGGTGATCAGGCCATCGCAGCCTTCTTTCTGGATGCCCGGCAGGCCCGCCAAGAACTTGTCCGTCACATCCTTGCCCAGGCCTTCTTTGCGGAAGACGCGACCGGGGATGTCCAGGCGCTCGGTGCGCTGCAGCACTTTGCCACTGGCGTCAAAGTGGCGCAGCTCGAAGCTGGCCATGGGAATGTCGTGGATCTTGCCCAGGTTGTGGTCCAGGCGCACCACCTCCAGCCAGGTGGCCTGCGGCGTAACCATCTTCCAAGAGGCCAGGTTGTCCAGCGCCGTGCCCCAGAGCACGGCCTTCTTGCCGCCGGCATTCATGGCGATGTTGCCGCCCACGCAAGAGGCCTCAGCGCTGGTGGGGTCGACCGCAAACACAAAACCGGCCCGCTCGGCGGCGTCTGAGACCCGTTGGGTCACCACCCCGGCGCCCGTCCAGATGGTGGGCACGGGCTGCGCCAGGCCGGGCAGCTCGACGTGCTCGACCTCGGTCATCTGTTCGAGCTTTTCGGTGTTGATGACCGCGCTCTTCCAGGTCAGCGGCACAGCACCACCGGTGTAGCCGGTGCCACCGCCGCGCGGGATGATGGTCAGGCCCAGTTCCACGCAAGCGGCCACCAAGTGGGCCATTTCGGCCTCGGTGTCAGGGGTCAGCACCACAAAGGGGTACTCGACCCGCCAGTCGGTGGCGTCGGTCACATGGGAAACACGCGAGAGACCGTCAAACTTGATGTTGTCTTTGGCCGTGTGCTTGCCCAAGAGCTTGCGGCAGCGGCCGCGCAGCAACAGCACATCGACAAAGCGGTCGGCAAAGCGCTTGACGGCGCCCCGGGCCAGCGACAGCAACTCGCCCACATAAGCGTCGCGCACGGCGTCGGCCTCGGGCTTGCGGCGCTTTTGCACCTCGCCCAGGCGGTGTTGCAGGGCCTCGATCAACAGGTCACGCCGCTTGGGGTTGTCCAGCAGGTCGTCTTCCAGGTAGGGGTTGCGCTGCACCACCCAGATGTCGCCCAACACCTCGTAGAGCATGCGAGCCGAGCGGCCGGTGCGGCGCTCTTCGCGCAGCAGGTTCAGCAGGTCCCAGGCCCGGGAGCCCAACAGCCGCAGCACGATCTCGCGATCGGACAGGGAGGTGTAGTTGTAGGGGATCTCGCGCAGGCGTGGCGCCTCGGCGTCGTGGGCGCCAGCGGCGGCTTGGAGGGCGGTAAGAGACTGCGGTGCGTTCATGGCGGGCAGGCGGCCTATCCTCCTGCCACCCAGCGGGCCTTGGAGGGAGCCATCCTGTCAGAGAGCACGGGCTAAGGTGCAGGGAGGAAGCGGCAAGGGTGAATCCTACCGCAGTGCAGCAAACCACCCTGTGGGCAAGGGCACCCAGCGCCCGCGCCGCGCCATGGCCGGGAAATCCCTGGGCGGCCACCCCCTCCACTCATGCGACAACACCGTTCTGTCACAAACATTGGCGACACTGCCGAGATCACCCGTCTTTGGCGGTGCTACTTTTAACGGAGATTCCATGCAAAAACGTCTTCTCGCCCTGGCCGCCGTGGCCGCAACCAGCTTGGCTCAACCTGCGTTTGCCCAGGTGGAGGTGCAGTGGTGGCACTCGATGGGCGGCGCCCTGGGCGAATGGGTGAACGACCTGGCCAAAGAATTCAACGCCAGCCAGAAAGAGTACAAGATCGTTCCGACCTTCAAGGGCAGCTACGACGAGTCCATGACGGCCGCGATTGCCGCCTACCGCGCAGGCAATGCACCGCACATCTTGCAAGTGTTTGAAGTAGGCACCGCCACCATGATGGCCTCCAAGGGCGCCATCAAGCCGGTGGCTGAGGTGATGAAAGAGGCCGGGCAAAAGTTTGACCCCGCCGCTTATGTGCCCGCCGTCGCCGGCTACTACACCGCCCCCAACGGGCAGATGTTGAGCTTCCCCTTCAACAGCTCCACCCCCGTCTTCCACTACAACAAAGACGCCTTCAAGGCCGCGGGCCTAGACCCGAACAAGCCGCCCACCACCTGGCCTGAAGTGGCCTTGGCTGCCGCCAAGCTCAAGGCCAGCGGCCACAAGTGCCCCTTCACCACCTCCTGGATCAGTTGGACCCAGCTGGAGAGCTTCTCGGCCTGGCACAACACCCTGTTTGCCACCAAGAACAACGGCTTTGGTGGCCTGGATGCCCGCTTGGCCTTCAACACCCCGCTGCATGTGCGCCACATCGAGAACCTGGGCAATATGGCCAAGCAAGGCCTGTTCGTCTACAAGGGCCGGGGCAATGCGGCCGACGGCACGTTTGTGTCGGGCGAGTGCGCCATGATGACCGGCTCCTCGGCGCTCTACGGCAATGTGAAGCGCAATGCCAAGTTTGCCGCCGGCATTGGCACCCTGCCCTTCTACCCTGATGTCCCTGGGGCTCCGCAAAACACCGTCATCGGTGGGGCCAGCCTGTGGGTGATGAACGGCAAAAAAGCCCCTGAGTACAAGGGTGTCGCTGCATTCTTCGCTCACCTCTCGCAAACCGACATTGCCGCCAAGAGCCACCAGCGCACGGGCTATCTGCCTGTGACCAAGGCCTCGTTTGAGGTGACCGACAAGTCCGGCTTCTACAAAGAGAACCCGGGCACCGATGTGTCGGTCAACCAGATGATCCGCAAGACCACCGATAAATCTCGCGGCGTGCGCCTGGGCAATTTTGTGCAGATCCGCACCGTCATCGACGAGGAGTTGGAAGGCGTGTGGGCTGGCAAAAAGGGCGCCAAAGAGGCGCTGGACTCGGCCATCACCCGGGGTAACGAGCAGCTTGAGCGTTTTGAGAAGACTGAGAAAATGTAAGATTGCTCAAGGGGCTGACCAGCCTCTGAGGCCGTGACCCACGGGGCGCCAACACCAAAGGCGCCCCGTTCACTTTGAAGCGTATGGAAAAACGAGTCCTGTTCCGCTCGCACTGGCTGCCCTGGGTGCTGATCGCCCCGCAGATGGCCATCGTGCTGGCCTTCTTCTTCTGGCCCGCAGGCCAGGCGCTGTGGCAGAGCCTGCTACAGCAAGACGCCTTTGGCACCAGCACCGAGTTTGTGGGGCTGGAGAACTTCAAGCGCCTCTGGGCCGACGCCAGCTACCTGGCCTCGTTCAAGACCACGGCGGTGTTCTCGCTCTTGGTGGCCGTCAGCGGCCTGACCATTTCCTTGCTGCTGGCCGTGATGGCCGACCGCGTGGTCAAAGGTGCCAGCCTCTACAAAACCCTGCTGGTCTGGCCCTATGCGGTGGCCCCGGTGGTGGCCGGTGTGTTGTGGATGTTCATGTTCGCGCCGGGCATGGGCGTGGTCAGCCATGCGCTGGGCTTGTTCGGCGTGGACTGGAACCACCTGCTCAACAGTGGCCAGGCCATGACGCTGATCGTGCTGGCCGCCGTGTGGAAGCAAATCTCCTACAACTTTTTGTTCTTTTTGGCCGGGCTGCAGGCCATTCCCAAGTCGCTGATCGAAGCGGCCGCCATTGACGGCGCCGGGCCCTGGAAGCGCTTTTGGACGGTGCAGTTCCCGCTGCTGTCGCCCACGGCGTTTTTCTTGCTGGTCATCAACATCGTCTATGCCTTCTTCGACACCTTTGCCATCGTCGATGCGGCCACCCAAGGCGGCCCGGGCAAAGACACAGCGATCTTGGTCTACAAGGTTTATTACGACGGCTTCAAGGCCCTGGACATGGGCGGCTCGGCCGCGCAGTCGGTGGTGTTGATGGTCATCGTGGTGGCGTTGACGGTGGTGCAATTCCGCTTTGTCGAGCGCAAGGTTCAGTACTGAAAAAGGGCGCCCATCATGATTGAACGTCGCCCCATTGCCACCCTGCTGGCGCACACCGTGCTCATCCTGGGTGTGCTCATCGTGGCCTTTCCCATTTACCTGACCTTTGTGGCCTCCACCCAAACCGCCGAGGTCATTGCGCAGAGCCGCCCGCTCTCGCTGATCCCGGGCGGCCACGGGCTGGAGACCTACCAGCGCGCGCTGTTTGGCGGCAAAAATGAGTTTGGCAGCGAGATGCCGGCTGCCGCCCCCATGATGCTGACCAGCCTCATCAGCGCGCTGGTGATTGCCGTGGGCAAGATCATCATCTCGCTGCTGTCGGCCTTTGCCATCGTCTACTTCCGCTTTCCGCTGCGCGGCCTGGTGTTCTGGATGATTTTTGTGACGCTGATGCTGCCCGTGGAGGTGCGCATTGGCCCCACCTACGAGGTGGTGTCGCAGTTGGGCATGCTCAACAGCTATGCCGGGCTGACGGTGCCGCTGATCGCGTCTGCCACCGCCACCTTCTTGTTCCGGCAGTTCTTCTTGACCGTGCCCGATGAGCTGGTGGAGGCTGCGCGCATCGACGGCGCTGGGCCGCTGCGCTTCTTCAAAGATGTGCTGCTGCCGCTGTCCACCACCAGCATTGCCGCGCTGTTTGTGATCCAGTTCATCTATGGCTGGAACCAATACCTCTGGCCGCTGCTGGTGACCACCAATGAAAACATGTACCCGGTGGTCATGGGCATCAAGCGGCTGATTGCCGGCGAGTCCTACACCGAATGGAATGTGGTGATGGCCACGGCCATGTTGGCCATGCTGCCACCGGCGGCGGTGGTGATCCTGATGCAAAAGTGGTTCGTCAAGGGCCTGGTGGATACCGAGAAATAAGATGGCAAGCATTTCCCTTCGTGCGGTTGAGAAGACCTATGGCCGTGGCGCTGGCGCCAACAAAGTCATCCATGGCGTGAATGCCGAGATTGCCGACGGCGAGTTCATCGTCATCGTCGGCCCCTCAGGCTGCGGTAAAAGCACCCTGCTGCGCATGGTTGCGGGCTTGGAAGAGATCACTGGCGGCGAGGTGGCGATTGGCCCCCGTGTGGTGAACAACTTAGAGCCCGCCGAGCGCGACATCGCCATGGTGTTTCAGAACTACGCGCTCTACCCGCACATGAGCGTGTACGACAACATGGCCTACGGCCTGAAGATCGCGGGCAAGCCTAAAGCTGAGATTGAGCAACGCGTGCAAAAGGCCGCCAAGATTTTGGAGCTGGGCGCCCTGCTCGACCGCAAGCCCCGCCAGCTCTCGGGAGGCCAGCGCCAGCGCGTGGCCATGGGCCGCGCCATCGTGCGCCAGCCTCAGGTGTTTTTGTTTGACGAGCCGCTCTCCAACCTGGACGCCAAACTGCGCGCCCAGACCCGGCTGGAGATTCAAAAGCTGCACGCCGAGCTGGGCGTGACCAGCCTGTTCGTCACCCACGACCAGGTCGAAGCCATGACCCTGGCCCAGCGCATGATCGTGATGAACGGCGGCCGCATGGAGCAGATCGGCACGCCTGAAGAGGTCTACGCCCGGCCCGCCACCACCTTTGTGGCCAGCTTCATCGGCTCGCCGCCCATGAACCTGCTGCGCGGCAGCGCTCTGCACGGAGCCTTTCAAGTGGGCGGCACCCACCTGCCCTTGCCCGCCGCAGCCCCGCGCAGCGGCGACATGATCCTGGGCCTGCGGCCGGAACACGCCCACATCAGCCCCACCGCCACCGGCTGGCCTCTGCAGGTGCATTTGGTGGAGATGCTGGGCGCGGAGCGCTTGGTGCATGGCACCATGGGCGGAGGCTCCAACAGCAGCACCTTTACCGTGCGCATTGACAGCACCGACCCAGCCCCCAAGGCAGGCGACACGGTGCACCTGGACGCAGCCCCGCATCACCTGCATTGGTTTGACGCCAACACCCAGCAACGTGTCGTGAGCAACAGCGCCCCATGAGCTTCAAAGTCGCCCCCGCCGATTGGCCCTTGCCGCTGTGGATCGCCCACCGGGGCGCGGGCAAGCTGGCCCCCGAGAACACACTGGCCGCCTTCCGCGAAGGCGCGCGCCACGGCTATCGGGCCTTTGAGTGTGACGTCAAACTCTCGGCCGACGACGTGCCCTTCTTGCTGCACGACGCCACGCTAGACCGCACCACGCCCCAGCGCGGCTTGGCCAAGCAACACCCTTGGCACGATCTGTCGCAAGTCGATGCTGGCGGTTGGCACAGCCGTGCCTACGCGGGCGAGCCCCTACCCTCGCTGCAGGCCATTGCCGCCTACCTGCGCCGCAATGGCTTTGGCCTGGATTTGGAGATCAAACCGACGCCGGGCGACGAGGCCCACACCGGCCGTCTTGTGGCCCAAGCGGTGGCTCAGCTCTGGGCCGGCGCCACGCCCGCCCAAACCCCGGTGCTCAGCTCCTTTCAGCCCGAAGCCCTGAAGGCCTCCCAAGCCACCGCGCCCCACCTGCCCCGAGCCCTGCTGGTGGACACGCTTTGGGACGGATGGTGGCCCGCAGCGCAAGCCTTGGATTGTGCTGCCGTCATCACCAACTACGAGCTGATGGACGCGGCCCTGATCGCCCAACTCCATGCCGCTGGGATGCGTGCCCTGGTCTACACCGTCAACGATGAAGCCGAGGTCCAGCGCCTGCTGCGGCTGGGCATTGACGGGATCATCACGGATGCGGTGGATAGGTTTTCGGCCGGGTGTTGATCTTGGCTGCGCAAAACCGGACAGGGTCCGGGCGCCAAGTTCGCCGCAGGTCGCAAGACAGCCACCATCACGTTACCCGGCTTGGCCGCCATCAAGGTACTCCATGATCATTCGCTCGCTGTTGGTTGCCACCCTGCTCGCCACGTCCGCGCTGGCTGTGCCGGCCCTTGCACAGTCGGGTGCCAGCGCGCCCGTGCCTGCACAAGTCGAGCGCGATCGAATGTTTGCGATATTCGCAGCCGATGATGAAGCCTCACTGAAGCGCAACCCCATCAGTGCGCTGTTTCGCGGCGATATGCGCTATGCCGACCGGCTGGGCGATTTCGGGTCGGACGCTTACTACAAGGCCGAACGGGCTGCTGCCGAAAAGAACCTGGCTGACCTGGGCACCATCAACCGGGCCAAGCTCAATGCCACGGACCAGATTGCCTACGATGTTTACGCCTGGAACCAGCGGAAGGCACTGGAGCGCCTCAGCCCGGAGATCTTGGCGCTCACAGCCGTGCGGCCGATCAACCATTTTTTCGGCATCCACACTTTCTATCCCAGCTTCGCCAGCGGAAAAGGGGCCGCTCCTTTCAAAACCACGCTGGACTATGACAACAATATCAAGCGTCATGCCAATTTCGCCACGATCATTGACCAGGCCATCGCGCGCTTCAAACAGGGGCAAGCATCTGGGGTAGTGGAAACCAAGCTGACGATCAACAACGTCATTGCCCAGTTGGATTTGCAACTCGCCATGCCGCTTGAAGAGTCGCCGTATTGGGGCCCGGCTCGCGCCATCCCGGCCAGCTTCACGGATGCAGAAAAGAACCGCGTCACCACCGCACTGAGGCAATCACTCACCCAAGAGGTGATGCCCGCGCTGACCAGGTTGCGCGACCATCTGAAAACCAGCTATCTGGCGGACGCCCGCGAAGGATTGGGGCTGCTGCACATGAAGGGCGGCGAGAGGCTCTATGAGCTGTTGATCGAAGGGTCGACCACTTTGAAGATGTCAGCGGGCGACATTCACGAACTCGGGCTCAGAGAAGTTGCACGCATCCGCGCTGAAATGACCAAGGTCCAGGCGGAAGTCGCCTTCAAGGGCAGCTTGGCCGATTTTTTTGAACATCTGCGCACCGACCCCAAGTTCAAACCCAGTAGCCGCGAAGCGCTGACCCAAGGGTATGTTGACATCGGCAAAAAGGTGGATGCGGAGATCGGCAGCTATTTTTCGACGCTGCCCAAGGCCGCGCTTGAGATCCGCCCCTACGAAGAGTTTCGAGAAAAGTTTGAAGCGGGCGGCAGCTACAACTCAGGCACGCCTGATGGCAAGCGGCCCGGTGTGTTCTATTTCAACGCCTACGATCTGCCCAGCCGCACCACGCCGGGCATGATCACGCTCTACCTCCACGAAGGTGCGCCGGGCCATCACTTCCAGATCAGCCTGGCCCAAGAGAACGAAGCCCTGCCCGCCTTCATGCGCTTTGGCGGCAACACCGCCTATATCGAGGGCTGGGCGCTGTACGCGGAAACGCTGGGCTACGACATGGGCCTTTACAAAGACCCCTATGCCCGCATCGGCACCTTGTCCGACGAAATGCTGCGCGCCATGCGCCTAGTCGTTGACACGGGGATTCATGCCAAGGGCTGGAGCCGCGACAAGGCGATCGACTACATGATGGCCAACAGCGACATGGGCCGCACCGACGTCACCGCCGAGGTCGAGCGCTACATCGCTGTGCCCAGCCAAGCGCTGGCCTACAAAGTCGGAGCCTTGACCGTCCAACGGTTACGCAAGAAAGCAGAAACCACGATGGGCAGCAAGTTCGACATCCGTGCCTTCCATGACCAGATTCTCGGCACCGGCGCGCTCCCGCTGCCCGTGCTGGAGGACAAGATCAACCGTTGGATCACCAAGGCGATCTAGGGCCTGTTACCCCTGTCCCAAGACCTGCCATGAGTAGATGGCCTGTTCCTTGAACGAAAAGGATTCCTCGCCGCCATACACCACCACTCCTGAGCCCGCCTTGGTGCCGGCGTAGCGCCGGAACTTGTCGATGCCCGACAGCCAGTCTGGGCTAAAGGTTTGGCCAGATTTGATCTCTACGGGGTACAGCAGGTCGCCATGCGGGTAGAGAAGATCCACCTCGGTGCCATGGTTGTCTCGCCAAAAATAAATGTCAGGTCTAAGCCCTTGATTGAGGCGGTGCTTCAAGGTTTCGGCCAAGACCCAAGACTCGAACACGGCGCCGCGAAGGGCATGTTGGGCCAAGGCGGCAGGGCTTTCGATGAGCAGCAAGTGGCAGAGCAGGCCTGTGTCCAGAAAGTACAGCTTGGGCATCTTGACCAAGCGCTTGCCAAAATTCTCATGCCAGGGCTCCAGCAGGCGAATGATGTAGCTGGCCTGCAAGACGCTGATCCAGTGCTTGGCCGTGTTCGCCGACACACCTGCGTCACTGGCCAGCGAACTCATGTTCAACAACTGCCCGCAGCGGCCTGCACACAGCAAGACAAAGCGCTCGAAAGCCGCCAAGTCTTGCACCCCGGTGATCTGGCGCACGTCGCGCTGAACATAGGTGGCTAGATACTGCGCGTACCAGTCATAAGGAGCGACCATGGACTCTCCGCTTGCACCGGCCTGGCCCGCATATAGCGCCGGGTATGACCCTTGCCACATCCAATGCATCAGGGCTTGGTTCGGCCCCGATGGCTTTGACGCCAAGTCTTGGAACTGCCGAGTCTGAGCCAATTCTTTCAGGCTCAGGGGCAAGAGTTCGATATGAGCGACCCTACCCGCCAGGCTTTGGCTGATGCCTGCACGCAGCCCAAACTGCTCAGAGCCGGTCAAGACAAAGTCGCCCATGCGCTGGCGTTGATCCACTACCCCTTGCAGATACGAGAGAAGGTCGGGCAGGCGTTGCACCTCGTCGAGCACTGCCCCTTGGGGAAACTGTGCCAAGAAGCCGCGCGGGTCGGCCTGGGCGCGGTGCCGTACGTCCAGGTCTTCCAAACTGAGGTAGGGCTTCTCGGGAAAGCACAGTTGCGCCAAGGTTGTTTTGCCCGACTGACGTGGCCCCGTAATGGCGACCACACGAAAGGCTTGGCTCAACCTCAGCAGGGTGGATTGCGCTTGGCGTGCAAGGGTCATGATTTGTACAATTTTGCAATCAATTTGCAGATTTGTACAGATTTAACGCTTTGCACCGATACCATGCCTGCCCATGCCGAGGCTTCTAATTCACGTCGTCGCCTCATCCACCACCTGCGTGCCTGGCACTGCGCCTTGAGGCTTGGGCAGCACTTTGACGTTGCGGATCACGGGCCAATTCCAAGCCACCACGCACATCATCAAGCAGACGCTGCCGGAGAAGACCAGTGAGGCGCGCAGGTCCACGTGCTCGCCGAGCCAGCCGCCGATCAGGGCGCCGGGGCCGGCGGGCAGCAGGATGAGCCAGCGCACGGTGCTGGTCATGCGGCCCAGCATAGGCTCGGGCGTCACAGCTTGGCGCAGCGAGATGAAGTTGATGAAGATGAGCACCGCGCCCACGCCGAAGAGCGAGAGCATCAGGCCGAACATCCACACCCCCAGGGTACCCACCGGCGCCACAGACAACAGCAGCCAACCCAAGGCGGTGATGAACCAGCCGAGGATGAGGCAAGGCCCAGGCCCGATGCGGGCGCTGATGCGGTGGCCCAGCACACTGGCCGACACCGTGCCCACGCCCAAAGCGATGTAGGACAAGCCGATGGCCTGCTCGCTCATATTGAGCGTACGCGTGGCGAACAAGATCTGCACCACCAAAGCCGCCTGATGGCACATCTGCCACACGCCCACGCAGGTGGCCATGGCGATCAGCAAGGGCTGCTGGCGCACAAAGCGCAAGCCATCCATCAGGTCAGCCCGAAAGCGCCGCCAGCCTTCGCCTTTGGGCACCACCTGGCGCTGCTCGTTGACCTTCACCCCGCGCAAGATCCAGGCCGAGATGGCCAGCATCACTGCATCCACCAGCAAGGCCACAGGCGCGCCCAGCAGGCGGATCAGGGCCCCCGCCACGCCGGGGCCGGCCACCTCGGCACCTGAGCTGGCCAGTGCGTTCTTGGCATGGGCCTCGACCAAGCGCTCACGCGGCACCACCTGGGTCAACACGATCTGCGCGGCCGAGCCTGCGGTGGTGTGCACCGCGCCAATGGCAAAGCCCACGGTGTAGAGCCAGCCCATATTGAGCCAGCCCATCCACCAAGCCAGGGGCACGGTGGCCAAGGCCACGCCCAAAAGGGCTTCGCCGATGATGTAGACCGGCAGCTTGAGCACGCGGTCCAGCCACACCCCCGCTGGCAGGGAAAACAGCACAAAGGGCAGCAACTCAGCGGCCAGCAACCAACCCATCTGGGTGGGCGTGGCCTGGAGCAGCACGGCCGCCGTCAGCGGCAGGGCCAGCATGCTGACTTGGCCGCCAAAGGAGCTGATGAGGATAGAAATCCAAAGGCGGCGGTAGACCGCGTCGCGCAGCAGGTCTGTGGGCGACAGGGTCACTGCGGCCCGGGCTTTGGCACCCAGTGCGCCAACCGCCCCATTCAAGACATTCAACACAAGGTTCTCCCTCAACTCGAACACAAGCCTTGTGGGCTTGAGATGGGCATAGGCTCCGATGCGGCGCCTATGCAAGATGGGCCACGGGGTGAGCGCTGCGGAAGAAGGGGGCCTCTGGTCCTACTTGCCGCCGTGGTGACCGGGGGCCTGGACTCAGAAGCTTCAATACAGAGTCAGGATCCGGATCGCCGGGAGCGAATGCGGGGTACCGCACCAGTGCCCGCCATCGCACCACGCGCACACGCCACGCCCAGCGCAAACGCTGGGTGCAGTGCGGTGAAGTGGAGGGGGGTGTTCATGGTGGGCCTCAGAAATTGAGAAGTGCGTGGCATCCTAACAGCGGGGCCTCACGGCAGGCAAGCACCAATGGCGAGAGGGCGCGTGTCTCCGTGATAATCCGTGGCATGGAACCCACCGACCCCATGGACATCTACTTCACCGAGCATGTGGTGGGCCCCACCGCCGTGGTGCAGTTGGGCCGTTCGGCCACCGTGCGGCGCCAACCCAAGCGCGGCGTGTTGCTGGACATGCTCAAAGACAAGCCCATGCTGGTGGGCGTTGCCGCCCAAAGCTTGTTGGCCAAAGACCCCGCCCGCGCCATCGCCGGCAAGCCGGTGTCGCTGCCCGGCTTGCGCAACTGGCGCCGTGCACTGGTGGCGGGCGGGCTGCTGGCCTGGTCTGCGGTGCTGGTGGTGGCCAGCCGCTGGTGGCCTCTCTGAACCCCACAACTCACTGGCTGACCCGGGACACATACTTTGGATGCATCGCAGGACACACTGGTCATTGACCCAGTGAAGCTCAATATCGTCAACCGCGTGGCCGCTGGCTCCTCGGTCTCAGGCGAGCAATTGCATTTCAAAGGCGGCCTGCTGCTGCAGGGCTCATTGAGCGGCCGGGGTGAAGTAGCTGGCCGCCTGGTGGTCTGGCCCACCGGCCAGCTCATCGGCAAGTACAAAGTATTTGGCGATGTTTACCTGCTGGGCCATCTGGGCGGGGTGACGGACGAGATCGATCCGCACACCACCTTAGAGTGCCACGGCACGGTGTATGTCTCCAGCACCGGTGTCTCCACCGGCACCATCATGGCGCACCGACTGCGTATGTATGATGGTGCGACCCTGCAAGGGCCCTTCCGCACCTTGCGTTCCAATCAATCCCTGCCGGTGCTCAACCGGCCTTGACAGGGCACCCCCACGTGAACGATTTACCCCAAGACTCTGAAGACACCGCCACCGGTGGCCTCACCGACGACCACCAGCGCACCCAACCTGGCGAGCTGCAAGACGGCCCACCCAAGGTGGCGCTGGGCCACACCATGCCTGAAGTCGGCCGGGTGCCTGTGCTGGCGCCCTCGCTGCAAGGCTTGGCCTCGCAGGGCGGTGCGCTGCGTCACTCGACCCTGGCGCGCGGCATGGCCTTCTCCGGCTCCGCCGTGGTGGTGGGCTCCTTGACGGTGGCCGGTGAAGTGACGGGCCAGCTCAGCCTGCCCGCCCCGGCCAACGGCCATGTCACCGTCACCGAAACCGGTGTGGTCGAAGGCGACATCTCGGCCCGCAACATTTCGGTGCTGGGCCGCACCAACGGCCTGTTGGACGCGCCCGGTGGCAAGGTCTCCTTGCACGGCACGGCCAGCGTGACGGGGCGCATTCGCTATACGCACCTGCAGGTCAATGGCGCTGATCTGAACGCGCAGCTTGAACGAGTGCGCGCGGACGCGGATGGCAGCGCGGGCTGAACGCCCTCCGATCCAACCCCTGGCGGCTGATGAACTGCGCCGCGCGGCACTGGCTCGCTCCACCAAGCGAGGCAAACGCGTGGCCATGCGTCGGCTGGCTTGGCGCTGGACGGTCTGGGGCTTGGGCCGTGCCTGGGAAAGGGCCTGGCCGGTCTGGATTGCGCTGGGCGTGGTCTTGCTGTGGTTCTTCTGGCCCAGCCAAGAAAAGCCTGAGCTGCGCAAGCCCGACAGCGCCTCCGTGCGTGCCGCCGCAGCCAGTGTGCTGGGCAAAGCGCCGGTGGAAGAACCTGCGCCCAAGCCAGCTCCGCCAGCCCCCACCACCGCTGAGGCCCCGCAAGCCCCTGCGGTCGTGGCAGCACCCGCCCCCACCCCTGCGGCCAGCGCTCCAACAGCCTCGCCCTTGGACTTCCCGCCCGGCCCCCCACTGATCTTGCGTTTGGATGACCGTGTCGAAACACCGAGACCACGCCCAACTCGGGCAAAATCAAAACCGCCCGAACCGGCGGATATCAGCGTCGATAACAGGAGAGACTCCCGTGAGTAACCATGACAATCATCGGCCCCCCGCCCGCCTGGTGCCGGCCGAGCAGCTGAACAATATTTCCAGCCTGATCGCCGAAGGCGCCGTGTTTGAAGGCAACTTCAGCTCGCGCGAGGACCTGGGCCTCAAGATCGACGGCGTGCTCAAGGGCAACATCAGCTTTGCCAATGGCGGCACCGTGCACATCGGCCCGACCGGCCTGATCGACGGCACCACCATCGAAGCCGACCACATCCTGCTCGAAGGCCAGGTGCGCGGAACGCTGATGGCGCGCAAGACCCTGGAGATCACCGGCACCGCCACCCTGCTGGGCGACGCGCTCTACGACGCACTGCTGGACATCCACCCCCGCGCCAAGCTGCGCGGCAAGGTTGAGTTCCGGGGCGACCTGGAACTGCGCACTGCCGAAGGCACCGGTTCACGCTGAAACGCGAACCGCCCCACTGAAGGGGCGGCTTTGTTTCAAACGCTCCCACCCGCGTGGGGGCGATAGCGCATCAAGAGCGGTAGTCCGCGTTGATGCGCACGTAGTCGTACGAGAAATCGCAGGTCCACACCGTGGCCTGGGCTGAACCACGGTTCAGGTTGACCCGCACGGTAATCTCGGCCTGCTTCATCACCCGCGCGCCGTCTTCCTCGCGATACTCGGGGCGGCGGCCGCCGCGTGTGACGATATGCACGTCGTCTAAGTACAGGTCAATCAAGCCCTGGTCCAGGTCGTCAATGCCGGCATAGCCCACCGCTGCCAAGATGCGACCCAGGTTGGGGTCGCTGGCAAAGAAGGCTGTTTTCACCAAGGGTGAATGGGCCACGGCATAGGCGGCTTGCAGGCACTCGGCCTCGCTCTTGCCGCCTTCGATCTTCACGCTGATGAACTTGGTGGCCCCTTCGCCGTCTCGCACGATGGCCTGGGCCAGCTCGGCCGCCACAGCCGACACCGCCGCTTGCAGGGCCTGGCCTTCAGCACTGGCCAAGGACATGATGCGCTCGTGCCCGGCCTGCCCCGTGGCCATCAAGATGAAAGAGTCGTTCGTCGATGTGTCGCCGTCAATGGTGATGCGGTTGAACGAGGCATTGGCGGCGTTCGTCACCAGGGGCTGCAAGAGCTCAGGCGCCAGCACGGCGTCGGTGGCCACAAAGCCCAGCATGGTGGCCATGTTCGGGCGGATCATGCCCGCGCCCTTGGAGATGCCGGTGATGGTGACCGTCTTGCCGCCAACCTGCACCTGGCGCGAGGCCGCCTTGGGGCAGGTGTCGGTGGTCATGATGCCTTCGGCCGCGCGGGCCCAGTGGGCGGGGGCCAGGTCTGCCAGCGCGGCGGGCAGGCCTGCCGCAATGCGCTCCACCGGCAGCGTCTCCATGATCACGCCAGTGGAGAACGGCAGCACCTGCGCCGCCGCCAGGCCCATGTGGGCGGCCAGGGCCTCGCAGGTGCTGCGGGCACGGGCCAGGCCGTCGGCCCCGGTGCCAGCATTGGCATTGCCGGTGTTGATGACGATGGCGCGGATGGCCGTGGGGCCAGCGGCCAGGTGCTCACGGCAGATCTGCACGGGCGCTGCGCAAAAGCGGTTGCGGGTGAAGACCCCGGCCACCGCCGTGCCTTCGTCCAGCGCCATCACCACCAAGTCTTTGCGGTTGGCCTTGCGGACCCCCGCCTCGGCCACGCCCAGGCGCACGCCCGGCACGGGCAAGAGTTGTTCAGGGGCGGGGGGGGTGTAGTTGACGGGCATGGTGGTGAAAAGCAGCAGGTCGCGGCAAGAAAGGAGCCGCGATTGTACGAAGCACTCAGTGCCTAAAGCGCTGGGCCTGCACACATCCGCCGCAAGCGCTCGAACAGTTCACCCTGGGCACCGCTCGATCACATTCGCCCTGAGCCTGTCGAAGGGCTTCGACAAGCTCAGCCCGAACGGAACATCAAGCGGCCCAACAGAACATCAGGCCCCTAGCCAAGGCCAGGCGCTGCCCAGCACCAGCACGCCCACACCCAACAACAGCACGCGCCGCACCAGGCCCATGCTGCCGGCCTCCAGGCGCTCGAACGCGCCGTCGGCGTCGTCGGTTTCGCCGGGGTGCCAGACGGCCATCTCATGGTGGCCGCGAGGCCAAGTGCTGGGGTCTTGCGTATCGATCGTAACTTTCATTTTCTTGTCCTCCACTGCAATAGACCTTCGGGGTCGGGTCAGGCGACGCGTTGCGTCCAGGTAAAAAACTGCTCCCTCATCGGCGCCACCTGCCAGGCCGGTGGGGCCACTTGCCACACCGGCGCAGCCGGGGGGCGGTAGCCGGCGTAACGGCGCGATGCAACGCCAAAACGGGGCTGGTCGGGCAGCACCGGCTGAAACCGACGCAGGCTCTCCAGAGACTGGTTCATCGCCTCGGGGTTACCCAGGTGCAAGGCGTCGTCAGCGGCACGTACGGCCTCTGAGATCAGTGCACGGGCAAAAGCGCCGGCGGAACCAATGTCGTCAAAGTCTTGCATCAGACGAATGCAACGCGCTTGTTCGGCGCGGAGTTGTTCGGGCAAAGTGGCCATGGTGTTACATCCTCTCCAGTTTGATCAGGCACCGCGCTTGCCGCGTGGTGCTCCTTGGTGTGAAGAGCCAAGCTGCGAAAGCCAGTGAACTCGTCACGGAATGCATTGAACCGCTGATCCCCTCGCAACAAAACGCGTGAAGAAGTGCCTGAATCAAGCTGTAGAGATTCGATCATCAGACGATTCCCCCTGCCCCACAAGAACCTCCCCCATTCGGGTGTGACGCTAGCACGACAGCCCCCCCTTCGACCTCCTCAATTCATAGGAGGCCTGGTCACCAAAAACCCCTCAGCGGCTCGGCCAGCAGTTTGTTCTGCCACCTTGGGCCGCGTCTGTACGGCCGCAAACCGAGCCCGCCACCAACCGCCCAAAAAGAAAACCCCTGAGGGCATGCCCTGAGGGGTTTTCGAAGGGCTGAACCGAAAGCTAAAGCACTTTCGTGAACAGCGTGTGACAGCGTCGTGGTGTGGCGTGCTTACTTCATCAACTTGTTGGCCTGCTCGCGCACCGTGGCCAGCATCTCCTTGGCCACTCGCGTCAGCGGCCAGGGGCGGCGGGGCATGCGGCAGGTGGGGGGCTCTTCGCCCTTCACCACGGGCGCGCGGTATTCGGCGTTGTGCACCGGCAGCTGCGGGATCTTGCCAATGAAGAAGCTCTTGAACTTGGTCTCGCGGTGGTACTCCTTCAAGAACTCGATCCAGTTATTGCCCTTGAGGAAGTCGATCACCCCCGTCTGCGCTGGTGGCAGCAGGATGGGCTGGCCGTTGGCATCCTTTTGTGGGTCGCCATTGGCGTCCAGCAGGGGAAAGGGCTGCGGATCGGTGTCGATGTAGTAGTTAGAGCGCCAGTCCCATTGGCCCTCGCGCAGCGGGTCGGGCAAAAAGATGTTCATGGCCAGGGTTTCTTCGGTGAAGTCCCACACATATTGGCCCTCGTGCGGCTCATCGGCCATCCAGGGCATGCCCTTGTCGCCATAGCGCTTGATGTCCTTGAGCATGCTGGCCAGCGTGGCCGCTGCATCTTGCACGCTGGGGTAGCCCGCCATGATGGGCCCGGCCAACTGCGCCGCCAGGCTGTACAGGTCGGTCAACTGGTCTGGCGCTTCCAACTCCATGGGGAACAGGGTGTCGTACTGCTGGGCCTCATAAATGGCTTTTTGGATGCTGGCCACCGTGTCTGCCCGGTTGGGGCTGCTGGCCATGGCGTCCAAGAGCTTGCCCGAGAGCACATGCAGCCCCTCTTTGATGCCCGTCATGCGCTCCAGCGCCAGCGCCCCGCCCACCGTGGGGTGCCCGCCCTTGGCGGCCAAGATGGCATGGTTGGCATCCGTCATCCACTGGGCCAGCTCCAGCGGCGTGGCTCGGCCCTCGTCCGCCAGCTTCTGGAAGGCCAGCGCATAAGCTTGGCCCGCCGTGAAGAAGTTGTAATTGCAAAAGCCCCCGGCCGCATGGGCATACGGCGCCACCGTGTGCAGCAGCTCGGCCGACATGTTGAAGCAGTTGTCGAAGTAAATGGCCGCCAGCTTGGGCACCCCCTGCTGCTGGGCTGACTTCAGCGCCTGACCCAGCGTGTGGGTGGGCATGGGCTGGTGGTTGATGGGGGTGAGGGGGTTGCCGCCGGGAAGGTAGGGTACGAAGTCCCAAAGAACAGGTGCCCCGGGTGATTCCGTCCCTGCGTTTTGCAAGGGTCTTGCGTCCCGCTCTCCGATACTCCAAGACCGTGCATTACCCTGGCAGACCGCTTGCCAAGTCAGCCGCCGGGCATCCAATTCCGGTAGATAACCCGCGCCGTGGCCTTCCAAACCCAACACGAGTTGGGCTTTAGGGTGTGCCTCATGCACCTGCAGCAAAAAATTGCTGAGTGTGCGGCCATCGCGCATGTCCAGCTTCCACAGGCTGCGCAAGGTCATGGCTTCGGGGCGCTCGGCGGGGATGTCCACCAAATAGCTGTCGGCCCCCGCCCTGTCCACCAGCGCCATCACCGGCGTGCCCGCCTTGGCCACCTGTCTCCAAGCGTCAATCAGGGGATGGTCTTCGAGAGCAAGGGTCTTGCCCTCCGGAAAGTTGCTCAAGGTCTCGTCCGAGCCAAAGGGCACGTAAACGGCCAAAACGCTGTTTCGTGCTTGCAGTGGCACGGGCAGGGGTCTAAAGGTTTGCATCAGTAACAGCTCCTGTGAAAATGTGAGGGTGACGTATGCTAGAGCGCCACGCCTCGCAAACAAACTCACAGTTTTGCGGCACATTGAGAAGCGCATGAGACGAAGGGCAGACGATCTGTCTGACTGCTCCACTGGCCCATGTGCAACTTTATGTAAACACCTCACCGTATGCCTCTGAGCCAACGCCTTCCCCGCGCTGCCTGGTCTGTGCTTTTGGATCAAGCCCTAGACGGCCTGCGCCAAGGGGGGGTGCCACCTTGGCCTGCCGGGCGCTGGCCGAGGTTGAGGCGGCGCCTGGAGCAGCAGTGGCTTGGGCCCATTTGGGGCACTTGGGGGGACCAGGTGTCGCAAGTCGAGCGTTGGCCGGAGGCGGTGAAGGTACTCTTACATTGGGCCTGTGGATTGGTGAGGCCAGACCACCAAATGGCCCTTGGCCTCGGCCAGATTCCGAACGCGGCCTGGATAGAGCAAACCGCTTGGCGACCTTTGCTGGCTGTTGCTACTACGTCAAACCTCTTGACTGTGCCGGAAATGCCACGGCATTACAGGCGCACCACGGGCGAAAGCGCCCTTGAAACACTCAGTGGACTCTGGGCTGTGGGTACCAGCACGACCTACCGGTATGTGGATAAGGGACGGCGCCAGATGGCCGATGCCGTGGCCGCTGCCCAAGCCGATTCAGAACGCCGCTGGGCATTGCGCGAGTTTGCAGCCGCGGCTCGCCTACCCGAGATGCCCGGCAGATGGCACTGCGAAATCTCACTGAGTCTGGCGCAGCACGGCCACGCGATGGATGCGGCTTGGCACCTCTGTCGTGCCAAACAATGGGTAGATTTGGCCGAGCTGCTGCGGCGGCGTGCGTTGGAGCTAGCCTCTAGCACTGAACACAAAGCCTTGAGTCAGACACTCAGGCGAGCAGAAGTAGAACTCACGAGCAGGGTCGAGCTAGCACTCGGTGAAAGTGTGATGTGGCGCTGCCTCGGTGACACCGACGCAGAGAGTGACTGCCTTCGGCTCGCATTGCGAACCGCCGAGTTCGTGAATGACGACATGAGGGCCTTGCACCTCGCCGAAGCGCTGTACGGTTTAGGCTACTTCTATAACGCCCGCGACCCCGAACAAGCCCTTACCCACTTGGAAGCGGCGTGTCAGCAACTCCTTGTTTCATCACACCATGTTCCTCACATTGAGCAAGCCCGCCTACAAAGCATCTACGTATCTGCACTGGCTGCACAAGCCTTCATACAACTTCGCTGCAATAACCCGCAAGCTCTCTCGCTGTTGAAAAGTGCGCTGTCTGCAGCTAATGAATGCGAACAGTTGACGGTGGATACACAATGCATACTGCTCAAGGCACAGGCTGAAGCAGCTCGCTGCAACGATGAGTTGAGTGAGGCCCTCCGCTTTCGGCAGAAGGCACTTGTGCTGTATGAAAGAGTTGGCGACCTGCGAGAGGTGCTGGATTCAAAGGTCAATTTGGGTCAATTACTCATGCAGCTTGGAAGGGCAACGGAAGGGCGTGAGGTTTGCAAGCAAATTCTCAGGATGGCCAGGACCCTCTGCGTGCGTCCCGAAGGTTTGGCCGGCACCTACGTCGCGATAGCTGCAGCCGACATGGTTCTCGGTGATCTGGACTCTGCTGTTTGGCACCTTACGAACGTTCTTAGGATTAGCCAGCAGTTCGACCTGCCGAGGCACCAACTCTCAGGCCTGATGAATCTCGCAGAGGTTCACTTTCTACGCCTGAAGCAACACGGAGAAATTGAAGATGAACGATCGGGAGACGAGTACGCGGAACGGGCACGCGAGCTTGCATCCCGTTTGGGCTTAACCCAATATGAAACCAAAGCCCAAACCCTGAAACAAGCCACCCTCAACCCCCAAACCGCCACGCACCACCTCCTCCCCATCGAAACCTCCGCCCACCCCGGCGAGTTCGCCAAGATCGAAGCCCTGCGCGCTGAGCTGGCCCTGCCCCGACCGCCCGCCCAACGTGCCCGCACGCACGTAGCCTTATCTCAGCTTTATTTACGCATCGCCGCCAAAGAGCGGGACGCAGCGCGAGGGCTGATGCAAACGCACAGCCTCAGTGACTTGGAATCGGAGTTGGAAGCCCTGCAGCAAACCTGGGCGCATGACGGCAACTTGGCCAGCCAGCTCAACAGCCGTTGGCGCGAGCAGGTGGGCGACTGGCTGACGGACAGCCAGCGCAAAGCGGTGTTGGAGCGCCTGCTGGCCGAAGGCAGCCTGAGCAAGAGCAGCTATGGCGAGGCCGCCGAGGTCAGCCCCGCCACCGCCAGCAAGCACTTAGGCCTGCTGGCCGACAAAGGCCTGCTGGAACAACAAGGCCGCGGGCCCGCCACGCGCTATGTGCTGCCCAGCGGACAAAACAGCGGCAGCCGGGATAGCGCCGCCCCTTCAGGCTCACCGGGCTCGATGCACTGAAGCAGGGCACACCCGCAGTTCATGCGCGGCATGCCCGCCCGTTACCCGGGGCGAATGGGTCAGACGGTGGGAAATGCTGCCCAATCCAACGACGGCGGCGCCGACAAATACGGTGCGGCATCCCACTGCGGCTGCGCCTCCACAGACTGCACGCCGCCTGCCACCTGCTGAAGCTGGCTGAGGTCGAGTTCTTGGGGTGGGGTGATGAGGGGGCTGTTGGTGTTCATGGGTGGTTCTCCTGAGGTTTAAAGGGGTTCGCCTGCGGTCTGCAGGCCTCGCCATTAGGCCAGTGAGCCCCCCCCCCCCCCTCTATCCGGCCTTTCCCCAGGGGCTAGGCCTCTTGATACAGCCTGACTTTCACCAAACTTGATCAAGCCCTGGCTCAAGCGCTTACCATTGCTCCGTATCGACAGGCTTTGCACCCGGAGGACTGCTGCGTTCGGGCTGAACCTGTCGAAACCTGAAAGAAAGGATGTGACCCGTGCTGCCGTCTCTGGTGCTTGAAATGAAGCGTGATGCGGTGCGTGAAGCTGTCAGCCGCTTTCGCACCAGCAACCCGCGCGTCTTTGGCTCGGTGGTGCGTGGTACTGACCACGAAGGCAGTGACATTGACCTGCTGGTGGACGCACTGCCAGGAGCCACGCTCTTCGACCTGGGCGGCTTGCAGGTAGAGTTGGAGTCGCTGCTTGGGCTTCAGGTCGATGTGTTGACGCCCGGTGACCTGCCCCCGAAGTTTCGCGCCCAGGTGCTTGCCGAGGCGCAGCCTGTATGAGCGATCAGCGGCTGCCCGATTACCTGGATCACATGCGGCAGGCGGCCGCAGACGCCTGCGGTTTTGTAGACGGTTTGTCCAAGCAGGCTTTTTTGAACGACAAACGAACGCAACAGGCCGTGGTGATGAGTCTTGTCATCATCGGCGAAGCCGCCACGAAGGTCATGGAGAACTACGGCGCATTTGCCGAAGCTCATGGTCAAGTACCGTGGCGCAATATGCGCGGCATGCGCAATCGCATTGCCCACGGTTACTTCGACATCAATCTCGATTTGGTCTGGGACACCGTGCAATCCGCCCTTCCAGCTCTGCTGCAGGAGCTGGCCTCCGTGCGATATGACGCGGAACAGGCCTGAAGACTGTTCAAAGCTTGTCTGGAGTTTCGACGGCGTCAGGCTTAGGCCACGCCGCAAACAAAGCCTGGTCCACCAGCTCACCGTGTACCCCGCGTTCGCGGTGGTGCAGCGTGCCTTCGCGCACCATGCCTAAACTCTGGGCGAAGTGCAGGGCGCGGTGGTTGCTGAGCTCGGAGATGGCCTCGATGCGGGCAAAGCCCAGCACAAAAGCAAAGTCGAGCACGGCCAGCACGGCTTCGCGCATCAGGCCTTGGCCTTGCACGGTGGCGTCGGCCACGTAGCCGATTTCGGCGCGGGGGACTTCCAGGTCAAAGCTGTGCAGGTCAATCCGGCCAATCAGCGGCGCGTCGGGGCCGTGGCCTGCAAAAACATGGAAAACCAGGTCTTCGCCAGCGTCCACAAAGCTCAAGGCCCGGGCGCAAAAGCGCTGGGCGCGGGTTAGGGTCCAAGGCTGTTGGGCCCAGGCGATGTAGCCCAGGGTGGGCAGGTTGCGGTTGACCAGGGCCATCAGCGCTGCCGCGTGCGCTGGGGCCGGGGCAGCCAGCCTGAGCCGTGCTGTGCGCAGCTCTCGCTGGGCGGCGATCAGGCGGGCAGGCGTGAGAGCGGCTGACATGCGCTAGGCGTAGGCACAGCCACACCCCCTCCTCTGTGTCTCAGTGTCTCTGTGGCCTGTATTGATTCCACCGGCCATCAGTCCGCACACTCAAGCCAAACGCCCGTGGCAGTTCTTGTACTTCTTGCCGCTACCGCAAGGGCAAGGGTCGTTGCGGCCCACACGGGGCACCTCGGCAGCCAGGGTCGCTGGGTCCACCTCTTGGCTGACGCTGCCGTCTTCGTTGGGGTGGGTGTAGGTGACGTTCTGGATGGCTTCAGCGCGTTGCTCGATGTCTTGCGCGGCTTGCTCGACCTGCTCTTGGGACTGGATGCGCACCGTCATGAGGATGCGGGTGACTTCCATCTTCACCACATCGAGCAATTGCGAGAAGAGGTCGAAGGCTTCGCGCTTGTATTCTTGCTTGGGGTTCTTCTGCGCATAGCCGCGCAGGTGGATGCCCTGGCGCAGGTAGTCCAGCGCGGCCAGGTGCTCGCGCCAATGGCTGTCTATGCTTTGCAGCAGCACCATGCGCATGAAGGGGGTGAATTGCTCGATGCCGACGATGTCCAGCTTGTGCTGGAAGGCGGCGTCGGCCGCAGCCACGACCTTTTCCAGAATGTCGTCGTCGGTGATGGACTCGCTGGCTTCAACCAGCTTTTGCAGCTCCAGCTCCAGCGTCCATTCTTCGCGCAGCACTTTTTCCAGGGCGGGCAGGTCCCACTGCTCTTCCAGGCTTTCGGCGGGCACATAGGTGCGCACCACGTCGGTCATGGTGGCGCGGCGCAGGTTGGTGATCTGCTCGTTCAGCGAGGCTGCGTCGAGGATTTCATTGCGCTGCTGGTAGATGACCTTGCGCTGGTCGTTGCTCACATCGTCGTATTCGAGCAGTTGCTTGCGCACGTCGAAGTTGCGGGCCTCGACCTTGCGCTGGGCGCTTTCAATGCTGCGGCTGACGATGCCGGCCTCAATGGCTTCGCCCTCGGGCATCTTGAGGCGGTCCATGATGGCGCGCACGCGGTCGCCCGCGAAGATACGCATCAGCGGGTCTTCCAGGCTCAGGTAGAAGCGGCTTTGGCCGGGGTCGCCCTGGCGGCCAGCACGGCCACGCAGCTGGTTGTCGATGCGGCGGCTTTCATGGCGCTCAGTGGCGATGATGCGCAGGCCACCAGCGGCCTTGACCTGCTCATGCAGGCCTTGCCATTCGCTCTTGAGCTGCTCGATCTTTTGGGCCTTGGTGGCGTCGTCCAGGGCTTCATCGGCTAGGATGAACTGTTCCTGTTTTTCAACGTTACCGCCCAGCACGATGTCGGTGCCGCGGCCCGCCATATTGGTGGCGATGGTGATGACGCCGGGGCGGCCAGCCTGGGCGATGATCTCGGCCTCTTTGGCGTGCTGCTTGGCGTTGAGCACGTTGTGTGGCAGCTTGGCTTCGGTCAGCAGGCGCGAGACAAGCTCAGAGTTTTCAATGCTGGTGGTGCCCACCAGCACGGGTTGACCCCGCTCATGGGAGTCGCGGATGTCGTCGGTGACGGCGTTGTACTTTTCGCGCGTGGTTTTGTAGACGAGGTCGAGTTCGTCTTTACGCACCGTGGGCCGGTTGGGTGGGATGACCACGGTTTCCAGGCTGTAGATTTCTTGGAACTCGTAGGCCTCGGTGTCGGCCGTGCCCGTCATGCCGCCCAGCTTGCCGTACATACGGAAGTAGTTCTGGAAGGTGATGGAGGCGAGCGTTTGGTTTTCGCTCTGGATCTGCACGCCTTCTTTGGCTTCAACGGCCTGGTGCAGGCCGTCGGACCAGCGGCGGCCTGTCATCAGGCGGCCGGTGAACTCGTCAACGATGATGACCTCGCCCTGCTGCACCACATAGTGCTGGTCACGGTGGTAGAGGTGGTTGGCCCGCAGCGCGGCATACACGTGGTGCATGAGGCTGATGTTGGCCGGGTCATAAAGGCTGGCGCCTTCGGCCAGCAGGCCGGCTTCCGAGAGCATTTGCTCGGCGTGCTCGTGGCCGTCTTCGGTCAGGAAGACTTGATGGGTCTTCTCGTCAACGGTGAAGTCGCCGGGCTCGATCACGCCCTCGCCGGTGCGGGGGTCTGCTTCGCCGATCTGCTTTTTGAGCTTGGGCACCACCGCGTTGATGCGCACGTACATCTCGGTGTGGTCTTCAGCCTGGCCGGAGATGATGAGCGGGGTGCGGGCTTCGTCAATGAGGATGGAGTCCACCTCGTCAACGATGGCATAGGTCTGGCTGCGCTGCACGCGGTCAGCTGGCTCCATGACCATGTTGTCGCGCAGGTAGTCGAAGCCGAATTCGTTGTTGGTGCCGTAGGTGATATCGGCCGCATAGGCGGCTTGCTTTTCTTCACGGCTCAGGCCGGGCACGTTGACACCCACGGTCAGGCCCATGAAGTTGTAGAGGCGGGCCATCCACTCGGCATCTCGGCGGGCCAAGTAGTCGTTGACCGTCACCACATGCACGCCCTTGCCGGTCAGCGCGTTCAGGTAGACCGGCAGCGTGGCCATCAGGGTCTTGCCTTCGCCGGTGCGCATTTCGGCGATCTTGCCGTTGTGCAGGGTCATGCCGCCCAGCATCTGCACGTCGAAGTGGCGCATCTTCAGGGTGCGCTTGCCGGCTTCGCGCACAGCGGCGAAGGCTTCAGGCAGCAGCGCATCCAGGGTTTCGCCCTTGGCGTAACGGGCTTTGAATTCTTCGGTCTTGGCTTGCAGCGCGGCGTCGTCCAAACCGGAGAGCTGGGACTCCAGGCTGTTGATCTTCTCGACCACGCGGCGGTATTGCTTGAGCAGGCGGTCGTTGCGACTGCCGAAAATCTGGGTGAGAAGCTTGGGCAACATGCTGCGATGGATGTGTAGTGAGTAGGGCGCCGCCGGGATTCACCCGCCAGGGATGGACCGCCAACAGATGGGGGCGCCAGGGCGCAACGCAAGGCGCGCGAAACCGCAAATTTTAGCACCCAGGGAGACGCCCTCCCCGAGCGTGCGGGCTGCAAGCAGGGGGGCCAAGCCGCCCTGGGCCACCGAGGGGCGGCCGGGTGTGAAGTTTGGTGCGGATCTCAGCGCCTGGGAGCGGCAGCCATGGCGGGCGGTGGGCCACCAGCCAGGAAGCGCGCCGGGTCTTGCGGCACGCCGTCGACCAGCACCTCAAAGTGCAGGTGCGGGCCAGTGGAGCGGCCTGTGCTGCCCACCTGGGCCACGGGCTGACCGCGTTTGATCAAGTCACCCGTCTTGACCAAGATACGGGAGTTGTGGGCGTAGCGCGTCACCAGGCCATTGCCGTGATCCAACTCCAGCAGGTTGCCGTACTGAGGGTGATAGTCGGTGGAGAGCACCACGCCACCGGCTGCGGCCAAGATGGGCGTGCCAGGTGGCGCAGCAAAGTCGATGCCGGTGTGCAAGGCGGCACGGCCGGTGAAGGGGTCGGCGCGGAAGCCAAAGCCAGAGCCAATGGGCATATCGATGGGTTTGGTGTTGGGCACCATCAGGGTGCTGAGGCGCTTCTCGAACAAGCGCGACTCGGCCAAGGTGAACAGGTCACCCTGCTGGTCCAGCGAGTACTCCATGTTGGTGATGGTCTGGTTGAGTTGCTCCAGCGTGGGGTGATCCAAGGGCACATAGGGGCCGCCTGAGCCTGCGGGCTTGGCGTCGCGCTGCAGGGATTTGAGGTCGTCGACCTTGACGCCGGCCAGGCCGGTGACGCGCTCGCCCATGGCTTCGAGCTTGACCATGCGGCCTTGCAGGTCGCCCACCCGGCTGGCCATGGCGTCGAGGTTTTCGCGCATGAAGCGGTCGCGCTGGGCAAACTCGTCGCGCACCACCAGCTTGACCAGTTGACTGACCACCGGCCAGCCTTCGCGGGCGGCGGTGAGAAACACAAAGTGGTAGACGAGGCCAGAAGCCAGCATCAGGCCCACCACCAAGGCACTGATGGCCAAGGTCAACTGGGCCGTGTTGAGGTTCAGGACCCGCGTTCGCGCGGTGCTGCCTGAGGTGATCATAATTTGCATCGTTACACTCCTGCGCATGAACCCCAGCCGCCAAGAGCCCAAGACGCGCCCCATCAGTGAGGCCCTTGGGGCCAATGCGACTTTGGGCTCGCTGTTGGCGCGGCTGAAAGAGTCCGAAGCGCGACTGGCGACGGTGAAGTCCGTGCTGCCAGCGGCTATGCGGCCTCATGTTCGGGCCGGTGTATTGGACGACACCGGCTGGAACTTGCTGGCCCCCAATGGGGCGGTGGCCGCGAAACTCCGCCAATTACTGCCCATGATTGAGCAGGTCTTGTTGGATCAGGGGTGGCAGCCTACTGCAATACGGGTCAAGGTTCAAGCACACCGCCCGTAAAGAGCGGGTGTTGACGTGAGATGGTGCCGGCTATCGGATTCGAACTGATGACCTACCGCTTACAAGGCGGTTGCTCTACCAACTGAGCTAAGCCGGCGTCTCTGGTACCCGGCACAGCGAGCGCTGTGGGGCTTGAGAGGGCTGCATTCTAAGCGGGTTTTGAGGCCGCCCAAGGCACTGTGATGCCGAAAGTGTGCGGTTTACTTGACGCGCTTGAGCGCCGGGCGCCGCGGAGGAGGCGCAGGCGGGGTGGGCTCGTCGTCGGCGGGGTTGACGACTTGTGGCGCAGCTTCGGCCGGAGGCTCGGTGCCCGCCAGGCGCAAGCCCGGCTTCGGTGTAGCTTCTTCGCTGAGCACGGCCTCGGCCGCTTCCACGGGCATGGGGAAGGCCATGCCTTGCCCGTTTTCACGGGCATAGATGGCCACCACATGGTCGACAGGTACGACGATCTCCCGAGCCACACCTCCAAAACGTGCTTTGAACTCGATGAACTCGTTGCCCAGCTTCATGCCACTGGTGGCCTCGAAGCCGGCATTGAGCACGATCTCGTTGTTCTTCACGTACTCCATCGGCACTTGCACACCCGGACCGACATGCACGGCCAGATAAGGCGTGAAGCCGTTGTCCGTGCACCAATCGTGCAGTGCGCGGATGAGGTAGGGCCGGGTCGAAGTGCCCTGGCTATCGCTGGAGTTCGGAGGTGTCATGGTGCCCAGTTGAACCGCTTACTTGCGCATGACCTTTTCAGAAGGCGTCAGCGCTTCGATGTAGGCCGGGCGCGAGAAGATGCGCTCGGCGTACTTCAGCAGTGGTGCTGCGTTCTTGGACAGGTCGATGCCGTAGTAATCCAGGCGCCATAGCAGCGGCGCAATGGCCACATCGAGCATGGAGAAGTCGTCGCCCAGCATGTACTTGTTCTTCAAGAAGATCGGGGCGAGCTGAGTCAGGCGGTCGCGGATTTGTGCGCGGGCCTTCTCGGCTTGCTTGTCGGTGGCTTTGACGCCGCCGCGGCCTTCCAAAATGTTGACGTTGGCGAACAGTTCCTTCTCGAAATTGAGCAAGAACAGGCGCACGCGCGCACGGGCGACCGGGTCCCCGGGCATGAGCTGCGGGTGCGGGAAGCGCTCGTCGATGTACTCGTTGATGATGTGCGACTCATACAGGATGAGGTCGCGCTCAACGAGGATGGGCACCTCGTTATAGGGGTTCATCAACGCGATGTCTTCAGGCTTCGCGTAGATGTCCACGTCGCGGATTTCGAAATCCATGCCCTTTTCGAACAGCACGAAGCGGCAACGGTGCGAGTAAGGGCACGTGGTACCGGAGTAAAGCACCATCATGGTGGTGGGCTCCTAGAGTGAAAGCGAACAGGGTGGACGCCAAAAACACAAAAGCAGTGGGCACCGTAGCACTCACTGCACGAGCTTTCGGCCAGGCCCTTATGGGGCACTGGCCGGTGAGCTTATTTCACGTCTTTCCAGAAGGCGGCATTTAAGCGCCAAGCCAGAATCGTCATCAAGCCCAGGAAGAACAGCACATACACGCCCAGGCGGAAGCGCTGGTTCTGTGCAGGCTCGCCCATCCATTGCAGGAAGGCAACCAAGTCAGCCATGGCCGAGTCGTACTCGCCCGGGGTCATCTGGCCCTTGGTTTCGAGCTGCAAGCCCTTGAATTGATGCACCGTCTTAGTGGTGTCATGCGGGTCTTTGACGTCTTCATACACAGCGCGCTGGGTGCCTTGCAGCTCCCACAGCACATGCGGCATAGCAACACTTGGGAACGCGGTGTTGTTCCAGCCCGTGGCCTTGGTCTCATCACGGTAGAAGCCGCGCATGTAGGTGTACAGATAGTCTGCACCCGTGCCTTGCTTGCCTGCACGCGAGCGTGCGATGACGGTCAAGTCCGGCGGCGCGGCGCCAAACCAATCTTTGGCTTCGCGGTTATTCATGGCCACGGTCATGGTGTCACCGACCTTGTCCGCTGCGAACATCAGGTTGCCCTTGATCTGCTCTTTGGTCAGACCCAACTCCTCCATGCGGTTATAGCGCATGAAAGAAGCCGAGTGGCAGTTCAGGCAGTAGTTGACGAACAGCTTGGCACCGTTCTGCAAAGCTGCTTGGTCAGTGACGCGGTCCGCAGGGAACTTGTCCCAAGGTGCACCGCCGCCCGCTGCCAGCACAGGGCCAGCCGCCAGGGTCAGCGCAGCCACGCATCCCGCAATGAATTTCTTGATCATGTTGAGGCTCTCCTGAGGCTGGATCAGTGCGGGTGGAAGGTCACGCGGTCAGGCACGGGCTTGAATTGGCCCATCTTGCTCCACCACGGCATCAGCAGGAAGAAGCCGATGTAGAACACGGTGCCGATTTGGGAAATCAAGGTGCCCATGAATGAGGGCGGCTGAATGCCCAAATAACCCAAGATCAGGAAGAAGGCCACGAACACGCCGTAGAGGTACTTGTGCTCGGTTGGGCGATAGCGGATCGACTTGACCGGGCTGTGGTCCAGCCAGGGCAGGAAGAACAGGATCACCACCGTGCCGCCCATCACGACAACACCCCAGAACTTGGCATCGAAACCTGCCAGCACAGGGTTGGACACCGTCATGCCCAACCAACCAGCCACCACGGCAGGCACGCCAAACAGGAAGAACAGCACCCCCATCAGACCCCAGTAGCCCGTCTTGACCAAGGCAGGCAAGCGCGATGGCCGCACCACGATCAAACCGACCACGACAAAGAAGAGCCAGAAGACCGGCATGAAGGCCGAGGTCGTGGCACGCAGCATCGAGTAGAACGGCGTGAAGTACCAGACCGGCGCAATGTGCAATGGCGTCTTCAGTGGGTCAGCCGGGATGAAGTTGTTGTACTCCAGGAAGTAGCCCCCCATCTCCGGCGCGAAGAAGATCACCGCGCAGAAAGCCATCAAGAAGCCGCTGACACCCAGGATGTCGTGCACCGTGTAGTAGGGGTGGAAAGGAATGCCATCGAGCGGACGGCCTTGGCCATCCTTCTTGGCCTTGATTTCAACACCGTCGGGGTTGTTGGAGCCCACTTCGTGCAGCGCGATGATGTGCGCCACCACCAAACCCAGCAAGATCAGCGGCACGGCAATGACGTGGAAGCTGAAGAAGCGGTTCAGGGTGGCATCGCCGACCACGAAGTCACCACGGATCAACAAGGCCAGGTCTTCACCGACGAAAGGCACAGCCGCGAACAGGTTCACGATCACCTGCGCGCCCCAATAGGACATCTGGCCCCAAGGCAGCAGATAGCCCATGAAGGCTTCGGCCATCAGGCACAGGAAGATGGCGCAGCCGAAGATCCAGACCAGCTCACGCGGCTTGCGGTAAGACCCATACAGCAGACCACGGAACATGTGTAGATACACCACCACGAAGAACGCCGAGGCGCCGGTGGAGTGCATGTAGCGGATCAACCAGCCCCAGGGCACATCGCGCATGATGTACTCGACCGAGGCAAAGGCCACGGGAATGCCCGACGCGTTCAGCGAGGCGTCTGGTTTGTAGTGCATCACCAAGAAGATGCCGGTGACGATTTGAATCACCAGCACCAACAGGGCCAGCGAGCCAAAGAAGTACCAGAAGTTGAAGTTCTTGGGCGCGTAGTACTCGGAGAGGTGCTCCTTGTACATCTTGGACGCTGGGAAGCGGTTGTCCACCCAGGTCAGCAGCTTTTCACCAACCGAGGCGTCGGCGGGCGCAATTTTGAATTCAGCCATTGAATTGCCTTTCGTGTGTCCGTGACGCCGCTTTAGGCCTTCTTGTCTTCACCGATCAGCAGCTTGCTGTCGGAGAGGTACATATGGGGCGGAACTTCGAGGTTATCCGGCGCAGGCACGTTCTTGAACACCCGGCCAGCCATGTCGAAGGTCGAACCATGGCAGGGGCAAAAGAAGCCACCAGCCCAATCGTTGGGCAAAGAGGGCTGCGCCCCCGTTTGAAATCTGTCCGACGGCGAGCAACCCAGGTGCGAGCAGATGCCCACGGCCACAAAGAACTCTTCTTTGATGGAGCGGTGGGAATTTTTGGCGTAATCCGGGGTTGGATAGGCCTTGCGCTCAGAGTTGGGGTCCGCCAGTTGCGCATCGTGCTTTTTAAGGGCCGCGACTTGCTCGGGCGTGCGACGCACCACCCAAACCGGCTTGCCACGCCATTCCACGGTGAGTTTCTCGCCGGGGTTGATGGCGCTGATATCGACCTCAACGGCCGCTCCAGCAGCTTTGGCACGCTCTGAGGGTGCAAAGGTGCTGACAAAGGGCACGGCCGTGGCCACACCGCCGACGGCACCAGCGCAGCCTGTGGCAATCAGCCAGGTGCGCTTGCCTTGATCCACCGCGTTATCACTCATGTGAGTCCTTCTTGGAGCTTGAGGAATGGTCGTCCGGGTCGTCTGCTCAACACTCGACACTTTTCCGACTTTGTTCTCGGGCAATCCGGCATTTTAGCGGACAAGCTACAGGGTCCCGGCACTTCGCACGCAGATCAGGGCCGAATCGGCGTAAATACCTTTGACACAGCCCCTGTATTCGCCATACTCCCCCCGGCAGTGACTTCCGGGAAAGTCACATCGTCTCAACAACTTAGAGGAGTTTTTCATGAGTTTTGCAACTGAGTTTAAAGAGTTTGCGATGAAGGGCAATGTCGTCGACCTGGCGGTCGGCGTCATCATCGGTGCAGCTTTCGGCAAGATCGTCGATTCCATCGTCGCGGACTTGATCATGCCTTTTGTCAGCATGGTGTTCGGTGGTTTGGACTTTTCCAACTACTTCATCCCGCTGGCAGGGCAAACAGCCACCACCCTGATCGAGGCCAAGAAGGCCGGTGCGGTGTTTGCCTATGGCAGCTTCATCACCGTCGCGCTGAACTTCATCATCTTGGCCTTCATCATCTTCATGATGGTCAAGCAGATCAACCGTCTGAAGAAGGCTGAAGCACCCGCACGCGCCCCTGAGGCTGCGCCGGTGACGCCTGAAGACGTTGTGTTGCTGCGTGAAATTCGTGACGCGCTGAAGAACCGCTAAAGCTTTGCGCCGGGCCTGCGGGCCTGGTCTGCATCAATGGCCCGTCGCCGCATGAGTGAGGCGCCGGGCCATTTGCATGGCGGCTACCAAGCTTGACGCGTCCGCCACGCCCTGGCCGGCAATGTCAAAGGCCGTGCCATGGTCCGGGCTGGTGCGCACCAGCGGCAAGCCCAGGGTCACGTTGACGCCCTGCTCCACGCCCAAGTACTTCACGGGGATGAGACCATGGTCATGGGTCATGGCCAGCACAAAGTCAAACTCGCCAGGGTGACCCGGCGCGTGGCGCGCCCGCATGAACACGGTGTCCGGCGCGAAAGGCCCGGTCACATTCATCCCCAAAGCCCTGGCCTGAGCAATGGCGGGGCTGATGATGTGGATCTCCTCATCGCCAAACAAACCGCCCTCCCCCGCGTGGGGGTTGAGCCCTGCCACGGCGATGCGCGGCGCGGCCATTCCGAAACGCAAAGCGGCCTCGTGGGTGATGCGCAGCGTCTCGACGATGCCCGCCACATCCAGCATCTCGATGGCGCGGCGCAACGACACATGGATGGTGACCAACACCACCCGCAGCTCTTCATTGGCCAGCATCATGCGCACAGGCGGCAGCGGCGCACCCGGCGACACACACAGGGCTTGCAGCATTTCGGTGTGGCCGGGAAAGCTCACGCCAGCGGCCGACAAGGCCTCTTTGTGAATGGGGGCCGTGACGATGCCCGCCCCCTCCCCCGCCCGCACAGCCGCCACCGCTGCTTCAATGCAGCACGCAGCCGCTGCGCCGGCCTCGGCCCGGACCTGCCCCCACGGCAGGTCTGCCAGATGGGCTACCAGGCGAGGCGGCTCCCAAACCCGCAGGGCACCGCTGAGCGTGGCCCGAGCCTGGGCCAAGCTGGCAACGGACTTGCACGACACGAGATCACCGCCCTGGGCTTGCTGCACCACTTGTGCCGCACGCGCCATGACGCCCCGGCTGCCAATCACCACCGCATCGCCCAGCGCCCCGCGTTGGTGAGCCTGGATGATGATCTCCGGACCTATGCCACAGGCGTCGCCCATGGTGACGAGCAAGGGGAGAGCGGGCGATGTGGCGGCGACTGACATAAGCTTGATCTTCAGGCGGGATTGGGGATGTCAATGAATTCGTGCTGTAGGCCGAAGTGCGCAGCCAGGTGCGCCCCCAAGGCGGGTGCGCCATGCCGCTCAGACGCATGGTGGCCGCAGGCGATGAAGGCCACGCCCGTCTCACGCGCCAAGTGCGCTTGCGGCTCGGAGATTTCTCCGGTCAAAAAGGCGTCAGCCCCCGCTGCAATGGCCGCCTCGAAATAGCCCTGGGCGCCACCGCTGCACCAGGCAAGGCGGCGCAGGGCTCGGCCATCGCCCGGCAACACCAGCACATCGCGCTGGGCCACCGCTTGGGCTCGCTGCGCCAAGGCCTGCAGGGTACTGAGGGCACCGGCCTCGCCCACAAAGCCCAAAGCTTGTTCGCCAAAGCGGCTGTCGGCGCGCAGGCCCAGGGCGGCGCCCCACTGGGCGTTGTTGCCCCACTCGGCATGCGCATCCAAAGGCAGGTGATAGGCAAAGAGGTTGATGTCCTGCGCCATCAGGCGCGCCACACGGGCCTTGAGCCAGCCCGTCAGGCGGCCGTCTTGCCCCCGCCAAAACAAGCCATGGTGGACCAGCAGCGCATCGGCCCCTGCAGCCACAGCGGCTTCGATCAAACCCAAGCTGGCGGTGACCCCTGAGACCAGTTTGCGAATCTCGGGGCGCCCCTCCACCTGCAGGCCATTCGGCCCATAATCCTTGAACTTTTCCACCTCCAGCACCTGCCGCAGATAGCGGTCCATCTCGTCGCGTGCCACCATGGGGGTTGTGCTCCTTTGAAAACAGCAATGCGCAGAATCTGGTTGATATTCTCTCAGGCGGTCACCGTGGCGGTGGCCATCCTCTTTGTGCTGATGACCTTCAAGCCGCAATGGCTGGAGCAGCCTCAGCGCTGGATGCAGCCTGGCTTGAACACCAGCCATCCCGCCGCGCCTGTGCTGCAAGTGGCGCAAGCGGCCTCTGGGGTCACCGCTACCCAGCCCTTGAGCGCCGCCGCCCAGCGCGCCGCGCCCGCTGTGGTGAGTGTGACCACCAGCAAGCACGCCCGCACTGCCAGACAAGGGGACCCTTGGTTCCATTACTTTTTTGGCCAGCGCGGTGGGCAACAAGCCCCCGAAGCGCCAGAGGGCCTGGGCTCGGGCGTGATCGTCAGCCCTGACGGCTATTTGCTCACCAACAACCATGTGGTGGAGGGGGCAGACGGCATCACGGTGCGTTTGTCAGACGGCCGAGAAGTCAGCGCCACTTTGGTCGGTGCCGACCCTGAGACTGATGTGGCGGTGTTGAAGATCAATGCAGATCGGCTGCCCGTCATCACCTTAGGCTCGCTGAGCCAGTTGCATGTGGGCGACGCGGTGCTGGCCATTGGCAACCCGTTCAACGTGGGCCAGACCGTCACTTCGGGCATCGTCAGCGCCTTGGGCCGCAGTGGTTTGGGGCTGTCCACCTTTGAGAATTTCATTCAGACCGATGCGGCCATCAACCCTGGGAACTCGGGGGGCGCGCTGGTAGATGCCTCGGGCAATTTGGTGGGCATCAACACCGCCATTTATTCGCGCAGCGGCGGTAGCCTGGGCATTGGTTTTGCCATTCCTGTTGATTTGGCGAGGCAAGTCATGGACAGCCTGATCAAGGACGGTCAGGTCACGCGAGGCTGGATGGGCGTGCAGCCGCGCGAGTTGGACCCTGACTTTGTACAAAGCTTCAAGCTGCCGATCTCAGAGGGTGTGCTCATCACCGGTGTGTTGCAAGATGGCCCTGCCAGCCAAGCAGGGCTGAAGCCAGGCGATGTGGTGGTGCGTATCCAGGGGCAGCCCGTGCGCAGCGTGTCGGAATTGCTCAGCACCGTGGCGGCCATCACGCCGGGCACCGAAGCGCTGATCGGCGTTCAACGGGGTGAACAGGCCCTGGAGATCAAGGTGACCATTGCCAAGCGGCCCAAGACACAGCGGCGCCGCAGTGGCGGCGGCAACGAATAAAGCTACTTGGCCGCAGCGTCTTCTGGGGCCTTGGTGTGCTTGTTGAACAAGCCCGCCGCGATGATGCCGACCTCGTAGAGGATGCACATCGGGATGGCCAAGGCCAACTGCGACACCACGTCCGGCGGCGTGATGATGGCTGCGATCACGAAGGCCAGCACGATGAAATAGCCTCGGAACTCCTTGAGCTTCTCGATGCTGACAATGCCCATGCGCGCGAGCACCACCACCACCACCGGCACCTCAAAAGCGGCTCCGAACGCAATGAACATGGACATCACAAAGCCCAGGTAGGCCTCAATGTCAGGCGCTGCCGTCACGCTTTCGGCCGTGAAGCTCTGGATGAAGGTAAAGACCTTGCCAAAAACAAAGAAATAGCAAAACGCCACACCGCTGTAGAACAGCAGGGTGCTGGACACCACCAGCGGCAAGACCAAGCGTCTTTCATGAGCGTAGAGCCCCGGCGCCACAAAGCCCCAGGCTTGGTAGAGCACCACGGGCAAGGCAATCATGAAGGCCGCAATCATGGTGACCTTCAGCGGCACCATGAAGGGCGACAGCACGCCCGTTGCAATCAGCTTGGCCCCTCCGGTCAGCGAGGCCACCAGCGGAGCAGCCAGCAAGTCGGTCAGCACAGGCTTGCCCACGAATCCCCACTGCCAAGCGGACAGTGCAACGAACACCACCGCCACCGCAATCAAGGCCTTGACTAGCCGGTCTCGCAGCTCGATCAGGTGAGAAACAAAAGGGGCTTCTGTGCCTTCGAGTTCGTCAGGCTTGTGGTCACTCATCGGGGACTTCCAGGCCGCGCAGGCCTGAAGCGCGCCACCCGGGCCGCCCCCGACTGCACGTGGGTTCGCACGCCCTGCCGCTGCTTAAACCACCGCGGCGTGGCGCTGCGCTTGACGCGCCAATTCTTTTTAGGATGCTGATAGCTGGGCGGCGCTGGCGTCCAGTAGTCAGACCCAGAACCGGAAGCGTCACTGCCAATGCCAGCCGTGGCCTCGCTCCAGCTTTGCTCAAAGCTGCTGCTGGCTTCATTGACCTCACGGTGCACCGTCTGCTCGACATCCCGAGCAGCGTTTTCGAACTGAGACTTCATTTTCTGAAGCTCTTCGAGTTCGATCGAACGGTTGACCTCGGCCTTGACATCAGACACATAGCGCTGCGCCTTGCCAATGAAAAAGCCCACCGTGCGGGCCACGCGCGGCAACTTCTCAGGGCCGATCACGATCAGCGCGACCGCTCCGATCAGCGCCAGCTTGTCAAAGCCAAAGTCAATCATGCATCAAGACTTGGTCTTGGCGTCGACGTCAACGGTGTTGGTGTCAGTCGCCTTGTTGGCCGTAACTTGCTGCGGAGGGGCCGCTTCAGGCTCCCCTTCAGTGCCGCCCTTGACGCCATCCTTGAAACCCTTCACCGCCTGACCCAAGTCAGAGCCCACGTTTTTGAGCTTCTTGGTACCAAAAATCAGCACCACAACGATCAACACGATCAGCCAATGCCAAATGCTGAACGAACCCATAGTCATTCTCCAGTCTAGGAAACAGTCAATTCTAGTCGGCCACTGATGCTGGCCCGATGTCTCGCCTTAAATGCCCTGAGCCATCAACCCCGACTCCAGGGTCTGGGCCCGCCCATGACATGCATGTGCAGATGCAGGACCTCTTGGTGCCCATCATGCCCGGTATTGATGACTTGTCTGAAGCCGTTGTTCACGCCCAACTCCGACATCAGCGTGGGGACTAGCGTCATCATGCGGCCCAGCACCTGCGCGTCAGCAGGCGTGACCTGGGCCATCGACACGATGTGGCGCTTAGGAATCACCAAAATGTGAACCGGCGCCCAGGGCGCAATGTCGTGGAAGGCGAGGATGTCCTCGTCTTCATAGACCTTCTTGGCCGGGATCTGGCCTGCAATGATTTTGCAGAAGATGCAGTGGGGGTCGGCGTGGCTCATGGCAGGGTCGACGTCGGTGTCAGGTGGGCATGGCTCGGCGGTCGTTCAGGGCCAGCCAGCCCCGCACCACGCGGTAGAGGAACCACAGCGAAATGATGAGCCAAGCCACCATGCCGGGAACAACCAACAGCAAGAAGAGCGGCGATGTGATGAGGTAGAGGCCAAAGGCCCACAGCACGCTGCGGATGCGCCACGCGAAATGGCTTTCTTGCCAAGTGCCTCGGGCGTCGTCTTTCTTGAACAGGTCAATGAAAAAGGCCACCACCAGCAACAAGATGCTGGGCTGGAAACCCGGCACCACAGCGCCCACCGCGACGATGCCGTGCAGCAAGTAGCTGATCATGCCGATGGTGCGCAGCGAGGACTCGCGCTCGGGGCTCAACACCACCTGGGGGGCTTCATCCATGCTCAAGCTCCTTCGCTCTCACGTTGTTGGGCTTTGCGGGCCGCAAATTCTTCCAGGCCAGACAGGCCTTCACGGCGCTCCAGCTCGGCCAAGACCTCGGCTGGGCTCAAGCCGAAGTGGGCCAAGGCCACCAGGCTGTGAAACCACAGGTCGGCCACCTCGTAAACGATCTTGGTTTTGTCGCCATCTTTGGCGGCCATCACCGTCTCGCAGGCTTCTTCGCCCACCTTTTTCAGAATAGCGTCCGTACCCTTGTGGAACAGGCGCGCCACATAGCTTTTGTCAGGGTCGCCGCCACGGCGGCTCTCGATCACGGCCGCCAAGCGTTCCAGGGTGTCGTTGGAGTTCATGGCCACCTTATTTGTAGATGGAAGCCGGATCTTTCAAGACCGGGTCCACAGATTTCCACTCGCCATCTTCCAAACGCTCATAAAAGCAGCTGTGACGGCCAGTGTGGCAGGCAATGCCAGGCTCATGCCCCAGTTGGGTGATCTTGAGCAGCACCACGTCTTGGTCGCAGTCGAGGCGGATCTCATGCACCTGCTGCACATGGCCAGATTCTTCGCCCTTGGCCCACAGCTTGTTGCGCGAGCGGCTCCAGTAGACGGCCTGCATGCGCTCGGCCGTCAAGGCCAGTGCTTCACGGTTCATCCATGCAAACATCAGCACATCGCCCGTCGAGGCTTCTTGCGCGATGGCGGGCACCAGCCCCTCTTTGTCCCAACGGACCTTGTCCAACCAATTCATGGCGAAAGTGTAGCCGTCAGACAGAGTCCGCCTCGTGACAGGCGCTCAATCTCGGTGCGTTGGCCCGACAAAGCCGCGCTCTGCCGCGAACCATTGCAAGACAGGAATGGTGCCGGGCAGCACCGGTTGGCTGGCCACAGGCAGCGTCTCCCACGCCATGCTTTGGCGCTCCCGCATCTCGAACTCGCCCGTCCAGTCAAAGACCTTATGAAAGTGCAGGCGCACGCGGGCATGGGGATAGTCCATCACCAACTGCTGCCAAGGGTGGCTCTCGCCAATGGTGATGCCCAGCTCTTCTTGCAGCTCGCGGCGCAGCGCTTGGTGCACGGTTTCGCCAGCCTCCAGCTTGCCGCCCGGAAACTCCCAGTAGCCCGCGTAGACCTTGCCTTGTGGGCGCGAGGTCAACAAGAAGGCCGCTTCTTGGCCCGAAGCCTCCCGACGCACCAAGACGCCAACGGCGACCTCCACGGGCACGCGGTCCCCGGGCTGCGCCGGGCCGGTGACGATGGACGCGCTCATGCTGGCCGCAGGGCCAAGGCCCGGCGCCCCGCCCAGTCACGCGCAAATTGCCCCGCCACTCGGCCAGAGCGCGATCCGCGCTCCAGCGCAAAGATCAGCGCCTCGGGCCGCGCGGCCTCAATATCGGCGGCTTCCACACCCAGGTGTTGTAACCATTGGGCCACGATGGCCAGGTACTCGTCTTGGCTGAAGGGGTAGAAGCTGATCCACAGGCCAAAGCGCTCCGACAGCGAGATCTTTTCTTCGACCGCTTCCCCGGGGTGCAACTCACCCTCGTCGGTATAGCTCGCACCCAAGTTGTCCTTCATCTTTTCGGGCAAGAGGTGGCGGCGGTTGCTGGTGGCATAGATCAGCAGGTTCTCACTGCTGGCAGCCACCGTGCCATCCAGCATGGACTTCAAGGCCTTGTAGCCAGCTTCGCCCTCTTCAAAGCTGAGGTCGTCGCAAAAGATGATGAAGCGCTCGGGGCGATCGGCCACCAACTCGGCAATATCGGGCAGGTCGGTCAGCTCGGCCTTGTCGACCTCGATCAAGCGCAAGCCCTGGGCCGCAAACTCATTCAGGCACGCTTTGATCAAGGAGCTTTTGCCCGTGCCCCGCGCCCCGGTGAGCAGCACATTGTTGGCCGGCGAGCCCGCCACAAACTGCGCGGTATTGCGCAAGAGGCGGTCGCGTTGGCCGTCGATTTCTTTGAGGTCAGACAGGCGAATGTCGGCCACATGCTTGACGGGCTCCAACACCGCCAAGCCCTGACGGCGCCGATAGCGAAAGGCCACCGAAGCGGACCAATCGGGTGCGCTCAAGGGCTTGGGCAAGATGCCTTCTAGGCGAGACAGCACGGCCTCAGCTCGAAAAAGCAAAGCATTCAAGGCCTCGGCACTCAGGGCCGACGCAAAGGGGGAAAGGACAGGCTCAGTCATGGGCCCAGAGTTTAGGGCCTGCCTAGCATGAGCCCGGGCACTGCAGGCCGCTTGCCTTCGATCAGGCCAGCAGCGTCAAGGCCACATCCAACTGCTCGGTGGGCATGCGCTTGAAACCCGAGCGTGCGTAGCGCTGCAGGCGGCCCATGATGAAGGCCGTGATCGCCGAGGCTTGGCCATTCGCGTCGACCGTGGGGGTGGCTGAGCCTTGGTGCTCGGCTGCGCCACGCAGGCACTGGCGCAACTGCGATTCGACCCGGTCAAAGAACTGGTTCATGCGGGCGATCAGGCGTTCGTTCTCGAACACCAGCGCGTCGCCCACCATCACCCGCGTCATCCCGGGGTTCTTCTCACCAAACTGCAGCAGCACATGGGTGATGCGACGCGCTTGTTGCTGAGCATCGGGTTCGCGTTCGCTGATCTGGTTGATGAGCGTGAAGATGCTGGACTCGATGAACTCGATCAGCCCTTCGAACATTTGCGCCTTGCTGGCGAAGTGGCGGTAGAGCGCCGCTTCACTCACAGAGAGCTTGGCTGCCAAGGCCGCAGTGGTGATGCGGTCTGCGCCCGGCTGCTCCAACATCGAGGCCAAGGCCTGCAGGATCTGCACCCGGCGCTCGCCCGGCTTGGGCCGCTTGCGCGCAGGCGCGGCGGCTTCTTCAGCGGGGCTGTGGTCTGCGGCGGGGGCCGGATCGGCAGGGTCAGGCAAATCGGACATCACAGCACCCGGTGCAACTGTTGGAGCTTAGAGATTCTTGCATAGACATAGGCCGGTTTGCGGTGCAGGTAAACACCGACCTCCGGGCCGTGTGCATGGTGCTTGAGCCAGCGTTGCATCCACACCGTGCGCATCCCCACCCGGTGGGCCGCCTTCTGGTGCAGCAGGGTATCTTCCACCAAGATGCAAGACCTCGGGTGAACCCCTAGGCGCGCGGCTAACGCACGGAACATGCGGGCATCTGGCTTGGGCCGCAGTTGGCCAAACATCTGCATCTGCTCAATGCCAATGATCTCGTCAAACAAGCCGTCCATGCCCAGGGCGCGCAGCACACGCCGAGCATAGCCCTGGCCTGCATTGGTGAGGATGATCTTGCGCCCAGGCAAACGGCGCAGGGCAGCGATGTCATGGGAGTGGGTGACGACCTCCTGCTCCAGCGTGGGGAAGCGATGCGTCTCGTCCACAAAGTCGCGCACCACCACGCCGTGGTGGCGGATCAAGCCCAGCAGCGTGGAGCCGTAGCGCGCCCAATAGTGGGCCCGCAAGTGGTCAGCCTCGGCCCAGCTCACCTGCAAGCGCTCGGCGATGTAGGCATTCATCGCCCCGTCAAAGTGCTTGAAGGCGGAGGCTCCCGCGTTGTGCAGGGTGTTGTCGAGGTCGAACAGCCAGACCGGCCCGGTGCGACGCGCCAAGGCGCTCACCGCGCCCGGATCATGGTGCCATAGGCCTGATCGGTGAGGATCTCCAGCAGCATGGCGTGCGGCACGCGGCCGTCGATGATGTGCACGGCATTGACGCCACTCTTGGCGGCATCCAAAGCGCCGGCGATCTTGGGCAGCATGCCACCCGAGATGGTGCCGTCGGCAAACAACTCGTCAATGCGCTTGGCCGTCAGGTCGGTCAGCAATTGGCCCTGCTTGTCGAGCACACCGGTGATGTTGGTCAGCATCAAGAGCTTTTCGGCCTTCAGCACCGTCGCCAGCTTGGCGGCCACCACATCGGCGTTGATGTTGTAGCTCTCGTTGTTCTCGCCAAAGCCGATGGGGCTGATGACAGGGATGAAGGCGTCGTCTTGCAGGGCCTTCACCACGCTGGGGTCGATGCTGTCGATCTCGCCCACTTGGCCCACATCGTGCTCCTTGGTGGGGTCGTCTTTGTCCAGCATCTTGAGCTTTTTGGCGCGGATCATGCCGCCATCGCGGCCGGTCAGGCCCACGGCCTTGCCACCAGCCGCATTGATCAAGCCGACGATGTCTTGCTGCACCTCGCCGCCCAGCACCCACTCCACCACTTCCATGGTTTCTTCGTCGGTGACACGCATGCCCTGGATGAAAGTGCCCTTCTTGCCCAGGCGGTTCAGCGCGTCGTCAATTTGCGGCCCGCCGCCGTGCACCACCACCGGGTTCATGCCCACCAGCTTGAGCAAGACCACGTCTTCGGCAAAGTCCTGCTGCAGCTCAGGGTCGGTCATGGCATTGCCGCCGTACTTGATCACCAAGGTCTTGCCGTGGAACTTGCGGATGTAAGGCAGGGCTTGGGCCAGGATTTCGGCCTTCTCGCGGGGCAGGATGTGGTCTATCGAGGTGGTGGCAGCAGTCATGGTGTCAAAAGGCTCGAAGTGGGTTGATCGTTGCGTTGCCCCAAGGCGTGGCAACATTGGCCCCATTCTAGGAGCCTGTCTTCCGGCTGCCGTGCTGCTGCGTTAATGGATGGAAAGGAATCACCGTGAACCACCTCACCTCTCTCACGCTTCGTCGCTCCCTGACCGCACTGGCTCTCAGCGCCACCGCGCTGTGGGCGCAGGCCGCCGAGGGCGAGATCAAGAAGATCGACAAGGCGCAAGCCAAAGTCACCCTCAAGCATGGTGAGATCAAAAACCTCGACATGCCGCCCATGACCATGGCCTTCAAAGCCAAGCCAGCCCAGTTGCTGGAAGGTCTGAATGAAGGCGACCGCGTCAGCTTTACCGCCGACAAGGTGGATGGCCAGTACGTGGTGACGCAAATCAAAAAACTGCCCTGATCACCCTCGCCACTTGCCAATAGAAAAGGGGTCCCTCGCGGGACCCCTTCTTGCGTCCGGGGGCAGTGGTCTGCCCTCCAGCGCTCTCCTCAGCACATTATTTGCCGCAGCCCTTTTGCTTGATGCGGTCGAAGGCAGCCTTGGCTTGGACCAGACCCCAGCCAAACGAAGTGTCACGACCGGCAGTGCCCAAGTCCAAAGCGCTCTTGTTCAGAGAAGCGCGGATTTGCTCGCCCGTGCAAGTGGGGTAATGGCTCCACACCATTGCAGCCACGGCGGCCACGTGCGGCGTGGCCATCGAGGTGCCGTCGAACTCAGCGTAGTTGGAGGCGGTGACCGTCAAGGTAGCCGACTGGCCCACCTGCGCCACCATGGCCGCGCCTTCCACATCAGTGGCCGTGACCGATGGAATGGTGGTGGCAGTGCCACCCAAAGTTCCACCAAAGCCGCCCGCGATGTTGTTGTAAACAATCGCGCCCACGCCACCGCTGTTCTGGCAGTTCAGCACCTTCTCAGAGAAAGCGATCTCGCCGCGTTGGATCAAGCACACCTTGCCGGCCATGGCCGTGTCCACCACCTTGCCCAGGCCGAAGTTGGCCAAAGGAGCAGTGACTGTGCCATTGGGCGAGCCCGCCATGCCACCTGGGGCATAAGCGGTGGCACCCACGTTCAGTGCGGAATTGGTGCCCTTGCCCATGGGCACGGTCGACAGCACGGCCACGGCAGGGCCGGCGATTTCCACGTCTTTATTGCGCTGAGACGCGGTATAGAGCGCCTTGTTCATGTCCACGCCACCGACCGACACCACCGACTTATAGCCCGCAGGGTAAGAGGTCTTGGTGTTGCCGCCATTGCCAGCTGCTGCAATGCTCAAGATACCTGCGGCTTGCAGGTCAGCAAACACCTTGCTTTCCAGCGGGTTGTTCAAAGAGCCACCCAGCGACATGCTGATGATGTTGGCGCCAGCAGCCTGGCACTTCTTCGCAGCATTGGACAGCGTCGAGGAGTAAGCCCAGCCGTCAGCACCGAACACCTTGACGATGTGCAGCTTCAGCTTCTTGTTGGGGTTCACGCCCACCACACCCACGCCGCTGTTATTGATGGCGGCAATGGTGCCGGCCACGTGCGTGCCGTGGCTGTTTTCGTCGGTGTACCACCAGCCGGTGCCAGAGTCGAACTCGCCGGTCACGTCGTTGCCAGCCAAGTCTTCGTGGCTGTTGTCATAGCCAGAGTCAATGATGCACAGCTTACGGTTCGCGGCATTGGCATCCAGGTTGGGCACCAAGTCCGCTTGCACCAGCTTGATGCCGTAGGGGGTCTTTTGACCCGCCATGTAGGGAGGCGCCGAAGGTGTGCTGGTCGACAGTGCGTAACGAGGTGCATCGATGGACACATCAGCAATAGCAGCGTGACCACGCAAGGAAGCCAGCGCCTTGGTCGGCACTTCAGCGGCCACTGAGCCGCCACCGAGCATTTCCAGCTTGACCTTGCCACCCAGCATGGCCAGCGCCTTGCGTGCTGCCGCTTCGGCTTGCGCCTCAGACTTGAACTCCACGATGACGCGGGTAGTGTCAGCGGCTTGGGCCATGCCCATGGTCGCCAGGGCCAGGCCCAATGCTGCGGAAATGCGGGTGAACCGCAGGGTCGACTTGATCGTCATTCAGCTTCTCCAGCTACAACAAAGTTTTGATATGCACCGAGGCGTTTGCTCTGCGTCGCACTCTGAAAAACTGCGACTCAAAACAATGCTCTTGTGAACAAGGCGCGAGTGTCACGGCCGCCTAGGGCGGCGTCAACGCCACTCCCCATGATCAAGGGGTCGGCCGGAGTGCTCAAACGCGTGAATTAGTCGCACATCAGGGGAAAACACCGAGCCGCAAGCGTCCCGCTGGGATTGGGCACGCGCTCATGCCCAATGGGGGCCACTGCAGCGGTGAAGAAGTGGGGTGGTAGGCCGTATAGGACTTGAACCTATGACCAAAGGATTATGAGTTTGGTCTGGACAATGCGTGCAGAGGGAAGTGTACTGGATCCTTGCGTAGCGCAGAAGAGATGAAAGTACTTGGGTGACAGTAACTTAGCGAAGTTTGCCGGAATCGGTCAAAGCTGATGACTGTACCGCTGGTGTGCCCCAAGCGCACAAGAAGAACACCGTGGTCGATCTGTTGACCCTAGGCGTCTCCGCAGGCGGTTGCCGATTCAGGTGAGACTGCAGGCCAACTAGCCTTAAGTGCCGCTTTTCAGCATGCCTCTTATTTCCCCAAATGCCATCTTCGCAAAGGAGTTCTCCGGCTCAACTTGAAGCCAATATGCTAGCCTTCCAAGCAGCTCTGGCAAAGCATTATGGTTTTGGCGGTTTTTTATAATGTACTCTGTCGCGCCGAGCTTAATTGCCAAATGCGCCTGTTGGCGCACCTCACGACGGAACTCCCTGGGCGCTCGCATCTTACCGGAACTAACATCCACTCCAGCAATAATTTTCCGACGCCCATCGACTATCAATACTCTCTTCTTGGGATTCACAAGAAAGCCTGAATCTGCGATACAGGCATCAACGATGCCCGAGAAACCAGCGGGAATAGATTCGGCAGAAAATGCCATATCATCTGCATACCTTGTGTAAGTCACACCATATTCATTTGATGCGCATGCCAGCCTATTGTCCATATACCTCAGCAGAATATTACTGAGTATTGGACTAGTTGCGCCCCCCTGAGGCAACGCATCATCTAAACAGCATATCCGGCCCAGGAAATAGGATACTTCAGGTGCATACCCGACTTATTTGAAATATCCAATTACTCGCTCTACAGGTATTGAAGGAAAAAAGTCTTTAAGGTCGATTTTTAGCAATTCCTTGCCGGCGAGGTGTTTTCTAGCATTGGAAATTATGCTTCGGCCACCCACGTAACCATGGGCAGCCACATGCACCTTTTCATGGGAAAGGATATTCCGGACAATCCATCGTTGACATTGAAGTAACGTCGGGTATGGTGCGGAAATTTGCCTATACCCACCTGATCGCTTTGGTATATCGAAACTTCGATAGTGTGAGCCCGAAGAAAAAACAACCGACGCTAGGTATCTTGGCGTAACGCCAAGCAACAAGCAAAGATGATGAAAACTAAAGATAGCGGGGAGGTCACGACTTGCTAGCCCGCCTGCGTACGCCGATAGTACTTTTGCCCGCAACTCGGGCAACCCAAAATCCAAAAATTGGGTGTACCATTGCTCAGCGGAAGATAGTTTTTGGGGATGCCTTGGCAAGCTACATACTCATCTAAATATTGAGCATGTTAGACCGAGCACCGGTAGGAGCGCAGGTCTAACATGCATGTCCAGCTCGGGAACCGAGCTGGACTTACTATGCCGGCTATGCCGGCACAGTCAGGCAAATGCGACCCTAAGTCACATCGGAGCGAATCAACTCCTTGCGCTAGCTCACCAAGGCACCAGTAGTATGCCATTACTGAGCTGCATCTGCAATTTTTTTCAGAAGACTTCTCCTGATTAGGCATGAAGCTCAGCAAGGCTCATCTGGTGAGCCTGTAGCCTGAGAAGCTGGCGGTGTTCTTTCAAGGAGCCGCCACCATGTCGATCAACCGAGTGCAGTTTCAGAGTGGGATGTCGAT